>JAFSMP010000036.1 GCA_017447875.1 Paludibacteraceae bacterium | reverse complement strand
TTGTTGCTGCTGTTGTTGCTGTTGTTGCAACATCTCCATGGACTTCACCAGATTATACCGCGTGTCATTATCTTTCGGATTAGCGCGCAAGGACTCCTGATAAGCCGCTACCGCTTGACCGTACTGCTGTTGCGCAAACGCGCAGTTACCGATATTATGCATCGACTTGGCATAACGCGCCTTGTCTTTATCCTTGTCCAAGATCTTCGCAGCCGTCTCAAACTCGGTCTGTGCATCCGCGTATTTGTCCTGTTTGAAGAGTGCGTCGCCGAGGTTGTAATGGGCCTCGTAACTGTTCTTGTTGGTCTCCAGACCACGGCGGTAGTCGATCTCAGCCTCGGTGAAGTTCTGCTTGCGGTACTGTTTGTTACCGTGTCGTACATCGCTTGCTTCCTTTTGGGCAAGGACAAAGGACAAAGGACAAAGGACAATAGATAATAATGTTATAAAGCGTCTCATATTTTTTCCTCCCCAAAAATGTTAAGTCTTGTGATCGATTTATTCTTACGGTTGAAGATAAAGAAATCAATGACGAGCAGCAGTAAGGCGAGGAGCGCAAAACTCTGAAACTGCTCGTTGTAATCCGTAAACACCTGCGTCTCAATCTCTTGGGTGGCTAACTTGTCCAACTCTTTCTGGATGGCCTTGGTAGCGGTATTGCTATTATCGCAACGCACGTAGATACCACCACCTGCCTGAGCGATCTCACGACACATCTCTTCGTTCAGTTTACTTACCACCACATTGCCGTTACGGTCCTTGCGGAAGTTATTCGTTCCGGGGATAGGCAGCGGACTTCCTTCGGGTTTACCGATACCTACAACCAGCACTTGTATCCCCTCTTCTTTGGCACGCTTGGCCACGACAACGGCATCGTCCTCGTGGTTCTCACCGTCGGTAATCAAGATGATCGCACGGCTGGCGTCACTCTGCTCGCCGAAACAACGGATACTCGTACTCAGCGCCTGACCGATCGCGGTACCTTGCGTCTTGATGAGTTCGGGTTTGATACTATTGAGGAACATTTTCGCCGATACGTAGTCACAGGTGATCGGCAGTTGTACGAAGGCATCTCCGGCAAAAACCACCAGACCGACCTTGTCGTTGGACATGTTGTCCATCAGTTTGCTCAGCATCTGTTTGGCACGATCCAGACGATTCGGTGCTACATCTTCGGCTAACATCGAGTTGGATATGTCCAACGCCACGATGGCTTCGATACCTTGCCGTTTCTCCGTGCGCTCACTCTGACCAAACTGCGGTCTCGCCGCCGCGAAAATCAGTAACGCTAAGGCTACCATCACGATGCTGAACTTCACCGTCGGACGTACCCGGCTGGCGTTGGGCATCAATGTCTCCATCAACTCTGCGTCACCGAACGCCTCCAACTGATGCCGTTTGCGACGCGTGTAGGCGATATAGGCTGCTACAAAAACCGGGATGGTCACCAGCAGCCACAAAATCTCTATATTGGCAAATCTAAACATGTTAATTGCTTATGGTACGTATTACAAAATATCGGATAATCACTTCGAGCAGCAGACAGATCAGGGCTGCATACAGGAACGGAGCGAAGTTCTCCTTGTGCTTGCTGTACTCACGCACCCGCAGTTTGGTCTTCTCCAACTGGTCGATCTGCTCGTAAATCTTCTTCAGGCTGCTGTTATCGGTGGCGCGGAAATACTGTCCACCGGTGGTCTCGGCGATGCGACGGAGGGTGCCTTCATCAAACTCCGAGTCCATCGTCACGTACTGCACGCCGATCGGTGTATGAACCGGCACACGCGTCTGACCATAACTACCTACACCCACCGTATACACCCTTATCCCAAACGTCCGTGCGATCTCCGCAGCCGTCTGCGGGTCGATGTCTCCGCGGTTATTACTACCGTCGGTCAACAGGATCACCACCTTACTCTTGGTCTCGCTGTCTTTCATGCGGTTGACGGCGTTGGCGAGACCCAAACCGATCGCTGTACCGTCTTCGATCATACCGTACTCGACGGATTTGAAGAGGTTGACAAGCACCGCATGGTCGGTTGTCAACGGGCACTGTGTGAAACTCTCACCTGCGAAGACGACGAGGCCTATCTGGTCATTCGGACGGGCGATGACGAAGTCCGACGCCACTTGTTTGGCTGCCTCCAGACGGTTAGGCTTCAGATCCTCCGCTAACATCGTTCCGGAGATATCCAGCGCCATCATGATGTCGATACCTTCGGTGGACTCGGACGACCAGCGATTCGTCAACTGTGGACGCGCTAACGCCAGACTCAACAGGGTCACTACGGCTACGCGCAAACCAAACGGCACATGGATCATCCAGATGCGCCAACTCTTGGGTTGGGCCGCCAACACGCTGGTGTCACTCACCTGCACACTCGCGTCTGCTTTCCATAACTCGTACGCGTACCAGCCTACGATCGGGAGCAGCAGCAGGAGTAAGAATAAATATCCGGGATTTGCAAATGTCATAAATTATAAAGATTAAAGATAAAAGACCGCTTCGCTAAAAGACAAAAGATTAGTTACTATCGGTCGGATCATTATCGTCTGTTGTCCTTTGTCCATTGTCCTTCGTCTCGTTGACGAACTCATACGCGGTCAACAGTCCCTGCTCGTTCTCGTCCGGAGTGGTGTGCCATTTGGCAAACTTCACAAGGTCAGCCAGTTGCAGCATCTTACTGAGTTTGGTGAACAGGTCTTTCTCAATAAGCGGTTTCATCGCACGGAGGGTCTCGTCGGAGGTCTTCTCCGTACTCTGCACGTCAAAACGGCGACCGATATACTCGCGCACCACATCCGTCAAGTCGGTCTGGTACTCTTTGATCTTACCGTCTTTCCAGATCTTCGCCTCTTTGATGGCATCGAGTTTCTCTAGTGCCACCTCATCGGCAGGACGTAAGGTTTCCGGATCCACCGGTTCTTCTTCGGTCTTCTTGTTCTTCTGATACCACTGCCAAGCGTAATATGCACCGACACCGATACCGCCCAAAAGCAGCGCTAACAATACCCAACGGAAGATGCCCCACCACCAGATCGGTGCTTTCTCGATGTCTTTGATGTCGGTGATGGCAAGCGTCGTGTCCACCTCGAAGGGTTGCACGATATTCAGCGCCAGCCCTTCCGTCCAGAACGTGTCTTCGCCATTCGGAAAAGCGATCGGCTCGATAGCAAACAGGCTGTCCTTAAACGAGGTCAGCGTCAGGTATTGGTTCAACTGCAACCGTCCGTCGCTCATCTTCACCGTGTCCACGATGGTTCGATCGACGATCTCGATACCCGGTTGCAGCGTCTCTCCGAAGACAGGCCACTCTACACGCTCGGAGGCGTCCTGCGTCACACGCAGGTGCAAGTCTGTCTGGTCACCGATCATCAGGGTCGTCGAATCAATCGCCGCACTAACTATTATAGATAATAATAAGCTTTTAACCATTTTAGTCTATTGTCCTTTGTCCATTGTCTATTGTCTAAACAATCGCATTAAAGCTTTCACAAAATCTTCATCGGTGCGCAAGGATATACTTCGCATTCCGGTTTTGGTGAAGACGGTATCGAGCGCCTCTTGTTGCTCGTTCCATGCTTTGGCATACGCCTCTCGTACGGAACTCATACCGGTATCGGTCCATACACGGGCACCCGTCTCCGGATCACGCACTTTCAGTAGTCCAACATTCGGCATCTCGGCATCACGACGGTCGTAGATCTGTATCGCACTCAGGTCGTGCTTACGGCTCGCAATGACGATAGGCGGCACTTCGCTTTGAGCGAAGCGGTCTTTCAACTTTTGACTTTCGACTGCGAATTTCGGGTCAACGAAATCGCTTATCAGGAACGCCGTACACCGTCTCTTTTGTGCATTCGTCAGGTACTGCAACGCCGCATTGATGTTCGTACCCGTATGTTCCGGCTCGAAACTCAATAACTCACGGATAATATGCAGCACGTGCGACTTACCTTTCTTCGGCGGGATGAATTTCTCCACCTGGTCGGAAAAGAAGATCACGCCCACCTTATCGTTGTTCTCGATCGTGGAGAAGGCGAGGGTCGCGGCTACTTCGGCCATCATGTCGCGTTTCATCTGACTCACCGTACCGAAATTACGGCTACCGCTGACATCGACGAGCAACATCACCGTCAACTCACGCTCTTCCTCGTAGACCTTGATGTACGGTCGGTTCATGCGCGCCGTGACGTTCCAGTCGATGGACCGCACGTCATCGCCCGGCTGGTACTCACGCACCTCGCTGAACGCCATACCTCGACCTTTGAACTGGCTGTGGTATTCGCCTGCGAAGATGTTCCGACTCAAGCCGTGTGTCTTGATCTCGATCTTCCGAACTTTTTGTAATAACTCTTCTGAAGTCATAACTTTGTTTGACTATGGACAAAAGACCGCTTCGCTGAAAGACAATAGACTTGTTACTATCGACGAATGTATTTTGTCTTTTGTCCTTTGTCCTTATTCCATTGTCCGATTAAGGTACCTGAACAGCGTTCAATACTTCCGTGATGATATCTTCGGTGGTAATATTATTTGCCTCTGCCTCGTAGGTCAGACCGATACGGTGACGCAGTACGTCGTAGCAAACAGCACGCACATCTTCCGGTGTCACGTAGCCTCTCCTATGAATAAACGCGTACGCACGTGCGGCTTTGGCAAGGTTGATACTTGCACGAGGACTACCGCCGAAGGCGATCATCTGCTTGAGGTCCTTCAACTCATAGTTCTCCGGCTCACGAGTCGCAAAGACGATATCGACGATGTATTTCTCGATCTTCTCGTCCAAGTACACCTCCTCAACGATCTTACGCGCTTTGATAATATCGGCGGTACTGAGTATCGGCAGCACGGTCTTCTTCTCGCTCGCGATGTTCTGACGGATGATGGCCTGCTCCTCCTCTTTCTTCGGATAACCGATCACTACCTTCAGCATAAAACGGTCGGTCTGTGCCTCGGGCAGCGGATACGTACCTTCCTGCTCGATCGGGTTCTGGGTAGCCAGTACCAGGAACGGATCGTCCAACTTGAAGGTCTGCTCACCGATGGTCACTTGTCTTTCCTGCATCGCCTCGAGCAAAGCCGATTGTACCTTTGCCGGCGCACGGTTGATCTCATCTGCCAGCACAAAATTAGCGAAGATAGGACCACGTTTGATCTTAAACTCCTCGCTCTTCTGACTGTAAATCTGCGTACCGAGTACATCGGCAGGCAACAAGTCCGGGGTAAACTGAATACGACTAAAATTAGCTTTGATAAGGTCACTCAGGGTCTTGATAGCCAAGGTCTTAGCCAAACCCGGTACACCTTCGAGTAATATGTGTCCGTCGCTCAATAAACCGATCAACAGGCTCTCTACCAGGTGTTTCTGACCTACAATGACTTGATTCATGCCTAACGTCAAGGCATCTACAAACGAACTCTCGCGTTCCACGCGCTCTTGCAGTTCTCTAATATCCACAGGATTTTGCATAATGTTATATAGTGTTTAAAATATCTTACAGCGTTAGCGGTCCTACAGTGTAACGGTCTTACAGCAACGCGGTCTTACAGTCCGTAGGACGGTCCGTTATTTCATAACAAATTCCGTGCCAAACTTATGAATATTGTGCATTTCGGTCGCATTTTTGCGGCCGTTAATGGCTTTGCTTCATTTGTGCCTTTGCTATTGATGGGCTCGGGCGTAGGCGGTTTAGCCCATGCGGAGTGTAATTTGGCTGTTTACCTGCGGTGCGGTTTCTGTTTTGGCTGTTTAGTTGGTATCCTCCGTCCATTTTTCGGCGGATTTTATCCGATAATTTTACAAAAAAATCTCCCTATTATTTGCATATATCAAAAATTCTTCGTACCTTTGCACCCGATTTCAAAAACAGATAGTGCCTATGAAACATATTTAGGATGGTTTTTCTTTACGCCAAGACCTGCAAAGGCTTCAGAGCAGGGCTAAATATGTTTTATCACTATGAATTTCAAATATTATTTTTCTGTACTTACAGCGATAGGCTGTATGTTCATCCTCTCCTCGTGTGAGAATAAATCGGCATCTTCCTCCGAAGAACCCGTTCCTTCCGTTCGCCATCTCAATTGTCCCGACAGTGTGCTGGTGTATGGTATCGCCAAAGACGGTAAGGAAAATCTCTCCTGCGTGTGGCATTATCAGTATGATGCTAACGGCAATAACATAGTGAGTGTGAGATATTCCGCACGGGATTTTTCTATGGCAGATAGTAAAATCGAAATGCAGTACGACGCGCATAATAATCTGTTGGAACGTCAGGATTGGTCTTGTAACTATGGAGCCAAAACCTTATATAAGTCAACACAATGGCTGATGACCTACTATCCGGATGATAAGATGGCTACTATGCAGATGAATTTTTGGTATGGAGAAGAATCTACACCTGGTAAAAATGCCATCTATTTCTGGTCAGACGACACACACGCGGACGCAGATATTTATGCCTATCATTACATGGGGGATACGACGGAGTGGATGCTGGTGGATAAAGCCGAATACTCCTATACGGCAAATGGTGACATTGAGTACGAGAAATATATCTTCTCCTATTATACCATCGAATCTGCCAGCGATAAAGCAATTGAATATTTCTACGAATACGACCAACATAACAATGCCACATCGTATAAGTTGATAAACTCCGGTCGACTTGAACAATATGACACCTATTCCTACACCTATGATGCGGACGGAAACATATTGGTCAAACATACCTATACCAACACTTCTGGAGAACCCGTCCTGAAAACCAAACAGGTTTATTTTTATTAACATCTTACATCGTCTATCCATGCGCGGAGTATTAACTTCGCGCATTTTTCATTTTTTCTTCCCCAAAATTTGCATATATCAAAAATTCTTCGTACCTTTGCATCCAAAATCAGTTAGTTGGCTGCACGTCATATATTATACGGAATTATGAAAACCTATACACCCTGCCCGTGGTCTAAAAGTCTGGCGAACATGACCAAGTTCGGCATCTTCATTTGCGTTAGCGCCATTGCGGTCATTACCGTCATTTATTTTACTGCCGAGAACCTGACCTCATCGGACAAGACCCACCTTTTGATTATATTGGGCATCATCGTTGTGCTTTTCGCACTCGTGGCGGCGTTCATGCCGCGTGGCGTAACGGTGGATGACGAGCAGATAATCGTTCATAAAGGCATTGGCAAAATCGTCATTCCCCGTTCCGATATAAAGTCCATCAAACCCTTCCCTAAGGACGCGGTTACCCTTCGCCTGTTCGGCATCGGAGGCATCGGCGGCTACGTTGGTCTCTATCGTAACAGCCAAATCGGCAATTTCGCCGCCTTCATGACCGACCCTTCCCGCTCCTACATCATCTACCGTCGCTCCAAACGCCCGATCGTCATTACATCCGTTGAAAAACTCCAATAGGACAGCACGCACAAACGCCCCATAGGAGTAACTCAAGAGGCGTTAGCTGGGCGCGTAATGGTTTCAGACTATCCCACCCATACTTATAATATACTGTGTATATTATGGCGTGATTTTAGAAAATGGTGCAAAAAATTATCAAAATATCGCATAGCAAGGCACTAAATTGCAAAATTCACCCTGTGTTGTACAAGGTGTATTTGCGTTTGCATGATACCTTGGGCGCAGAGATCGTACATCGGCGCAAACGCACGTCGAATATGTGTGTTGAGATCGTTTTTCATTGCGACTTTTTGGAAGAGTACATCGGAAGTACCGTAAACACGCTCAGAGAAGCGGAAACTTCAGGTTTTCGTGTCATATGCCGCCGACAGACCAAACCCGGACACACTATCTATAAAGGACTGACTGTGTACCAATTGTTTTTGTCTCCGGTCCATCCTAAAAAACGCCGGGAAATACAGACGATCATCACGCCCCTTTCAAGTCTTTCTTCCTCTACTACAGCAACTGCCTCCGCTGCAGTATAACCTTTTTGCAATTCTTAAAAATCGTACATTTTGCAAACTCGATTTGGCAACACTCTTTAGAGTGCTGCTTAATAATCGTGTACTTTTTCGTAAAAATCGCTATTGTGTACTTGACAAAAAAGCAGTAATTTTGCACCCGATTAAAAATGCGCCTGTTTTTAGGGTAAAAAACGAGAAATATTTAATAAAAATCGTAATATGAGTAAATTTTTACAACGTGTATTAGTCTTGGGAGCGATGATGATGCTTCCTTGGGCTATGTCTGCTCAACAGCTTCCGAATAGGGATTTTGAAGACTGGAGCGGCGAAAAGTTCGATGGAGAGATCCAACCCAAGAGTTGGAACGCCTCGAACGTAGAGCAGTTGACTTTTAAATTCAATTTTGCCCACCGTGAGGCGGGACACACCGGTAATTACTCGATGATGGTGCAAGACCAGGACGTCGGTGCAGCCGGTGTCACGGAGACCAGTCCGGGTTATTTCTCGCTCGGTAAACCGTGGGTGTACCTGGAGAGTATTACCAAGATCAGTGAGGCAACCGCCGGTACCGCCGGAGGTGTGTCCTGGAAATATCGTCCGGACTCGATGTCCGTATGGATCAAGCGTACGGGAAGTAACATCGACAAGGAGGACTTCTACCTCCTGTACTACGCATGGTCGGGTACGGCTGTAGGTAATAAGTTCAAAGGCAAGAACGGTAAGTGTACCTCCGTCACCAAAGAAGATGAGGAGTCGGATGTGCGTTATGAACTCGACGGTAACGAGTGCGGTACGCAGCAGAAAGCGAACCAGATCGCCGAAGGTATGTGGCGTGAGCGGAAACAGTACAGCAACTGGACCAAGATCACCGTGCCGATCTATTACTTCAATAACGACGTGCCGACGAAGATGAACATCATCTTCTCTGCGTCTAACTACCCGAACTATCGCGCAAATAGCGGTCTATACGCCGGTAACAGCCTCTACGTCGATGATGTAGAACTGATCTACTCGTCTAAGATCCAGAAACTCTATATCGGTGGTAAGGAATGGAAGGGTTTTGATCCCAACTCGACGGAGATACAGACCTATTCCTTGGGTGAGACCGCTACCACCATCCCGGAGATCACCGCTCGCCGTGGTGCGGGTGCTATCACCAATGCACGCGGAAAAACCGTCACCTTCACCGGCCGTATGTTACAGGGTAGTGAGATAGTGATCGCTAAAGGTGACTTGGAGAACACACCGACGACCATCACCGTCAAGTCGGAGGACGGCAAATCCACTACGGTCTATAAGATCCAGTTCCAACGTGCCCCGAGTTCGAATGCCACGCTGGCGGAGATCAGCGTGAACGGAGAACCGATGAGTGACTTCCGTCCGGGTCAGATGAACTATAACGTCGAGCTGCCGTACGGAACGACTGAAGCACCGGTGGTAGCCTATACTCCGGCGGAAGAAGGTCAGGTGGTAGTTCTGACGCAAGCTACGTCGCCGACCGGTAAAGCGACCCTAACCGTTACCGCTCCGGACGGTATCACCAAGACGACCTATACGCTTCAGTTCAGCATCGGTAAACTCAAAGACGTGACGCTGAAGGATATCAAAGTGAACGGTAAGTCCATTACTGGTTTCACCCCTTCCCAAGCTGTGTATAAAGTGAGTCTGCCGGTGGGTACTCCTTCGTTAACGGTAGAACCCGTATCGGCGTATCCGAAGGGCGAACAGACCATCACCCTCACGCCGAACCCGCTGCCGACGGGAGATGCCATCAACGGTACAACCGTGCAGGTGGTCGTATCGGCACCCGGTGCTACGTCGACGAAGACCTATAAGTTGAATATCAAGATCGAAGAGTCGTCTTATGCCTACTTGGCGGACCTGCAGGTAGTAGGAGATGAGGTTGCGTATGTAAACCCGGCCAAACTCGATGACTCGACGGCCTTGGCGTTCAACCCCGAGGTGACGACATACTACGTGAACCTGAAGATGGGTACGAAGCAGTTGCCGCAGATACTTTATACGCCCGGAGATGAGTTTCAGACCATTACCAAGGACGAAGGCGGTATCGACGGAACAACCCGTATCACCGTTTTGGCAGGCAACAAATCGGACCAGACAGTCTATAAACTCGTCTTCTCTACGGAGAAATCGGAGATCTCCACGCTGAAGGGTATCTCGATCGCCGGAGTGCCCCTTGAAGGTTTCGCACCCGACAAGACGAACTACACCTATGAACTGCCGATCGGAACGACGACCCTGCCGGAGATCACGCCGATACGCAGCGATGAGTTTCAGGAGATCAGTGTGACGACCGGAGGTGTGAACGGTAAGACCCGTATCTCGGTCACAGCCGGTAACGGTAATACCACCAACTACTATATCGCTTTCTCTGTCAAGAAATACGACGACAATACGCTCAAGAACCTCAGTGTCGGTCCGTACTACTCGCTGCAGGACGAGACGTTCCACCCGATCGCCTTCGATCCGCAGCGTAATGACTACTGGGTGAAACTGGAGAAAGACTCCTTGCCGAAGGTGACGTTCCAGTTGCAGAGCGAAGAGTTCCAAGATACGGTGGTGATTCTTCCTACTTCCGCGAACGGTAAGTATAAGATCACCGTCCGTCCGCGTAACGGTCTGAGCCGTACCTATACTATCCAGTTTGTGTATAAGAAGTCGGACAACGTGGCGCTGAAGATGATCTATATCGCTGACACGATCAAGCATGACACGGTTCCGATGCCGGGTTTTGCACCGGATAAGATCGACTATGAGTTTACGCTCGATACCGGAACAACCGTGATGCCGGAGGTGCTATACGAAGCATCTGAAGCATCGCAGATCATCACCCAGGCGTGGGACGCTACCAATAAACGTGTTCACCGTATCACCGTCAAGGCGGAGAGCGGTGCCAAACGGACGTATAAGATCAAGTTCCTTGTTCCTTCGTCTGCCAGCACTCAGTTGGATAGCATCTGGCTCGTAGAAGGTAACGACACGATCAGTCTGCCGGGCTTCGCGAAAGACAAGTACGAGTACGAGTATATGTTCAAGGGTGAGACCTGTCCGCGTATCTTGGTTCAACAAGGTACCGAGGACCAGCAGGTGACAATCACCGCTCCGTACGCGGCCGGTCAGGCAGTTATCCTCGTGAAGATGGAGGAGAATAGCTCGCAGTATACGATTGACTTCGAAAAAGAACCTGCGGCTACCGTCCAGTTGTCGAATATCCTCATCAACGGTATCGGCCTCGAAGGATTCGTACCGACCCAACTGAGTTACACCGGTCTCACCTACCGCGATGCATTGCCGACCGTACAAGGTGTGGCAGAGAATGCGAAAGTGGAGGTACACTGGAAAGAGAACACGGTATACCTCAACGTGCAAGATGCAGCAGGTAACAAAGCCCTCTATTTCGTGGCTTTCAGTCGTGAGTTATCCAACGACAACACGCTTGAAGGTATCTACGCGGACGGTGTCCTGATCAGTGGTTTCGATAAGACCCAACTCAATTATTCGTACGACCTCGCAGCCGGAAGCACCTATCCGGAGATCAGTTACAAAGCTTCGAAAGATGCCCAAGTAGTCTTCTTCGGTCAACTGATAGAAGGCAAATGGGGTATCACCGTGGTAGCTGAAAACGAAGCGATGCAGATGTACACGGTGCAGTATAACATCGCCAAGTACAACGATGCAACGCTCAAGAGCATGAGCGTGGACGGTTTTGCACTCACTCCTGCTTTTGCTCCGGCTACAACGGACTACGACATCACGATCGATGAAGGTGCAGAACTGCCGGCACTGAGTGTGGAGACTCGTGAAGGACAGACGATCCTGCAATCGAACGTGAACGACTCGCTGCAACAGGTGATCGTCTTCGCGGAGAGCGGTGCGTCCAAGACCTATCAAGTCAAGTACCACCGCAAACGCAGTAGTGATGCCTTCCTAAAAGACATCCTTATCAACGGCGTCAGTCTCGAAGGCTTCGACCCGACAAAAGAAGACTACGTAGATTCGCTTGAAAGACGTACTGCCGTAGTGCCGAACGTCTTCCCGATCGGTCAACTCTCGAACCAGACTATCACCACCTATTTCAGCCGTCCGAACGGTGTGACCCTTATTCACGTGGTGGCACAGGACGGTACGACCAAGGACTACCGTATCGCTTTCCCGCTTCGTCAATCCAACAACACCTTATTGGGCGACCTCATTCTCGATTCCGAGGACGTAGAGATCAAGTTCAAGCCTGCTACTACGGACTACGAGGTCATCCTCCCGTACGAGGCTACCGAGTGCCCGAAGATGGTCTATGAGAAAGCCGAACCGGAGCAGCGTATAGATGTCGTTTCCCGTCCAATCGGTCAGACAAGCCAGATCATCGTTACCGCGGAGAACGGCGACGCGCGCACGTACAATATTACATTTAAACGCGCGGTCCTCAAAACCCGCAACCTCCTTGCTGCAATCCATATTAATGAGCTGGATAGAGACCTCAGTCTGAAAGACAAAGACCAACGCGATTTCAATGTGGAGATGCCGTTCGGTTCTCGTTCGCTGACGATTTCTTATGATAAGATGTACCCCGAGCAGACCGTCTTCGTGCAGCCCGGTGGAGTGACTGCTCCGACGATCATTACCGTCAAAGCCAACAACGACTCTGTAGCTGATGAGGTCTATCGTATCATCCCGTCTGTGCCGACCGCTGATCCGGCTGTCTTGACGGACATCAAAGTGAACGATATAACTATCACCGGATTTGATCCCGAGCACTTCTCCTATATCGTCAAAGTGACGGACAAACCGATTCTCCGCTACACACTCAACAAGGGCGCAGAGATCAATATCTTGGAGCAGACCTCCAAACACTGGAAAGCGGAAGTGACCTACGGTACTCGTACCAATACGTACGAAGTTTGGTATTATTACCAGAATGACGTAATACCGAATATGGATTTTGCACAATGGTCTAACGCAAGCACCACGACCTCCGCAAAGAAACCGACGGGGTGGCACGTATTGGCAGATTTTGCACCGGCTTATAGTTATTTGACATTTACATTTACTCCGGGCGATGAAGTAAAACAAGACGGATCCAATAGTGTGGCATATCTGCATACCCAATATAACAGTGTTCCTTTAGCTGGATATATTCCAGGTTATATGACGCTTGGTGATATGGAGTATCATTACCAGCGATGGGGTAGTAGTTCCTTCTCTATCAGCGGTGGTATAACCTTCCGTAACACGCCGGATGAAATGTCCTATCGCATAAAGGTGGATCAGGTGAATAACAACGCTCGTGTGCTCTATACGCTCAATGGTAGCGGTGGAGAAACCACTTTGTTGAAAGAAGAGGCGAAGACCTCCGGCTATGTAACACGTACAATGGATCTAACAGATGCTAATAACATTGCGGATGAGCCGACGCAGTTGAATATTACCTTTAACTCCTTTGATTCCGAGTCCGGTAAAAACGGTACAGTCGGTGGTGAAGCCAAGATGTATGTGGATTGGATGAAGATTGCCTTCAACCACACGCTTACCTCAATGAAAGCTAACGGTTTGACTGCTACCAAAAAATCCGGCAATGCGTTCGAGGTAACACTCGATAACTCAGAGTATATCGAGAAACCGATCCTCTCCTTCACCGGTGAGGTGGGTGACCAAGCACAAGATGTAGTTTGGAAAGACACTACTTTCGATGCAGACTTTGAGATCCGCACCGCAGACATCCGTAACTGGGCTGAGAACGGTGTAGATTACACCGATTACACCCTGACCGTTAAACGTCCGTTGAATGAGGTGAATGTGCTGAGCGCACTTCTTGCCGCCGGTGACACGATGGATACCTTCAATCCGGCAACGACGAGCTACACCATCACCATTCCGTCGTCACAACGTAACCTCCCTGACCTGCAGCCGATACCCGGTTCGTCACTCCAACACGTGACTACCGCTTACAGCGAGACCGACTCCACCATGACCATTACCGTCACGCCGGAGAAGGGTGACGCGAAGGTTTATACCGTTAAGTTTGTTACCAAACTCAGCGATGACGTGACCCTCAAATCCATCACCGCGGAGGGTATCTCCTTCAATCCGGAAGTGAAGACCTACGAAGTGAAGGCTACCCGCCTGCCGCTGATTAAGTATGAGAAACAGAGTGACCTGCAGACTGTTGAACTCGTTAACGGTGTCCTGACCGTAACGGCAGAGAACGGTAAGGTAGGTACCTACACCATCAAACGTCTGGATCTGGACTACACGCCGAGCAGCACAATCGATGAGTTCGAGAAGAGCGGTAATGTAATCACCGACCTCGGTGGTGCAAACTACGACAAGACGGAAGCCAAACCGACCGACGCTATCTTCTTCACTCGTAAGCAAGATCAAGACTCGATCATCTTCGTGCAGGCGCCGGATAAGATGACTTGGACGGTAGCCGGCACCCTTACGCCGTATACATGGACCTATCCGACGGCGGCATCTACGAATGCCTTCCTGAAGATGATCACCGTGGAAGGTGAGGATATGGATGAGTTCTCGAAGGACGTATACGAGTATGAACTGACATCCGACACGACGATGGTCATCGTAGCTATACCCGCAGAGACGGTGCAGCAGTTGACCACGACCTTCGCAATCGTCAACGGAGGTGTCGAGTATTCGACCGAAGTGAAACCGCAGAGCGGAGAATCGAAGGTATATAAGGTGAAAGTAACCCGCCCGATGAGCGACATCGCAACCCTCAACGGTATCTTACTGGACGGCGTGCTTGTCGAAGGCTTCGCACCCGATAAGGATACCTATATCGTTACCCTTCCTGCTCCGGCCGGTGCGAAGACCGAGCAACCCAAGATGCCGAATATCACCTATATGGTCGGTCATCCGGGACAGAAAGTGACGGTTGAACCGGGTGAGCTGAATGGTGATGTAACAACCTTCACGGTTGCCAGCGAAGAAGGCAACACGATCAAGAACTACTATCTGACCATCAAGACCGAGAAGAGTCATTGTTCCGACCTGACAGGTATCACTGTCAACGGAGAGGTACTTGACTTCTTTGAACCCGGACGTCACTTCTATTCCGTATCGGTTCCGACCGACAATATCGAACTGGACTATATGTCTGACGACCGCTTCCAGACGGTGGAGACCCATATCGGTGTCATCAAGGCCGGTCACCAATACAGCGATACGCTGCACGTGATCGCCGAAGACGGTACGTTCTCCGACTATGTGGTCGAGATATACGTCGAGAACCAGTCGAACGATGCCCAACTGGCAAACATCCTGCTTAATAACAAACCGATGGATCGCTTCGAACCGCTTTACAACAGCGATATCGTCTTTGACGGAGGTAACAATAACTACGAACTGCGTATGCAGGCTACCACCAAAATGCCGGAGGTGAGTGCGCAACTGAAGATGAACGGTCAGCAGGTGGAGATAGAGCATCGTCGTAACGAGCAGATGAATATCGACTCGATCCTGCTGCACGTGACGGCGATGGACAGCATCACGGTCAATACCTACGTACTGCGTTTCGTTCGTCCGATGTCGTCCAACTCGCTGCTCAGTATGATCGAGATCAATAACGAGCCTATCGCGGACTTCAACCCCAACACCTATTTCTATACATACGACATGAAGTCAGGTGAGGAGACGCCGCGTATCACGGTAGAGACCGCCGATGAGTTCGCTACCGCCGATGCACCGGACTACTCGCAAGAGGGTCGTGTGACCATTACGGTGAAGGCGCAGGATTATGACGAGGATGCGGATCATAAGTCGGTTTATACGATCGCTATCAATGTTAAGAAGTCCGAGGTGGCAACACTCGACATGATCTACCAGGGTCGTGACTCGTTACCGGGCTTCCAGCCGAACACGTTCTACTATGCCTATGAGTTGAACTCGCACGAGACCTTCCCGGATCTCAACTGGCAAGACCCGGATAACTACCCGAAGGTATCGCCGATTGACACCGTTGAGTACGATCCGGTAGCCCGGAAACTGGTGCGTCAGATCAAGGTTACGGCGGAAGACTCGACCATCTCCAACACCTACACCATCGCGTACACCATCAAACGCTCCGATGTAGACACGCTGCAGATGATCTTCGTGGGTAGCAAACCGCTGCCGGGCTTCCAAGCCGACGTGCTCGAGTATGAGTATAAGTTGACCGCATCCGAGGTGGTAGCTCTTGAAGGAGAGATGCCGGAGATCGATCCTATCGCCGGTGAAGAAGGCACACAGACGATCAACACCTTGCAGGTACGAGACAGTTACGGCGTGAAGACCATCGGTTACAAACATATCATCACCGTCACCGCTGCGGCCGGTAACTCGCGCACGTACACCGTTCATTATCCGCGTGAGTTGTCCGATGATGCAACGCTTAAGATGATCTTCATCGATGAGAGTCCGCTGCCTAACTTCGATGCCGAGCGGAATATGTATAAGATCGAACTGGACTACGGTGTACCGGTACCGAACGTGACCGAGGCAACAAAAGACTACCAGGTGGTTAAACATAACCAACATGGTGATACTGTCGAAGTGATGGTAACCGCCGAACTGGAGTCGGTTCAGAATACCTACACCCTTGTCTTCGAACGTCGTAAGTCCAATATCACGACCCTGCGTAATATCGTGCTGCTGGATGAGAACGGTAAGCAACTGCCGTACGACCAATTTGCATTCCAGTCCAAGCAGTATGATTACACTGTGGTGATGCCGTACGATGCGAAAGCGACCGAAGATATCGTGCCGGAGATGACTATCGAGAAAGCCGATACGCTGCAGACCGTACAGATCACGCAGAAAGCGGTGTCGAAGAACGAGATCGAGGTGACGGTACACGTCATCGCTCCGAACGGAGAAGACGAAGGTGAGTATATCCTGCTCTTCCGCTTCATGCGTAACGACGATGCTCTGCTGACGATGATCAACGTCGCCCTCAATGACTCCACCGTCACACCGCTGAAGAACTTCAAGAGCACGACCTATAACTATACCTACGTTCACCCGTACGGTACGGATAGTGCTGAGTTTATCAATGCGACGAATGTGAAACAAGTCATCTCATATGTCAAGAGCGACTCGCTCGCTACCGACTCACTGTATATAGAGGCGAACGGTACGATCCGTATCATCGTGACGGCGCAGGATGAGAAGACGCAGAACACCTATTCCATCCAGCAGATCATCGGTAAAGACACCGTCAACCTCATCAAGATGATCTACCTCGATGATGTCGAGTATGAGGAGTTCCGACCGGAAGAGAACTTCTACGTCTATATGCTGCGTAACGGTTCTGGATCTTGCCCGACCATCAAGGCCGTCCCGATGTCCGAGAACGCAGAAATCTCCATCACCGAGATGCCGGTGAACGATACGACGGTCATCTTCTGTACCGCTCAAGATGGGTCGGATCGTATCTACCGAATCCTCTTCCTGGAGTCCACCGTCAACGACGGTATATCCGCTTCGGAGAAGGATGTGTTCATCCGTCGTGTACCGGGTTCGTACCAACTGTTCGTGGCTACCATCCGTAAGGATGTCACCTTCATCATGTACGACCAGAACGGTCATCTCATCTATAAGCAAGCCGTACCGGATGCCGATCCGAATGCCATCAGCGTGGCGCAGGATGTCTTTGAGAAAGACGTGCTGCTCGGTGTGGATATCGATCCGTCCACCGGTGTGCTGGTTGATATTATACCGGGTCAGATATACTTCTACTCCTTCGTCAAAGGCGGAGCGAAGATCATCACCTCCGGTAAGATTATGGCACTCTGAAAATAGATGCTACGTCAAGAAAAAGCGCCCAAAAGGACGTTTTTTCTTGTTTTATTTGCATATGTCAGAAAAAAGTAGTATCTTTGCAGCCGTTTTTAATCGAGTGTTGAAAAACACGAGAAAAAAGGAATACATTGGCCTAATTTGAATAACTGTGCAAAAATGAGTGAAGTAAAACAGTCCAACCGTATTCAGACCTCTATTCTGAATGCGCAGGAGAAGAAACTATTGATATGGTTAGGTAATCACATGCCGCGCTGGGTCACCAGCGACACGATGACGTGTATCGGCGTGGTAGGTGCTTTCATGTGCGGTTTGGGTTTTGCCCTTACCTGGTTCGGCATCTATTGGCTCTGGCTCTCGGTAGCGGGTTTGTTCGTACACTGGTTCGGTGATTCGCTGGACGGTACCATCGCTCGCGTGCGTAATCAGCAACGTCCGCTCTACGGCTATTACCTCGATCATAATATCGATACGATTACGGAAGCGATGATGTTCATCGGAGCCGGTATATCGCCGCTGATGCATATGAGTGTGGCGCTGGCGATCTATGCAGCGTACCTGGCGCTCACCGTCTATGTGAGCATCAATGCGCATATCAAGAGTGAGTTTAAGCTGACCTACGGCAAACTCGGTCCGACGGAGTTCCGTATCATCATTGCCTTAGCCAATATCGCGATGATGTATATCCCTGTCCTGGCTACCTTCAAAATCCAGGTGCAGGTCGGTGAACAAACGCATATATTAACGACACTCGACATCACGGGTATCGTCATACTGGTCATCCTTACCATCATGTATCTGGTGAGCTTCTTCAAGGATGCGAAGTGGTTCGCAGAGCGTGATCCGCTGCCTAAGAAAGGTGAAGAATAAATTCGTATATATTGTCACACGGTACATCAAATACGCCGCTTCCACGTTAGCGGGAACGGCGGTGGATAATATCGTGCTGTGGATATGTTCGGATTACCTGCTGGACGGCAGTTACTGGCGGGAATATATACTGTCTCCCTGTATCGGCTTTGAGTGCGCCGTGATGACCAATTTCGTCATCGCCTATTTCGGTGTCTGGCGGGACCGTATATCCTCTCGCTCCACCCGTTCTTTCTTCCGTCATTACTTAGGCTATAATCTCTCCTGCACCGGTACGTTCTTCATCCGTATGTGCCTGCTCAACGGTATCGGATGGCTCACCGGTTGGGATGTCGTTTGGTGTAACCTCACCGCGATGTGCTTCTCCGGCCTGATCAATTTCATGCTCAATGAAAAAGTGGTGTTCCGTCTCAAGAAAAACAAGAACACCACTAACCCATCACCGATCACTGATAACCAATAACCCTTACTTAAACCTATACCCGATGGTAAGGGAGAAAGTCTGCGGCATGATGAGCGCATCCGCTATCTGCTGACCTTTCATCTCGCTATAGAAGCCTGCGATATCCGACAGGCTTATTTTATAGTGTGCATTGATCTGCATACCGAAAGCGAACTCATATCCCACGATGAAGCATAGACCGAAATGGTTGTTATGCAGCGTATACAGACGGCTATAGTCGTAGCGCTCCAGGGGTACTTTCTCCGTCTTGCCTTTCGCTTTAGCCGGCGCGTGTGCCGGTGCTGAAGCGGGTAGGGGATTATCCACACTCTTGTACTTACCCGTGTTGGAAGCGAAGGTGAAGTGGGTGAAGATACCGCCGCCGAACTGGATATAGCCCTGCCGCATGTTACCGAACCGACCTAAGAAATAGATCGGGATATCCATACCGAAGGACCATAAGTGGTTCGTCGTGTCCGAGGCAGCAATATTGAAGGTGTCTGCTACCGAGAAATGGTTCTGCTGGGCAGTGAAGAGCACCTGCGGTTGGATCGTGAAATGCGGTGTGATGCTGAAGTCTACAAACCCGCCGAACTCCGCACCGATACGCATATGCGAGTGCATCGTCTGATGCGAACGGGTGATGAGGAAGTGATTCAGGTTCGCACCGGCTAAGATACCGCACGTTACTTTCTTTGGCAGTTTCTTCTGGTCCAGCGAGTCTAACATCGTCTCCGTGTTCCATTGCGTGAGCACATCCGCTGCGGACTTGACCTCATTATTCACCTGCGCCTGCGCACTCACGCACACGCATATAATCCATAATAATATAAATATACTTCGTTTCATAAGTTTTTCAGGTTATAGTGCAATTCTTACAGTGATCTTCACGCCGTTACGACCCCAGCCCGGAATCTTCTTACGACCATGAATCATGATCGGAGCACCGGTCTCGTCCACCATCGGGTTACCGGCTCCGTCGCGTTTCTGGATCATGTACGGTAACTCGTAGTCGTTATACGTCAGACGGCGGATATAATCGATACGGATAAATTTCAGTATGTTCTCAAATCCTGCCGTCAACTCCATATACGGTAACTTGCCAATCGGTGAAGTAGTGCGGTAACCGTCGCGGATATAACCGCTGTTGTCGAAGGCATTCTCGATATTATCGTCTTTCCACGGCGTATGGGGCAGGTCATACAGTCCCGATCCGGTCTCCAGATAGGGGTTGTTCTTCTTGCTCAAACCGCCGTAGATACCCGAGAAACTGATCACGCCGCGTAACTTCAGTTTATTGATACCCGGGATACGGTTCAGGATCCATCCCTTGAAGTAATAGGTGGCATAGAGTCCCACATACTGGTCGGTGATAAACTCCATCGGACGCATCAGGTTGAACCCGCGCAGGGAGAGGAAGATACTCGTGGACGTATTGGGGATATAGAGTTTGGTGAACGGCGTCTTCTGCCACATCATACCGCTCTGTACACGCAGATCCAGGTGACCGAAAGCCGAGAACCAGAAGCGTTTCTCAAAGAGGAACTCCGTACGGTTGTATACGAATCCGTCTCCGCCGTTATGCCGGTCGTCCAGGTAGCCTACATAATGGGTCAGACGCAGCACCGGTGCATCTTTCTCCATGTTAAACGAACTGGCTTTGCCCATTCGGTCCAGGTAGGGACGTACACCCGGTGAGTACTGCAATTCCACCATCCCTTCGTAGTCGCGGTACGAACCGATATCGGTATAGGTCTTGTTCCAACTCGAGTCGGAGTTCATCGTGTAGCTCACCCGCTCGTATTTGAGCGAACCTGCCGCTTCGTTATGCATGAAATCGAAACTGGTGCGGATGAACAGGTTGTTCTGCCATTCCTTCATATACTCCATCTTGGCGTGCAGCATATACTGGTAGAAACCCATCGTAGGTTTGCTCGTCGGGATCGAGTTGACGATATGGTCGCGGGCGATCATGTCTTCCGACTGTCCGGGCTCTTCTACGTCATACTGCGCCGTCCACCGCAGATGGTGACGGTACCCGTCGTACGGATGTTTCTTATGCTCATCGAAGGTGTAGAAGAGCGAGAACTCTCCTTTGGGACGCAGGTCCTTGGTACCGAAAGCGGCGTACGTACGGAAATACACATGTTTGTTCAGATCCGCCGTACTCATTCCGCCGAAACGCAGACGGACGCCTTCCAGCATGTTCCAACTGGCGAAGCTGTATATGGGGCCGATGTCGAACTTGCTGTCATGCATCAGCCGTGCCGAGGTCGTCGGTACATACTCTGTCATCAACGCGTTCGCCAGCAGCGCGAGACTGTTGAACTTAGGTGTCGCCGTGAACTCGTTCACCAGGTCCACCACCGAACTCTCGTACCAACTGAGCGGTTCCGGACGTAACGCATCCCACTTACGCGAACCGATGCGCACCGCCGTCGAGTCATTGGTCTGTGTGTCGTTCGCCGCATTGGCGGAGAAGGTCTCCTTGGCGATCGGGGTGTCCAAGTCCCAACCGGTGTATATCTTCGTCTGCCGCGCTAACATACCGCGTTTGTGATTCAGGATATAGAACTTCGCATAGGTCGTGATACGATCCGGAGCCCAAAGACCGTTGTCCAACTGCTTGTAGGAACCCTCCAGGGAGTAGTTGCTCACGAAGTTCAGGTTGATATCCGGCGGTACGTTGATCGCATAGCGCTTGAGGCGGAAGGTGGAGTCATTGACGATATAGAGGTGACCCGTGAAACCGTAACTCTCCGAGTTCACCGGCACGAACGCCAGATCGATACACGGATAGCCATCCACCAGAATCGTGTCCATGATATAATATTGGTAGAACGACACCGCCAGCGTAGAAGAGAGGGGAGAGACAAAACGGTTGAACAGCAGGTTCATCGTGTTGTCATTGATCTCTACGTCGCGGAAGATAGCGTCCGTCGCCTGTTTGAACGTACCCGAAGCGAGGATGTCCTCTACACCGAAGATACGTTTCTTCTGAATCACCCGTTTCTCGCGGTGCGGCTTGCGCTGGTAGTACTCTTCGCCCAAATGCTCACGGATAGACACCGTCACATTCGGATAGACACCCGTCGAGTCGATGTATTTCTCTACGAAAGCGAAGTTCTTCCAGAAGCCCTTCTTGAAATTCATCTTGATATTATCCAGCGCGAAGGACATACGGCTGTAAGTCTTGGCGGTATATTGGTCGGAAGTGGCTACGCAGTGCTTGTCCTTGTTGGCAATCACGTTCTTGATGAGCTCCACCGCAGGGTTACCCTTGCGTTTGTATTCGCGTTTGCGGTTCTTAGGCGTCACCACGATATCCTGCAGACCGTACACGTCGGGCTTCATCTTCACCTTCACGTTCGTCCGGCTCTGCCCTTTGCGGATGGTGAGCATCTCCGTCTTGTATCCTACCATCTGGAAATTGAGGGTCGTATAACCGTGGGTGTTGCTGATCGTGAAGTTACCGTCGATATCCGAGGTCGTACCGATCTCCGAAGGCACGACACCCTTGTTCTCCGTCGGTTTAAGGAAGTATATCTGTACGAACGGCAGCGTCTCTCCCGTGTCGGCATCGACTACCAGACCGGAGATACTCGTTGTCTCCTGTGCCCAAATGGAAATACCGAGTACAGAAGACAGCAAACAGACTAATATGTACCTTAAACACTTCACCCTAAAATTCTACAATCTTTCAACGCCGGAACACCGACGGCTTCATTGAGTTTACGAATCAGTTCAAAGCGGTTCTCGAATAGTTGTGCTTTGAGAGCTGCGGAGTTGATATGTACGATCAGCACGCCGTTCTTCACTTCGATGCTGCGGGTGAGTTTCTGCACTGTCTGACCCATCACGCGTGGCCACACATCTTCAATCTGCACGTCCATCACCGACTGTTCCAGTCCGCTCTCGCGCAGAAAATCCACCATCGCCTCTGATATGCTCTCGCTCCCTTTCACTCCTTATCGCATCGGTTCGTCTTTCACCTTCTTCAGATAGATCTTCTGCCGCGTACGGAACGTGCGTATCTGCGGATCGAGACCGTTCCATTTCTGGATGGCTTCGATATGGACACCCTCCTCCTGGCTCAGTGCCCAGAGGGACTGCCCGGTGAACGACCATACGTACTCATTCATACCGGTGTTTTTCTTCGATGCCAGATAGATACGATCCCCTTTCTGCAGGTCACGTCCCAGTGCATCGTTGTACTCACGCAGATCGCGCTCACGTATATTGAGGCGGAAAGCCACATTCGAATACGTGTCGCCTTCGCGAGCGACGACATAGAGCACACCGTTGCATTTCTTCTGCGGGTGCATCAGCATGAAACTGTCCCGCTCTTCTTTGGCGGTCAGCGGTACTACATACGGCGGTTCGGGATCATTATTGACGGTCATGATCGGTTCCGTCTTACGTATCACCGATGCCTTCAACGGACGCGGTGCGGCAGCCACGGCTGCTGCGGCTCCGGCTGCTGCGGCGGTATCGTTCTGGGTCTTATAGCTCCATCCGTTACCGAGTTTGTCCAAGCGGTAGTCCTCGATTAGTTTGACGAGTTTATAGGCATACTGACGGTCCGTGGCATAACCGCACTCGCTCAGCCGGCGAGCCCAACCCTCATAGTCCTCTATCGCTATCTCAAAGCAGGTCGTGTAGCGCGGACGCCGGAGGAAGACCGAATGATCCTTGAAACTCTCCGCGGCATCCGCATACTGGCGGAAACACTCGCCTTTGCTGTCATCGTCGTAGTAATAGACACCGCCGAACCATTCGCTGGTACATTTGATACCGAAATGGTTCTTGGCCTTCACCGCCAACTCACTCTGACCCGCCGCCGACTCTAACAGCGCCTGCGCCATCGTGATAGAAGCGGGGATGCCGTAATCCGCCTGGTTCTGCAGCGCTACCTCTTTCCATTTGCTGATATACTCGAGATACTTTGTATTCAGGTTCTGTGCCATCGCAGCAATCCCTAATGCCAGCATCACTGCCGACATACCTAATCTTTTCATCATTTGTAATGTATTTTAACCTTTGCGGCTGCAAAGGTACTGCTTTTTTTTGAATTATGCAAGGTTTTTTGTTTTTTCCTTCGACTTTTTTTTCTGTTTCTCTTGCATATATCAGAAAAAAGCAGTAATTTTTGATCGTTTGGAACCTAGGAAACTTCAAACATCGATAATTTCGAAAACAAGACGAAGTAGATGCTCATGGGTGTATTGTGCACTGAGTTGCTAATGATTCAATAAATATAGAAGTATTTGACTCCGGCAAAAATGTATTGATGAGATATGATGTTGCTGATTATTATATATGGGATGCTATTTATTCTCGCGACTTGATTGTAAAACCGTGGAGAAAGTTTAAATTTGTTGTTAAAACGTTCTTGTGCAATCATCCCAGATTTGCATATTTTCTTTATAAATTATAAATAGTTCCTCCGTCTGTTGCGTCCGAATTTTATTCGGACATCCCACCTTCGTCCATTTCCTGAAGTAATCCTGCCCTTGCGGCTAAGAAATTATATTCTGGTTAAAAACGTTTGTCCCTTACTCCGGATACCATCCCTCCCATCCGCTCCCCGTCTCAGCTAACTACCCGCTAACATCCATCTCCCATCTTTCGCACATCAAAAAGCGCGTGATTAGCGGGTGATTAGCCCGTTCTTTGCCCGTTATTAGCACGATATTCCTATTACGTCACAATAGGCTAAACGTTAAAAAACACCCCAAAACCGGTCCAAAAGCACCCCTCTTTTATATATTATATATATATTTATAT
>JAFSMP010000054.1 GCA_017447875.1 Paludibacteraceae bacterium | reverse complement strand
GGCGTTAGTCAGGAAGTGGGTCGGTAGTCAAATAGTCACCAAAGCAGTGTGGCGGACATCCCAGCAGGAAAACACATGAGCGCTAACATTGTGCAAAATAGCGTCGGCGATATTGGTCAGAGATTCTTTTGCGCGATATACGGTAGAGAACAGGGTGTTATAACGGTTGATATATCGAGTCGCTACTCCACGGTAATGAGAGTAACGTTCGTGAATGTAAGAATGAAAATTATTGACGTTGTTCAGATTCGCGGTTCCCGCGTTCTTTTGCTCCTGTTTGTCCACGCTCTCAATGACGCAGTCTACGACTTCTTCCAAATGTCCGTAGCCTTTCAGTCCGTCGGTAAAGGCGACGCATCCGGTTGTCATATGTCCCTGAAAGGCCGCTTTGATTTCCTCGACGCTCGGACGGGCGCGATTGAGCGTGACGGCGTAAGCGCAACCGCCATTGCGCTCCACACCCGTCATAATGCAGACTTGTTCATTTGAAATTCCTCTTTGGCTTGCTTTTTCGCCGTGTTTTCTCGGATTTCGGGACGCGTTTTCGGTGAATTTACGCCCTTTCAGGCTTTCAAGAACATAGGTTTCGTCAAGTTCCGAAATTCCTTTCAAACAAACCGGAAAGGCTTTTCCGCGCTCTTCCATGAACATCAAGATTTTATGACGCATATGAAAAACGGCGTCATGGGATACGCCAAGTCTTTCCGCTGTTTTGTCAATGGAGACAAAACCGTCCAGCGTATCCGCGACAGCCTCGCTCCACACTTTCTCGTCATAGTGGGAGTTTTCCATAATCGTACCGCTACTGGCCATGAATACTCCGCCGCAGTCCTTGCAACAGAAACGCTGTTTGCCGCGCTTGTGACCAAACCGGATAACCGAACTTCCTCCACAACGCGGACAATGTTCCGGCTTTTCCGATTCCGTTTTCCCGCCGCCTTTTTCATTTTGAATACGCTGAATATATTCCAAAACCCGCGCCTGTTCTTCCGAGGAAAGTTTTTTACTTTCATGGCAAATCATTTCATAATCTGTCATAGTCCTACCTCCTCCTCTCTGGATTATAACATACTTTTATGGGCTTTGGAAGCCTTACCGACCCACTTCCTGACTAACACCAAATTTTTTCAAAAGTTTTTCACTTTTCGCTGTGGAAATTTGAGTTTCGGCAAATGACGGGCAAATAAGGAGACGGGGAAAATGTCCGTAAAGAAGCAAATCGCAGATATGGAGGATTGCGTCATTTACGCCCGCTACTCATCCCACGCTCAGCGGGACGCCTCCATCGAACAGCAGGTAGCCGATTGCGAAGCGTATGCCAAGGCGAACAAACTGCGCGTGGTCAAAGTTTATGCGGACAGGCACCTTTCCGGCACGACGGACAAACGGCCTCAATTCCAGCAAATGCTTAAGGACGCGGCGCACGGTCGCTGGTCTGTAGTTCTGACGTGGAAAGTTGACCGCTTTGCCCGAAATCGCTACGACAGCGCCACATACAAATATCGCCTGAAGCGATACGGCGTCCGGGTCGTATACGCGAAAGAATCCATACCGGACGGGCCGGAGGGCATTCTGCTGGAATCCGTTCTGGAGGGGTCTGCCGAGTATTATTCCGCAAATCTCTCGCAGAACATCAAAAGAGGAATGCGCTATAACGCTACGGAGTGCAAAATCAATGGCGGGACTGTTCCTTTCGGTTATTGCCGTGGCGAGGACGGGCATTATGTAATCAAGGAATCCGAAGCCGAGATTGTCCGCGACATTTTTAAGAAAGTCGGCGAGGGCGTCCCATTTGTCGAGATTTCCAACGACCTGAACGGGAGAGGCATTCGGACGCGATGCGGGAATCTGTGGAACCGGAACAGCTACCACAGAATGTTGCGGAATGAGATGTACATCGGCGTCTACTCCAATTCCGGCGTCAGGGTAGCGGATGGGGTTCCCGCGATTGTCGACAAGGCGTTGTTCAGGAAGGTGGAGATGCGCTTGAAGAACAAGAAGAATCCGCAAGGTCGGCGCCGGGAAAACGGAGAGTATATGCTGACCGGGAAATTGTTCTGCGGACTGTGCGGAGCGCCTATGGTCGGAATCTCCGGAACCGGACACGGCAAGGAAATGCACTACTACTATATTTGCAAGACAAAGCGGACGAACCATTCCTGCGACAAGAAGACCGTGCGGCGCGATTGGCTGGAACGCGTCGTGGTGCAGGCCACGTTAGACCATGTGCTTCAGCCGGATGTGATTCAGTGGATTGCCGACGCTGTGATGGCCTACCAAGAGCGCGAGGCTAACTCCTCTGTTTTAATCGGCCTGCGCGAGCAACTCTCCGAAAACCAAAGAGCCATCAAAAACATTATGAAGGCGATTGAAGCCGGGATTATCACCGCCAGCACAAAAAACCGCCTTGAGGAACTGGAGACGGAGAGCAACAGACTTGAAAACGCCATCAGCGTGGAGGAATCGTATCTCACCCATGTTGAGCGGGATTTCATTGTCTTCTGGATGGAGCAGTTCCGTGACGGCAACATTGAGAGCGCGGCTTTTCGCCAGAAAGTCATCGACTCTTTCGTGAACGCCGTGTACCTGTATGATGACCATATCCGGATTGCTTTCAATTTCTCCGGCAAAGGAGCCGCCGTTGAATCGGAATTGGTCACAGACGCGGAAGCTATCGCGGGCGCGGAAGGTTCGTTTAAGCTCTCCAATCGTCC
>JAFSMP010000035.1 GCA_017447875.1 Paludibacteraceae bacterium | reverse complement strand
TGATGTAGAGAAATGCAAGACATGCGCGTTACGGGATGGATGCTACAAAGTCGGTGCGAAAAGTAAAAGTTATAGCGTCACCATCAAATCCAATACTCAAACGGAACAGTTGGCATTCCAAGAAACAGAGGAATTTAAGAGGCTTTACAAATCCGAACGGTACAAGATAGAAGCGAAGAATGCTGAGTTAAAGAATGTTTTAGGATACGCGCGAGCAGAGTCATACGGAATGGACGCCATGCAGATGCAGGGTGCTATAACTATGTTTGCTGCGAATGTGAAACGTATTATCAAACTGCTCGAGGAGTCCAAATAAGAGGAAATACCCCTCAATTTACACCCAAAATCACCCTATGCGACCATTATGGAGCGTATATGACTCCCTATAACATCTTTTTTACGAAAATAATTTAAAAAAGGGACTGCAACGTATAAGCGTTACAATCCCTTCTTTTTTAATAGCTCCTTTCAAAAAGGCTACCTTTTTCAGTGCCCTCTTTCGATGCGCTATGACTTTTTATGTCTCCGCTTTTTTACGCTGTCGGAGAGACCGTGTCTCGGTTGGTTATAACTCTTTTAACAATAGCTCTATTTTCTGTATGAGTTCGTATACTATCGGTTTTAATGCCTCTAAGTCTTCACGTGTCACATCATATATTACATCATAGTCGGCCTTTTCGCGCATGTTCTCCATTAAAGCAACAAAATGCCCGAATTTAGGATCAATGAGGCCTGTTTGAATAAAATGCTGATGGAACTGTACATTCGTTCCACGGTGCGATTTTGTTTGTATTCCATTTGCGACAAACAGCGCATGGATAGCATGAAAGACCGCATAATAGAACCTATTGGCTGCCGCAGAAACAGATTCCATCTTCAGCAACTGTTCTCCGTCTATTAAACACGCATGCGCCTTGTCAAGATGCAGTTGCTTCAGTACATTTCTATCTTCGTTCGTCAAACTCATATCAATACTATTTTCTCGTCTTCCACATTGTGATAAAACGGTGTAAAATGACGGTGCTCCCATTCCTTGCGTGTATAGAGCATCGGATTTATATCTTCTCCGATCTGCCAACCCATCTCAATGAAGGGATATGCATAACTATCAAAGTCTTGCAATTGCTGTTTGTCCTTATCCATCAACACCAACAAATCCCAATCGGAGTCCGGACGATGAGTCCCTCTGGCACGCGAACCATACAACCATAGATGACTTCCTTTCGGAAGTATCTGCTTTCCCATCGTTTGGATGCGTTGTATGGTTGTAGATCGTGTCATAAACAGGTAAATATCATTTTACGCTGCAAAGATACAAAAAAAAAATGACATATGCAAATATTTTTACCTAAAAATTACATTTTTCTTGCATAAATCAAAAAAAAACACTATCTTTGCAGACGTATTTACTTTGAAGGGAATGTGACAGATGAAAAAGTATCTTTTTTTTACCTGTCTTGTGCTCGCAATGACGGCTTGCGGACATAAGACCGACAGCCCGCGCGGGTCATGGGCGAAAGGAGCGGACTTGAGTTGGCTCAGCGAGATGGAGCATGACAGCGTCTTTGACTATGACTGCATTGAGCACCTGCGCGGCATGGGCATGAACGCCGTGCGTCTGCGCGTATGGGTGAATCATCATACGGGCTGGAGCAACAAAGGCGATTTGCTCTATCTGGCCAAACGTGCCGCCAAAGCCGGTCAACGGATCATGATCGATATCCATTATTCGGATTTCTTTGCCGACCCGAACCACCAGACGATACCAGCGGCTTGGCAGCTGTACGACTACAAGACGATGCTGGAAGCTGTTCGCGAACACACGCTGGATGTACTCTATACGCTCAAAGAGGCGGGTGTCAAACCCGAATGGGTGCAGATCGGCAACGAGACGCCGAACGGGATGTTGTGGCCGATAGGCAGAGTGAACAAATCGGAGGGCAATTGGAAGGAATATGCCGGTTTTACGGCGATGGGATACAAAGCAGCCAAAGAGGCGTTCCCGGACGTCACGGTCATTGTACATGTGGACAACGCCTACGAGCGGCGCGATTGGTTCTGGGAGTCGATGCAGGCGAACGGCGGCAAATGGGATATGATCGGTCTGAGTCATTACCCGATGATGAGTGCCTGGAACGGAGGTAAGAGCTGGCAAGAGATGAACGAACTGGCGGAGGAGAATATCAAACGCCTCATTCATGATTGGCATTGTCCGGTGATGATTGCCGAGATCGGTATGTTCGCCAATAACCCGGAGTCCGAGATCGTGATGGCGGATTTTGTGGCACGTGCCACGGCGATTGACTCCTGTGCCGGTATTTTCTATTGGGAACCGGAGGTGTTTGGCGGTTGGCGACCGGCGGAGTATATCCCGTTAGGTTGGGGCAGTTATGACATGGGGGCTTTCACAGAAGATGGACAACCGTCCGAAGTAATGAAAATTCTACTTACAAGCGAAAAGAAATGAGGATTAGATGAAGAGGATTCTTTTGGGGTTAGGATTATTGGGAGCATGTGCGTTGTGGGCTGCAGAAACCGGCGACACAACCGATATACGGCTCCGTGAACTGAACGAAGTGAATGTGACGGTGAGCGGTGACCGGTTGGCGGTCAGCGGCTATCGGCTGACGGCAACCATCGCAGCGGAGGAAGTACAGTTACTGCCCGTAAAAACCGTGGCGGACCTGCTGCAATACATCCCCGGTATCGACGTGCGGCAACGCGGAGCGAGCGGGGTGCAGATGGATCCTTCCGTTCGCGGCGGTTCCGCCAAACAGGTCAAGGTACTGCTGAACGGTATCGACATGACCGATCCGCAGACCGAGCACTACACGATGGACCTGCCGATAGACGCGCTGATTATTGAGCGGATTGAGGTGCTGCAGGGTTCGAACTATGCCATCGATGCTTTCTCCGGGGCGATTAATATTGTGACGAAAGAGCATACAGATGATCGCTTACGGGTAACCGGACAACTCACCGCCGGAGAGTACGAACAGGTGAATCCGGCTATCGCGGTGAAAGCGAACAAAGGCGATTGGTATCTGAACAGTTCTGCGTCGTATAACCGCTCTGGCGGGTACGTTGAGAATACGGACTATCAGATCACGAATGCCTTTATCCAAACCGGTTACAAAGGGCTAGACCTCCAAGTTGGCGCGCAGATGAAAGATGCCGGTGCCAATTGTTTCTATACCACCAAATACCCGAATCAGTTTGATGCTACCCGAACCGCTTTCGGTTCCGCCAGTTACCAACATCGCTGGCAGAGCGGCTGGGCGATTCATGCGAATGCGTATTACCGTGGCCATTTTGACCGGTATGAGTTGGTGCGCGGTACTCCTCTCAACCGGCACTGGACCCACACCTCGGGTGCCCATATCGAAGGCAGTTGGTCGAACGAGTGGTCGAAGACAATGGTAGGCACGGATGTGCGGGACGAGTATATCCGTTCATCGAATATAGGAAAACACAACCGTGTTCAGGTGCGTTATTTTGCGGAGCAGCGGTTCTATTACCATGGTTTGAGTGCTGCTGTTGGCGCTGCCGGTATCTGGAACTCGCAGTTCGGGCACGATTGGTCGGCGGGTGCCAACATCGGCTATGAACCCATCCAAGGTCTGCACCTCTTTGCTAACGTCAACCGTGCGATTCGTGTGCCGACCTTTACGGACTTGTACTACCACTCCGCCACGCAACAATCTGACTCACTGGCGAAACCGGAGAAAGCGCTGCAAACGGAGTTGTCCATCCAATACACCAAAGGACATTGGTATGCTTCGGCGACGGGCTATTACCGATGGGGCAGGGAGATCATCGATTGGATCAAGGAACCCGATCCGGCTGTAGTAACCTGGCGTTGCACCAATAACTCCAAGGTCAATGCTGCCGGTGTAGAGGCGACCGTAGGCGTACAAGGCTACGAATGGATCCAACGCATCGAACTGAGTTATGCGTTCTGCGATGTACAAACCGATGCCGGCGGAATGATGTCGCTCTATGTGCTGGACTACTTGCGGCATAAGGCAACCCTGCGTATCGAGCACAAGATATACAAAGGTTTCGGTGCATCATGGAGCCTGTCCTTCCGTCAGAGAGAAGGAGAATATACTTCGTTGGAGGGCACGGTCGAAGCCTATCGCCCTGTCTGGCTCCTGGACGGGTGCGTCTATTGGCGTAATGACCGAATCAAAGCAAGCATCGAAGCCCGCAATATGGCAAACCAACTCTACTATGACTTCTCGGGCGTTGTCCAACCGCGTCATTGGGTATCCGCAACCGTGCAGTTTACGTTTTAAATGAATTTTTTGTGCTATAAAATTGAGTTTGGCACGGGATTTGTATTCTATGGGTAGAAATTCATAGAACACTATACCAATAGTGGATAATAGAGATTGTTTGTTATACGAAAAACGAGTTCGTCGGGAGACGAGCTCGTTTTCACATTAAACGTTAAACCTTCAACGTTCAACTTTATTTAAACCACTTACCTTTGACTTGGTATTTGGGTTTGGAGCCATTGCTGCTGGAAGAACCACCCTTATTGCCGCCTTTGTATTCGCTGACGGCATTGGTAGCTACTTGCAGTGCCTGTTGTTGAGAAGACTCCTGGTACTCACCGCGGGCAGCACGCTCTTCGCGTAATGCCTGTTGGTCTTCGTACTGACGCATCTTGAACTCCCATTCCTGACGCTCTTTGGCATCGAGTTTGGCTGCGATCTCTTTCTTGAGCGCATCAGCGTCACCAACGCAAGCACCGTCGGTGGGCACGTATTCCAATGCCTCGGCTGCGGCTTTGGCATCACGGGTAGCCCATGCGGCTTGTGCTTTGTTGAGCGCCATGAGGCAAACCTCATCACGCCAAGCCTGATAAGCGTTCAGACTCTCGTCCTGCGCTCTGCGGTAGCACTCTTCGCAAACCGTCGGGATACCGGTCAATACGTCAATGGCATTGGAGAACTCATGGCGTTTAACCATGGTCTTGGCATCTTCGATAACGATATCGCAGTTGGTGTTGTAGTACGCAATAATCTCTTTCTTGCCCTTATCCACCATCGCTTTGAAGCCCGGATCATTGGTGCGCACATTCTTGAGCGCATTGATATAGGCCTTGTCGGGTGTCTGACCGACACCTTTGCTCTCGATAGTGTACGACGAGAAGAGTCGTCCTTCTACACCGTCACCGATATAGAACGTCAGCGCCACGGTGTACGCGTGCATCGGCGGTGCGGTAGGCGTGATATCCTTGGTGAGGATGTCGGCAGAGCAGGTGAAGATAAAACGGCTGTTGCTGATAGCGGCACAACCGCTCTTGGCAGCCACCTGTGTCATCTTGTTCTCCAACTGCTTGTGCGCACCGGCAGGTATCTCATCATCCAGCACGATAGGCGTCAGCGCGATACGCTCTTTGTCGTCCATACGCGGAGTTTCCGGTGCGGCCGCTGCTGTCGCCTGTGCCCAAAGCGAGGTACAGCACATAGTGCAAAGCGCACCTATGATAAAGATTTTTCTCATATTACTTTCCTCCGATGATTAATTGAATCTGACCAAGACCCTTTGACGAGAGGTTGCTCTCAATGGAGTAGTTGTTTTTGAGCATCTTCTGCAAGCCGCGAGCCCATGAACGTGCATCCAGGTCACGACCTTTCTCGTTCTGCAACGGGATACGTACCTGCTCGATGGTCATACGGTTACCCGAAGGACTGAGGTCGGTCGTACCGAACTTACCGCCAACGGTGTTGGCTGCAATCCAGTCTTCGATGATCTCATGTAACTCGTCACCGTCGTATTCTGTCATCAGACCGTCTTCGAAACTGTCCCATGTGAGGATACGCACCTTGATGGGGCGACCTTGACGACTGAGGTTACCGAAATAGCCTTGCAGACTCTTACAGAACGAGTCGAACTGTCCGCTGATAGCGCCTTCGATAGCGATCGGCAACTGGAACTTCGAAGTGTACTCCGCTTGTCCGGTGGTCGGCGGAACACCTGCTACGGAAACGTCCGTATAGGCATCCAAGGCGTTCATGCTGTAGGTCAGACGCAACTGGCTACCGCCTTTCTCCGGCGTAGTGAACCACTCGATCTCAATCCAGATATCCGCTTTAGCGGTACGACGCAAGATGTCGATAGGTGACTCAGCAATAACGTCTCCTGTCTTAGAGGTCATCATCGCATCCTCGGCACTCTCGTTCTTGAGGGTCTTGAGGGCTGCCTCCAGATCTTTGAGCGGGAAACCGCGCTCTGCCATCTTGGCGTTGATCGTGTTGATAGCAATAGACAGATCGGTCGAGTTCAGCAGCGCTTTCTCATAGTCCGGTACATACTCTTTTTTGCCTTGGTTATCAAAGACTTGCATGAAACCGTTCTTGTTGCACCACATATTACTCGGTACAATCATGATGGTCGGCATCTTACCGCTTACCGCATTCTCCATCTTGGTGAGCATACCGTCTTGCTCCAGACGTTTACGTAACTCATCGATCATGACGGTAACAATGATACCGATCTTATATTCCTTACCTACTTTGAGCACCTGATCCGGTACACCGTTACCCATGTACGATACATAACGCTGGAACGGACCGTTGTCTGCAAAGAAAGCATCGAAATACGCTTCATTGCTGGTCTCCAAGGCTCTGTTCTCAATCAGCGGGTCGCGTCCCGGCAGACGGGTGCCGTCTGTCGAAGGAGGATAACCCATGAACATGATACCATGGATAGCATTCTTACCTGCCTGCATGGTCGCTACGTTAGCATTTTTCGAATATGTCCATACGCGTACCAGTGCACATCCGTGCGGTGCCTGACCGACAGCGGGTTGAATCTCATAACGCCAATGCTCGGTGTCTTTGTTGGCTTTCGACTTAGCAACTGCTTGTGCGAAAAGCGGAAGACCGAGAACGAGCGTCAGAGCTATAACTAAATAACGTCTCATGGTTCTTTATTTTTCAATCAGTAATAAACCCTTGTAGAGGTTGTTTTTGTTCGTCTTGAATACCGTGCCGGGTTGTTCCGGTTGCTCACTGGATGCTTGATCAGCCTCTGCAGCATAGCGGTTATCCCATATCGGAGTAACGGCTTTCACGTTCACTACGTCTTTGTATTCGGTCTTACCGTTCTTGAAGACCATCTCGCGGATGACATATTTCTTCTTGGCGGCCACACCTTCCTTCAAACCGATCTCTGCACGTACACCGGTGGTCTTACCCTTGGCGTTGGTAACGATGTCGGTAACCGGGGTATATACACGGAACTCCGGGAAACGAGCCTGCAGCGTATTGATGGCATCATCCATCGTACGGGTACAGGTGATCAGAATCTGGTTCGATTGATCCATCTTCGAGTAACTACCTGCGTTGAAGGCAGTAGCGTTATTCGTCGTGGTAGGCATCATACCGATATACTTCATCTTGAAGGTCGTGTTATCAGCCAGGAACGCTTTGATCTTAGCTGCATCGCCATTCTCGTTATAGTACTTGGAGTAGAAGGTGTTCTGCACCTCTTCGTTCCAGTCCAGTTGGTAGAGATACGTAGCTTCGCACACTGCAAAACCCTTGATGTCCAGCAACTCGTTGGTAGCTTTGGTCAGGTCTGCACCGAGTTCTGCGAATGAACCGGCGAGCGAAGAAGCGGCTCCTACGAGGCCAAACACTGCGTCCAATGCACCGACACCCGTATTGGTGTTACTCAATTCTTCACCTACGCTCTGCATGTTTTTGCCCACATCTGCGATAACATCGCATACTGCCGAAGCATAAGCGGCACGCTCTGCGTGGTTGATGTAACCGATATCGTTGACGAGGATGAAGGTCTTACCGATCAACTCGTCACCTGCGTCCGCGAGGTTAACCACACCGTTGATCGTACCTTGTGCCAACTCTTTCTTCAACTCCGAAGCGTCATACATACCTTCTTCGGTCAGACGATCGGTGTTAAATCCGGCTTTCTCGTCGAAGTTGAACCAGTATTTGATGACCTCTTTAGCCATCGCGTCGGTGGATAGCAGTTCGTCATATTTGGTATGACGAGCGGTATCCTTGATAGCCTTGTAACTGGACTTGTCATTCAGACGGATCACCTGTGCCGTCTTACCCTTACGCATGTCATTGTAGCGGTTGGGGAAAGGCAGATTCTCTGCTGCATAGAGGATCTCATTGGCGAACGAGTCCTGCGAGTGCACAACCGGCATCACGAACAAGGTACTGCGGTGGTAACCGGTAGTAGAGGTGACATTTTGCGCCATAGCGCCCATGGCCATTGTCAGTGCCATGCAAAATAATGAAAGTTTTTTCATATGGGATCAATCAATTGTTTGTTATTGGATATAGCATCGTGTGTTGTATTTCTTACCGAGTATGGTATAAACGATGTCGAGCCAGTTCTGCTCCTCTTCGTAACAACCGGTCTGGAAATCATAACTGATGACTGCGGCATTGGAAGCATTCTTCATCTCAATGGCGGTCAGACAGTTACTCTTCACTTTCGGCAGTTGCGAGCAGGTCAACTGGGTGTCTCCGTAGAACAAGGCGGCACGCGTGCCCTGACGATTGGACGAGAGGGTCTCTACATGCAGGTTCCGGTTCAACATCTGCTCATACGTGTTCCGTAAGGCTTTGCATATCTCACGACGCGAATCATCTTCGTGCAGGCCGGCAGCGAACTGCTTAAGCAAAGTGTGACGAAGCAACATCTTGTCCAGATCGTCATATTCCGCAAAATCCGTCGAAGCGAATGCCTGCAAGGAGTCATTGAGCAACTTCTGCTGCTTCTCATACTCCTCCACCAACAGACGCAACTTGGAGTTGGACAGCGGATATTTGACATGGTAGAAATAATACGTTGACTTGTCATCACGCCGTATCTTCGCCCAGTAGTAGTCAGCTGCGTGCGAAGGCGATACATTCGCCAGATAGGGGATGTCTGCAGCCTCCACACTTAACTTACTCGTCATCTCCTTGTGCGACTGAACCGAACCGTTGTCGGTCACTTCGCGCATGGTGATCGAAGTAGACGAATGCACGCGCGTAGCGATCGCGGATATAATCTGTTCGCGCACCTGCGTGATGGCTTTCTGTTGCGCGGCATCCAAGTCCTCCGCCTGCGCCGAGACGATGATATAGCCTTCCTCCATACCGCCTATCCAGGAGGGCATGTGTTTAGCGGAAGACTGTATCGTTTTCTCACCGGCTATTGCTGCCCCTGCGAGCAGCAATGCCGATGCAAAAATCAATAAGCGTCTCATAAACCAAGCACTTTGTCGAGTTGCTGGTGCAGGTTATCACCTTTCTTCTCTAACTCATCGCGAACAGCTTTCTTAGCTGCAGCTTTAGCCATCTCACCGTTGTAAGCCAGACGAACGAGCACTTCCTTGTTGCCGCCCGTCTTTACCTCGCGGTAGCACTCTACTACAGGGATCGTACGGCCGATAGACTGCGAGATGAGGTTCTTAGCCGACATCACGGTCTCTACGATAGAAGCAGCTTCGTTAGCCTCCAACTGCTTGTTCGCTACCGTCTGCTCTACGAGAGCGGTCACTTCGGTCTGGATCTGACCTGCCAGATTGGTGATAGCCAGACTGGTAGCAGAAACCTTGGCTGCATCGTAGTTCTCACCGATAGACTGAGCCTCTGCCATGATGTATTTCGGGAATAGATTCTCGTCAAACTCGCTCTGCATCAGGTACGAACGATCCAATTGTTTCTCCAGCGGCAGGGTACCCGGACTTACCATCCAGCCTTGTTTAGCCAGTTTCTTAGCCTCTTTACGAGCAGCTTTGGTGGCTTTCTCGTTCAGCTCTTTCTTACTCATCTTGCGAATCAACTGACGCTCGCTGCGGATTTGTTTCAACTCAGCTTTGTTGACTTCTGCCATACAAGTTGTGCATGCTACGATTAAGGCCATAGCTACCATCATGAACTTTTTCATAAATGTGAATATTTGAAGTTAATAAAAAGATTTGTTGTCTATCAATATTTGGCAATCACGCCGTTCAGTTTTTCTTCTACGCGAGTCTTGGTGTACGCACCGGTACTGTTAGGAGCGAAGAAGACGATCTTCTTGGCAATGAATGCTTTAGCCTCCTCTTTCTTACCCTCCGTACAGAGCTGTTTAACGCACTCCTCCATGTACTTGTAGTACTCGATGTTACTCGGTTTCGCCTGTACATTGATGTACTCTTCCGCCTGGTCGAAGTCACCTACAGACAGCAGGTAGTTATACAGACCGCGGTTGAGAGGAATGGTATATTCGCCTTGACCGTATAACTCAACGAGCGACTTGGCATCTTTGAACTTACCCTCGTCCAGATACTTGCTCAACAGCGTTACGTACGCCTCGATGATGTCATCTTTCGATTTCTCGTAGTTACGGATGTACTTACGCGCCGTACGCAGGTTACCTTTGTCCACCTGTTGCTGAACGGCTGTCACACATTTATCCGGTGTGTTGGTCTTCGTCTCACTCGGTGTGCATAAAGCCACGCAACCGCCGATCACGATCAGCGTCACGATGATGCCGATCCAGGTCTTCACCTTCGAGCCTACATGCGACGGAGTGACACCCGATCCGCCGACAATACTGCCGACACCTTTCTCACCGTCATCTCCGTCTCCTTCTGCCAGCGGAGCAGACTGTGCCATCTGCTGCTGTGCCTGACGAACAGCCGAAGCGGTGTTCTCATCGAGGTTATCCGGCAGCGGAGCCTGACCGCCTCCCATGATGAGGATCGTCGTGTTGTTATTCACCGTCTGGTTGGTGTTGTTCACCGTCTGTGAGTTGTCGGTCACGTTATGCTGCACGTTGTTCTGCACGGAGTTGTCATTATGCACCGAGTTGTCTTCGGCATGACTCACACTCACGTCGCCGTGCGACAAGATACTCTCCGGCATCGCTACATCCGGTTTGGCAGGCTTGGACGGTTTACCGCTCGTCGGCCGTGCCGGAGCACTCACTTCGGGTTTGGCCGGTGCAGACACTTCCGGTTTGGCAGGCGCACCGCCCGCCTGAGCGAACTCCGCGTCGGTCAACTCATATTCACAGTTCGGGCATACCCGTACGCCGGGTTGCAACTCTTCTCCACATTCAGGACATTTCATACTGGTTCGTTATTTACAGAGTTAATACACATTGATTCGTTATCTTCCACTTCCCCTTCTACGCTCACTTCCATGTCTGCGTACGGGCGGAGGAACTCACTGTCCATAGCCGGATGTTTGGCGCGGTACAGACGGTAACGCGTCTTCTCATCGACCTCCAGATAGGCATAATCGCCTTCTGACTTCGTGCCTTCCATCTCGTGGACAAAACGGATAAAACCTTGGATTTTCATGACTTAGTTGTTTCCGTTATTATTGTTTGTATTATTGGTGTTGTTGGGTTGCGGGTGAGCGGCCATCGTACGCAGAAGTTCCATCATCTGGTCGTTCTGGTGTTGTTGCTGCTCACGCAGGCGCTCGTTCCATTCCTTATCGGTTTCCGCATGGATACGTGCCATCTCGATCTCATGGGCATTGCTGGAGTTCTCCATGGCCATGAACATCTCAAACTCTTTCTGACGACGCTCCATCTTCAGTTGCTCCTGACGTTGCTGCTCGCGGAACTCAAAGTCCGCCTCGCGCTGACGACGCTCCAGGTCCGCCTCTTGCTCCAGACGACGATAGTCGATATCGCGCAACAGACCTTGCTTGCGGATCTCCGCCAGTACAGCCTCTTCTTCCTCTTTGGTGCGTGCCTCGCGCAGACGACGCTGGCTGTCCAGCATGAGCTGGAACTTATCCATCTCGTCTTTCTGCAGCAGGTTATCCTTGTTGATCTTATCCAACTCGGCGCGTAACTCCTGTTCGGAACGGGCCTCGGCGATCTGCTGGGCGTTCTGTACCGCCGTCATACGGTTGCGGAACTCATTGGTGCGCTGCAGGTAGTCGAGTTCCTGCTCGCTGAGGTACATCTCCCGACTCAGGTTGCGGAAACGCTCCATGTCGGCACTGTCCGCCGTGATCTCAACGATACGGGCGATACCCAGACCGTAGAACGCCTCCGGAGCGATCGCATTGATCTGATCCTTCATCTCGCGGCGTATCTCTGCCGGCAGACTGCTGCCGTCCCACTCGCGCTCTTCGAGCAACTGCTGCAGACTCGTGCGAACGGAGTCAGAGATGGTGTCGACGATATGAGCCGTGGTCAATAACTTGCAGTCCGTCAGGTAATGGGCGATGAAACGCTCTTTGTCCTGAATCTGGAACATCGCGTTCAGGCCCACCTTCAAGTCATAGTACTTGGTCTTGATGACCATCGGCTGGAAGGTCTTATAGTCATCTATCGTCGGCTGTTTGGCTCCTACCAGGATCGGGAAGGCTTTGTCCACCAATACGATGATGGAGAAAGCAGCGGCTTTCTGAAGATTCAGCAGCAGTGCTTTCTGTTCCTCCTCTTCGGGTTTGGGTTTCTTCTCGAACAACTGCGTAACGAATTTCCATGCTTTCTGAATCGCATTACCTCCATCGGTCTTGGCGATACCGTCTTTGAACTCATACACACCACCGGTGAGGGTAGCTACCGTCTTACCGTTCACGCGCACATAGGCGGTTGTACCTTCCGATACAATGACACCCTTGGCGTTCGTATAAGCCGACATCTCCTGCGGCGTGATCACACGCGCTATCTGACCATGCTGGATCGTCCAGTAGATATGTTGGTTAGAAGTCTGAACGACATCCTCTGCTCCTTGCTGGCGGGCATGTGCTTCTTCCGCCTGCGCCTGTTGCTGCGCCTGCTCCTTATCCGGTTGGGGAGGTTGCGCTTCGGTTAAACGTTCTCCGCACTTTGTGCAGAATTTCTGACCGGGTTTAACCGGTGTGTTACATCTTGGGCATTTATCCATAGGTTTATTTAGTTAATTGTACGTCTTGTATATCTCCTTTTTCGTTGGCAGTCACCAGTGCCACATTGGTTTCCGAACCCGGTACGCCGTTCAGCGGATAGTCGTATCCTAACTCGCTGTGACCGTCCGGATATTTCTTACGTGTGATGATAAGCGGTTCGCGGGCAGGGATGTTATACTGCTCGTACAACTGCTTGGCGATCACCTCGTGAATCTTCATAATATTGGCATCTACGGCATTACGCAACTGATCCAACATCGACTGCGGTTTGGCATCGACGCTCTTATTCATCAGTACCTCTTCTTGCGGTACATTCAGCACGTCGTTCTGACCCAGCGGAGCCGCTTTCGACACATGCGCGGTAACGAACTCCGAGTTAGGTACTGCCAGGTGCATCATCGGGTCACCGAACAGGTTGAATTCCGCAATCGTCAACGCGTGCGCCGGATCACCGGGCTTATGTTTGAAGGTCGCTATACGAGCTGCAAAGAAAGCTGCTCCGACACTCTTGCCGCTTAATACCTCCGTGTTAAACGCGGCTGCCAGGATATCCGAAGTGGAGAGTGCTCCACCGCTATCCACGCCGCCTAAAGCGGTACGCGAACTGCCGATAAACACCATCGTCATAGAGTCTAACGCAGTCAGAACCATACTGTATTGTTTGGGGAATCCGACAAAACGTCCACCGTAACACGCCTGCGTGAAAAGGATGTTCGGACGCTCCGAAGCAGCCACCATGCGCGGCGAGAAGGCTTCGTAGAACTGACCGCGGTCTCCCATCTCCTGACCATAGTAGTTATAGGAGTTCATGTCGCCCGATCCGTGCAGGTTGAAGAAGATATAACCGGCATTCGTATTGAAGAACGGATGTTCCTCGTTCTCGTCCAGCACTACGGCGGGCGTCAGGAAGATACGTTTGCGGAACAATACCTGCTCCGGTACATTCGGGTAGTCCGGGAACAGACCGCTCTGCGCCAGAGGCGCTGTGATGACCTCGGTGATCTTCTTCCAGTGTGGGTCGCATTGACTGTACGCTGCTCCTACCGGAACCGAGCACTCCAGACGTACGCTGCGCTCCAGATAGCCCGTCAAGTCATCCAACGTACCGTTATCTGCGATCGGCAGACGACCTACGTAGAACAAAGCGTCATAACGGAACAGACGTTGCGACAACAGATCCTGCTCCATCTTCTCTCCGTACGGATACGCGTACAGCAGATCCGTATCCATCGTCTTGTCTTTCCCGCTCATGTGCGAAGCTAAGAAATTAGGCAGGGTAGGCATCGGCACGTCGCGACTGCCACCGATGATGAACAGGTATTCGGACTCCGGCATGCCTTTTTTCTTCTCCCATTCGTGCTGATCCAGCGTCAGGTCCGCATATGCGTACCAAGGATCACGACCCGACAGGCTCACATGCTTGTGCTTGCCGAAGATATTGGACTGCATATACGTATAGTCCGAAGCATCTATCAGACGGTAACTCAGACCTAAGTTCTTCAGGTCTTCAATATAATTCTCGATGATACCTTTGAGTGCTACCTCGTCAATCTTCAATCGGCTACTAAGCGTAGCGATGTTCGTCAATATCAGTCCGCGGGCAAAGACAGGACGCGTATCCGGCTGCTCTTGCGGCTGAGGCGGAGTCTGTTGCTGCTGTGCCGGCCGAGACGGCTGTTGTTGCTCCACCACTTCCTCCTCATGCATTACTTTCGTACCGCACTCCGGACAGAATAAAGCGTCATCTTCCAATCGGGTTCCACATTCAGGACAATACATATTATTTGCGTGTATAAGGTTAATTCGGCGCAAAGATACAAAAAAGTTTTCATATATGCAAATAAAATGTGCATTTTGTAACGAAAATGTACAAAAAAAATGCACATGTCGTTCAACATGCGCATTTTTTTGCGGTTTTACCCTACAAATTAAAATTTGTAACGTACGCCCAAGCAGATGTCATAAACCTCCCAATAGAAAGCCATTTGGGTCTTGGTTTGCATGTCCATCATACCGAGACCGAGAACCGGACGGTAGTCAACCGACAGTTGGAGCGGGAACCAGAAGTCATACTCAACACCTACACGACCTGCAGCGCCTACGAAACCCCAGTTGTTGTTTCCGGTAATGCCATAGGAAACATGGGTACCATCTGCAGAAACACCCATTGTACCGCCACCCCAGCCGTAGCCGGCAGCAGCACCAACACCCATGTACCAGTGCCATTCACCTTTGTGCTCCCAGGGGAACTTCTTGCCGAACGGATCAATCCAGTCATAGGTGAAAGCAGCTTGGAGAGTCGGAGCACTGTAGTTGTAGTGATAACGAGTGCTATAAACTTTCTCGCCCCAACTGTTAACACCACCTACACCGAGACCGAGTTCTACTTCAATCATGTTGTTCTCGCCCAGACCATGCTGATAGCTCACACCATCAAAAGCACCGAGGCGACCACCGATAGCGCGGGGTTGCGCATAAGCCATCACGCTAGCTGCAGCGAGAACGGCTACAAAAAGAATCTTTTTCATACTAATAGTTTGTTATTAAAAAATTGTTTGTTATTATTTGTTTAATGCTAATGCAACATTTACGTTAGCCACGTGTCCCCATAGGCGGGTTGACCCTCTTACATGAGGCTCGACCCTCACTTGCTGAGAGCAAGTGCTACGTTGACTGCGCAAGCGACAGTACAACCTACCATCGGGTTGTTACCGATACCCAGGAAGCCCATCATCTCTACGTGTGCCGGAACGGAGCTCGAACCTGCGAACTGTGCGTCGCTGTGCATACGACCGAGGGTATCCGTCATTCCGTAGGAAGCAGGACCTGCTGCCATGTTATCCGGGTGCAAGGTACGACCGGTACCACCGCCGGAAGCTACGCTGAAGTATGGCTTGCCGGCCAGGGTACGCTCTTTCTTGTATGTACCTGCTACCGGGTGTTGGAAGCGGGTCGGGTTCGTCGAGTTACCGGTGATCGAAACATCCACGTTCTCGTGCCAGAGGATAGCCACACCCTCGCGTACATCGTCTGCGCCGTAGCAGTTCACTTTCGCACGCGGACCGTCGCTGTATGCTTTCTTGCGAACGATTTTGAGTTCGCCGGTAAAGTAGTCGAACTCGGTCTGTACATAGGTGAAACCGTTAATACGGCTGATGATCATAGCAGCGTCTTTGCCCAGACCGTTGAGGATGCAACGAAGCGGGTTCTTACGAACTTTGTTCGCCATCTCGGCAATCTTGATAGCACCCTCAGCAGCTGCGAAACTCTCGTGGCCTGCCAGGAAAGCAAAGCACTGTGTCTCCTCGCGCAGCAGACGAGCTGCCAGGTTACCGTGACCGATACCGACCTTACGGTCGTCAGCTACGGAACCCGGGATACAGAAGGCCTGCAGACCGATACCGATAGCCTCGGCAGCGTCAGCGGCGTTCTTGCAGCCTTTCTTCAGCGCGATAGCGGTGCCCACTACGTAAGCCCATTTCGCGTTCTCAAAACAAATACGTTGGGTCTCCTCGCAGGTCATGTACGGATCGAGGCCATATTGCTCACAGATCTGATTTGCCTCTTCGATGGAAGAGATGCCATTTGCGTTCAGAGCGGCGAGAATCTGTTTCTCGCGGCGGTCTTGCGACTCAAATTTTACTTCACGAATCATAGTCTCTCCTCCTTAGTTTTTGCGTGGATCAATCGATTTAACTGCACCTTGCTCTTTGGTTGTGCGGCCGTAAGTACCGGTTACGCTCTTCAGCGCCTCGTCTGCCGGAACACCCTTCTTGACGGCGTCCATGAACTTACCCATGTGAACGTACTCATAACCGCAAACCTCATTGTCCTCATCCAGGAACTCCTTGGTGATATAACCTTCGGTCAGCTGCAGGTAACGAACACCTTTAGCCTTGGTGGAGTAGAGTGTACCGCACTGGCTTACAAGGCCCTTACCGAGGTCCTCAAGTCCTGCACCGATGGTCAGACCGCCCTCCGAGAACGCACTCTGCGTACGACCGTAAACGATCTGCAGGAACAACTCGCGCATAGCGGTGTTGATAGCGTCGCAAACGAGGTCGGTGTTCAGCGCCTCAAGAATCGTCTTGCCCGGCAGAATCTCAGCAGCCATAGCTGCGGAGTGGGTCATACCCGAACAACCGATGGTCTCAACGAGTGCCTCTTCGATGATACCGTCTTTTACATTCAGACTCAGCTTGCAGCAACCCTGCTGGGGTGCACACCAGCCGATACCGTGCGTCATACCCGAGATGTCTTTGATCTCCGTAGCCTTCACCCATTTGCCCTCTTCGGGAATAGGTGCGGGACCATGCTTCGGACCCTTTGCTACAACGCACATTTCTTGTACTTCTTTCGAATAAATCATGTGTTTAATTATTTGTTTGTTATTTTTGATTTGCTTTTTCTGTTTGTTTTTTTTCGTTCAAAACATTTTGCGCTGCAAAATTACTGCTTTTTTTTGACATATGCAAGTGTACACGCGTTTTTTCTTAGAAAAAATATATTTTTGTAGGATTAAATTTGCATATTTCAAAAAAATATTGTACCTTTGCACCCGATTTCTAAGACTCCTTTATTCTTCTTCATTTACCCCACATAGATAGCCAAATCAGACTGGTGTGAAGAAGCCAATTGACTTTTGGCTTCGAAAGGGAAGGCGTGCGGGGAGCACAGGCCGACCGAGAACGTCTCGCACGATGATTAAGCACTATAGGTGCGCAAATCAGACTGGCGAGACACTATCGAGAGAGAATCGGGGAGGGGTAATCGAGTGGTAAAAGAGTGGTAAACAGCGGGTAAATCAATAATCGATATGGCAAAAGCAACATTAAATAAAAAGTTCAAGACCTACACTGGCAAACTGCCGCCTAATGGACATCGTTTCTATCTCACCAACCGTTTCGGTCAGGAGATCATCTCCCACATGCCCGAGCACCGTGATCCGGACTCCGTAACGGAAGCCCAGCGTCAAGCATTCCAACTCATCAAACAAGCCTCCGCTTTAGCCGACGCCGACCTCCGTGATCCCGTCAAGCACGACGAATGGCTCCATAAATGGCACGAACACTCTGCTCTCTGTGCTTCCCGTTCTCCGCATCGTCCTAAAAAACTCTACAAAACTCTCCGCGGCTTCGTCATCGCCGCCTACCGCCAGCAACTATAATTCTGTTTCCTAATTTCCTCACCCTCCTTTCGCCTCTCTCTTCGGTCAGCGGTGTCCTGTGTCCGCGAGTTCTGCGAGCGGGTTTCTTTGCGTGTATCGACCATATATGGGCGATTAAAAACAAGCAGCGACATCTCTGCCGCCGCTGTCTTTTTGCTACTTATATTCTTGCTTGAGATTAGCAAGGATTGAAAAAGTATGTTTTGCCGTTATAAGTAAAACAATACTCATAGCATGTTGCCCAGTTCATATCGGGGGCGCACATCTTTGAATTTGCATACGGATTTTTTGAATAGGTTACTGTGGTTCCATTAACTTTAATTTGATTCCCATTGTAGCCATATTCAACTGTTACAGATTCATAGGTTGAACAGAAAGCATTTGTGTTACAAGTAGCATTTGCTGCAATTGTAAATGTAAACAAAGCGCAGCAGATAATTAATAACTTTTTCATTTTTTTTGTTGGCGGTTATATCCCATCGCCCATCGGTTTTAAGTAAGAAATTTGTATATAAATCACGCAAAAAACGTGAACTTTTTGCATCTATATTGGTTCGTTCGGGCTACCACACCCACAGTTTCCAAATATGCAGAAAAGCCCACGTCATAAACGTGAGCGTTTCGCCTATTCTCGGAAAACTGTTATTCAAGTTGTGGTAGTATGAACAAATCCTCAAATAAAGCAAACGCTTATTTTATCCATTAGCGCAACGCCTTGCGCTTGTCCTTGCTGTTTACGTCGGCAAGCGACAATATTCTAATTATGATAGAGCAAACTATGACATGCATCAATCACATATGCAACCAATTCTCCGGTCTCCTCTATCTCGTAAATCTTATAGGCAAAGTGAAAATCTTCTGCAATAAACTCTTTATATCCGGCATCAATCCATGCTTGCTTGTATCGCGCACTGGGATAGATTGTCGCGTACTTCTCCAAATCACGGATGGCATCGTAGAGCCTGCTCTTTTTCTTTTCTACGGTCACCTCGTCTAATGTCGGGTGCAAAGCCATAGAAATAGCATAGAACTCGGCTATCTGAACATGTACATTTTTGTCTATACGAACGATCATGCTTTCGGATGATAAAAGTCATGAATCATTTGAGAAATCCTTTGTTCCGATTCCTCAACGGATAAACTATTGTTCTCCAATTCGGCAAGATGCATCGTTGGATAAGACGCACTCATTCCGAGGTCGTAATTCGGCATATAACCGGTATTGGGTATAACTGAAGGTCTCATAATTTGTATCCTTTCACACATTTTGCGCTGCAAAATTACTGCTTTTTTTTGACATATGCAAGGCTTTTTGCATTTTTTTGATATTTTTGCCTTATCCGGAGAATCGAAAGGTTAAAAAGTAAAAATATTAAGGAATCTACTATATATACTATGTATATATATGATGAATGTTGCAGGTTTTGCGTTATCCTATGGTTATCCTATGGTTATGTTGTGGTTATCCTATGGTGCGGGTTTTTGCATGTACCTACAATTGTCCTACCTGATACTGACGGAGCATGATGCCAATAGCCAACACTATAAAAAACAGCAGCGACATTTCTGCCGCTGCTTATTTTATCCATTAGCGCACACTTGCGCTTGTCCTTGCTGTTTACGTCCGCAAGCGACGATGATTATTTTTTTATTCCCAAGGAATGGAAAAATCGTCGTTTTGGTAAGTGGCTTTAATACTGTCGCAGACCCCTCGTGGATTCCTTAATAGCGGCCTTGTCGAATAAAAACATTCGCCCGTGATCTCCGGAATCGTCCTGTTCAGATCCATCTGACGTTTGATCTCGTTGCCTTGACCCCACGGTGTCTTGGGGCTCGCGTTCTCCAGACGGTAAGGCGCCATGCCGATATAGAGTTTGCAGTTGGTGCCGCGTACTTCGTTGGCCCACCAGTGCGCGAGGACTTCGTAGTCTGCGGCAGGTTTGCCGATCTCCCAATAGAGTTGCGGCAAAACATAGTCAATCCAGCCGTTCTTGATCCACAACCGTATATCTGCATACAAATCGTCGTAATTGGTGAGTCCGGCGGTGGTGGCACTGCCGGTTGAGTCTACGGAAGCATTCCGCCAGACACCGAAAGGCGAGATACCGAACTCGATGCTGTCGTTACACTCGTGGATGGTGGCGCTTAGTTCCTGTATCACGCGGTTCACGTTGTCCCTGCGCCATTCGCGGATGTCCGTAAATCCTCGTGGGAAACGGGCAAAAGTAGCGGCGTCGGGCAGGGGGGTATTACCCACCGGATAGGGGTAGAAATAGTCGTCCATATGGATGGCCTGGATGTCATAACGGTTGATGATATCCTGCACGATGGTGCATATCCAATCACGCGTGACATCCAGTCCCGGGTCGAAGTACCACTGCTTGGCGTACTCCCAGAACCACTCCCGATGTTTGCGCCATATATGGTCGGCACAAAGCATGGACGTATCGGTCTTGTTCAGGTTCACGCGATACGGATTGAGCCACACATGTACCTCCATCTCCCGTGCATGTGCCTGTTCGATGGTCCATTCGAGCGGATCCCAGGTGAGCGAGTCTCCCTGCGTGCCGGTGAGCCAATGCGATGTGGGTTCATGTTCGCTCTTGTATAGGGCATCGGCAGTTGGGCGTACTTGGAAGATGATGGCATTGATGCCGAGGCTTTGCAGCGAGTCCAACAGCCACACCATCTCTGCCTGCTGCAGGTCGGTGTTGCCGATTGCTTGCTCGGACGGCCAGTCGATGTTGGCGACTGTAGCTATCCAAGCGCCGCGGAAGGAGATGAGACCGCTTGCGCTCAAAGTCGAAAGACCGCTAACGCTCAAAGAAAAAAGCAAAAAGACTACTATGTTACGCAATTTGGCCATTTACGACGTGGAAGATTTTGGCGGTGTCGGAAGGTTTGAGGATGTCGGTGAGGTGCTGGCGGTCGGTGTCGGTGATAAAGATCTGGCCGAAGTCTTCGCTCTGCACCATCTCTACGATTCGTTCCACCCGCTCGCTGTCGAGCCGGTCGAAGATGTCATCGAGGAGAAGGATCGGCTTGCCGATGTACAAAGCTTGCGCGAGTTTCATGGCGAGAACGAAGGTACGTTGCTGACCTTGGCTGCCGACTTGCTTGAGCGGATACTCGCCCAAACGCATATCAAGGTCATCTTTGTGGATACCTTGTGAGGTCCATCCGAGGATGAGATCGCGTTGTCTGGTGCGTACGTAAGCTTCGCGCAAATCTCGGTTTTGCAGTTGGGAAATATATCGTAATTGCGGAATTTCTGCCGACCCGCTTATCTGTGCGTAGACCTTCGCAAAATAGGGTTCAAACGTCTCAAAGAAGTACGTGCGGGCATGGAAAATATACTCCGCCGGTTCGACCATCTGCCATTCGAGTACTTCGAGCAAATCGTCGGGTGGAGCAGGCGCATCGGCATACTGCTTGAGCAACGCATTTCGTTGCTTCAATAGCGCATTGTACTTCGTCAAACAGTCCAGATATTTGCGGTCTAACTGACTGATTACCACATCCATAAATCGCCGTCGTTCGTCGGAGCCTTCATCGATGAGTTGTTGATCAGAAGGTGAGATCATGACGAGGGGAATAAGACCGATATGATCGATCAACCGCGGGTAGTCTTTCTTGTCCTTTCGGAATTGTTTTTTGATGCCTTTGCGGAGTCCGCAAGAGATGGTGAACTCACCATAATTGCCTTGCACCATCGCCATCTCTTCACCATGCGTGATATTGAGCGAGTCCTGCGTTGTAAACGCCGATTTGGCAAACGAAAGCAGGTATATCGCGTCCAAGACGTTGGTCTTACCTTGTCCGTTGAGTCCAACGAAGCAGTTGAGTTTGGGCGCGAACTCCAAACTCGCCTCGCGGATATTGCGGTAGTTTAATATGTTAAGCGATTTAAGCATACAGATTCACATCTTCGGCGGTGATTTGGGAGCCGGCAAGGATGATGAGGCGCTCGACGACATTACGGAGTTGGCGGATGTTTCCTGTCCAATCCTTGGTTTGCAGCGCCTTGATAGCGCCATCCTCGAAGGTCTTGAGCGCGATACCCTGTTCGGCACAAATCTGTTGCGCAAAATACGACACCAGAAGCGGTATATCTTCGAGTCGCTCATTGAGGGCAGGTACGGCAATAGGAATGACGTTGAGACGATGGAAAAGGTCTTCCCGGAAATTGCCTTCGGCTATCTCTTTCGCCAGATTCTTGTTCGTAGCAGCCAGTACGCGGACGTTCACTTTGATGGCTTTGTCGGAACCAACACGCGTGATCTCGGATTCCTGGAGGGCGCGGAGCACTTTCGTTTGTGCTGCAAGCGACATGTCACCTATCTCGTCGAGGAAGAGTGTGCCACCATCTGCCTGTTCGAATTTTCCTGCCCGATCTTTGACTGCACCGGTAAACGAACCTTTCATATGACCAAACAGTTCGGATTCGATGAGTTCCGAAGGGATAGCGGCGCAGTTGACTTCCACCAACGGACCGTTCGAGCGATTGGATCCTTCATGGATCAGGTGCGCCACGACTTCTTTACCGGTTCCGTTCGGACCGGTGATGAGCACCCGTGCCTCGGTTGGCGCTACCTTATTTATTATATCACGTACGCGCGTGATAGCCGCACTTTCACCGATCATTTGCGGACCCTTGGCTGCCACCCGCTTGCGTAACTGCTTGGTCTCCTGCTTAAGAGATTTGGACTCCAAAGCATTCTTCGTGGTGATCAATATCCGGTTCAGATCCAGCGGTTTCAATAGAAAATCATACGCGCCCATCTTGAGCGCCTGCACCGCTGTCTCCACATCACCGTGACCGGAGATCATCACAATAGGACATTCGGCACTCGCAAAATCTTCAATCTTCAATCTGCAATCTTCAATCTTCGCCAGAAGTTCCATCCCGTCCATCTCCGGCATCTTGATGTCCGAGAAAATCAGGTCATACGCCTTCGCTTGCGCCATCTCCAGACCCTGCTTTCCGTTCTCCGCTACGTCCACCTCGTGTCCTTCATCCGCCAAAATCTCGCGTAAGGTGTTCCGAATTCCGCGTTCGTCGTCTATGATTAGTAATTTTGCCATACCATTCCAATTTGGGTGCAAAGTTACTGCTTTTTTTTGAATTATGCAAGAAAACAAAGAATTTTGTAAAAAAATCGTTTTTTATTTGGTTATGTCAAAATTATTTTGTACCTTTGCACCGCGAATGACAATTAACCCAATTAATTCATTTAACAATCTAAAATTATGAAGAAGTTTTTTACTTTCTTTTTGGCTTTAGTAGCTGTAATGGCTGTTAACGCTAAGCAAGTCGTGTTCGACTTTACAAATCCTGAGGCATTAGGTATCAAAGCTCCGGCTGACGGTAAAGGTACTCCGATCAATGATTCCACTATCGTTGTGGACGGTGTTACTATGACGAACACGAAAGTAGCAAGTACGGATACCCGTATTTATAATTCTAAAGGAGTGTATGATCTTCGTATCTACACGAAGAGTTATCTCAAGTTCGCTTGCGAGGAGAAAATCAACGCTGTAGCTTTTGAGGGCGCTGCTATCGGCTTCAACGAGTTTAACGGTAATACTTGGGTCGGTGATACGGTAGCTGTAATTGCAACAGCTAACATGACCTGCAAAATCAACAAAGTGACGGTTTATATCGGCGAGACCCCGGATGTATGGGTGGCTGATACGGTTAATGTAGCTCAGGCTCGTGCTTTGATTGATGCTAAAGATGCACACGACCACTTCGTAAAGGGTATCGTGGCTTCGCAGCCGTTCAATACCTATGATAAATTTGAAGGCAAAGTAAGTTTCTATCTTGTTGACGCTCTTGATGGCGATAGCCTTCAGGCATATCAGGTTTACGATAAGAAGAATGCAAAATGGGCTTCGCTGGAGGCTGCATGGGAAGAGCTTCGTATCGGTGATACCGTATTGGTTTATGCAGGTGCTTTGAAACTCTATGCTGCTAAGAATATCTACGAGATTGATCCGGGGTACTATGATTCGAAACTCGGTGCAAATCCGAATCCTCCTGAGATCGTTTATCCGACGGTTGATACGGTTACTACCGCTGAGGCTATTGAAATCGCAAAAACTCTGACTCCGGAGGCTGGCAAATCGGCTACGACCAAGGACGAATATGTAGTAGGCGGCTTTATCATCAAAGTAAAGGATGCTGCTAATAAGACCTATTATATGTCTGACGATGCAAGTGATACCTATGGTGACTTCCAGGCTTACAAGTGCGCTACTATCGACGCAGAAGTAGCAGTAGGTGACTACGTTTATGTTCGCGGTAAAATCATGAACTACCATGGTACAGGTGACAGCGGTGACTACTACAACTATGAGATTTCCGGCGGTTCGCTCGTTCACGGTGATGCTCCGGCTCCGGTTGTTCTTGAGCCGATCACGGTAGCTGAGGCATTGGATATTGCAAAGGCATTGACTCCTGAGAAGACGGAGACGGCGACAACCACGGAGAAATATGCGGTTAAGGGTTATGTAGTAAGTGTTTCTGCTAAATATGAAAATACCTATTACCTGGCAGATGAAGCAGGTGCTTATAGCGAGTTCCAGGCATTCAAGTGTGCTTCTGTCGATCGTGAAGTAGCACAGGGTGACCTCGTGATTGTAACCGGTAAGATCTCGAACTATTACGGTGAAGGTAGCAGCGGTGAGTACCACAACTACGAGATCAAGGGCGGTACGTTAGTACATGCCGGTGAGCAGGGTATCGAGAATGTGCAACTGACCGAGAAGGCACAGAAGATTATGATCGACGGTGCTATCTATATCATCCGAAACGGTAAGATGTTCGACGTACGCGGCGCACAAGTTCGCTAAAAACATCCGCTGAATCATCATTTGCTTGAACAGCTCTGCAGCAATGCAGGGCTGTTTTTGTAAAGTGTAGTTTGCAAAGAAACTTTTGTGGTGCAAAAAGTTTCCAAGTTTCTTGCGGAAGTCAATTTTTTTTTGTAATTTTGCACCCGTTTTTGTAAAGAACTATGGCAGAAGATCAGAAATGTAATATTATCAAGACGGCAGGCGAGATGTTTTTCCGCTTGGGAATCCGCAGTGTATCGGTAGATGATATTTGCCGCGAATTAGGTATGTCGAAGAAGACTTTTTACGTCTATTTCGACTCCAAGGATGCGCTGATAGAACAGATGCTGCAAGCCAATATCGACTATATCGGGGGCAAGATGAACGAGTTGTTGAATCAGGGCGATTTTCGTCAGTTGGTCAAAAAATTCCTCAAGCATCAGGAGGCGGAGAAGAATGACGTACGGCGTGTGCCGCAACTCGTTTATGACCTCAAGAAATACTACCCCCGCCAGTTCGGCGATTTCCAAGTCAAGTGCTTCGAGATGCAGAAGGATTATATCCGACAGTACATTGAGTTGGGCGTCGCGCAAGGACTCGTGCGTGCGAACCTTAATATCGAACTGGCGGCTGTTCTTTTTGCGAAGATACACAACGATGCCATCCGCGATTTTGAGGAGATAGAGAAGCACAATCATAATCTCCACCAACTGGCGCATACTGCGATGGATGTCTTCGTTCGCGGCATTCTCTCGGAAGAGGGCTTAAAACTTTATGAGAATTAAGAATTAAAAATAAATTATAATGAGAAAACTATTCTTTTTAATCTCAGCGCTTGTGATAAGCGCTACGATGATGGCGGAAGATCATGTGATGGCAGCCACACACGGTGCCTCCAAACCCGCCGGAGAAGCTGCACCGAAAGTGCTGAGTGTCAGCCTGTCGGAGGCGCAGGACTATGCGGTCAAGCAAAACCGCACTCTCAAGAATGCTTCCCTCGCGGTGCAAGAAGCTTATGCGGCTCGTTGGCAGACCATCGCCGCGATGTTGCCGCAGGTGGACGCTTCCTATTCCTATTCCGACTACCTCGGTTATAGCGCGACCCTCTCTATGATGGGGAACGAAGTGAAGATCGGCATGCCGAATGTCGGTGCAGTCGGTGTTACGGCCTCGTTAGGTATCAACGGTCAGGCAATTATCGGAGCGTCGCTCAATACCAGTGCGATCGATATGAAGAAGATTGCATTGGAGCAGTCGGAGAGTGAGTTACGCGGTAGTGTGATGAGTGCGTATGTATCAGTGTTGGCACTTCAGAGTATTTCTAACTTATTGGATTCCAGTTTGATGAATATCCAGCAGTTGGAGACGATCACCCAGAATGCCGTTTCTGCCGGAGCTGCTGAGCCTACTGCTGCGGATGTGATCCGCGTGCGTGTGAATGCGCTCAAGAACTCGATCAATGCCCAGCAACGCAATATCGAACTGGCGATGAGCAGTCTCAAAGTGCTGCTGGATGTGCCGGTAGAGACCGAACTGGTGCTGACCGAAGCCATGGAAAACGTGTTGGCGCCGGATCGTGTGTTGGACCTTTTGGGACAAAATTTCGCTATCGAGAATAACTTGAAATACCAGCTTCTGCAGAAGAATGTAGTGATCGCTAAGAAGAATGTCCATATGGCCGGTTGGGCTTACGGTCCGACGATTGGTCTGGGCTATAACTATACCAACCAGCAGTACTACGGCGAAGGAGGTATGCGTATGACACCGCCGAATGTGATTCAGTTGAATGTGAAGATGCCTCTTTGGTCGTCCGGTAAGCGTGCTGCAGGGGTGGTAGAGAAGAAGATCGCCCTTGAGGAGGCAAGAAACACGCTGTCGGAGACGACCGATAACCTGGAGATTCAATATCGCCAGTTATGCTTCAACCTTACCAATGCGTATGAGACCTATCTGAACGAGAAAGAGAATATCGAGGTCTCGCAACGCGTTTTCGCTTCGGCAACCAATAAATACCGCTATGGTGCCAGCTCTAATATGGAACTGACCAATGCGTCCAATGACCTTATCACCGCGCAGTCGTCCTACGTGCAGGCTATCCTGGCACTCGTCAATGCGCAAGTAGAGTTGGAGAAGTTCCTCAACAACTAATCAGAATACTCCGAATAATCAGAATAATCAGAATATGAAAAAAATCTTTTTTTACACCCTCGCCGCATTGACGCTTGTTGCTTGCGGCAAGAATGATGCTACTACGGAGCAAGAAGAGCGCGTAGAGCAGGTACGTACCACCGTGCTGCAACCTCGTGAGATAGAACGTGAGATCTCTGTCTCGACGAACTTGCAGGGTTACCTCACAGTCAATGTAGCTCCTTCGCTCACCGGTAAGATAGAGCATATCTACTGCGAAGTGGGAAACAAAGTATTGCAAGGCGACAACCTTGTCCGCATGGATCAGACCCAGTACAAGACCACCAAGATCACGATGGCTAATCTGGAGATCGAGAAGAACCGAGTGGAGCAGCTTTTGCGTTCCGGTTCGGCTACCCAGCAGCAATACGACCAGGTAACGACCCAGTTTAACTCCACCAAGGAGCAGCTGGAGTTTCTGGAAACCAACACATATGTCAAGGCTCCTTTCGCCGGAGTTATCTCTGCGAAGAATTACGAGGATGGAGAGTTATACGGTGGTCAACCCATCGTAGTACTGACCCAGATAGACAAACTCAAAGCGCTCGTAGCTATCCCCGAGACCTATTTCCCGCTGTTCAAAGAGGGGATGAAACTGACCCTTGTGACCGATATCTATCCTGATCAGGTCTTCCCTGCTACGGTAGAGATCGTTTATCCTACTATTGATCCTTCTTCGCACACTTTCCAGTGCAAGATTGTTATCCCGAATAGTAAGAACCTCCTCCGCCCGGGTATGTATGTCACGACGACTATCGGTCTGGGCAAGGCGAACGCGATTGTAGTGCCCTACCAGAGCGTAGAGAAACTCGTCGGTGCTAACGACCGTTATGTCTTCATCGTGGAGAACGGCTGCGCCAAACGTGTGGCGGTGGAACTCGGTCAGCGTTTTGACCAGGACATAGAAATCATCGCTCCGGAGATTGTGCCCGGCGTGGAAGTAGTTACTACCGGCCAGCACAAACTTGTGGACGGCGTGAAAGTGAATGTAGTGGAATAACTAGTTATACTAGATCAACTAGTTCAACTAGATAAACTAGAGAATTTATGAGCATTTATAAATCAGCAATCGAAAAACCGGTGACCACCGCCCTTATCTTCGTGGCGATAATCGTTATCGGTGTATACAGTTTCCTGAAACTGCCGATTGACCAGTTCCCGGAGATGGACCCGCCGTATATCACGGTCATGACCACCTATCCGGGCGCATCGGCGAGTGAGATGGAGACCAACGTGACGAAGATCATGGAGAACGCCCTGACCTCCGTCGATCACCTCAAACACATCACTTCGCAGTCCAAGGATAATATCTCCGTGGTGACGCTGGAGCTGGAGTGGGGGGCAAACATGGACGAGGCAGTGAACGACGTGCGTTCGTTCGTCGATATGGCGGCGAACAACCTGCCGGACAACTGCGCCAAGCCGGTTATCTTCAAGCTTTCCACATCCTCCATGCCTATCTGCCAGTACTCCATCACGGCGGATGAGACTTATGCGGGTCTGGACAAGATTCTGAACGACGAGGTAGTGCCGCAGTTGAACCATATTGACGGTATCGGTAATATCTCCCTCTCGGGTGCGCCGGACCGCTATGTGTATGTCAATATCGACCAACAGAAACTGGACGCCTATGGCATCACGCTGGAGCAGGTGGGACAGGTCGTTTCGGCGAACAACCTCAACCTCTCTTCGGGTACTATCAAGATGCCGCAGGAGCAATACCAGATGCAGGTGCGCTCCGAGTACATCGAGTCCTCGGAGATAGAGAATCTCATGGTAGCCATGACACCGCAGGGTCAGCAGGTCTTCATCCGCGACATCGCTACGGTCAAGGATACGATCAAGGACCTCGCCCTGGACGAAAAGACCAACGGTCGTGAAGCCGTACGTCTCGTCATCGCCAAGCAGACAGGTGCCAACACCGTACAGGTTTGTAAGGACGTGCGTGCCGAGCTGGCGAAGATACAGAAACAGCTCCCGACGGACGTGAAGATAGAGAAGATCTACGACTCCTCGGAGAATATCCAGAACTCCATCAACTCCCTTGAAGAGTCCGTGCTTTACGCCCTGCTCTTCGTGGTGCTCGTGGTGCTCTTCTTCCTCGGCAAATGGCGTGCTACCATCATTATCGGTGTCACTATTCCTATTGCCCTGATTGTGGCGTTCATCTACCTCGGCTTGGCGGATTCGTCGCTCAATATCATCTCCCTCTGTTCGCTCACCATCGCTATCGGTATGGTGGTGGACGATGCGATTGTGGTCTTGGAGAACATCACCCGTCACGTGGAGCGTGGCGAGGACCCGCACGAGGCGTCTATCTATGCCACTAACGAGGTCTGGGTGTCCGTTATCGCGACGACCCTGGTGCTCGTCGTGGTATTCGTGCCACTGACCATGCTCTCCGGCATGGCGGGTATCTTGTTCCACGAACTCGGATGGATCGTGACGGTAGTCTGCTGTACCTCCACTCTGGTGGCTATCTCGTTGACCCCTATGCTCTGCTCCAAACTGCTGAAAGCCAAGAAAGTGCATGTCGATGAAAACGGTAACCTTGTCGATGACGAGGCTGGCAAGAAAGGCTGGTACGAGCGCACGGTGGTACGGGGATTGGATATTATTGACGAGTATTACGCCAAGTCACTGGGCTGGTGCTTGCACCACAAAGCGCTTACCTTCCTCATCCTCATCGCATTCTTCGTAGCCTCATTAACGCCTGTTTTCTTGGGTAAGATAGGTACGGACTTCATGCAGGAGCAGGATAACGGACGTCTGACTGTGACCGTCAAACTGCAGCGTGGTACGCGTATCGAGGAGACCCTCAAGACCGCCCGCAAACTGGAGGCGCGTTTCGTGGAACTTGTGCCGGAGATTGAGCTTATCAATACCTCTGCCGGTTCCAACGACGATGCTTCTATCGCAGCTCTCTTCTCCTCGACGATGAACAACAAGATCCAGATGACTGTCCGTCTGCCCAAGAAATGGGAGCGTGACCGCGACATATGGACTATTGCCGAGATACTGCGTCAGGAGATGGCAAAATATCCGGAGATCAACGAGTACCAGTGTGGCGTCTCGGCTATGGGACCCGGTGGCGGTAATACGGTTGATTTGGAGATTTACGGTTATGACTTCGACAAGACCTCCCAGATGGCGGAGCAATGCCGCCAGCTCATCTCGCAACTGCCCGGTGCCCGCGACGTGAATATCTCCCGCGAGGACGACCGTCCGGATATCAAGATTACTGTCGATAAAGAGAAAGCGTCGCGTCTCGGTTTGAGCTCCGCTACGATTTCTACCTACCTCCGCAACCGTGTGGCAGGTATGAGTTGCGGCTATCTCAAGGACGACGGTTCGGAGTACGACATCGTGGTACGCCTCATGGAGGAGGACCGCAACTCTATCTCCGACATCCTCAACCTCTCTATCCCGACGGCGACGGGCAAGACCGTCAAACTGTCCGAAGTAGCGACTGTTGGCGAATACTGGGCACCGCCTACCATCGAGCGTAAGGCACGTCAGCGTATCGTAACCGTCAAGGCTACGCCGTACAATACCACCCTCGGTGAACTGGCAAAAGCGATTGAGACAGAGGTTATTCCGCAACTCGACATCCCTGTCGGTTACTCCACCCACATCGGTGGTAACTACGAGACGCAGCAGGATACTTTCTCTGATATGATTCTGCTCGGTCTGATGATTATCCTGTTGGTATATATCGTCATGGCGTCGCAGTTCGAGTCGCTCCGAATGCCGACAATTATCATGTTCTCTATTCCGTTTGCCCTCTCGGGTGTCATCGTAGCCCTCTGGCTCACAGGCCGTTCGCTGGATATGATCGGCGCTCTCGGTCTGGTGCTCCTCGTAGGTATTGTGGTGAAAAACGGAATCGTGCTTGTGGATTATATCAACCTCATGCGTGAGCGTGGCTACGAACTCAACCAGGCTATCCAGATGTCCGGACGCAGCCGTCTCCGTCCTGTCCTCATGACCGCGTTCACTACCATCCTCGGTATGATTCCTATGGCGGTGTCTTCCGGTGAAGGTGCCGAGATGTGGCAGCCGTTAGGTATCGTCGTCATCGGTGGTCTGACCGTCTCGACCTTCCTGACGCTTTACGTAGTGCCTGTGCTCTACGGTGTCATGTCCCGCCACGGCGACCGCGACAAACAGGAAGCCCTCCGCAAGAAATTCATTTTCATGGATCTGAAAGTAAAGAAATAATCACGTCATCACGTGATCTTGTGATCTCGTGATCTCGAAAAATAAGACTACTATGCTGAAATCTGTAATGATCGTTTTCAACCAGGCAAATACTGGTCGTGTCGAATATATGTTGGATGTTTTAGGCATCAAAGGCTTCACGTTCTTTGAGCAGGTACAGGGTCGCGGAACCAACGGAGGTGAACCCCGTCGCGGCACGCACGCATGGCCCGAGATGAACTCCTGCGTCATCACGATCGTCGAAGACGAACAGTTGCCTGCACTGCTCGAGTCCGTCAAAAAACTCGACCTGCGCAACGAAGAAGTGGGCGTTCGCGCTTTCGTCTGGGATATCGTCGCTACCGTATAACGGTAACGAAACACAGAAAAATCGCTCTTCGGGGCGATTTTTTTGTTATTTTCTTGCATATATCAAATATTTTTTGTACCTTTGCGGCCGCAAAGGTTTTTGAATATGAGAAAAAAGATTTTCTTTTGGATGATTATGCTGCTTCTGCCCCTATCTGTTTTGGCAGAGAATGCATCCAACGTACGGGTGCATCAGCGCAACAAAGACATCATCATCACGTATGACTTGGCTAAGAGTTCGTATGTGCAGGTTTCTGTAGCGACGGACAGTTCGACCACTTTTACGCTGCTCAAGGCGGTGGAAGGAGCCGTCGGTGCGCATGTGCGTGCCGGTAGCGGTCGTGAGATCATCTGGCATCCGCTGGAGGAGAACGACAACTTCATCGCCCATGGCGTACGGTTTAAAGTGGAGGCGCTTAACTCCTATGCTTACTATGCCCTGCCTAAGTCACAAGGCAAGAAGCAGTTGGGCGGTAAGACGAATACCGAGACCTTCATCACGCTCGGTGCCGCTTTTACGCTGGATAAAGATCTGGCGTACGGCCTGATGCTTGGTCAGACCTACAGCGGTATCGGATGGTATGTGAACGCCCATACAAACCTCAAATTCGATAAGGCTACCGACGGTCTCAAATGTGAGAAAGGCGGAGTCATTGATGACGAGGTTCCCTTCTATTCGGGTAATAAGAAAGTCTCTATCTTTGCCGCTAATGCCGGTGTAGTAGTCGATATCATCGATCTCGTAGGCGCTTCGCCGCGCAACCGTTTTAATACCTTCGGTGTTTATGCCGGAGCGGGTTACGGATGGCGTCGTATGCTCTGGGAGACGGTGGATCATAAATGGGTACAGTATAACCCGACTTCCGTATCCAGCGTCAGTGTCAACGGCGGTGTCATCGGTTCGATTTACGGTCTTACCCTTCGCGCCGGTGTGAACACGATTGGGTTCAAATACATGGAGATAGAAGCAGGTATAGGTTGGATGTTCTAAGAAAGGAGAAACTATGAAATGGTATAAATATAGTTGGATCGTGCTGATCACGCTGATCGCGGTGGTGGCATGTAAGAAAGAGAAAGAGGAACCTATCCCTGTGGCTCCACCTTTGGTGATGACCGAGGCGGATATTCAGGTGTCCTATACCGAAGCTACCATCCTTTGGCAAATGGAGACGACAGCGACCATCAAGGAGATGGTAGCCGAGTACGATACGGACTCTACGTTTGCGCAGTGCGAACAAGTGAAGATGAAGGTGTCGGTAGATACGGAGAATAACATCACGACCTGCACGGCGGTGCTGACCGACCTGAAGGAGAACACGCAGTATTTCATTCGTTTTAAGGCGGTTAATAAATACGGTCCGCTGACCTCACCGGTATCGACCTTCACCACCCAGGCCTATCACTTGGCTCAGGTGCAGTTCGATTCTATTCGTGATGTGACCACTTCGTCTGCCAACTTCTTCGGTACCTTGATCGACATGGGTACGGATACGATGCCGCAGTTAGGTTTCTGTATGGCAGAACATGCGGATGTGACGATGGAAGAAGAGATCGTTATTCCGGGTGAGTATGTGGAGCTGGGAGATACGATCATCGTCTATGGTTACATGGGAGGTCTGCCTGCTAATACAACGTTCTATGTACGTGCCTTTGCCATCAACGGTATCGGTGTTAGTTATAGCGAAGAGAAATCATTTACTACCATCGACTACGGCATGCCGGTAGTGAATACGAATGGCGTAAGCGATATCTCCATCACGGAGGCCACGGCCAGTGGTGAAGTGAAGGAAGACGGCGGTACGCAGATCCTAGATCGGGGTATCTGCTACGGATTACAACCGAATCCTACAATCTCCGATAATAAGAAGCAAGCTGATTACATGGGCACTGGAGACTTCTATTGCCAGCTTACCGAGTTGACGGATAACACGACGTATCACTATCGTGCGTATGCGACCAACAGCAAGGGTACGACCTATGGTGAAGACAAGACCTTCACTACTTTAGCGTATTCCGTACCGACCGTTACTACCCAGGATGCGTATGATATATGGTACACCGCGGTTTCCTTGGGCGGTATCATAGAGAACGATGGCGGTAAGGAGATCACAGAATGCGGTATCTATTATTCCTTAGCGCCTAATCCTGTTGTCACGGGAACGAAAGTTCCGGCTGAATTGTCTCCGTATTACTTTATGGCTTATATAGAGAATCTGCAGGCAAATACGCTCTATCATTTCTGTGCTTATGCCGTGAATAGTGAGGGTATAGGATATGGCGAGGAGAAAACGTTCACCACCAAGGCATACGTCTTACCGACCGTCACCACCGGCGAAGATCCTACGGCTGAAGTTTCTACCGCTATCTGTTGCGGACAGGTTAGTTATGATAGCCAGGAGAAGCCTATCACTGAATTTGGTATTTGTTACTCTTCTTCGAATCAAAACCCGACTATCTCGGATAACAAAGTGGTCAATGACCAGTATAATTATCAGAGTTACTGCTGCGTGCTCAAGGAACTACAACCGGGTACGACCTATTACGTACGTGCGTATGCTACCACCGATGTGGGAACAGGATACGGTAAGACCGTAGCCATCGAGACCGAGGCCAGCGCTGTACCGACGCTTTCTACCGGTAAGGTAACGAATATCACCCCTGCTTCCGCTTCCTGCAGTGGTAATGTGATCAGCCAAGGTAACAGCCCGGTTCTCGAACGAGGTATATGCTATTCCACCTCTACCAATCCTACCATCAATGACAATGTCATTGCCAAAGGAAACGGTATCGGTACTTTCGCCGTTAATATGACCGGTTTGACGCATGAGACTACTTATTATGTGCGGGCATATGCGAAGAATAGTCAGGGAGTTGGGTACGGCAACGAAGTATCGTTTACTACGGAACCCTATTACGATTATAATACCTCGAAGATCAAATACTCGGCGGTATCCAAGTTACCGGAAGTGACCGATATCACCCAGGGAGGTCTCCACACGGATGCCTTTGACGGACCAGTACTCGCCCATGATTTTGCGAACGGCGTAGGATATATCACCTTCGGTGGTCACATCACTTCCATTGGTGAAAACGCTTTTAGAGGAAGTACTACCATGACCTCTCTGGATAGTATTCCAGTGAGCGTCACCTACATTGGTAATTACGCTTTCTACGGATGTAGCAGTATGACGGATGTATACCTCCAAGCGCCTATCACGGTCATCGGCTCGTATGCCTTTAGCGGATGTTCCAGTCTGCACGATATCAATCCTCCCAGCGATCTCACCGCCATCAATGAAGGTGCGTTCTATGATTGTATCAGTCTTTCGTCGGTATTTATGTGGGACAACGTGAAGAGTATTGGTGACGAGGCGTTCTATAATTGCAAGAATGCATCCCCGATTAATATTGGTGCCGGAGTCACCTCGATTGGCAGTAAGGCGTTCTGGAAATGCACCGGAGCTGAAAGTATCACAGTGGCTGCTCCGAATCCGCCTACCTGTGCTTCCAATGCTTTCGATGATTTCTCCATCCAGTTATATGTGCCGTCGGCTTCGTTGAATGCCTATAAGACGGCGAATGTATGGAAGAATTTTACGAATATCATTGCTCATCCTAATTTATAAAACCTTATGAAAAAGCAACATCTAACACTCCTTGCGTGCTTGTTCGCAAGCAATATGTTCGCTCAGACGAACGTCAGTAAGCCGATGTCCTTCAAGATAGAGAAGGAAGTGGTGCCACCGATGCTCAATATCGTGCCGAACACGCAGACCTTCGTGGACCAGGATATGAACGGTGTCATTGATGCCAACGAGAAATGTGCCATTCGCTTTCAGGTATCCAATGATGGTGCAGGGGACGGCTACGGCTGCGTGGCTCGACTCACTGCCACCGGTGCCAAGGACGGCCTGATATTCAGCGAGACGACCCCTCTTCCTGTCATCCCGCATGGCACCAAACAATGGATTGAAGTGCCCCTCATCGGTAGCGAAGAACTGCAGACAGGCGAGATAGAGTTCTCCGTTTATATTGATGAACCTAACGGGTTTGGTACCGACCCTATCACCGGTGTTGTCGGCACGCATAAACTCAGAGCACCGTACGTCCAGGTAGCCAGTTACAAGGTAGTCGGTGCCAAGGGAGGAAAACTCAACCGTCGTGAGATGTTCAAACTGCAAGTTATTGTGCAGAATACCGACCAAGGAACAGCAGAGAACGTGACTGTCGGACTGCAACTGCCGGAGAACGTCAACTGGACCGGTGGTTCCGAGGAGTTCATCAATATCGGTACCCTCAAACCCAACGAGACCAAGACCTTCGAATACGAACTGCTGGCGAACCAACGTGCAGCGGATCAGATTGATATCCAGGTGGCTCTTGCAGAGAGTTACGGACGTTTCGCCAAGAGTGCGGACATCCCTCTGCAGTTCGGTCAGTATGTCGGTAGTTCGATCGCCATGAACGTGGAGCGTAAGGATGAGGATGTAGCCATCAAGAAAGTGTCGCTTGTCTCTGATGTGGATGAGAACATCCCGGTCATCGTCGTTCCGAATGTCAACGGTAACAACACCTTCGTGCTCATCGTAGCCAACGAGCATTATACCCAAGTAGCCGGTGTGCCCTTCGCTATCAATGACGGAAACACCTTCCGCGAGTACTGCATCAAGACGCTCGGTATCAGTTCGAAGAACATCCGTTACTTGCCGGATGCTACCGGAAACCAACTCAAGGCCGGAGTCAAATGGCTGGAGAGTGTGACCGAAGCGTTTGATAATCCGCAGGTTATCGTCTATTATGCCGGTCACGGAATACCCGACGAGGCGACCAAATCGGCTTACCTCCTGCCGGTTGACGGTAACGGTTCGGATGTGACGACCGGATACAAACTGGATAACCTCTATGCTACGCTTGGTAACATGCCTGCTTCCCGGATTACCGTCTTCATGGACGCTTGTTTCTCCGGTTCGAAGCGTGAGCAGGGTATGATTGCGGAAGCGCGTGGTGTGGCTCTCAAAGCCAAGGCTGGTGAACCGCAAGGTAAGATGGTTGTTTTCTCGGCTGCACAAGGCGATGAGACAGCCTATCCGAACCGCGAACAGCAACACGGTTTGTTCACCTATTATCTGCTCAAGAAACTGCAAGAGACCAAGGGTGACATCTCCCTCAAGGCACTTGGCGATTACCTCACCAAACAGGTGTCGCAGCAGTCCCTCTTGCTCAATAGCAAGAAACAGACTCCTTGCGTCATCCCGTCGAACATCCTCGGTTCCGAATGGCAGAACTGGACCCTTAAATAATACTGATAACTGAAAACTGAATACTGAATGCTGAAACGAATATCATTCTATATCCTCTCTTTGCTGGCGGTGCTTCCATGCTTCGCAGCCAATGACATAGTCCGTGTATCGGCTACGTACGAGTACATCTCCGATAACCCGCGTGAGACACCGGAACAGGCAGAGAAAAGCGCTTTTGACCGCGCCAAACAGAAAGCACTCGAAGATAAGTTCGGTGTCGATGTGGCATCCGTCACCAATACCTTCGTGGTCAATAGCGCCAAGCAGTCGCAGAACAACACCTTTGCGCTCGGTGGCACCTCCGTACGCGGTGAGTGGTTGGAGACGCTCAAAGAGCAAGTGCTGGACAAACAGTTCACCAACGGTTTCTGGGTAGTGAAGGTGAAAGTCGAAGGACGCGCACGTAACTATGCTGCCGAGAAAGCGGACATACAGTTCACGCCGGTCAAGGACATCCAGGACCTCGAGTCACCGGTCACTTTCCGCGACGGCAATGACATCTTCCTGCGTTTCTCCTCACCCGTAGCCGGACATCTCTGTGTCTATCTCGTGGATGAGGCGCAGAACGCATATTGTCTTCTGCCCTATATGACGCAACAGACAGGTAGTCAACCGATTGAGGCTAACAAGGAGTATGTCTTCTTCTCTTCCAAATTTGACCGCAGTGCGCAGGAATATACGCTTACTTGCGAGCGGACATCCGAGCAGAACGCGCTCTATGTGGTCTTCTCGCCCAACGACTTCATCAAAGCCGCTGATAAACAGGGAGGAAAGAATTTCCGTGATGAACAACTACCGCGCGAACTGAGTTACGAAGCCTTCCTCAAATGGCTCACGCGTATCCAGACCAAAGATCCGCAACTTGTGGTACGACCCACCGTCTTGTCTATACGAAAATGATGGAAGAAACAGTGATAGCTTTACTTACATTCCTGGCATTTTTTGTGTCATGGGCGGTGTTCTATCCGGCTTTGCGCTTTGCGCAGAAGCATGATATCGTTGATCTGCCTAACTATCGTAAGTTGCAGCGCCATCCGGTGCCTGTATTAGGCGGAATACCGGTGGCTTTGGGTGTGTTTGTGCCCCTTTGTATCGCTGCCTTTTTCTTTCAACTCGATGCCTTGTGGTACGCCCTGATCGTGATGTTAGCCCTCTCGGTGATAGGCGTACTCGATGATGTGTTCGATATAGACGCGTGGATGCGGTTCTCTATTGAGATGTTCCTCGTGTGGTTCCTCCTCTGGCAAACGGATATGATGATCATGGATCTGCACGGACTATTCGGCATTCGCGAACTGTCGCCCTATGTCGGTCTGCCCCTCTCGCTCTTTGCCGGTGTCGGAATCATCAATGCCATCAATATGATTGATGGCGTGGACGGCTATTCGTCCGGATACGGGATTATGGCGAATATCTTCTTCGCGGTTGTATTCTTCTATATCGGAGATAATGTACTCGGACTCTTCTCCCTCATCGCTGCCGCCTCGCTTCTGCCATTCTTCGTGCATAATGTCTTTGGCAGCAAGAGTAAGATGTATATCGGGGATGGCGGAGCGTTACTTATAGGCATGGTGATGGTTTGGGATGTGTTCGCCCTCTTGGCGCCTTCTTCGTCCTCGGCGGTACTGGAGCAACGCGGCATATGCCTTGTGGCAATGGTATTGTCGGTGCTCTGTATCCCGGTCTTTGATACGCTGCGCGTGATGGTGACTCGTATCTGCATGGGACGGCTGCCTTTCTCGCCGGACCGTATCCATCTGCATCATATCTTCATCCGTCTGGGCTTCTCCCATGTCGGCACATCGCTTTGTATCATCGTGCTTAATATGCTGATTGTGCTCATATGGTACTTGTGCAGCAACTTCTCGTATACCGTCCAGTTTATCGTCGTGTGTGTATTGGGACTCCTCTTCACTTGCGGAGTCTATTACCTCATGGATTTCGCGCGTAAGAAACGCACCGGTTCGCTCTATCATGCAATCCGTAAGATAGCCCGTTGGACACATTTTGAACAACTGACTGTATGGACCATCTTGGAGCGTATCGTGGACTATCGTTGTAGAAAGCAGGTTTATCCCTCATGATACAGATCGCTCATATCAATAAGGCGTTTGGTCAGCAGCAGGTCTTGCGCGATGTGACGCTCGATATCCCTTCCGGACAGGTGGTCGGTCTGCTGGGACCCAACGGAGCCGGTAAATCCACGCTTATGAAGATCCTTATCGGTCTTTGGCGTGCTGACAGCGGTTCGGTCTCCGTTCCCGCCCGGATAGGCTACCTGCCGGAGAATAACCCGCTATACGAAGAGATGTACGTGACGGAGTACCTCCGCTTTATGGCTGAACTTACCGGGATACCGGGATGCCGGGATACCGATACGCTCATCGAAAAAGTCGGTCTGACTCCTGAGCGCCACAAACACATCCGCGAACTGAGTAAGGGTTATCGTCAGCGTGTAGGCCTTGCACAAGCCTTATTGGGAGATCCGGAATTGCTTATCCTCGATGAACCCACCACCGGTCTCGACCCTAACCAACTCGTGGAAATCCGTGCCCTCATCCGTTCGCTCGGCAAAGACCGTACGGTGATCCTCTCGACCCACATCATGCAGGAGGTTCGTGAGATGTGCGATAGGGTAGTGATTTTGGATCACGGACAGATTAAAGCCGACCAACCCATCGCTGAAATACAAGACTTGGAACAATTATTTATAGAAAGTACGCATGGCAGAATTTGATATACGACAACAGATGACCGAGAAGGAGCAGGATAATGCGCTCCGCCCTTTGTGTTTCGCGGATTTTGCGGGACAGAGTAAGGTCACTTCGAACCTCAAGATCTTCGTGGAGGCAGCGAAAATGCGTGGCGAAAGTCTCGACCATGTACTGCTCTTCGGACCTCCGGGACTGGGTAAGACGACCCTCTCCAATATCATCGCCAATGAGTTAGGCGTAGGGTTCAAAGTGACTTCGGGACCGGTTCTCGACAAACCCGGAGATCTTGCCGGACTGCTCACCTCGCTCGAACCCAACGATGTGCTCTTCATCGATGAGATCCATCGTTTGAGTCCGGTCGTCGAGGAGTACCTGTATTCGGCGATGGAGGACTACCGGATCGACATCATGATAGACAAAGGTCCCTCGGCGCGTACCATCCAGATCGACCTCAACCGCTTCACTCTCATCGGTGCCACCACTCGGTCCGGACTGCTTACGTCTCCCCTCCGTGCCCGCTTTGGTATCAACTGCCATCTTGAGTACTACGACGCCGATATCCTTGCCGGGATCGTCAAACGTTCGGCACGACTGCTGGGTGTGGAGATCAATGAGAAAGCTGCCGGAGAGATAGCCCGTCGCAGTCGTGGTACGCCCCGTATCGCCAATGCCCTTCTTCGTCGCGTACGTGACTTCGCACAAGTGAAAGGGGATGGGAAGATTGACTTGGAGATTGCTCAATATGCCCTTGAGGCGCTGAATATCGACACCTTCGGACTGGATCAGATTGATAACAAGCTGCTGCTGACCATCATTGATAAGTTCCGCGGCGGACCGGTGGGTCTTAACACCATCGCTACGGCTATGGGCGAAGATGCCGGTACGATCGAAGATGTATATGAACCTTACCTCATCAAGGAAGGCTTCATCAAACGTACGCCCCGCGGACGTGAGGCAACGCTTCTTGCTTACCAACATTTGGGCAAGACACCCCTCAGTTCAGACGGGCAACAGTCGATGTTTTAAGAGAAGAATACACTTGAATTCTATTGAGATATGAAAAAAGTATTTACTTTGCTAGTTGCAATGTCGGCATTCCTTGCCGGCATGTGTGCAACGCCCATCCAGATTGACGGTTTCTATTACGAAATCAAGGATTATGGCTACGGAGCCTATGCCGAGTTGGTGCAACTCCCCGGTTCTGCCGATTTTACAAGTTATCCCAATCTTTCCGGAGATCTTACGCTTCCGGGATCGATCACGTATAACGGTACGGTCTATCCCGTTACCACGATCGGTTACCAGGCTTTTACGGGTACGGGCATCACCTCGGTTACCGTACCGGAAGGGGTGGAGTACATTAACAATTTTGCCTTTATGAGTTGCACCTCTTTGACCACGGCTACCCTGCCTTCTACTACTACCAGGCTTGGTAATCAGGTGTTTGGTTGGTCGGGTTTGAAGACGCTTACTATTTATGCAACCACACCGCCTACCCATGGGTCGGACGAATACGGCCTCAAAGATGCGAACTCTATAGAGCATATCTACGTGCCGGCTTCCAGTGTAGCTGCTTATCAAGCCGATTCGGTATGGTCGGAGCATGCGAGCATCATTGAGGCGATTCCGGACGGTACGACCACCGATCCGACGGGGGATCCGACGACCGAAGACTATACGATTGTTTGGGATTCCATTAGTGGTTTAACTGGTATCGATATCTCGCAATATACGAACTATAATTTCGGAGGGGAATTGGATACGTTCAATGATTCTAATTTCGTATCGAGAGAAATAGATGGTATTACTGTCTCCGTCTCTGCGACCACGGATGGATCGTACGCACGGGTAATTACCGACGAGGGTAACACCAGTATCAGTGTGTCCGGCGGCGGAAAGCTTACTTTCTTTAGCCCGGAACTTCCGTTCAAGAGCATAGTCATCCACTTTGATCCGGCTCAAGGAGTCGCCAATGTAAACAGTGCGAGTGAATGGAGCGTTGTAGCAGGGGATACTACTTCAATCTCTGTAAATCAAGTCGTATGGTCCGGTGCCCCTACCTATTCGGTGGTGATGGAAGATGCGTATGTCACTAATATCACCTCCATCGTCTTTACCTTTGCTATGGAAGAGGAGACTTCCTCCTACATCAGTGTCGCTGAGGCCTTGTCGATTGGTTATCAACTGGCAAGCGATGACAGTTTTGCCTATTCGGAGGATGCCTATACGATTATCGGTTATGCGTCCGCTCTCGTTCCGGCTTCCAGTAACTATGACGTGAACGGAAGTCAGACGTTCTGGATGGCAGATGAGCAGGGTTCGACGGCTAGTTCCAATTCGGAGGGTGCCATCCGTGTCTATTTCGGCCTGCCTAACCAAGAGGTGCAGGTCGGCGACAAGGTGCAGGTGGATGGTGTGATCATGAAATCCACACTCTCGACCGGTGCTGTGTTGATTAACACCAAATCGTACGCTACAGTCACCGTGCTGGAGTCCGGTTCTACTACGCCCGATTGCTCGCATACTTATATTTTCTCGGATACGGTATGTAGCAACGAGGAGGTATTCTATATGGACGACCGCGTGGCTTATTACTCCGGTAGGATAGATACAACGGTGTATGAAGGCGGTTACTCTGTGCACCGCAATGAGGCGTACCAGACCTTCATCGATACGGTTCGGACAGCCGACGGATGTGAGGATATCTATCTGCATGAAATCGTCTGGAGATCGTCCAAGCGTTCGGTATCCACCTATCGAATAGAAGAAGGCGAATCCATATATATCGGCGGTCGTGTCGTTACGGAGTCCGGTGTCTATCATGACTCGGTGAAGGATGTGTACGGCTGCGATTCGACCTACGAATATAATGTTATCGTATATCGGATGACCTACGATACGATTAATGCCGCTATCTGTCAGGGTGAGGTCTATCAATTCCGCGATAAGGAATTGTCGCAATCGGGCGTGTATAGAACTACCTCTGCGCAAGGAGATACGACCTTTATCATCCGTCTCACCGTTTATCCGACCCAATACACAGAGGAGTATTGGCCCATTTATGAAGGTCGACCGGTAGTGATCGGTGATCGCAGATACGAGCAGCCGGGTAGGTATGACGATACCTTGAAGACCATAATGGGATGTGACTCGATCGTACGTACGTACATTGAAAATGCACGCTATCATATCGATCTGTCTTCCAATAACGATACCTACGGTTGGGTTCGCGGTGATACCATGGTTGTATGGCCGGATAGCACTGCCCGCATCCAAGCGGTGGCTTATGACGGATATGTATTCAGCAAGTGGTCGGATGGCAATACCGACAACCCGCGTGAGTTGGCTGTGTCACAGGATATGGCTATCATGGCGATCTTCAAGCCCTTCAAATATACCATCACTGTAGTCGCCGAAGATCCGACGATGGGTACAGTCATGGGAGGAGGTACTTATTCGCCGAACGAGCAGGTCACCATCATGGCTACGCCGTACAAAGACTGTGAGTTCGTACAATGGTCGAACGGCAATAAACTGAACCCGCTGAGTTTCCGTGCGCAAGGTGATTCAACCTATACAGCGGTCTTCAATCGCAAAGTACAACCCGTACCTGTTATCTGTTCGGATACGATGATCTTCATGGCACAAGATACTACGCTCTTGGCCATCCGTGCCTATGCGCCGGAGGCAATCGAACCCTATGACCGCTTTGTGATTGCTACCATCGATAATCATGCCGTCATGGGTAACCAGGATACCTATTATCGCGATACGGTTGCTTATACCAAAGGCATGAGCATCGACCAGGTGGCAGTGGTGACGGCTGTTCCGCATGATTCGCTCTTCCGCTTGCAAGTGGATAGCGTATTCCTCACGCCGGGTAACGAAGCACGTAACGCCCTCTATACGGATGAGGTGGGTGCTGACTGGACCCTGACGCAGTACGATAAGGTGATCATCCCGCAGACGGTACATTATGACCAACGCATGCTCTTGTATAACGAGAATGCTTCGCGTTTCTCGGCTTATCGTCAACTGACCAGTATTGATCGTCGTCAGACCACCCTCTTTAAGTTACAAGCACCGCGTGTAGTTCCGGTGGATCCGGTGGTTATCGTTGAAGATACCACGGCTTGGAAGGAAGAGGAACAAGTGATGGATACAATCGTGGCAGAGGTGGTTCCGCAAGACACCGTAGCGGTGATCACGACGCCGGTAGTGGATTACGTCTACTCCTTCACCCTCATCATCTGGGCAGACGAAGCACATACGCAGGTATTGGTGATCGTTACCTACGATGGCGAAGGCAACCAGATAAGCGTAACCCGTCCGAGTGCGGTACGTAGTCGTGCTCCGCAAGCCAAGGATATCAGTTTCGAGATCGGTGGTTTGGAACCGAGCAAGACCTATCCGTACACCCTCGTAGCTTGCGAGGATGACGGTTCAATCCTCACTTCGCTCAATAGCTCGTTCTCTACCACTTCCGAACAGTCTGGTATACAAGGCGTGAACGGCGAGCAGGGCGAGATCGTCAAGTTCCTCCGTGACGGACAGTTGTACATCCTCCGTGGTGACAAGATATACACCGTCACCGGTGCTCAGGTAAAATAATACCTACACCTGTCTAACGAAAAAATCGCACCCAAAACGTGCGATTTTTTCGTTTGTGCTTGCATATATGAAAAATTTTTCGTACCTTTGCAGCCGCAAAGGTTAATGCCCTTGGAACACAAGTACAATAATGGAAACTATGAAACGTACAGCGAACATTATTCTCGGAGTCGTCTGTGGTGCGACTTCCCTGATGGCGCAAGAAATCACGAACGTGGAGGCAAAACAGGTAGGCAACACGGTGGAGGTTACCTATGATCTTGACAAAGATGCGCCTATCCAACTGCTCCTCTCTCGTGACGGTGGAGCTAACTATACTCCCGAACCCCAAACCATCACTGGCGATGTGGGGCAGACCACCGCCGGTCATAAGAAGATGGTTTGGGATATGTTGTCGGATTATACCGACTGGAACGTCAAGAATGCCCGATTCAAAGTGGTAGTAGGCGAGCAGAAAGACAAGGTCTTCACGGTTAACAAGGTTCCCTTCACGATGATCTCGGTCGAAGGTGGCGTGTTCGTCATGGGTGCTACTCCTGAGCAGGGAGAGGACGCGGAGAAGACGGAGAAACCGGCTCACCCCGTAGCTCTTAGCGATTTCTATATCGGTCAGACGGAAGTGACGCAAGGCCTTTGGAGAGCCGTCATGGGTACCAGCCGGTCTTACGTTCAGGAGGGAGATAATTATCCTGTGGAGAATGTGAACTGGGATGACTGCCAGCTCTTCATCGATAAGATCAATGAGATCATGGCTCCTGAGCTGGGTGGCAGACGCTTTGCCTTGCCTACCGAGGCACAATGGGAGTATGCCGCACGAGGCGGTAAATACAGCAAGGGCTATAAGTATCCCGGCAGTAACGAACTCGGTGATGTGGCATGGTACCAGGAGAATAGTGGCGGTACCACCCATCCGGTGGGAACCAAAAAAGCCAATGAACTCGGTCTGTTCGACATGAGCGGAAATATCTACGAGTGGTGCTATGACTGGCATGAGCCTTATCCGGTGGACTTGGTCTCCAATCCCTCCGGACCTACGGTAGGAAAAATTAAAGGACTGCGCGGCGGTAGTCTGGAAAGCGAATCCAAACGATGCCGTATCACCAAACGTGGAGGTAACTACCCGGATTACCATAATCTGTACAACGGCTTCCGCCTGGTGCTGCTGCCGAAAATGGCTTCGGCTACTGCGCAAGTCAATGAATCCAACACACTGCTCCTGTCTGCGCATAAGGTGCTGTACTTCAGTGACTTTGCTAAACCCGTCGTAGAGAAGGCTATCAATGAATGGCAACTCAAAGATGAGTTTGAGAAGACGGCTGACTGGCAAGCACGTGTCAATGAGACCACACGTAACGACAAGATCAAGGAATTGACCAAACAAGCCGAAGCGGATTACCTCCAGAAATGCACTGCGACCCTTCAACCCGACGTATCCCTCTCCGGACCCTACGATGCCGATAATGAGGTGTTCCTCCTCTTCGAACCGCGTTTCGGCGACATGATCGTTCCTGTGCCTATCAGTGAGGCGCGCGCGTTCAAGCAGAACTGGGCTTCCGTACAGATAAGTCCGCAGTATTTCATTGAGAACGATGTGCTCTCGCTGGCCTCCATGGATATGTATTTCCCGACCCTCGACAAGCATTATCTCTATTCCAACCAGGCTTCGCTTAAGTACGAGCAGGCGCAGGTGGACTATAATTTCGAACCCATCAAGATCTCAGGCGGTTCGGGTACCGTACAGAAGGGCGAGCAGACTATCGGACAGAAGAAACTGGCTGCCGGCAAGTCGGAGGTCGATCTGCAGATCCCGGAGACCAATGCCCTCAATCCCAATACCTTCGTCATCATCATTGCCAACGAGGACTACAAGTCTGTGGCACCCGTGCCGTTTGCTCTGAACGACGGACGTATACTCGCCAAGTATTGCCAGCGAACCTTAGGTGTACCGGCTGCGAATATCAAAGTGCATGAGAATGCGACGTACAACGATATCCGTCTGGCGATGGCGTGGCTCAAGAATGTTTGCGAGAAATACGAAGGAGAGGCTTCGGTCATCTTCTACTATACGGGTCACGGAATTCCGGACGAGTCGGATAAGTCGGCGTACCTGCTTCCGGTGGACGGTGACGGCCGCTATGTGGCTACCGGATACAAGATGGATGACCTCTATCAGAAATTAGGTGAGATGCCGACCAAGTCGGTGACCGTCCTGCTGGATGCTTGTTTCTCCGGTGCTACGCGTGACGGACAGATGGTGGCGCAAGCCAAGGGCGTGGCGCTTAAGACCAAACGGTGCGAACCCCAAGGTAACACCGTCGTGCTCTCTGCCGCACAAGGAGACGAGACCGCCGGGTTTGATGAGGAACAGGGACACGGAATGTTCACCTATTTCTTGCTCAAGAAACTGCAAGAGACCAAGGGCGACGTGACGCTCGACGATCTCTCTCAATATGTCATTCGTGAGGTAGGCCGCAAATCTGCTGTGACCAATAAACCTCAGACTCCGTGTATTACACCCTCCGCTACGATTACCTCGAATTGGCAAAGCTGGAAGTTACGCTAAAAGCGCAAAATATGCCATTTTGGCAGAGACCGGCACTTTGGCATAGTGTTTGACCGATGCCAAGTGTAAAATATTGTCATTATGAAAGAAGAAAAAGTAGATAAAGAGTTAGAAGAATTAGAGAATGAAGGAGTGACGGAGCAAACTCCGGAAGTGCAAGAGGAAGAGCAAGAAGAAGCAGCTCCGAGTATCGAAGAACTGGAGGCGCGCATCGCGGAACTGGAGGATAAGAACCTGCGTATGATGGCGGAGTTTGATAATTTCCGTCGTCGTACCAACAAAGAGAAACTCGAACTCATGGCTACCGCCGGTGAGCGGATCTTCACGGAGATGTTACCCCTCGTAGATGATTTCGAGCGCGCAGTGGCGGTCATGGATAAGACCAATGATATAGACGCTGTACGCGAAGGCATCCATCTGATCCAGCAGAAGTTCATCGCTTTCCTTGATAAGCAAGATGTACACGCCATCGAGACCGAAGGCGTGGACTTCAATACGGACGAGCATGAAGCGGTCACCACTTTTGCTGCCGGAGAAGAGCAGAAAGGCAAAGTTATTGACTGCACGCAGAAAGGCTACAAACTCGGCGAAAAAGTCATCCGCTTCGCCAAAGTCGTTGTCGGAGAATAAACCTTAAACATTACACAACTATGGCTGAAAAGAGAGATTATTATGAAGTGCTGGGGGTGGAGAAGACCGCCAATGCAGAAGAGATAAAGAAGGCTTATCGTAAGAAAGCCATCCAATATCACCCGGATAAGAACCCCGGCGACAAGGAAGCCGAAGAGAAGTTCAAAGAGGCTGCTGAGGCCTATGAGGTGCTGTCTGATCCGCAGAAACGGCAACGTTACGACCAGTTCGGAATGGCAGGCATGAGCGGCATGGGTGGCTTTAGCGGCGGAGGCATGTCGATGGAGGATATCTTCACCCATTTCGGTGACATCTTCCAAGGTGCCGGTTTCGACATCGGTGACATCGGCGAGATGTTCATGGGTGGCGGCCGCAGTCGCGGACCTCGGGTACGTCGCGGTTCCGACATGCGCGTCAAAGTGCACCTGACCCTCGAAGAGATCGCTAAGGGATGCGAGAAGAAGATCAAAGTGCGCAAACTCGTTACCTGCAAGGACTGTAACGGTTCGGGCAGTAAGGATGGTAGCACGGAGACCTGTCCGACCTGTAAAGGATCGGGACGTGTCGTTCGTCAGCAGCGAGGGATCTTCGGCATGATGCAGGTGCAGACTGAATGCGACACCTGCGGTGGCGAAGGACGGATCATCAAGAATAAATGTCCGAAATGTAACGGCGAGGGTGTCGTTCGGGATGAAGAGATCATCACCATCACTATCCCTGCCGGTGTCATGGGTGGCATGCAGTTGACCGTACCGGGCAAAGGTAACGCCGCTCCGCGCGGAGGCGTCAATGGTGACCTGCTCGTGCTCATCGAAGAAGAGGAGCATAAGGACTTCATCCGTCAGGACAGTGACCTCGTCTATAACCTGCTGCTTGATATGCCGACAGCCGTCTTGGGCGGACATGTGCAGATACCGACGCTCACCGGTGATGTCAAGATCACCATCACGCCGGGTACGCAGCCGGGTAAGACCCTCCGCATGCGCGGAAAAGGACTGCCGCGGATCGACCAGTACGGACGCAGTTACGGAGTAGGGGACCTGCTCATCAACGTAGGCGTCTATATCCCGGAGCACCTCAATAGCGACGAGCGCAAGCTGATCGAACAACTGCAGGACAGTAAGAATATAGCACCCGGTTCCGCGGAGAAGAAGAATTTCTTCCGCAATTTATTCGGAATATGAAAAGAACCATCAGAATAATCAGACTAATCGGATTATTCGGAATAATCGGATTCCTGTCGCCCCTTCGCGCTGAAGTGGCGATAGAGAAACCCAACTTAAGTGAGCCGACGGGAATAGCGCCGGCTTACTTCGGTCCTAATGCCCTGCCTGTCATCGAGATGCTGGACGGTACGGTGCAGGACCAACTGGCAGTCGAACTGGCTGCCGAAGGATACATCGGCTATCATAACAACAATACGGTGGATCTTTTCGCGCGCGTGCATGTACCTGTGTTCACCCGCTGGGCGAATATAAGTATATGGATGCCGGTCTTCGGTTGGTACGACCAGTATGACGGTACCGGCAAAGGAGCCGGTGATGTGTATATCTCCACCGATGTGCAGATCTTGCATCACTCTTGGTTCAAGTCCGCCAATGCCAAATACATCCCGCAGATGAGTCTTCGCCTTGGTATGAAGACGGCCAGTGGTGAGCAGTTCGAGCGCCGTCGGCATTATGACTGCCCGGGTTATTTCTTCGATGCTGCGATAGGTCAGTCCTTTGCGATGGGACCGGTGTCCTTGCGTGTGGCGGGTTCAGCAGGCTTCCTCTGCTGGCAGACCGATAACGGCCGGCAGAATGATGCGGTGATGTACGGTCTGCAAGCGAACCTGCGCCATGAGTATTTCTCCTTCCGCGCCACCTGGAGCGGTTATGTCGGTTGGGAGAAACACGGTGATGCACCGATGATCATTCAGGCACGTGCAGCCGGACACGCCAAAGGCTTCGAACCTTACCTCCAGTATCAGTACGGTATCAAGGATTATCCGTTCCATCAGGTTCGCGTAGGCTTGGTGTATAATATCCCGATATTAGACCGCTTCGCTAAAAGACAAAAGACCGCTAACGCTGAAAGATAAAAATGAACCGTATTTTGCAAATATGTCTTTTGTCCATTGTCCTTAGTCCATTATCTCTGAAGGCTCTGGAGGTCAGTCACACGGCTATGGACGGCAGTGACAGTGTACCGGCTCAGTATTTCCGTAAGTGGTACCATCGTTCGGATCTCATCTATTATCTGGAGGCGCTTAACGACCACGTCATCGTGGAGAACACCGCCATCGGCCAGTGGTGGCATCCCGACCGGCTGAACATAGCGGTGGCAGGTCTGCCTTGCACGCAGACTTCGTACGAGATAGACGGCATGCGGGTCGATGACCGTTTCAATCCGGGTAACACCTTCTTCACTCCGAATATGCAGCAGTATGACCTGCTCATCAATACCCATACAGGCTTGCTGCAATTCACCTATGACACACTTGCACGGGACTACGTACAGGCGCAGTATAACGTCGGTCAGGTAGGTAACGGAGCACCGGCTGCAGGTACAGCGGCGGTGGTCAATATCACCCACCGCACCGCGGTGCAGAGTGCCGATCTCTTCAAGCATATCACCGCCCGCCGTCACTTGCGCGGGGCAGGGAACATAGACGCAGCATATACCTTCCGGGATAAAGAAGGCAATGCGTACCGCCAGCATCTGTACGGTGAGTTCGGACAACGCCTCATCACGCGGGAGGACGCACAAGGGCTGATCACCGACGATCCCTATTATGCGGCAGATTACTATAAGGTGCAAGCGGACGGACTGCTGCCTATGAAACCGAACAAGGTCTTCACGCGCTTGGGCTATCGCCTCAATTTCTCCGGCAAGCAGGACGGAGGTAGTGAGTACCTGTATAACTACAACGAGGTTTTTGATACGAAGAACTACACCGCACAACTCTACGTGCAGCGCCCGTATCTCACTACCGGTCTGACCTGGGCTACCAACACGGTGCATCATACGGACCGGTCGTTCAGTAAGAATATCCTCGATATCGACGGAGAGAGTTTTGCTCCGTGGGTAGCGGACGGTCGCACGCATGAGCTCAGTTGGACGGTCAATTATAACCAACCCGTGCTGCCTTGGCTCTCGGTGCATGTGAAATCCCATAACTCGCTCATGATCTTCCGCCCCGAGGTCTCGCATTTCACCAACGATATCTATTTCCGTTCCCCGATCGCTACAGCCGACACCGCCCTCTATCGCTACGAATGGACGAGCAAGGCCTTCGTCGGAGGCATACTGGAGAACACGTTCGGTCTCAATGCCGACTATACCATATGCCGTCAACTGGACCTGCATGCGCATCTGGATTTCACCCTCGACGGCCTGCTGCTCGGGCATGGGAAGAGTAAGATATCGCCTAACTGGCAGGCCGGCATTAACTTCGACCTTCATCCCTGTCGCTGGTTCGAGATGGGACTGAGTATGGCGTACGAGCGGATGCCGTACAATGCGGACTACCTGCGGTATTTCTCCGACGATTACATGAATGCCGACATCTATCTGGCGGGCACGAACACGCTCTGTGCCACTACCGGCGGACAGTACCATCATTATAAGAAAAACCAGCAACAGACCTCGTATTTCGAATTGCATATACCTATCCGCTTCGTCTTCCGTGATGCGCATCAGGGGCAGCACGAGATTGTGCTGCAGAATGCCTACCGGAAATTCTTCAATGTATGGCATACTTATTATGCCGGTGATGCAGAGGCGAATGGAACGTATCAGGACTTTGCCGAAGCTTCGTCGATCTATATCCCTAACTTAGGAGAGAAACAGTACGAAGTAGGGACAACGCCTGCGCTCGGAATGAACTTCCTCATGGATAGTCCGTATTATTTCTCCCAGTTGACGCGCTACACCTATACCGGCCGTAAGGTGACGGTAGGTATCAGTTGGCAATCGATGCAGGCGGCGGGTTACACGGGTCTGGGTAACGGTGCGAACAGCAACACCATGGGCGTACTCTCGGAGACAACGGCGAACCCCAATACGCTACGTGCCATCTGCAATCCCGAGGGACCTCATCAGGGCGTCGGACGTATGGATCTGGATAAAGGCTACGTGGCACGGTTCTACCTGGGCTATAACATCTGCAAATGGGTACAGGCGGGTTTGACGCTCAAGTGGACCGACGGCAAGCCTTTCACTTCTTACCGCTATTATTACGACAAGACCTCCGGTCAGATGGCGATCGCGCCTTGGACTTCTCGTGGTACCAACCCTACCGACGGACATTTCGGTCGTCGGCACGGAGCGATATACAATGTGGATCTTCATCTGCAAGGCTCGTGGGAAGTGCGGGGTGTACCGATGCGACTGAATGTGGAGTGTTACAACCTGTGGGATTTCTGTCATGACCTGGCAGAACTGTCTTTCGAGCAGGATACGCCCCAAGCTGTGCGCTCGTCTGTCATCCTGACTGTACCGACCGGAATACTAATCACTTACGCAGTAGACTTATAAAAACATGAAACTGAAATATTTCTTCAAATATTACCTTTTCTGGCTCTGCTTCTTCATCGTGCAGAAACCGATCTTCATGCTCATCAACCTGTCGCAGATGGGTTCGCTCGCTTGGCAGGACTGGTTCACGGTGCCGTATCACGCTTTTCCCTTGGATCTGAGTGTGGCATCGTATATCACAGCCGTGTTCGGTTTGATTCTGACCGTACATTACCTGTGGCCATCGCGTGTGTTAGCACGTGTGACGGATGTCTTTACCGGTCTGATCCTGTTGGTGGCATTGATGACCTTCATCGGTGACCTGGGAGTCTTCCCTGCATGGGGTTATCATCTGGATAAGACGGTCTTCATCTATCTCAGCTCGCCTCGCGAAGTGCTGGCGTGTGCCGAATGGTGGATGTGGCTCTTGGGTGCCGTAGCCCTCTGTGCTTCCTGGTACGGATGCTATAAACTCTACCGCCGTCTGATGCTCGGATGGGAACTGTTTAAGGTGCCGGATGCATGGTCGGCTCGCGGACTGCGTGCCTTCGGGATGCTGCTGCTTACCGGACTGCTGTTCTTACCCATGCGAGGTAGTGTCACTACGTCGACTATGAACACCGGACGGGTCTATTTCTCGGATAAGCAACCGCTGAATATCGCAGCCATCAATCCGGTGTTTAACATCATGGAGTCGCTCAGTGAGAACACGTTCGACACCCAGCGTTACACCTATATGTCCTCCGAAGAGGCGCAGGCACTGGTGGCGGAACTGCTGCCGGACAGTGTCTCGCAGGTGCATACGCCGCAACTGCTGACGACCAGGCGGCCGAACATCATCCTCTTCATCTTGGAGAGTTTCTCGCTCAACGCTTGGCATGCGATGCCCTGTCTGCAAAACCTGGCATCCGAAGGAATCTTCTTCCCGCGCGTAGCGGCATCCAGTTACCGCACCGACCGCGGGGTAGTAGCTATCCTCAGCGGTTTTCCGGGTCAACCCACCTCTTCCTTGATGGTGCAACCCGCTAAGTCGCAACATCTGCCGCACTTAGGTACGTCTCTCGCGAAACAGGGCTATCGCCTGAAATTCTGGTACGGTGGAGACGAAGACTTCACCAATATGCGTTCGTATCTCATCAGCGGAGGTTTCCTCGATCGGGTCAACGACCATTCGTTCCCGGTCTCGGAGCGCTTGTCCAAATGGGGCGTGAATGACCATCTGCTTTTCCGTGCAGCCTACGAAGAGATTGCGACGCGTGCTGCAGACGCGGCACCGACGCTCGATGTCATCCTCTCGCTCAGCAGTCATGAACCCTTCGAAGTGCCGGCTATCCGGCGGTACGAAGATATCTACCTCAATTCGCTGGCTTATACCGACAGTTGTATCGGTGCTTTCGCGGACTCGCTCCGTCAGACGGAAGCATGGGAGAACACGCTGCTGGTCTTCGTGGCGGATCACGGGTACGCACATCCGTCGGGTGTCCAGAACTACGAACCGCGTCGGTACGCCATCCCGGTCGTTTGGGCAGGCGGGGCTGTGAAGGAACATCGTGAGATTACGACCCTCTGTTCCCAGATTGACCTCGTGCCGACACTCCTGGCGCAGATGGATGTCGACTATACCGACTACCGTTTTGCCAAAAATATGCTGGACACCACCTCTGTGCCCTTCGCTTTCTATAGTTTCAATGACGGTTTTGCACTCCTCACGGACCAAGACACGGTTGTCATTGATGCCAAGTCGAACCGTACCATCCTGGGTAATAACCCTTCTTCCGAGCAGCATGCCCGTGCGTTTGTGCAGCGCGTGATGGAAGTCATAGATACCCTTTAACAGCAACGAGTCATGAAGATCGCATACGATGCCAAACGAGCTTTTGCCAACAGACGCGGGTTGGGTAACTACAGCAGAGACGTTATTCGTCTTATGCTCCATTATGCCCCTCAGAACGAGTATCTGCTGTTTGGCAAACCCTCGCCCCTCTGTCCGGCGGGTGACGCACAGGTGGTGCAACCGCAAGGCGTATGGCAGTATTGTCCGTCTCTATGGCGCAGTTTCGGGTGCCTGAACGAGATGGACGGCATCGATATCTACCATGGCCTGTCCGGCGAACTGCCTTTCGGTATCCATCGTCTGCCTCTCAAGACGGTCGTGACGATGCATGACGCGATCTTCATGCGTTATCCGGAGTTGTACAGTGCCGGCTATCGTCGTATGTTCGCCCGTAAGGTGCAGTACGCCTGCGATCACGCCGACCTGATCATCGCCATCTCCGAGCAGACCAAGCAGGATATGATGACTTACTTTCATGCGGACGAATCGAAGATACGGGTGGTCTATCAGGGATGCAATAACCGCTTCCGCGAACCCGTCACCGAAGAAAAACTGGCGCGGGTGAAAGAGCAGTATAGTCTGCCGGAGCACTATGTGCTTACCGTCGGAGCGATCGAACCGCGTAAGAACCTGAGCGGACTGATCGAAGCGATGAGTGCAGCGCATATCGACCTGCCGTTGGTAGCCGTAGGGTCACAGAATACGTATGCCGCCCAACTGGCGCAACTGGCGCGAACCAAGGGCGTGGACCTGCGTTACCTGCACAGCCTGCCCTTCGAGGACCTGCCTGCCGTCTATAAGTTGGCAGAGGTCTTCTGCTATCCCTCGCTCTTCGAAGGCTTCGGTATCCCTATCTTAGAGTCGATGTGTATCGGAACGCCCGTCGTCACCTCCACCGGCAGTTGTTTTGCGGAGACAGGCGGTGAGGCGGCGTTGTATGCCGATCCGCTGCAACCGGTTCAGATAGGCGAACAGCTGACACGCGTGCTCACCGATAAGAGCCTGCGCAACAGGATGATCGCGCAAGGGCACCTGCAAGCCGATACCTTCGCCGATGAACGCGTGGCGGCTAACTTAATCTCTGTGTATAACACATTAAAAGAATAGAATCATGACATCGGAATATACAGGTTCGTGGCAGCAATATATCGCTTGGCTGCCGGTGATAGGACTGCTGATGGTGATCAGTGCCATTCCTTTCGGCTGGTCGGACTACCAACGGGTCGCTTTATATGTGTTGGGTATCGGTTATGTCGTCGATTATGCCGTCAACCTACGCTGGCAAAGCCTCTCTTGGGATCGCAGCAAATGGATATACGTGGTGCTGTTGGCTTTCGTAGCGATGTTCTTCATCCGTGAGTGGTGCGACCCGACGCCTCTGACCCACTATGCCGAATCGCAGTTTCACCTGCATGAGTGGTTCTTGTATATCGGTATCGCCGGCATACTCGGGTTCTCTGATAAACTCCAACTCAAGCATGTAGCGTATGTGATGCTGGCTACGTCCATCGTGATGTTACTCACCTGCGGATGGTTGTATCTGTTCACGGAAGAGCATCTCGACTGGTCACCGTTCTATCGGTTTAATATCTTACGCAGGGAGTATATCAACTCCCATATGGTGATGAACCTCTATATCAACACGGCGATGATCTTAGGTTTTGCGGTGCTCAGGGATGAACCCAGCCGTTGGCGCCGGATCGTACTGGTACTGAGTATTCTCATCGCCTGGTTGTTTATCTTACTCTCCGACGGACGTATCGGACAAGCGACCTCGTTTATCATCCTCTTCGTCTGCGGTCTGGTCGCTATCCCTCGTCAACACTGGTATATCGGAGCGCTCGTAGGCACGTTTTTTGCCATAGGGGTAGGCGTGTTCATGATGAATAATCCCCGTGTGTCGATGGCGCATGCGGTGAACGATCCGCGTATGGTGATCTATGACTTCTCGTGGCGGATGATACAGAAGAAACCCATCGCCGGATACGGGCTGTCCACACTCAGTGTGCAGTATATAGAAGAGACTTATCAGGACTCGGCTATGTACCATGGATTTATAGAGTCGCATCTGCAGACGGTGCCGGAGTTCGCGCAGTTAGGTAAGACCATGCAGACCCATCATGCACATAATGCCTTCCTCCATTACTGGCTTATCTTCGGTATCGCAGGACCGCTGATGTTGGTGGCATTACTGGTGGCAGCGGCCTGCCTGCCGGTGGAAAAGAAATACCGGATATACTTATGGCTGTTCCTCTTGGCCATCGTGATACAAGGCATGACCGAACCCATCGGGCAGCATCTCAAACCGCAGTTTATCACCCTTATCCTATTGGTTTGGCAGTGCGCGGCAGTGCCGGCCTCTAAAAACGAAGAACTATGCGAATACTTATTGACCTCTCTATCCTCAAGAATGTGCACTGCGGTTTAGGGCAAGTAGCCTTGAACTACGGTTATTTCTTCCGTGACAACTATGTGCCGCAACCCGACGAACAGATCTACCTGCTGGTGCCTAAGACCTTTGTGGGGGCGTTCGGCGATAAGGTGCAGTATATCGTGGCGCGTAAGATATACCGCCTCTTCCCTTGGCTCATCGGCAAGCGTTTTGACGTATGGCACGCGATACACCAGTTGTCCCGTTACCAACCCTTCGCTTACCATTATATCCTTACCGTCCATGACTTCAATTTCATGTACGAGAAGAGTGGTCCTAAGACGCAGAAGTACCTGCAGATGGTGCAGGGTAAAGTGGATAAAGCCGACCGCATCACCGCCATCTCGCAGTTCGCCAAAGCCGAGACCGAGCGGTTCATGCAACTGAATGGGAAACAGGTGCAGGTCATCTATAACGGCATCGAGCGGATTGACCTCAAACCCGAAGAAGCGATCGCATCGGTCAAGCAGCCGTATCTGTTCTCGATCGGTGAGATCAAGGAGAAGAAGAATTTCCATGTGCTGCTCGATATGATGCAGCATCTGCCGAACCTGCATCTGTATATAGCCGGTAAGAATGACACGCCTTATGCCGATCGTATCCGGGTGGAGATGGGTACGCGTCACATCCGCAATGTGCATCTGCTCGGACTGGTCAGTGAGGCGCAGAAGACCTGGCTCTACCGCCATTGTACGGCGTTTGTCTTCCCGTCTCTGTTCGAAGGCTTCGGTTTGCCCGTCGTGGAAGCGATGCTGTTCGGTAAACCCGTCATCTGCAGTAATGAGACCAGTCTGACGGAGATAGGCGGAGACCATGTGACGTTCTTCCCCAAGGGCTATCCGGCAGCCGAATCGGCACAACTGATCGCTGCTGCGGCCTTGACACCGGAGCAGGAAGAGGTTAACCGACAGTACGCACGTTCCTTCACCTGGGAACGGCATATGCAGGCTTATCTGACTATTTATCGTGAAGTAGGAGCTTGAGTGCGTCGCCGTACGGACGGTAAGTCGCACGACTCAGCCTCTCTTGCAGCGCATGAAAGAGCGTGTTCAGCGCAATGCGCAGATGACGATGCGGTAAGAAACGCCAGGAGATAAGCACCCGGTTGCGGATGAAGACCGCTTTCACTTGTTCTTTTGTAAAATGACTACCGATGGTAGCGGAGTGTTGGTGAACGGCACGGGTGCTACCGGTGTAGAGGCAGGTCCATCCGCGTGCCTGTGCCCTGAGACTCAGGTCCATATCCTCGTAATAGAACGGTGCATAACGCTCGTCATAACCGCCTAAAGCATTGACTTTCTCCCGATCCATCAGTGCTAAGCCTCCGCACAGGTACATCGTCTCCCCTTCGAGGCCTTCGTTCAACGCATCGGTGTAACCGATCTTACTGCCGCGTATATGCGGTTTTTTCAGTCCTTCCTGGATATGTCCGTCCTGCGGGTCGCAGATAGCGCAACTGACTCCGAAGCACTCGTCGGTCAACTTTTCAATCAGCACGCCTATCGTGTCCGGCATCAGTTCCATATCGGTGTTCAGCAGCAGGACCGTCTCCATCTTGGCGCGTGCGATTCCGCTGTTGGCGGTGGGAGCAAAGCCTCGGTTCTGCTTATTCTCCACGACGATGATCTGCGGGTAGTGGGTCTTGAGAAACGCCACCGAGTCATCGGTCGAGGCATCGTCGCTCACGATGATCTCGCTGTCGCTGACCATCGGGTGGGTGAGGGCTTGCTGCACCGAAGGCAGAAAACGCTCTAACAACGCACGACCGTTGAAATTGGGGAGTATGACACTGACGCTTCTCATTTCCGGAACCTCCAAAAACGTTTCCAATACTTGACCGTCAGGCGGATGCACTCGTTCTCGTCAAAGCCTCGTGCTTTGGCGTATTCCTTGGCCAATAATAAGAAAAAGTCTTCTTTGCCCCATAGGCGGCAGAAATTACGGCAGGCGGTGTCGATGTCCACCGGTCGGTCAAAGACCATGCGGTTGATGTCCACGATCTCGAAATGCGTTTGCCCTTGCTTGTCTATATCAAAGAGGATATTGCCCGGTGAGTAGTCCCGATGCAGGATGCCCTGCTGATGCATATGTGCCGTGAAACGGGCGAAGGCGCACACGATCGCTTCGTAGCCCTCCAAGGGATGATGGCGGAACTCATAGAAATTACGGGTGAGTAGGCTGCGACGACTGATCAGATACGACTCTCGCAAGAGTCCTCCGTCGGTGATCAGGATAGACGCGATGGGTTCGGGTGTATCGATGCCTGCTTCGCATAGACGCACCGCATTCTCATAAGCCCGCACGGCTTTGGGTGTACGCCAATGCATATAGACCCAACTGTTCAGTCCCCGCGGTGCATGAAAACGCTTGACGCAGGTCTCCGTGCCATCCGGTGCGGTGATGAGCCGTATCTGGTTCCGCGCGTCATAGATCACTTCGCCTTGCTTGGCGAAGAGCGACGGCATGGATTCGATCCATGCGCGCAGGGATTCAAAAGCAGGATTAATCACGGTCATCATACGCGTCTATGATTCGTTGTGCCACCTCTTCCGGGGCAATGTCCATACATCGGTAGTCTCCGTACTTACAGGCTTTGTTCCCATATACCGAGCAGGGTCGGCAGTCCAGCGGGCGTTGGATACAGTCGTTTTCGCTCTGTCCGTATCCTAAGAATCCTGCATACGGATGCGTAGCGCCCCAGATAGACAGCGCGCGGGTACCGACAAGCGAAGCCAGATGCATGTTACCCGAGTCCATACTCACCATCAGTCTCAGTCCACGGATGATAGCTAACTCCTCCGCCATACTGTGTTTGCCGGCAATCGAATGGACTCCCTTATACCGCTGTTCCCAAGCGCCTAAGATCTCCTGTTCCTTCTTGCCGCCGCCGAAGAGGGTCACCGGGATACCGCGTTCGCTGAGCATCGCTACTATACGTTCCATCCGTTCGATGGGGTAGATCTTACCGGCATGCGCCGCAAAAGGTGCGATACCGACACCGGTTCCTGATGAGTGCGTCATCTGCGGTAAGGTTATCGGCAGACCTAAGGACGCCAAGACAGCGGCATAACGCTCGGTCGTATGCGTGAGGGGTTCGCGCAGCAGTCCGCTGGTGAGCAGCCGTTTGCGGATACGCCCTTTCTCGATAGAAGCCACGCGGGCACCGCGCAGACGGAGCGCTGAACGGATATAGATCGTGCGCAGCACGCTATGCATGTCGGCCACCAGGTCATACGCGTCCAGACCGGCAACGATATCGTTCAAGGAGTCCTTGCGTAGGTTCACTCCCTGAAAGACCACATTCGCCGGCATATCGGCAAACAGGTCCGCAAAACGCTGCTGCGACAGCATCGTGATCGCTATATCCGGATACTGCTCCGCTGCTGCACGAACGATAGGGGCGAGCATCGCTACATCCCCTAAGGCCGAGAACCGTATGACTAAGAGGCGTTTCACTTTTTCCCGTACAGCACAGGGTTCAAGTTCGGATCGTTATACATCTTCATCTGGCGATAGACCTTCATGATGCGTGTACCGGCCTGATAATCAGCCAACAATTGGCTGATAGAGGTGGTTATGTCGCCTAACTGCTCTTGCAGTACCGCCATCTTCGCTACACATTTATCGTGCTGCTCGGCACTGACATCGGTGCGGTCCACTTGTTCCTGCATATGCCATAACTTGACGTGCAGGATACTCAGACGGTCGATGGCCCACGCCGGACTCTCCGTGTTGATACGGGCATTCGGCTGCGGCTTCACGTCATGGTACTGCTCCCAGAAATAACTGTCGATACGCTCCACCAGATCCGTACGGTCCTGGTTGCTATGGTCGATACGGCGTTTCAAGGCTAAGGCCTCCAGCGGATCGATATTCGGGTCCCGGATGATATCTTCCAGATGCCACTGCACGGTGTCGATCCAGTTCTTGAGGTACAGGTCATACTCGATCGTCCCGGCCTGATAGGGATTGCAGATAGGGGCATCGACGTTATCCGTACGATGGTAGTCCTTCACTGCTTGCGCAAAAATGCGATTACTTGTTTCAACAAAATTCATATTCACCATTGTTTGATTATTCCTTGTTTGCGTATGGAGATCATCGCGCCGAAGCGGTCTCCGTATTGGGTCCCGAAGTCACCGGCCAGCGCCAGCCCGAACTCCAGTCCCCATGCCTGCTCCACGGTCTTGCTCACTTCAACCAGCACTGCGGTGTTACTGCTCCGCATGCGGGTGCGGTAGGTGCCGTAGTTATCGGCGTACGTACCCATGATACGGTATTTGAATCCGTATATGTCTCCTTTGACACCGGCGTGGTACGCCCATACGCGGCTGTTGGCGGGAGTGAGGAGCGGCGAACCGATCGTGCGGTCAAAATACGTCCATCCCTGCACGTAGATACTGTTCCAATAATAGGTGTCGTTCCCGCCGAAGACCATTCCGTCGCGGTCGTGCCACGGTCCGCTCTGATCGGTGGTCTGGATCACCTCGAAGGTCAGTCCGCTGATGAACGGCCATACGTCTTGTTCGGCGCTGATACCCCATAATCCGTCTTTGACGTTCATCGTGTTGCCGATGAAATGCACCGGTCCGTCTTCATTGATATTCTGCCAGTACGCATCGACGTGCCATCCTTGCCCTTTGGCGGTCAGCGTCAGCGTCTGACTGAATAGGTGATTGCCTTGTGCGTTCTGTACCTCGTTAAGGGTAGAACCGCCTCCTTGTCCCAAGGCAACGCGCCATAGGGAGCGAAGATCATTACCCAGATCGCCGTGCTTGGTCGAGATGCCTCCCCATTGAGCGGCGTGGTGGAACTCATAACTGATATTCACCGGTAGTTTGCCACCGATACGACCGCCGACATATTTATGATGCAGCAGGGTCTTGCTCACATACTCGTTGTTGTCATTTAACCATCCGTGTGTGATACCGCCTTTGATTTCCAGGTATCCGAACAGTCCCGGAAAAGCCGTCCAGCGGTCTATACCTACGGTGATACGCGGGATAGGGTGGATATTGTTCGAGAACAGCAGTCCTCCGCTACTCAACTCCTCGTCTCCCGGACCGTAGTACTGCGGTCGGATACCGGCGGTGATATCTATAATGTACAGGCGCACGTGCGCGTAGAGGGCGTGAAAGAAACCCGTCGGGGTCTTGTCAAAGCGTCCGCAGATCACAGCAGCACCGTCGTAGTCGTACCATCGGTTGGGTCGCGTGGCGGGTTTGGTTACGCCTAACCAAATGTTGCCGCTATACGCTTGAGTGGATATCTCTCCGTACCGGTTGGTGTGTATCCATGTAGGCGCACCGTTGGCAGTAGATAAGACTGCACGGACGCCTCCTTCGTACCGTATCTCATCGCGGCAGGTATCCGGTTCCGCCATCGGTAGCGGCCACCAGTTCCAGGCATGCGCGGATAGCGCGCATACGCTCAGCAATAGTATGACGACTCTTCTATTTCTCAATGCAGTACAACTGATCGATCACTTCGCCTTTCTCGTTTTCGCCCAAACCGAAATAGACCTTGTTGTCGATGGTAAAGGCGATCAGGTTCTCCGCCCTGCCGCAGGGCATCGCGCCACCGCTGACCCATGTGCCGTCCAGCGGATTGAAGCGGTAGATATCGGCATAGACCTCACCGCCGGTCATCTCGCCACCGAAATAGCGACCGCCGAAGACGTATATATAATCGTCGGTAGCGGCGCAGGCACTGCAGGTGCGTCCTTTACCCGGCATCGCGCTGCAAGCGGCCCAGTCATCTTCCGGCAGGTTCACACGATACCACTGGTCTTCATTCTTCTGGTTATACCCCAGACCGAAATAACACTGTCCGTCAATCTGCGCCCCTACGCCTTTGAAGACGGAGATCGCCCGATAATGGCTGTCCTCCTCTTGATGCCAGGTGTTGGTGGCAGGTTCATACCAGTTGATCTGACGGGAGACGGTGTACGACGAACCGTAGATGACATAGATACGGTCATCGACGCTATACGGTACAGCCGCTATCGTCGTGGCATCCGGATAAGGCGCTAACGAGTCCCATTGGTTGGTTGCCGGATCCCAGCGCCACCAGTCGCGCAGGCAGTTCTGGTCCACGTATATCTCGCCTTGCACGAAGCCGAGTCCCATATACAGATGACCCTTGTAAGCGATCATCGTGGCGTTCACACGCGGTGCACCGGGAAAAACAGCTACTTGGGTCCAACTGTCTGCCGTCGGATCGTACTGCCAGAGATCATTGAGGTAATTACCCTTCGCATCCCGACCGGCGAAGACGTATCCTTTGCCGTCCAACGCGCAGGCGCAGGCACTCGCACGACCACCTGCCGGTAACACGGAGCATTCCACTTCCTCCAGTTCTACTTCCGGAGTGACCTCACATCCGCATGCTATGATGAAGCATAGCAGGATAAGTAAATAATTGGCTCGTTTCATGTTGTGGGTCTTGATTTACGTTTTAACTCAAAGTCACGACCTAAGTAGTTCTGCCGAACGACGGGGTTAGCAGCCAACTCTTCAGGCGTACCGTGGAAGAGGATCTTCCCTTCGAAAAGCAGGTACGCGCGGTCGGTGATCATGAGGGTCTCATCGACGTTATGGTCGGTGATGAGAATACCGATGTTCTTATCTTTGAGTCGCCAAACGACGTCTTGTATCTCTTGCACGGCAATAGGATCGACACCGGCAAAGGGTTCGTCCAGCATCACGAACTTGGGTTCGATGGCCAGGCAGCGGGCAATCTCCGTACGGCGACGCTCACCACCACTCAGACGGTCACCTAAGTTATGCCGTACGTGGGCTAAGTTAAACTCCTTGATCAGTTCCTCCAGTTTCTGTGCCTGATATTCCTTGCTGAAATTGGTCAACTCCAGCACCGAACGGATGTTATCCTCCACCGTCATCTTACGGAACACGCTGGCCTCCTGCGGCAGGTAGCCGATACCCATCTGGGCACGTTTGTACATAGGGTAGGAGGTGATGTCCTGGTCGTTAAGGAAGATCTTACCGTTATTGGCGGTCACCAGACCGGTCGTCATATAGAAGGTCGTGGTCTTACCCGCACCGTTCGGACCTAACAGTCCTACGATCTCCCCTTGCTCCAGTTCAATCGACACATCATTTACGACCGTTCGCTTGCCGTATTTCTTAATCAGATGTTCTGTTCTTAATTTATCCATCAAATCTTCAATCTTAAATCTTCAATGCTGACCATGACAGGGCAGTGGTCAGAATGTACTGCTTGAGTTAATATCTTTCCGTCTTGGAGTCGGTTTCTCAGACTCTCTGTCACCCATAGGTAATCAATGCGCCAGCCTACGTTACGGGCACGGGCACCGGCGCGCCAAGACCACCAGCTGTATCGTTCTGCACTCTGGTCGAATACACGGAACGAGTCCACCAAACCGCTGGCTTCCCACCGGTCCATCCATTCCCGCTCTTCGGGTAAGAATCCCGAAACACCGATCTGACGTTCGGGATGATTGATGTCGATAGGTTTATGGCAGATGTTATAATCGCCGCAGATGACGAGGTTCGGTCGCTCTTGGCGTAGGGCATTGACCCAAACGAGGAAGTCCTCGAGAAACTCCATCTTAAAGTCCTGCCGGATATCACCGGTGGTACCGCTGGGGATGTACGCATCGACGATGGTCAGGTCGCCGAAGTCGGCACGGATGACCCGTCCTTCGCGGTCGTACTTGGGATTGCCCATGCCGACTACTACCTTATCCGGTTCGTTCTTGCAGAAGATACATACGCCGGAGTACCCTTTCTTCTCCGCCGAGTGGATGTAACTGCGATAGCCCAGTTCCTGGAATGCCATCACGTCGATCTGGTCCGGCTGCGCCTTACTCTCCTGGATGCAGAACACATCGGGATTCTCTTCCTTCAACCAATCCAGCAACCCTTTGCCGATCGCCGAACGGATTCCGTTCAAATTATAACTGATGATTTTCATGCCCTAATATCGTATATTCTTTGTCGCCGCGGATAATGATGATCTGTCCGTCGCGAATAACTTTCTGAATACTGACTTCTGAAGACTGAACACGCTCTACGTCTTCTGTTCCACCGTGGTACAGAAAATATATACTGCCGTCCGCTTGCAGTTGGATATCGGTCACTTCGTGTCCTTCGCATCCGGTCCATGAGGTGATCAACCGTCCTACGGGATAAGCATCGGTGTCTTTGGCTTTGGAGGTGCTATTATACATAGCCTCCAGGATATCTACGCCCATCGCATCGGCATCGTTATTGACGGTGTTGCTCTTCCAGATGTCCTTATCATAACGGATCTTGGTGATCACCAGTCCTTCGCCCGGCAGGTGCAGGTCCCATCCTTCTTTCTTCCGGGTCTCCAGCAGGTAGTATTCCGTAGGATTCGGATCCCAGCCGCTTAAGTTATGGCTATCGGTAGAACTGATAAGCAGCGACTGACCTTGCCCGTCATTGATCGACGGTAAGGTCACCTCTTCGGGATTAACCAGGATGCGTGGGGTTAACCAACCCATATAGAACCGCTCGTAGGCTGAATAAGCGGGTGGGGTGTTGCTGTCATTGTTATACGACCCCTGATCCATGATGTCCCATTGGAAGAGCGTATGGACACCTTGGCGGTCATAACTCGTCTCGTATAGATCCGGGATGCCTAATACATGACTGAACTCATGGCAGAAGGTACCGATACCGTCATAGACCTTGCTGATGAAGTTCAACTCGCATCCGCAGGCATAACGACCGATGCGTTTGCCGTCATGTTTGTATTTGTAATAGGACACATCCCATTGGTGCGGCCAAATCGTGCTCTCGCCACCACCGTCCGCTTGCCCGAATCCGGCATAGATGAAATAGACGAAGTCCACTTTGCCGTCGCCGTCATTGTCGTACTGCGAGAAATCAGCCCCTGCCTCATCGGCTAACTCACAGGCTTCTTTGACGAACTCTTTGATATTGACGTCATGACGCGTACTTCCGTCCTCTTCATCTATCTCGTCCTGACCGTAATACTCGGCTTTCCTGCTGAGCGTTACCGGCCCGAACACATCGAACTGCGGGCTGTAGGCTCCGTAACTCTGGTCATAGAAATACTGCCGGGCACTGCCTTCGGACTGAATGTGGAAATGATAGGTCTTACCGTCGTAGGAATAATCGAACTTGTAATCGCGTTTGAAATCGGTTCCGTTAAGCAGGCTGTCCAGCGTATCTTTTGGGGTGGTAAACTTCACATCCTTGAACTGCACCAGCAGTAGCAGTCCTCGCGGGGCAGGGTTGGGTTGATCACCGATGCCTTCCGTCTGCGCCTGTACGCGTCGTGCGTTCGCTTTTCGCTTTCCGCTTTCCGCTTTCCGCCGTTGCTCGGTAGTCATCGGCAGCAGGGTCTTCTCGTGCAACCATTGTCCTTCGGCATCGGTGATGTAGTGGAAATACTCATCGCCATGCATGTAGATGACCTTCTGCGTCCCGTCTTCCAACGTACGCACGATCGGTCCTCTGTATGCCGGTACGGCGCTTGCCGTCATTGCAATAGCCGTCAGCAGAAATCCAATAGGCCATAACCTATAACCCATAACCTATAGCTCTTTCTTCACACCATGTTTGCCTAACCACCGTTTCTCGCATTTGCAGCGGTCGTCGGCGTTGTGGGCTTTCTTGCGACTCTTGACGATCTTCGACTTCTTGTTTTGGGCATATACGTACCATTTCTTGTCGTTCTCGAAGATCTGCCAGCCGTCTTCGGTCATCATCCAGTGCTTGCGTTCGTCTCCGCGCAGGTACGTACGCAGCGTGTCTCCGTTCGGTTGCACGCGCTCGATTATTCCCCTATACGCCGGTACACGCGCAGGACCTTGTGCCTGCATTCCCATTGCGATGCATATCATCGCAGCTATGATAAATAATTTTTTCATTGGCTTTTATCTTTCGACTTTTGACTTTCGACTCTTTTAACTTTCTTAAATAACTCACTTGCGAACACGAAGTCGTTCAGTGCTTCGTTGTCGCTGGTGACGATCTCATGCCGGCTGCCTTGCCATTCCTTATGTCCCTCTTTGAGGAAAAGGATGTTATCGCCGATCTCCATGATCGAGTTCATGTCGTGGCTGTTAACCACCGTGCAGATATTATATTCCCGTGTGATATCCTGTATCAGGGCGTCGATCACCAGACTCGTGCGCGGATCCAGACCCGAGTTGGGTTCGTCGCAGAACAGGTATTTCGGCTCTAACACGATCGCGCGGGCGATCGCCACACGTTTCTGCTGACCACCGCTGATCTCACTCGGCATCAGGTGCCATACACGTTCCGGCATCTCTACGCGTCGCAGGCAGAACTCCGCCCGGGTTTTCATCTCGTCCCGCGTCATCGTGGAGAACATCTCCAGCGGAAACAGCACGTTCTCCATCACGCTCATCGAGTCAAAGAGGGCCGATCCTTGGAACAGCATGCCTACCTCGCGGTGCAACATACGGATGTCCTTATGCTTCATCTGGGCTATGTCGCGACCGTCATACAAGATATGACCGCTGTCCAGTTCATGCAGACCGATCAGGCTCTTCATCAGCACCGTCTTACCGGAACCCGACTGACCGATGATCATATTCACCTCTCCGTCCCGCAGCGTCGTACTGATATGATTCAGCACCACATGCCCGTCAAACGACTTCACTATGTCTTTTACTTCGATCATAACAACAGCTTGCTCAATATCAGGTCCAAAAACAATATCATGATGTTGGAGTTTACTACGGCGTTGGTACTTGCACGTCCCACATCCAGCGCGCCGCCTTTGGCGTAGTAGCCGTAATAACTGCTCATGCTCGTGATCACGAAAGCGAAGACGAGACTTTTGATGATTCCATACCATACGTAGTATGGATTGAAGGCGTACTGCACACCGATGAGGTAGTCGTGTATCGTGATAATATCCGTGAACGCTCCGACTGCCCAGCCGCCCATCAAACCGACCGCTGTAGATATAATAACCAACATGGGCATCATCGTGACGAAGGCTAAGATCTTCGGCAATATCAAGTAGTTGGCGCTATTCACACCCATGATCTCCAGCGCATCTATCTGCTCTGTGATACGCATGGTACCTATTTCGGAAGCGATATTACTACCTACTTTGCCTGCTAAGATCAAACACAGGATGGTGCTCGAGAACTCCAATAGGAGCGTCTCACGGGTCAGCAAACCAACGGTGTAAGTCGGTAACAGCGGATTCTCCGTATTGGTCTTCGCCTGGATCGTCAGGATCGCACCGATGAAAACCGAGATGATCAACACGATCGGCAAGGACTGCAGTCCTTGCTTCTCCAACTCCTTGCTATACTGCCGCCAGAACATACGTTGCCGGTCCGGCAGACGCAGCACACGACCCATCAATAGCGTGTATTCTCCTATGTGTTGAAATAGATGCATTTTATTCCATCTTACAAAAAGCGTGCAAAGTTACACAAAATATTTGAAATAAGCAAGGATTTAACGGTAAAAATTAAATTTATTTAAATTTTTAAAGGGAAATACTTGTTATTTGCACAACAGCAAATATTTTTACACAAAAAAATCGACATACGCAAGTGTATGCCGATTTTTTTTGTTATTTTCGTAAAATTTATTTTACGACAGCGCCTTGCATGTTGTACAGAACGCCATTCTTCTGGATGAACATCTGACCGTTACGAACGACCTTCACAGCCTTAACAGCAGCCTCGGTGTTCTCGATAGCGGTAGTCGGAGAATCCGGCAGAACAACGGTTGCAATAGCCTCATCAATCATGATCTGCTTTACAACGAGGGTCTTCGTGCTGTTGCAAACGATCTTTACATACAGATCTACCGGAGCGGAGAATGTCAACTCTTTCGCACTCTCAACAGTTAAGTTGGCGAAGTTAGCAGCAGTGCAAGTAGAGTCTGCACCTGCGTTAACCAAGAAGTCAGCACCTACATTACCGAAACGAACCTTGATGGTCGAACCGGCTTTGAGCCAACCTGCCAGCATAGCGTCGGTTTTCTTCAGTTTGAGACCCAAGAACGGATAGTTGCGATTGTCCTTTGTATCGTTCAGCGAATCCAATGCGTCAATATTGTTGTACTCGATGTTAGCTGCCTCGAGAGCACTCTTGATGTCATATTTGGTACCATTGTCCAAAACGGTTTGCTCAATGTTAATGGACTTCAGATATTTCTTCTCCAATACAGCCGAGTAGTTCACGGTCACGCTCTTAGCAAGAGCACCGATGGTCAAACCAACCGTCGTGTTAGCTGCTGCTACCTCTACGGCGCTGGTGTAACTGATCGTTACTTCAGCATTCAGCTTGCCGTCCTCTGCTACAGTTACGCTCGCCGGAGCTACGGTCAGACCTGCTACATTGGGAACGGTCAGCGCATAATTGCCTGCTGCCAGGTTCTTGCCGCTGAAGACCACTTTTGCACTCGGATTAGCAACCGCTGCAGTTACGTTCAGAGTAACCTCGTCAGGGCTAACTGCCAATACAGGATCCGTGCTGGGAACAGTTTTGAAACCGATAGCATAATAGTTGCTATTACCTTCGCTGGTTCCTTTCGAACCACCGACAATTTGCTTAACTACAACAAGATACTCCTTAGCGGTGCTCAGTTCCGAAAGGGATACGAGCGTGTTGCTATTGGATTCGGTAGTAGCGGATTTAGCGGCTGTTTCTGCCGGAACTCCTGCGGTCAACTCAAATGCTTCCAATGATATAGTACGCTTACCGTCTGAGCCACTCTTGGCTAAAATAGCAACGTCAGATACATTGGTTACTCGATAGTAATAGGCTCCTTTTTGGTTGCTACCACCATTGTCGTCGCGAACGGTAGCGGACTTTACGTCGCCGCTCCAAGCGGTATTGGCAGGGATGGGGTCAACAGCGCTCCATGTGGCACTTGTACTACCTGATTTGTCAATAGCTGCCCAATCTAGTCCGGTTGCGATGGATTGGTAAATCTCATAGGGGAGGAAGCATACCCAGTCTCCGTTTTCAACATAAGCGGGGGTTGCTTTGCCTGCCCATCCTTCAGAGGGAACATTAGCGGGGTTTAATGTCCCGGTTGGCACAACTGCCCACATACTCAAGCTTGCCAATACGGCTGCTGCAATTGTGAAAATTTTTTTCATTGTGTTTTGTGTTTTTAGTTAAACGAAAAAATTGGTTTTTTATATAGCGTTTTGCTATCTTTACTTTGCAAAAATCGCACAAAATTACAACTTTTCGCGCACATATGCAAATAAATAAGGAGAAAAATTGACACAAACCCCGTTTTTCTACAAAATATGTCAATTTTTCCCCATCAAAAAAGGAGCCCGAAGGCTCCCTTCCGCTTAGTGCTGAGCGTCATACGCTTCGCCGCAGACTTGCCATAGAACACATCTATGGGCATGATTAACTCTACTTTCATGATTCTTTCCTTTCTTTTAGCATTCTTTCCCGCGACCATCTCGCGACCATTACGGACATGTACGTCACGTCTCTTTCCAGTCTATTTCTCCGTCTATTAGCCCCGCATTGTATGCGGTTCTA
>JAFSMP010000053.1 GCA_017447875.1 Paludibacteraceae bacterium | reverse complement strand
TATAATGTATTATGTATCAATGTATTATGTGTCATTTATAATAGGCATGGTCTAGGATTGGAACTCTGCGCGTCCTCTCTTGCTTCTTCTTTGCCTTTATTTTAATCTTCATTTCGGATGCAAAGGTAGTGAAAATTTTTGTAATATGCAAATTTTCGGGCACAGAAAAGTAAGTTTTTTGCTTTTTTCTTGCATATGTCGAAAAAAATGTGTACCTTTGTACTCGATTTTGTTTACCATCGCAAAAAGTGGGTAAATATTGATAATTTTTAACTAAAAACGAATGAAAAGGTTTTTCTTATTGATTGCCCTGCTTGGTTTGATTGCACAGGGAACATGGGCCGACACGTGGGACGGCTCAACTACATCCAAGCCGTCGTGGAACGGATCGGCTGCTGTCATTAGTTCGGCTGCAGAATTGGCATACATCCGCGATCACTGGGATGACGTTGCGGGACTTGACGGCAATAAGGATTTCTATGAATTGAACTACTCGCTGGAAGCTGACCTGGACATGACCGTCAAGAACTGGACGCCGATGGGCAGCAAGGCCTACAAGGGTTCGTTCGACGGACACGGGCACACCATCACTTACAAGATTGACAACAGCAGTCTCAGCACCAACTGCCAGGGTCTCTTCGAACATATCCATTCGGAAGGCAGTGTGCGGCACCTCCGAATAGACGGTTATATCAACATAGGTAATGCGCGTAAGGTAGGCGGTATATGCGGTGAAAACGACGGTGCCATAGAGGACTGCTGGGTGACTGCGGATATCAAGACCAGCCACTATAGCATTTATGACGCCGATCTGGGTGGTATTGCCGGCTTGAACGACGATGGTACGATTATATGTTGCTGCATGTCGGGTAATGTAACCAACACCGGCAACAACTCCGGCGTAGGTGCTATCGCGGGAAGCAATGAAAACAGTACACGGGCCAGCATTAATTATGTTGCCGGCTATGGCAATGTGATAGTCCGGCACAAACAGGATTCGAAATGCGTAGGTGATGACAAAAACACATTTATGATGGACTACAATGAGTTCTGGTGGGATGCCTATAAATTTTTCACTGAAGAACGTGCATGGGAATATGTGTTCTGCCAGGCCTACCGATATCCCTACACCAACTCCCTTGCCGTCGATGGCAGAGGCGAGATTGAGTGCACGCAATTCAAAGCCTACCCGGGAGAAGTGATCAACCTGAATGTCAAATCCGGCACGGTAGAGCAGGTGTATGTCCGGGATGTGGATTATAACAGGATACAAGCCACCGGAAGCAACGTTGAAAAACAATTCCGTTTTACAATGCCTGCCCGCAATGTCAACATCGATGTTCGGCTCGCCACAACCAGCTGGGACGATCCCACGATGGGCACGCTGGCTAATCCTTTTGTGATCCGGAATAACGGTCAATGGGACGAGTTCGCAACGGAAGTGAACAACGGCCGTAACTTCAGCGGCAAGTATGTGAAACTCGCCACAGATATTGAGGTTAAGATCACCGCAGGTACGGGGGACCATCCGTTCAACGGTACGTTCTTGGGCGACGGTCACACCGCCACCCTAGATTTCCATAATGATGACTATATGGGTTTCGCTGTGTTCAGTTTTATCAACGGGGCGACGATCAAAAACCTCAAAGTGGCGGGAACCGTTGAGGGGCACTTGTATAGCGCCGCTATTGTGGGCAGGGTGCTCGGAGGCAGCAACCGCCTGGAGAACTGCGTTTCGACTGCTTCTATTCGAGGAATGTACTCTATTGGCGGTCTGGTCGGCTACTGCATACGTGGAGATCTGGAAATGAGCGGATGTGTGTTCTGCGGTCGGTTGATTGCTAACACAGGAGGAGCGAGCTACACGGCCAAAGGTGTGTTTATCGGATGGTACGAAGGCAATGGCACGAAGACCCTGAATGACTGCCTTTATGTCATGCAAGACGGGCAGGACACCGAAAACTTCGCCCTCGCCAAAGGCGAAGGTGCTATCACACTCACCAATTGCTACCAGACCACACAAGCCGAATACAATAAGACGCTTGCACCCAAGCGGATAGCCGCCGAATACACGCCGGAAGCAGACGAGGAAGGCGAGGCATATGACGGTTTATGGGCGAATGTATATGATGTCATGCCCGACTATTTCGGCAATCTGTTGGAGGACTACGGTTTCCTGAAGGTGTATGAGGGCGGTCTGGAGTACGAAGGCCTATATTACGTAGCCTGCATCAGCCTGGAAGACCACCTCGACAACAGCGCACTCATCGATTTGGCTACCGACTACATCGTGGATGTCAGTCTCTCCGACCAACTCTTCCGCAAGGATAACCAATGGTACACGCTCTGCTTGCCGTTCGACCTCGATAACTTCACAGGCACACCGCTCGAAGGGGCTACAGTAAAGACCCTGAGCAGTTCATCCTACGATGCGGGCACCAACACGCTGACCATGGACTTTTCAGATAACCTCACGGCTATCGAAGCAGGCAAGCCCTATATCGTGAAGTGGACAGAAGGCGAAGATATCATTTTCCCGATGTTTGCCGGTGTAACGGTCAGCACGGATGCGGCTGATGTGCAGACGACTTATGCCGACTTCATCGGTACCTATAATTATATCGACTACGCAGAGGAAGACAGGAGTATTCTCCTCCTCATCGGCGATGCGCTCGAATATCCGGAGGAAGGAGCACATAATATTGCCTGCAGCGCCTATTTCCGACTGAAGGAAGGTCTGGTTGCCGGAGAACCGCTGCGCATCGTAATGAACATCAATGAAACACAGGACATTGAAACAATTACCAATGACCTATTACCAATTACCAATAAGGTCATCAAGGATGGTCAAATCTTCATCCTCACGGGCGACAAAACGTACACCGTCACCGGTCAGCAACTCAAATAAACCAAACATATCCCTCTCTACTTAATACAGGTCAACTCCCATTGGCCTGTATTTTTTTTTGCTCAAACTCAAAAACTCGCCCCTTTTTCGCACTTTTGGGCAAACTATTTGTCCATGTTCCAAAAACTCCTTACCTTTGCACTCGAAATCGAAAATAAGCGTTAACCTGTTACCCTTACATCCGCATTGGCGAATGTGCTCCGGCAAAAACATTCTTTTGCGGATGGGGAACGCAAAAGCATGAGTACGGGGCAGTACGTTTTTTGCGGAGC
>JAFSMP010000034.1 GCA_017447875.1 Paludibacteraceae bacterium | reverse complement strand
TCAGATGCCGAGACATGTGCTATAATGTATTATGTATCAATGTATTATGTGTCATTTATAATAGGCATGGTCTAGGATTGGAACTCTGCGCGTCCTCTCCTGCTTCTCCTTTGCCATTATTTTAACCTTCATTTCGGATGCAAAGGTAGTGAAAATTTTTGGAATATGCAAATTTTCGGACACAGAAAAGTAAGTTTTTTGCTTTTTTCTTGCATATATCAAAAAAAAGTTGTACCTTTGCAGCCGCAAAGGTCAAAAAAATAAAACAGATACATATTATGAGAACAAAAATGGTAGCAGGTAACTGGAAGATGAACAAGAACCTGCAAGAAGGTGTAGCGCTGGCTACGGAGTTGAAAGAGGCAGTAAAGGACCCCGCATGTGCCGTAGTGATCGGTACGCCGTTTATCCACTTGGCAACGGTAGCAGAGCTGCTCAAGGGTTCGGCTATCAAGGTAGCTGCTGAGAACTGCGCAGACCATGAGAAGGGTGCGTATACGGGTGAGGTAAGCGCTGAGATGGTGAAGTCCACGGGTGCAGAGTACGTCATCCTGGGTCACTCGGAGCGTCGTCAGTACTATGCTGAGAGTTACGAGATGCTGGCTGAGAAAGTGCGCCTGGCGTTGGCTAACGGTCTGAAGGTGATCTTCTGCATCGGCGAGGTGAAGGAAGAGCGCGAGGCAGGCAAGCAGAACGAGGTAGTAAAAGCACAGTTGGAGGGTTCGGTCTTCGGTCTGAGTGCAGAGGAATGGAAGAACATCACGCTGGCTTACGAACCCGTATGGGCGATCGGTACCGGTCTGACCGCTACTCCGGCTCAGGCACAGGAGATCCACGCGTACATCCGCGGTTTGGTAGCCGAGAAATACGGTAAGGCGGCTGCAGAGGACACGACGATCCTGTACGGTGGTAGCTGCAACGAGAAGAACGCAGCCGAGTTATTCGCTTGCCCGGATATCGACGGTGGTCTGATCGGTGGCGCTGCACTCGTAGCAGAGAAATTCCTTGCTATCATCGCTGCTCGCTAATTATGGCGCTTGTAAACTCCATCAATCGAAACGGTGAGATCTTGACACCGCATATCGCTGACGACGTGTTTATGGCTGAGAATGCGACCGTCGTTGGCGATGTGACGGTGGGCGAAGGGTCGAGTCTATGGTTCAACAGTGTGCTGCGCGGTGACGTGAACACGATCGTGATCGGTAAGCACTGTAACATCCAGGACGGCGCGGTGCTGCATACGCTGTATCAGAAATCGACGATCAGGTTAGGCGACTACGTGTCGGTGGGTCATAACGTGACGATCCACGGAGCGGATGTCGATGACTATGCGTTGATCGGGATGGGTGCTACCCTACTCGACGATGCGCATGTAGGCGAAGGAGCGATCGTGGCGGCTAACGCGCTGGTGCTGAAGGGCACGCAGATCGGTCCGCATGAGATCTGGGGCGGTGTGCCGGCTAAGTTCATCAAGAAAGCCGATCCGGCGCAGACCCAAGAGATCAACCAGAAAATAGCTAATAACTACGCAATGTACGCTTCATGGTATAAATAGACCGCTTCGCTAAAAGACAAAAGACCGTTTCTCTAAAAGACAAAAGACTATTATGTTTCGCAGAATACTTCTAAAACTTTCCGGTGAAAGCCTGGCCGGAGCGACCAAGCAGGGTATAGACACCCAACGTCTGGCGCAATATGCCGAGCAAGTAAAGAATATCGCGCAACGCGGTGTGCAGATCGGTATCGTCATCGGTGGAGGCAACATCTTCCGTGGCTTGAGCGGTGCTAAGGTCGGTTTTGACCGCGTGAAGGGAGACCAGATGGGTATGTTAGCCACGGTCATCAATGCGCTTGCCTTGGCTTCGGCCCTGGAGTCGATAGGTCAACCGGTGCGTGTTCTGACCTCGATCCGGATGGAACCTATCGGCGATTTCTACAGTCCGGCGAAAGCTCAACGGTTGCTGGACAAAGGAAACGTAGTGATCCTTGCCGGTGGCACGGGTGCACCCTACTTCACCACCGACACGGGTTCGAGTCTGCGTGCGTTGGAGATCAAAGCGGACGTGATGCTTAAAGGCACGCGTGTGGACGGTATCTACACCGCCGATCCGGAGAAAGACCCGACGGCTACCAAGTTCACCGAGATCACATATGACGAAGTGATTGCACGCGGTTTGAAGGTGATGGACCAGACCGCCACCGTCATGTGCAAAGAAAACGGCATGCCGATTTATGTGTTCGACATGGACAGCTACGGCAACCTGGAAAAAGTCATTAACGGAGAACAAATAGGAACACTTGTAAAACCCTAATAGTATGGAAGACGAACTTGAATTGTATCAAAATGCTGCTGAAGAGCAGATGCAGAATGCCGTAGCGCACTTGGACGACACGCTCCAACATATCCGTGCCGGCAAAGCGAACCCGCGTATCCTGGATCCGATCAAAGTGGACTACTACGGAGCGATGTCACCGCTCGCTAACTGCGCTACGATCACCACTCCGGATGCCCGCACGATCGCAATCACACCGTGGGAGAAGAAACTGATCGGTGAGATCGAACGCGCTATCATCAACTCCAATATCGGTCTGGCTCCGTCGAATAACGGTGAGACCATCCGTCTGATTCTTCCGCCGCTGACCGAAGAGCGTCGTCGGGACCTGTGCAAACAATGCAAGGGCGAACTGGAAGAGGCGAAGATGTCCATCCGTAATGCCCGCCGTGATGCCATCGAGGAGTTCAAGAAACTCGTTAAGAACGGCCTGAGCGAGGACATCGAGAAAGATGCCGAAGAGGATATGCAGAAGACCCACGACAAATATATCGCCAAGGTCGAAGCCCTCTACGCCGCCAAAGAAAAAGAAATCATGACGGTTTAATGCGCGGTCTCGTCATTAAATCCACGGGTAGCAGTTACATCGTTCGCATGGACGATGGTTCGAATGCGGAGTGCCGAATCAAAGGCAACTTCCGCATTCGTGGTATCCGTAGCACCAATCCGGTTGCTGTCGGTGATTTCGTAACGGTAGAAGATGAGTGGATCACGGATGTCGAGGAACGGCGCAATTACATCATCCGTCGTTCCACGAACCTGAGCAAAGAGAGTCATATCCTGGCTGCTAATATTGACCAGGTGGCACTCATCGTCACCGTCAACCATCCTGTCACCAGTACCACTTTCATTGACCGTTTCCTCGCTACCTGCGAAGCCTACCGCGTACCGGCGATCCTGATCTTCAATAAGATCGATCTGCTGACCGAAGAAGAATTGGCGCAATTAGCCGATCTTCGTGCCCTCTATGAGTCGCTCGGGTACAAGACGGTTGAGTTATCAGCTATCAGCCTTCAGCCTTCAGACCTATCTCCATTATTGGAAGGCAAGACAACCCTACTCTCCGGTAACTCGGGAGTTGGTAAGTCGACTTTACTCAATGCGCTCTTCGGCAAAGAGATGACCCGTACCGGTAAGATCTCCGATGCCCATGACAAAGGTATGCACACGACTACCTTCTCGGAGATGTATTTCCTCGAAATGGAAAATGGAAAAAGGAAAATGGAAAATGGCCGTATCATCGACACGCCGGGAATCAAGGGATTTGGCACGATCGATTTTGAGAAGGAAGAGGTGAGTCATTATTTCCGGGAGATCTTTGAAGCCGGTCGTGACTGCCGTTTCAGCAACTGCACCCACACGCACGAACCCGGATGTGCGGTGCAAGAAAAAATCATAACGGGAGACATTGCTATCTCCCGTTACGAATCGTATCTTTCTATCTTGAATGATGCTACAGAAGGAAAGTATCGAGCGTAGCCGTCAATTCATCGAAGGTCTTCGCTTTCGCTTTCTCGCGTACTTCAGCAATCTGTTTGGACACCGCTTCATCGTAGGTCTCCATCTCCACATTACGTATTACGCCTAATGCTACCGGCAGTTCATTCTCCGGTCCCATGAGGGCTAAGAGACGATGCAGGGTCGGATCGACCTGGGTCGCATCATGCGTCAGTACCCGTGGGTCATCCGCCGGCACGACGATCATCTTCGGAACGAAGGTCTGCGGATCGATCTCAACCGCCAAGCCCTTGTCATTCTCTTTTCCGAAGATCATCTTCTGTCCGTGCTTCAAGATGATACTGTGCTCTGCCCGTTGCTCACGGTCGGCTATCCAGGCGTGTGTGCCGTTATTGAAGATGACGCAGTTAACAAGGCACTCGACGATGGAGCATCCCTTATGCTGTTGCGCCGCTACCATACAATCGACGGTGGTCGGCATATCGACATCCAGCGTACGGGCAAAGAAAGTACCGCCTGCACCCAGCACCAGTTGTGCCGGCACGAACGGACGCTCTACCGTACCAAAGGGGCTCGACTTGGAGATAAAGCCTTTGGGACTGGTGGGGCTGTACTGACCTTTGGTCAGACCGTAGATACGGTTATTGAAGAGGCAGACATTGAGGTCCACGTTTCGCCGTATCTCATGGATAAAATGGTTACCACCGATGGCGAGACAGTCACCGTCACCGGACATCTGCCAAACGGTCAGTTCCGGATGGGAGGTCTTGACACCCGTAGCGATCGCACCACCGCGACCGTGGATCGTATTGAAACCGTAGGTATTGAGGTAATGCGGCATACGGCTCGAACAACCGATACCGGAGATGACCGCCACTTGATGGGGCGGAATACCTATCTGTGCCATCGATTTCTGCAGCGCCATACATATCGCGTGGTCACCGCATCCGGGACAAAAACGTACGTATTGATCGGATTTAAATTGACTTGCTTCCATATGCTACGATCCTTTCTACTGCAAAGGGTTGACCCATTATCTCATTATACTGTTCCATATGAATATCCGGGAATTGCGCACGCAGGTACGCGGCGAATTGTCCCGTATTGAGTTCGCACACGATGATACGTTGGTAACGACTGAGCACCTCGCGGGTGTTCTTCGGCAGCGGGCAGATATAGTTGAACTGCGCCAATGCACAATGCAGTTCATCAGCCGCGGCATGCAGATGTCCTTCGGTGCTACCCCAACCTACCAACAAGGTGCCGCTATCCGCATTCCCTTGTACCTTCAGATCCGGCAGGCTGTTGGCTATCTGCTCTATCTTACGCTTACGCGCCAGCACCATGCGTTCATGATTCTCAGGATTGGTGGATATCGTTCCTTTCTCGGCATCCCGCTCGAGACCGATGTTACGGTGCTCGTAGCCTTCCATGCCCGGGTACGCCCAGTAGCGTACGCCGCGTTCGTCACGAAGAGCCGGATTAAAATGACCCTTCAGATTCTCCGGCACCGACTGCGGTGTGATAGCCGGCAGTTCAGCCAGTTTGGGCACCCGCCACAACGCCGTACCGTTCGCCAGATAGGTGTCGGTAAGCAGGATGACCGGCGTCATGTTCTCCAGCGCTATCTTACATGCCTGATAGGCGAAGTCAAAGCAGTTGGCACTGCTCGAAGCCGCCAACACGACCGCCGGACACTCACCGTTACGACCGTACAGCGCCTGCAGCAGGTCGGTCTGTTCGGTCTTGGTCGGCAGACCGGTTGAAGGACCACCGCGCTGCACATCGACTACTACCAGCGGTAACTCTGCCATCACTGCCAGACCGATCGCTTCGGACTTGAGACTCAGACCCGGACCGCTGGTGGACGTACAAGCGAGGTCACCGGCAAAAGCGGCACCGATAGCGGTACATACACCTGCTATCTCATCTTCAGCCTGAATCGCCATCACATTCATGTCTTTGCGACCCGCCAGTTCATGGAGAATATCCGTGGCAGGCGTGATAGGATACGAACCCAAGAAGAGGTGTTTACCTGCTTTCTCTGCCGCAGCAATCAAACCCCATGCCGTCGCTTTGTTACCGGCAATAGAGGTGTAGAGACCGCTGCGCTGTGAGACCGTTTCACTGTGAGAAGTGAGACGTATCTGGTTTACATATAACGCCAAGTTCTGGCCGTAGTTATAGCCATCAACCATGACCTTCGTGTTCGGCGCGATGAGGGCGGGTTTCTTATGGAACTTCTCTTCCAGCAGATGGATCGCTTTGTCCATCGGCAGGTCAAAGAGCCAATAGATGAGACCCAAGGCGAACATGTTCCGACACTTCAAGATGGATTTATTATCCATCTCGCTGTCTTTGAGTGCCTCTTTGGTGAGGGTCGTCAATGCCACCGGCACGATCTGCACCGCCTCCGGGATAGCCAACTCTTCGAACGGATTCTGCGTCTTATACTGCGCTTTCTCCAAGTCCTTGTCGGTCAGACTGTCCGTATCGACAATGATGATCGCATGGTCATGATAGTGCTTGCTCATCGCACTGACCTTCAGTGCCGCGGCGTTCATCGCCACGATCACATCGGCTTTGTCACCCGGTGTATAGACACCGCTACCTAACTGTACCTGAAAACCGCTCACACCACCGATGGTACCTTGCGGTGCGCGGATCTCTGCCGGGAAGTCCGGCAGCGTGGAGATCTCATGACCCAAGATCGCACTGAGCGACGAGAACATGTTTCCCGTCAACTGCATGCCGTCCCCTGAATCTCCACAAAATCGAACTACAATTCTCTTCATTATTCTCCTTTATTTAACAGCTCCACCGAGGGCGATATAGAGGTTGATGAGTGCGATCGAACCGTTGTACATGTTCTCTGCGTCACTCAGTTGAGCAGACAGCAGGGACTCCTGTGCCTTAAGCACTTCGATGTACGATGCTTTACCGTTATTCATCAACTCATGCGTACCGTCATACGCATCTTGGAGCACTTCTACTTGTCGTTTATAGAGTTCATATTTCTCTTTCACCACTTGGCAGTCTGCCAGGTACTCGTTCACCTGGTTACCGGCATTGATGACGGTCTGCACATAGGAATGCAGTTTCTCCTCCTGGTTGTACTTAGCGATCTTGAGGTTCGCCTGCAGTTTACCCTGCGCGAAGATCGGTTGCATGAGTGACGCAGCCGCTTGCATGAGTAATGCACCCGGGTCGGCGATGATACCACCGTTATTGGTCCATCCCAGCAGACCGGTCAGGCTGAAGGACGGATAGAACTGCGCACGTGCGGCAGCGGTGTTATAGAACGCTTCAGCCAGTGCTTGATCAGCCGCCTTGATATCCGGACGGTTCTGCAGCAACGCAGCCGGTACACCGGTCTCGAAGCGTGCCGGCAGTTCGTAAGCCCCCCATTTATTACGCTCGATATGTTGCGGCGTGATGAGCAGCAGTTTGCATAAGCTGTTCTCCGCCGAGAGGATACTGCGTTTGGTGTCCACGATCTGGCGCTTGACGTCCATACAGGAACTCTCCATCTGGTTAACCGCCGTCGAGTACGCCTGACCGTTCTCCCAGAGGGCACGCTCGGTCTCAAGCGACTCGTCCCAGAGACTGTCGGTCATGATCAGGATCTCCAGTTCGCGATCGAGCAGCATCAACTGATAATAGATCTGCGCCACGGTAGCGATGATGTTCGCCTGCGTAGCTTCTTCGGATGCTTTCGCCTGCTCGAGTACGGCTTTCGCCTTGCGTTTGTTGACCGTCACCGAACCCGATATACCGATGTTCCAATCCAGTTGGATAGGCACATTATAACTCCAGGTAGCGGCACTGGTCGAACCGCTGGTGTTCATCGTACTGGACACGCTTGCCTGCGGATTCAGACTGAGGGACGGCAGGTACGCCAGTTTGGCAGCCTTGAGCGAAGCCTTGGCCTGCATGACGGTCAGACGAGCTGCCTGCAGGTCCGTATTACGCGTCAGTGCCGAGTCGATGAGCACACGCAACTGCGGGTCCGTAAAGAACTCCCGCCAGGAGATCTCACCGATCGAGGTGCCACCTTCGTCCACCTCACCATACAGGTTCTTCGGCGCCTCGTCTTGCGACTTGTATTTCTTGTAAACGCCGCAACTGCTCAGGACTAAGCCTGCCAATATAATTGCTATAACTTTTTTCATTTTGCTTCCTCCTTTCCTTTTTCCACCGGACTGCCGCTGATTTTCTCTTCGAGCGTCTGGAAGATGATGAAGAAGGCCGGAACGACGAACACGAGAGCGAGGGTACCGATAGACATACCGCCTACCACACCGAGCGCCAACGCACGGTTACCGTTAGCTCCGGCACCACCGGCGATCACCAGCGGAATCATACCGACAATCATCGTGATAACGGTCATTAAGATCGGACGGAGACGTTCATTACATGCCTCGAGAGCCGCGTCCACGATAGACAACCCCTGTTTACGCCGTTCACTCGCGAACTCGGTAATAAGGATGGCCGTCTTCGCCAGCAAACCGATCAACATGATCACACCGGTCTGCAAATAGATATTGTTCTCCATACCCGGCAGACCCATCTTATTGCCGACCCACGAGAAGAGGAACGAACCCATCAGACCGAACGGTACTGACAAGAGCACCGCAAACGGCGTGAGCCAAGAGTTATAGAGCGAGCCCAAAATGAGGTAAATCAGGATGATACAGATCAGGTAAATCAGCACCGTGGTGTTGCTCTTCGAGCTCTCCTCCACCTCGCGCGACATCGAGCCGTACTCGTACGTGCAGTAGTTCGGCATAGTCTCTTTGAAGACCTCGGCGATCGCCTGATGGGCTTCTACCTCCGAATACCCGTTACCCGGCGTTACGGAACAGGAGATCGATTGGTAGAGGTTGAAGTGGTTGTGCGACGAGGAACCGACGATCTCCTCCAGTTGTACAAACTGCGAGAGCGGCGCCATCTTGCCGTCGCTCACCTTAATATACATATTGTTCAGCGACGAAGGATCCAAACGATACTCGGGCGCTGCACCTAACAATATATTATAGACCTTACTGAACTGGTTGAAGTTACCCACATACGAACCTCCGCAATACGCACCTAAAGTGTTCAGTACGGCTTTAGCGGTTGTACCGGCGCGCTCGCACTGGATCGGATCGACATGCACTTTGTATTTGGGGAAACGCTCCGAATAGGTGGACATCGCGCTCTCTACCTCCGGACGCTCTTGCAACTTCGCCAGGAACACATTTGTCTTCTCGCCGAAATCACTCATATCACCGTCGCTCTTATCTTGTACCTGCAGATCGATACTGTTCGATGTACCGTATCCCGGAATCTGCGGCATCTGGAAGGGCAATACCTGTGCGTTCTTGATACTTTGGCAGTCCAGGTAGAACTTATAGATCACGAGGTCGATATAGTGCTTGAAGCCCGGACGGTCATCCCAGTTCTTGAGACGAATAATGAGCGTGGCGTAACTCGATCCGGCAGACGAGATCAAACCGTATCCGCTACATAAACCGTAACTCTCTAACTCCGGAATGGCCTTTACTTTTTCCTCCACCTGCTTCATGATCTCCGTGTTCTCATGGAGGGTCGCTCCTTCCGGCATACGCACCTCGCACATGATCACACCCTGGTCCTCTTGCGGTACCAATCCCGAAGGCATAATCTTCATGAACAGCACAAACAGTACGGCTGCCAGACCCAACAACGCAAACGACAACCACGGACGCTGGAGGTATTTCTTTACCGCGCCTTGGTATTTACCGAGGATGGCATTGTAACTGGCCTCATACGCGATCTTCGTATAATAATCAATTCCCTTCCACTTGCCACCTTCCACTTTCGACTCATCATTCGGACGCATGAGAATCGCGCAGAGAGCCGGACAGAGAACTAACGCACAAACGCAGGACAGTCCTACGGAGCCGGCAATCGTGATACCGAATTGGGTAAAGAACGTACCACTCGTTCCGCTCATGAAAGTCACCGGAATGAACACCGCCATGAAGACGAGCGTACAGGAGATAACCGCTACCGACACTTCACTCATCGCCTCACGGGTTGCCTGAATAGCTTGCGCTTTCGGGTCGCCTTTCATCTTACCGGTCTCCAACTTCGCCATCACGGCTTCGACTACGACAATCGCGTCATCGACCACCGTACCGATCGCGAGTACTAAAGCGAAGAGCGTCAATATATTCAGCGAAAAACCGGCCATGCGTACGATCACGAACGTACCGAGCAGGGACACGATAATCGAGATAGACGGGATAAGCGTGGCTTTCCAGTTCTGCAGGAAGAAATATACGACTAGGATCACAAGCAGAATCGCGATCACCAGCGTTTCGACCACATTATGGATGGCAGCAAAAAGGAAGTCGTTACTGGTCTCCAGCGTCACAAACTCCAATCCTGCCGGCAGGGTCGGTTTGAGTTGCTCGTACAGTTCATCGATCTGCTGATTCACCAGTGTTGCATTCGCGCCCGGAGATTGGTTCACCAGGTAGAACACACCTGGCATGCCGTCGATATTGGAAGTCATCGTGTAGCTCTTGGCACCGATCTCCACGGTCGCTACATCTTTCAGATACAGCACGTTTCCGCCTTCGCCCGTACGCAGAACGATATTCTCGAATTCCTCGATGGATTTGAGCGTACCTTTGTACTCCATCGGATACTGATAGGCATTCTCGGATTGCTGACCCAGCGTACCTACCGGCGATACGAAACTCTGCGCCTGAATTGCAGCGGATATATCGTTCGGTTCCAAACCGTACTGCGCCATATGATCGGGTTTCATCCATACGCGCAGCGCGTACGTGTTACCTAAGTTACTTACGTTACCCACACCCGTGATACGGAGCAAACGCGGTTTGACGTTGATGTCGATATAGTTGGAGATAAAATCCGCGTCGTACTTACCGTCGGTCGATTTGAGACCCGCGATCTGCAGGATACTGTTCTGCCGTTTGGTGACGGTGATACCCGTCTGCAGCACATCGCTCGGCAGCAAAGCTTCCGCTTGCGATACACGGTTCTGGACGTTCACCGTCGCCATGTCGGCATCGGCGCCTTGCTTGAAATACACCATGATCGTTACGTCACCCGTTGAGGAAGCCGTTGCAGTCATGTAGGTCATGTCCTGTACACCGTTGATCTGCTCCTCCAGCGGCTGGATCACGGATTTCATACAGGTGTTCGCGTCCGCTCCGGAATAGGAAGTCGTCACCTCTACTGTCGGCGGCGCGATATTCGGATACTGCTCCACAGGAAGGCTGTTGAGACAGATAAATCCGACCAGCATAATGACAATCGCAATCGAGATTGCCATTACGTTTTTATCGATGAAAATATTCTTCATATTAGAAAACCACCCTTTGTCCTTCCACCAAGTTATTTGCTCCTTCGATCACAATCTCGTCGCCTACTTCCAGACCATTTGTCACGATCAGGTCGCGCTCCGAGCTGATATTGACCGTCTCCACGATTGCGCTGTACGCACAGCTGTCGGCGCCTACTTTATAAACCAGATTCTTGCTCTGCAGACGCACCACGGCGTTCTGCGGAACCACCATTACATCTTTCACGTCAAACGGAATCACCACCGTACCCTGCACACCCGAATAGAGTCCGCCGTCCGGATTCGGGAAAGTAGCCTTGCAGGTCAACGTACCCGTCGTACGGTCCACTGTGCCGGTTATACTCGTGATACGGCCTTTCAAGGGATATTCCGATCCGTTCTTAAAGAGGAAAGTCACATCCGGCATTGTTGCCATCAGACTCTCGTTATCTTTCACTTCGGAATGCACACGCTCTTCCAACACCGACTCGCTCACCGAGAACTCAGCGTACATCTTCGCGTTACCGCTGAGCAGCGTCAGATAGGTCGAAGCGTTCACCTGATCACCCGCAAAAACAGGGATCGAACCGATGATACCGTCCACCGGTGCGGTGATGGTGCAATAACCCAGGTTGACGCGTGCACGGTTAGCCGTGGCTTGATACTGCGCCACCGAAGCCTGCGCCTGCTTGTACTGATTCTCGGCGTTGTCCAACACGTACTTGCTCACGATACCTTTGTCATACAGGTTCATGTTGCTCTCAAACTCCAACTTGGCACTGCTCTCCTGCGCCTGAGCTGCCAACAGATTGGCCTCTGCCGACTCTAACTCGAGTTGCGCATCACGGCTGTCGATACGGAACAGCACGTCGCCTTTCTTCACCTGCTGACCTTCGGTAATACATACCTCCGTCAACTGTCCGCTCACCTGCGGTTTGATCGTAACATCCGACGTTCCTTTGAGCGTCGCGCTGTACTTAAGCGGCACGGTAATGTCGCTCTTACTGATCGTCATGGTCTGATACGAAGTCTGAACGGCCTTCGGCACATCCAAACCGCATGCGGTCAGCATCCCTGCCACCGCGAAAATCAAGAGATGTTTGCTATTCATAGAATTTCAGTTAAAATATTTTTCGCCAATTCGGGTGCAAAATTACAAAAAAAATCTGACATACGCAAATAAATAAAGAAAAAATTCGCGCGCGCTTGCACATGTCAAAAAAAAGTTGTATCTTTGCACCCGATTTTTAAATTGGCAAATTATAGACTTATGATCACGATAGAACAATTGAAGGATGTCCAACAGCGTGCGGATAAGTTGAAAGCGTACCTGCAGATCGACGAGAAACGCATTCAGTTGGAGGAGGAAGAGTTGCACACGCAGGCACCCGGATTCTGGGATGATGCCAAGGCAGCCGAAGCGCAGATGCGTAAGGTGAAAGGCATCAAGCGCTGGATAGACGGCTATGAAGGTGTGCGTGCGGCGGTGGAGGAACTGACGCTGGCATTCGACTATTACAAGGAGGAGCTGGTGACCGAAGAAGAGGTGGATACCGCGTATGCGAAAGCGCTGAGTGAGGTGGAAGACCTGGAGATGAAGAACATGCTGAGTCACGAAGAGGACCAGATGCCGGCGGTGCTGAAGATTGTGTCGGGTGCAGGTGGTACGGAGGCGCAGGATTGGGCCGAGCAGCTCATGCGTATGTACCAGCGGTACTGCGAGAAACATGACTACAAGGTGACGATCGAGAACCTGCAGGAGGGTGACGAGGCGGGTATCAAGACCGTGACGTTCAATATCGAAGGCGATATGGCATACGGGTACCTGAAGAGCGAGAATGGTGTGCATCGTTTGGTGCGTGTGAGTCCGTATAACGCACAGGGTAAGCGTATGACGAGTTTTGCATCGGTGTTCGTGGTGCCGTTGATCGATGATACGATCGAAGAGGAGGTGAACCCGGCGAACCTCAGTTGGGACACGTTCCGCAGTTCCGGTGCCGGTGGCCAGAACGTCAACAAAGTCGAGTCCGGTGTGCGTCTGCATTATAAGTTCGTCAACCCGCTCACGGGTCAGCCGGACGAGATCGTGATCGAGAACACCGAGACGCGTGACCAGCCGAAGAACCGCGAGAATGCTTTACGGCACTTGCGCAGTCAACTCTACGAGTTGGAGTTGGAGAAACGTCGTCAGGCGCAAGCGAAAGTGGAGGCCGGCAAGAAGAAGATCGAATGGGGCAGCCAGATACGTTCGTACGTCTTCGATGACCGTCGCGTGAAGGACCACCGCACGAACTACCAGACGAGTAATGTCAATGCCGTCATGGATGGCGACATCGATGCGTTTATCAAGGCGTACCTTATGGAATTTCCGGATTAATTATATATAACCAAAAAATTCCAAAAATCGTTAGAGTATGATGTTATTGAGTTTTTTAGCAGCATTGATGCTGGATAGTGCCGCGGTAGACACGGCGAAAGTGGATAGCGGGTTTGTGTTCACGACGGTGGACAGTGTGGCGATCACACCGGTGAAGGACCAACACCGCAGCGGTACATGCTGGGCGTTCTCGACCTTGGGCTTTTTAGAGAGCGAAGTGATTCGTATAAAGGGCAAAGAAGTGGACTTCGCGGAGATGTACGTAGTAAGCAAGACGATGATGGATCGGGCCACCTACTGCGTGCGTATGTATAACGATGTGAAGTTCGCGGCCGGCGGTAGCGCATACGACGTGATCTATTGCATGCAGCATTACGGTCTGGTGCCGCAAGAGGTGATGCCGGGTATCAAGTATGGTACCTACCCTGCCGACACGCTGCCAGTGCATGCGGAGTTGGACAAGGTGGCATCGGGATACCTGAGTGCTTTGTCGGGTTTGAAGAAACTGACGCCGGTTTGGAAAGACGGCCTGCAGGCGATCTACGACACGTACTTAGGCAAGTGTCCGCGGGAGTTCATGTACGAAGGACAACTGTACACACCGCAGAGTTACGTAGAGTCGCTGGGCCTGAACGCCGAGGACTACGTGTCGGTCACCAGTTATACGCATCATCCTTTCTACGAGCGTTTTGCCCTCGAAGTGCCGGATAACTGGCGCATGGACCAGATGTACAACGTGCCTATCGACGAGTTGATGCAGATCATCGACAACGCGCTGGCTAACGGTTATACGCTGGCCTGGGGTGCGGACGTGAGTGAGATCGGCTTTACGCGCAAGGGTATCGGCGTGATGCCGTTGGATGAGAAAGGTGCGGATATCACGGGTAGCGATATGGCCAAATGGGTTGGCATGAGCAAAGACGAGCAGAAAGAGAAACTGACCAAGAAACCGCTGCCGGAGAAAGAGGTGACGCAGCAGATGCGTCAGCAGGCGTACGACAACTGGGAGACGACCGACGACCACGGCATGCAAATCTTCGGTATCGCCAAGGACCAGAACGGTAAGAAATACTACATGGTCAAGAACAGTTGGGGCACAATGCGGTCGGACTACAAAGGTATCTGGTACATCAGCGAAGCGTTCATGCGCTACAAGACCAACGACGTGCTGGTACACAAGGACGCTATTCCCGAAGACGTTCGCAAGAAGATGGGACTTTAATGGTTGCAGAAGGCATCTATAAGGATCGCGGCAGTAAGTTTCTGGCATTCGCAGAACCGATAGCGAATGAGGACGAGGCGAAAACGCGTGTGGCGTGGTACAAGAAGAAATACCACGACGCGCGGCATGTATGCTACGCCTATCGCCTGGGACCGAACCTATGGCGCACGAAAGATGACGGTGAACCGCACGGTACAGCCGGTGCACCTATACTCCGCTCCATCGATGCCCGCAATTTGGATAACATCCTCGTAGTGGTGGTACGCTATTTCGGTGGTACCCTACTCGGCACCGGCGGTCTTATGGTCGCATATCGCGAAGCTTCCAAGGATGCATTAGATAAAATGACAAATGACAAATAACAAATGACAAATAATTTCAACGATATACGGGCATATCGAGTGGGATGGTTGCTGACGATTTGCGACTTCCTCTTTGCTTTCCCGCTCTTGCAGATCTGGGCGAAACGGACGACGAAGAGTATCCGTTTGGACTACCTGGGTGACCGCAAGCAGATCGAGCAGGACATCAAGCAAGGGGCGTTCTTCATGACCAACCACCGTGACATCGTTCTGGACGCGGCGTGGCTGTCGCTGATGCTGCGGGTACGTTATTTCATTCGTCCGTTCATCGGGATCGGTAATAACCTCTTTGCCTACAAATGGATCGAGATACTCGTGCGTTTCAACCGCTGCTTCGTCGTCAAGCGCGGAGCCGGAGCGCATGCGCAGTTGGAGAACAGCAAGCAACTGTCAGCGTATATCCGTTCGTTACGAGCAGAAGGCAAGTCCATCTGGCTGGCACAACGCGAGGGGCGTGCGAAAGACAGTAATGACCTGACACAACCGTCCGTATTACATATGTTAACGCTCGGTGAGGCGGATTTTTACGAGAACGTGAAGGCCATCAATATCTGTCCCGTCAGCATCAATTATGAGTTCGATCCCTGCGACTACCTCAAGGCCGCCGAGATGCAACTCAAGCGCGATAACCCCAAATGGCGCAAGCGGGCGAAAGATGATGTGTTGTCGATGAAGACCGGCATCAAGGGGTACAAAGGCAACGTCGTCTATCGGCTCACGCCCAGTATCAACCCGGAGATCGATGCGATGTTAGCGGCTCATCCCGAGTACCGCGAGTTACCGAACAAGGAGCAGTTACAAACCGTATGCGACATCATCGACCGGCATATTCACCATGGCTATGAACTCTTCGAGCGTGGCACGGAATTTGATGCGTATATAGAGAGTCGTCTGGCGCTGATCGATATCCCCAATAAGGATGAAGCGTTCTTGCGCGAGAAATTATATGAAATGTATAGCAATCCGGTGAAGAATCACCAGATTGCAGTTGAAAGTTTAAAGTTGAAAGTTTAAAGAAATGAAAAAAGCAATATTTCCGGGGTCTTTTGACCCGTTCACAGTAGGCCACTTCGACATCGTGAAGCGTGGTCTGGAACTCTTCGACGAGATCGTGATCGGTATCGGTCGAAACAGTACGAAAAAAGAGACCTTCCCTATCCGCGAGCGGGAGGAAGCGATACGTAAGATCTTCAAAGACGATCCGCGTGTGAGCGTGGCGATCTATGACTGCCTGACGGTGGATTTTGCCCAAGAGCAGGGCGCGCAGTTTATCTTACGCGGCATGCGTTGTATCGGTGATTTCGAGTACGAACGAAATATGGCGGAAGCGAACAAGCAGTTAGCCGGTATCGAGACCGTCATCCTATACACCCGTCCCGAATACGCCCATATCTCTTCGACCTTAGTACGCGATTTATACGCTTATGGAAAAGACGTTAGCGATTTTGTGCCTAATACTCTGCGTTAGTCTTCACGCGCAAGAACGGCAAGCGACGACACGGGCGAATGAATGCATCGACATCTTCAACGATGTGATGCGGCAGGTGGATGTCAACTACGTCGATACGCTCAACTACGAGGACCTGACGGAAACGGCGATCAACGCGATGTTGCGTAAGATCGACCCGTACACCGTGTATTATCCCAAGAAGAACGACCGCGAGTTACGCATGATGACCACCGGCAAATACGGCGGTATCGGTTCTATCATCCAGCAGCGGCCGATAACGGTGAGCGGTAAACGAAAGGCGAAAGTGCCGAAAGACAGTCTCGCTACCTATGCCGTCAACCCCTATGAGGGCAAACCCGCTCAGCGGGCAGGTGTACAGGCAGGTGACCGAATCCTGACCGTGGACGGCAAGAGTACCAAAGGCTTGAGCGTCAGTGAGGTAAGTAATAACCTGCGCGGTGTACCTGGTACGACGGTAGTGTTGGAGTTGGAACGCGAAGGAGTGGACAAGCCTTTCAAGGTCTCCATCGTACGCGAAGACATCCACTTGGATCCTGTGGCTTATCATACGGTCTTCACCGCGGACAGCCTCAAGGCACCGGTAGGATATATCGCCTTCAGCGAGTTCACCGAGGGTTCGGCACAGGCCTTCACCAATGCGCTGGATGAGTTGTACTACACCCAAGGGGCCCGTAAACTGGTCATCGACCTGCGCGGTAACGGTGGCGGTATCGTGGATGAGGCGATTCAGATCGTGAACCTGTTCGTGGATCGCGACCAGACGATCGTGGAGACACGCGGTAAGACCACTAACTCGAACCGCACCTATAAGACGCGTAATAACCCGCGGTACAAAGACCTGCCGCTGATCGTGCTGGTGGATAAGAACTCCGCTTCGGCCAGTGAGATCGTGTCCGGAGCCTTGCAGGACCTGCATCGTGCGACCCTCATCGGTCAACGCACCTTCGGTAAGGGTCTGGTGCAGAACGTACGCCCGATTGCCTACGGCGGACATATCAAGGTGACAACCAGTAAATACTACCTACCCTCCGGACGTTGCATCCAAGCCATCGACTACAGCGAGCGGCAGAAAGGACATGAGCTCAAGAAAGATACGGCAGGAGGTATTCTGCCGGATATCGTGCTGAACGACAGCGCGAAAGTGGACATCTGCTACACGCTCTATATTAACCATTATTTCTTCGACTACGCCACGCGTTACCACCGCCTGCATGACTCGATTGCAGATCCCAACACCTTCACGCTGAGTGACGCGGATATCGAGGACTTCTGCAACTGGCTCGACGAGCGAAAGTTCAAGTATGAGACGGAGACGAGCAAGTTCTTCAGCGACATGCTCAAGATGGCGAAGAACGAAGATATCGACTCAACAATCGTGAAGCAACTCGAAGCCTTCGAACCTATCCTCACACCTGACTTCCGGGCAGCAGTCATGCGGAATAAGGAAGAGGTAAAAGAGATGCTCGGTGCCGAGATCGTCTTACGTTATTATTATCAGAAAGGGCAGGCTGCCTACCAGATACGATTTGATGAAGAACTACATCGCGCTTTAAGCGAGTTAAAAGAATAAATATGAATCCGGAAGAATTTGCACCCCTATGGGAATTGAGCCCGATGTGGGCATCGTTAACAGAAGAGGAACGAACCTATCTGACCAAGCACGCGCAGATCGTGCAGTATGCCAAGAATGAACTGTTTCACCATGCCGGTGACGAGTCACAATGCGCATGGGTACTGCTGAGCGGTAAGGTACGCATCTATAAAGAAGGAGTGGGACAACGGCAGCAGATCATCCGTCTGCTCAAGCCCTATGACCTGTTCGGCTACCGCGCCTGCATCGCACAAGGACCGTATAACTCCAGCGCCAATGCGTTCGAAGACTGCGTAGTCTATCGCATTCCCCGCGAGGCGTTCATTCATTTGTTACGCGAGAACGGTACGTTATGCTATAAGGTCATGCAACGAATGGCACGGGACCTGGCTATCGCGGAGATCCAGACTGTGAACCTGACGCAGAAACATATCCGCGGACGTCTGGCAGAGAGTCTGCTGCTGTTGCTCAAGAACTACGGATACGAAGAAGACGGCCTGACGCTGGCGATGTTACTGCCCCGTGAGGACCTGGCGAACATGAGTAACATGACTACCAGCAACGCCATCCGCACCCTCAGTCAGTTTGCACAAGAAGGGCTCGTCGGGATCAACGGCAAACATATACAGATACTCGATGAGAAAGCTTTGGAAAAAATATCGCGCCTCGGTTGAGACGCGATTTTTTTAGTCCATCATCTTTCCGCTATTGGTGGAGAGCTGTACCATCTTATCGTACTCCTCAGGACTGAGGTCATAGAAATAGAAATTACGCGGATCGATCGGTCGTCCGTTATAATGCACCTCATAATGCACATGCGGACCGGTGGACTTACCGGTGTTACCCACCAGCGCGATGACGTCACCGCGTTTCACTTTCTTACCCGGTCGCACGAAGAGCTTATGGCAGTGTGCATAACGGGTGCTGTACCCGAAACCGTGGTCGATCTCCACCGTCTCACCGTAGCCTTGTTTCCATCCGGCATAAGTAACGGTTCCGTTACCGGTAGCGAAGATATCCGTTCCGACCGGTGCGGAGAAGTCCATGCCTTCATGAAAACGGCGGATATGATACACCGGATCGATACGCCAGCCGTAGCCCGAGGCCATTCGCTTGAGGTCTTTATTCAGCACCGGTTGAATAGCCGGTATATAGTCCATCTTCACCTCCTGATTCTTCGCCAGTTCGAGTATCTCATCGTACGAACAAGCCTGAACGTACAGCTCTTTCTCTAAGATATCTACCTTCCGCTGGATATCCGCCGCCAGTTGCGTATTGGTCATTCGCGCCAGCGAGTCATAGTACGACACCTGCTGCGTAGCGCCCATACGGGTAGAGAGCGGAATGGGTTCGGCACCCAGGATAGCGCGGTACAAGTTATCATCCCGCTGCGAGAGGTCGGATAAGATGATCTGCATCTGATCCACCTGTTTCTCCAGCACACCCATCTGCGCCGTCAAGGTGCGGTTGTACTGCATCAGCGACGCTTCCCGGGGTGAGGGGAAGAAATAGAGGAAGATATAGAAGAAGATCATACCTATACCAAAACCACCGAGGATGTAACCACCCGATCGGCGAAGCCAGTAACGAAAACCGTGCTCTATACGCTCCAACTGCAGGGTCTCCGGATTAATGCGATATTTCTTTGCCATAATTATCTCTTATACCAGAAAAAATACTGGTTCTGTTGTTTTTTCTCTTCAGGCGTACGCGCGACGTATATAGGTTTGCGCGTGTAAGGGTTGATGCCGGTGTAGAACATTGTGGTGGACAGCGTCATAGGCGTGGGCGTGAAGTCCTGCACCTGTTCCGGCCGGTAATGCATCCGTTTCGTCTCGTCGGCCAGTTGCTGCATGTCGCGTTTGGTGCAACCCGGATGGGAGGAGATGAAATACGGGATGAGTTGTTGGTTGAGTCCCGCCTCTTTGTTGATACGCAGAAACAGGTCCCGGAAACGCAGGTAGTTCGACCAGGACGGCTTACGCATCACTTTCAGCACCGCATCCGAACAATGTTCCGGTGCCACCTTCAGCCGTCCTGACACATGCCGCGTGATCAGTTGCCGTGCATACTCCTCGTTCATCAGGTCATAGCGGATACCCGATCCCACAAAGGCATGCTTGACGTAGGGTAACTTATCCACCGTGCGGTAGATATCCAGCACCGGACCGAAGTCCTGGTTGAGGTTCTTGCATGTCGCCGGTTGCAGACAGCTCGCCCGTGCACATTTCTCGCAAAGCGACATATCCTTACCGTGCATCGAGTACATGTTCGCTGACGGACCGCCTAAGTCTGTGATCACCCCGTGCCAATCCGGCAGTTGACTCAGTCGCTCTATCTGCCGGAGGATCGAGGCCTTCGACCGCGAGACGATCTGCTTGCCCTGGTGGGCGGAGATGGTGCAGAACGAACAGCCGCCGAAACAGCCGCGGTGCATACAAACCGACCATTTGATCATCTCGTATGCCGGGATATGTTTGTCTTTGTATTTGGGATGCGGCGTGTAGGTATACGGCAGGTCGAAGATCGCATCCAACTGCTCGGTCGTCATCGGCGGGTACGAGGGGTTCACCACTACATACTGCTGCCCTACCCTTTGCACCAATGTCGTCTGATGAATCTTATTCGACTCGATCTCCATCAGTCGGAAGTTCTCCGCATGCTTGCGCTTGTCTTTGACCGCCTCCTCATGGGAAGAGAGCAGGATCGCATCACTCGGTATCTCGCTCTTATCACTCGTCAGATAGGCGGTCTGCGGGATGGAATGAAGGCTTTCGACTTTTGACTTTCGACTTTCGACTTTTCGTGCTATCTCCGTCATCGCCTGTTCACCCATGCCATAAACGAGCATATCCGCTCCGCTATCCACCAATATCGACGGCATCAGTTTGTCCTGCCAGTAGTCATAATGCGTCAGCCGTCGCATAGAGGCTTCGATACCACCGATGACGATCGGCACATCCGGATAGAGTTGCTTGAGGATCCGGCAGTAGGTGATGGTGCAGTAGTCGGGTCGTGCTCCGGCGCGGCCTTCGGGCGTATAAGCATCATCCGAACGTCTGCGGCGTGCAGCCGTGTAATGATTCACCATCGAGTCCATCGAACCTGCCGACACGGCAAAATAGATACGGGGTTTACCAAACTTCTTAAAATCGCGATAGTCCCCATGCACATCCGGTTGAGGCACGATCGCCACACGGTATCCGGCAGCCTCCAGCACGCGACCTAAGACCGCAGCACCGAAGGAGGGATGGTCGATATAGGCGTCTCCCGTGAAGAAGACTATGTCCACTTCATCCCATCCGCGCAAGTCCGTCTCTTTCCGGGTTGTCGGCAAATATTTCAAGAGGTCAGTCAATGGTCAGATCCAAACGATCTTTAAGTTGGGCGAGCGCAGGGTTCTGCTCCACCATCAGTTTATATTTCTCTTCAGCGGTAAAGGCCATCTGTTCCTGCGAATACTCAGCCTGAATCAACTGAATATGCACCTGGTTATTATGCAAGGCTTGACGCAGTTGTTGCGCCAGTTGCGGCATCACCTTCCGCATCTGCGCCATCTGCCAAGGGTTCGGCATCTGTATCTCTGCCGTGTGTTCATCCACCAGACGCGGGGTATAGGTCTCTATCAACTCTCTCAGACGCGGTTCGTCCTTATGGACTGCTGCCAGACCAACCCACGCGTCACGGAGTTGGTCAGCCGTAAAAGGACGATTAGGCTCCTCCTGCGGAGGAGTAGTGGTGATGGGTGATTGGTTATTGGTGATCGTCTCTTTCTTCTTACCCAAGCCCAGACTGATACTCGGCATCTTCGGGATGGAAGGTGCCGGCTGCGGAGCCGCCTGAGGCGGTGTAGGAGCAGCCGGAGCTGCAGGATCCGGTTTCGGAGCACTCGGAGTACTCGGAGTTTTCTGAATAATCGGAGTTTTCTGAATAATCGGAGTATTCTGAGTATTCGGAATACTCTGAGCCGCTAGACCAAGTTGAGTCAATTTGACGAGTGCCAGTTCGACCGTCAGGCGTTTGTTGCGCGCCGTACGGTAGTTGATATCGCAGGTATTGAGGATATCGAGGGCTTGGAAGAGCCAGGTCGGAGGACATTTCTGTGCCTGCTCGGCATAACGTTTCTTGATCGACTCACTGGTCTCCAACAATGCAACCGTCTGCGGGTCTTTGCTCACCAGCACATCGCGCAGGTGTTGGGCAAAACCCGTCACAAAATGCGAAGCATCGAAACCGTGGTTCTGTACGTCATTGAACAGCAGCAAGGCCTGCGACACGTCATGCGCAAGAGCATGGTCCACCAGCGAGAAGTAATAGTCGGCATTGAGCACATTGAGCACCTCTATCGTGCGCTCATAGGTGATGGTCGAACCGCAGAAAGCCACCAACTGGTCGAAGATCGACAGGGCGTCACGCATACCGCCGTCGGCTTTCTGTGCCACTACGTTCAACGCTTCTTCACTCACCGTGATCCCTTCGTTCGCAGCTACTTTCTGCAGGTACCCGATCGTGTCGGGCACCGTGATACGGTTAAAGTCATACACCTGACAACGACTCAGGATCGTCGGCAGCACCTTATGTTTCTCCGTGGTTGCCAAGATGAAGATGGCATACGAGGGCGGTTCTTCGAGCGTCTTCAACAACGCATTGAAAGCACCGGCAGAGAGCATATGTACCTCGTCGATGATATAGACGGAGTACTTACCGGCTTGCGGTGGGATACGCACCTGGTCTATCAAATTGCGGATATCGTCCACTGAGTTGTTGCTGGCTGCGTCCAATTCATGGATATTCCACTCGGAACCGGGTTCGTGGTTGTTGATGGTTTTGGCGAAGATACGCGCACAGGTCGTCTTACCCACCCCTCGCGGTCCGCAGAACAAATACGCATGCGCCAGATGGTTCTGACGAATCGCGTTCTGCAGCGTCTGCGTCAACGCTTGCTGACCCACCACCGACTCAAAGGTCTGCGGCCGGTACTTACGCGCTGATACTACATAATTTTCCATATGCTATACTAACTATATATTTCTCTTTTTCTATGGTCTGAATCCTGAATCCTGATTCCTGATTCCTGATTCCTTGCAGTTGTTCAAAAGACTGGATCCCTGTTCCTTCCATCTTGACGATCGCCTCTTTTTGGGTCCAGAGACGCGTGAATTTCCGATCGTCCATCCCTACTCGTTCCTCCTCATTCATCGTTCGTACGATCAGGTCCTCATCCGCATGCCGGATGGCTTCTATGTCGATCCCTATCGGTTGGTCATCGATCGCCACGGCGATTCCTTCTTTGCAGTGCGAGATACTGAAGTACGGTCCTCCTTCCAGATACGGTTTGCCGTGTTCGTTGTATCTCCATTCGACATCTCGATATCTCGATATCTCGATATCTTCGTAGAGCATCAGCCAACTCTTCAAGCAACAGAACCGGCCGAACACATGCCGGTACTTCATCGCCTGTTCGCGTCGCTGTGCGGACACCAAAGGGATCATCCATTGCACCTCGGCCTCCGTACACTGCGTCATATCGTCAAAGATCTGCACGTCCATTTCGTTCGATCGCTGTCCATTTGACCGTCAGGTACACCACCCGTGCTATCAGGTGGGCAAAATAAGCGATATACAGGGCTTGTGAACCGCAGAAACGATAGGTTGCTACATAGAGGATCACAAACCCGACTGCCGCCCAAATCATCGCGTTCCGTATCTGCACGCCTGCCGTAGCACCTATATAGACGCCGTCCCACATGAACGCCAACGCACTGACGAGCGGCATTGCAATCAACCATCCCATGTATTGGGTTGCCGCCTCCAGCACCTGCGTATCACTCGTCATACCTGCCAGACACTCGTCTCCCCATATCGCATAGATCGCCGTGAAGAGCAGTCCGACACCGATACTCCAGTCAAAAAGCGAATGGATGATTCCTCTCACCTCTAACCGCTCACCGCTCACCGTTACCTTGCCAAAAGCCTTGCCCACCAACGCTTCGCCTGCGTACGCAAAACCGTCCACGAAGAAGGAGAAGAACATAAACAGTTTCATCAATATACTGCTCACCGCCAGTTCGACATCGCCGTACTGACTCGCTAACGAAGTGAAGCCTACATACACCACCATGAAACAGAGCGAGCGCAGGAAGAGGTTTCCGTTCAACTTCATCATCCGCTTTAACTCCCGCCAATGCATCGCATCGCGGATGGCTTTGTTACTGCGGCACTGGATCCATACATCGCGGTAACGTCCGGCTAACAACCCGAACGCCAGCACCAGGCCGGCATACTGCGCAATGACGGTACCCCATGCGACACCTACTACGCCGAGCGGTGTATAGACAGCCAGCACATAACTGGCGATCATATTGACCACGTTGACAAGTATATCCGTTGCCATCGGACTGCGGGTGTCCTGCATCCCGATGAACCAACCCTTGAAGGCCATCAGACTGAGCGTCGCAGGTGCGGCTAAGATGCGCACGAAGAAATACTCCCGTGCCACAGCAGCCACCTCGTCCGAACAAGGAACAACCGCCAGCACCGCGGTGACGAACAGCCATTGGATCGCCCATACGAAGACTGCACCGATAGCGGCCATCGTCACACTGCGGTCGAAGATCTTCATGCATTCTTCGCGATCATCCGCCCCGAAGGCTTGTGCCGCCAGACCACTCGTGCCGACCCGCAGGAAACCGAAGTTCCAGTACAGCAGGTCAAAGAGCATCGTACCGATAGCGATTCCGCCGATAGCGGTAGCATCACTCAGATGCCCCACAATCGCCGTATCCACGATACCTACCAGCGGGATCGTGATATTCGCCAAGATACTCGGTACGGCGAGTTTTAATATCTCTCGATGCTCACTTCTCACAGCGAAGCGGTCTCACTTCTATATAAACAACAATATCATCAATTGTCCTGTCAGCACACGCAGGAACATCGTCAGCGGATAAACCGTCGAGTACGCCACCGCAGCACGGTCATTGATCGAACTCTGACTAGTGGCGTAGGCCAGTGCAGGCGGGTCGGTGGTTGAACCGGCGATCAGTCCCATCACCGTGAAATAATCTAACTTCATTCCCTTGCGGGCGATGATGCCGATGATGAGCAACGGCAGGATGGTGATCAATACACCGTAGCCGATCCATACGTAGCCACCGCCGACTAAAGTCGGAATAAAGCTCTTGCCGGCACCGAAACCGACCGATGCCAAGAACAGCGATATACCTATCTCGCGGATCATGAGGTTCGCTGAGGTAGTGGTATACGTCACCATATGCCATTTGGTACCGAACGCACCGATGAGGATAGCGACGATGAGCGAACCGCCTGCCAGACCTAACTTAAACGGTTGTCCCAGACCCGGCAGCATGATCGGCAGTGAACCCAAGGCCACACCCAGCACGATACCGAAGAAGAGCGACGCAAGATTCGGAGCATCGAGTTTCTTGGTCGAGTTACCGAAAGCCTGTGCGATCTTATCCACTGATTCTGCTTCACCTACCACCGTCAGGCGGTCACCCAACTGCATCCTCAGATCGGACGTAGCCAGCAGTTCGACTCCGGCACGGCGTACACGGGAGATCGTGATGTTATATGCATCACGAATCTTAAGATCGCATATACGGCGCCCGTTGAACTTGGGTTTGGTGACGATGATATGCCGGCTGATCAGATGCTTGCGTTCTTTCTCTTCCCATACCACCTCGGTCTCCGGACCCAACAGCAGGAGTGTGCGTTCATTCTTCGCATTGCCCACAAATCGCACCTTATCGCCTACATGCAGGATCGTGTCCGCATCCGGCATGAACTCATTCCCGTTCTTATCCATCACACGGGTCACGATCAGGTCCACGTGCGTCAGAATCTTCAAGTCCCTCACGCGAATCCCGTCCACCTGCGGAGTCATCAACTCGATATCGTAATGCCCGATCTGCTGTTCCTCCCCTTTCTCGGCTTTCACCTGCGCCTCTTCTTCATCCAGCTTGATGCGGAAGATCCAACGGATCAGCAGCAACGAGAAGATGATACCTACCACGCCTAAGGGATAAGCCATCGCGTAGCCCGAAGCGATATCGGGATTCGTGGCACCCGTCAAATCCTGGAATGTCTGTTCCGCAGCACCGAGACCCGGGGTGTTGGTGACCGCACCAAAGAGCACACCCGTCATCGTAGCGATATCCACATGACAGATCGCATGGATCCCGTACGCCGTCAAGCAGCCTAAAAACACGATACTGGCTGCCAGCATATTCAGTTTCAGTCCTCCTTGCCCGAAAGACGAGAAGAAACCCGGACCCACTTGCAAACCGATCGAATAGACGAACAGGATCAAGCCCAGATCCTTGGCAAACGACTCCACCATCGGGTCGAGCGTCATGCCGAAATGACTGCACGCGATCGCGCAGAAAAGGATCCAGGTGATACCTAACGTGATGCCTTTGAATTTCAGTTTTGCACCTAAGGTAATACCTAATGTAATGGCAAAGGCAAGCACAACAATAGAGTGTGCTATGCCTGTGCCGAAAAATAAATTATTTAACCAACTCATGTCCTAATACATCGTACATCTTGCCGTCGCGAAAAATGACCAGTTGTCCTTCGCGAATCATCTTCCCGCTCTTCGAAAACCGAGACTCACTGATCGTCTCTATCCCTTGCGGTTCTTCTTCACCTGCCGGAACACCGAAACCACCGCGGGCATTGGCTTTACGAACGGTGATGCCCGAACCTTCCGGGAATATTTCATCCTTCAGCTCTGCACCCGTATAGAGAATCGCATTGCCGTTCAGTGCCTCTACCAGATAGATACCTGCCGGATCGATATTCTCCAGATCGCATACTTCCTGTTTAGCGTCCGCCTTAGCCGTAGCAGCCCAATCACCGAGGGTATATTCCATCGTATAGGTAGCGGCCTCGTCTGCCGTCAGGACGGTCTCCATCTGCTTCTCGTTGCTATTGAGCACAAACGTCACGTTGTTCGATGGCGGAGTAACGTTCTCGCCCTTGGCGTTCACCGAGTTGTACTCACCCAATTTCTCGGGCAGCGCGTTCATTGCGCCTAAATGCCAGCGGCTGATCTTATCTTTCTGCGCCGAAGCGTCTTTGTACATATTCAGTTCTCCGTTCGAGTCATCGAGGAAAGTATTGAGGAAGATACATTTCGGGGCGTTGTTCCAACTACGACCGAAACTAACCACCGGCTTCGTTCCTTCGATACCCTCTGCATACTTAACGGTGCTGTAATTGAATACATAGCCTTTGTCCTTGGTTGCATCCGCATTGCTGGCTGTGATGGCATCCTGTCCGCCGCCGCTGGTCGAGCGTTGCTCGCACACCAGTTCCGTTCCGTAGAAATAGATGCTACCGTCACCGCAGATGAAATCGACTGTACCGTGGATCTCGCAGTCCTCAAAATACTTCACGGCTCCCTGCAGATTGCTGTAGTAGGTATCCTGATAGCCCAACAGTTTGACGTTCTTGCATATTGTCTTCGTACCTTGGTCCTGAAGAGCCACTCCTACACCGTCGTTTGCCTTGTAGTAGTTATAATTGTCGAACAGGGTCAGATCCTGCAGGTACGTTCCGGTTACATTCTTCTCAATACGGATAGTAGCCGTTGATCCGATACCGGGAGCAACCGGTGCATTCTTGATAACGGTCATATCCATCGACTCTCCAATAATAGAGATGTTATTCTTACTAATCGGTGTCAGGCATGCCTCACCCAGATCGTACGTACCGTTCGGCAGGAAGATCTTGTCGCCGGCCTCAGCCTGAGTTAAAGCCATAATGAACGAAGCCACGTCGTTAGCGGGCACGATATAGTAACCCGTAGCCTCATCTTTCACCAAGAAGTCCTCTACGTTGTACACCGTCACTTTATGCAGATAGTTCTCACCACCCGCGTTTTGGAGTGTGAATGCTACCGGAAGAGGTTCATCTCCTTGGGGGTAGTCTAATTTGAAGACCATCTGTTGTCCTTCCGTACCGATCGCCGCGCAGGACTCAGGAGTGATGATACCCGGAACTTTGGGAGTCACAAAGGTCTCATTCCATACAGCATCCGCTTTACCTTCCTGGCAAATCTCCAGCACGATGATTGCTTTCTTACCGGAGGTCTCTATAGCAAAACCTTCGCCGTTCTTAAATGCCCAACCGTGTTTGCTATCGTGATAATAACCACCGTTCATTTCTACCGTCTCGTGATCCTCCGGATAGAAAGTAGCATCCGCGAAGTTATAGATCTGCACGCTACCTACCGTAGCCGTCTCAACCGGCGTCACTTTCGCTTGAATAGTGGTGTTGCCGTTGATGATATCGCCCACTTTCGCTTTCTTGTTGTTAGAGTAGAACCATCCGCGGAACTTATTACCCTCTTTGATCGCCGGCAGGTCTTCAACATCGTACGGAATAGCCTCCAGGGTCGCGCCCTCATAGGTATCAACCTTACCTAAGACGTTACCCTTCTGATCCTTAAACGTGATGGCACACGGCATGATCTCCGCAGCCTCAGCTTTGAAATAGTTGCAGTACTGAATCGGACCGAAGGTCAATGTGTTGGCTTCACCCATATAGATATATGGGAACACTTTGTCCGTGGTATTGGGACCATAGCATCCTGCTGCCGGATAGGTCAGCGTAGCGATCACCTTACCCTCTTTGTCCTTCACTTCGATGGGTTGGTTGCCGTATTGGCAGTCACCGATGGTGAATTTCACCGTTCCGTCCACCGGCACCGTGATGGTGAAGTTACGATAGCCGTGTTGGTCGTTATTGAACGTACCGCTGGCCGTTACACCGGCAGGCAGCGTCGCAAAGTCATACTCTTCCGTCATGTTACACATGATCATCTCAAAGTCCACAAACGTGCGCGGTACGCTCTCTATGAATTGTACCTTCTGCAGCACACCTTCACCGGTACCACTTGGACGCGTGATGTAGATATTCGTCTGCTCTGCGGTCAAGTCAATGATCTCCGTCACCAGATCACCCACCGTAGCTGTTTCTTTGATCAGCGTCTGCGCTGCCGGAGTCTCACCCGACCAGGTCCAAACGGCTAACTTAAGGGTATTACCGCTCTTACGGGGACTAAAGGTCAGTTTTAACTTACCCGCAACGGCTGCTTTGGTGAAATACGCATAGCCGCTACTATTCATCTTCACACCGTTCAAGCCTAAGTTCGTACTCGGCGCATCATTCACGTACGCACCATAATACAGACCATTATCCGGACCGGTGGTCGGAATCTTTGCGTTTGAATAATCCCACAGCAGGTCATTCGCTCCTGCCATCATGGTGAGGCTCATCAGAGCCGCAGCCATCAAAAAGAAGATCTTTTTCATTGTTATTAAAAATTTAGTTAAATGATTATTTCTACTTATCTTGTAAGTATTGTTTCAACCGGTTCAGCGCTTCGGCCAGCACCTCACGCGAGGTGGCTAAGTTGATACGCACATAGTGCTCACCGCCGTACATCTCCGACGGGTTGAACAGCACATGCCCCTTCTTCGCCAAGTCCGCACAGAACGCTTCGGCACTCATTCCTACCGCCTCTATATTCACCCATGCCAGGTACGTGCCTTCCGTCTCATGCACCTTCAACTGCGGGATCTGCGTTTGCAGAAAATCGCGCAAGCAACAGAAATTGCCGTACACGTATTCATTCAACTCATCCAGCCAGGCCTCCGACTCGTTGTAGGCCGCCACCTGCGCCACCAGACCAAACGGGTTCAGTCCGTTCACCTCATGCACCTCCAGCGCATGGTTGATATGAGCAAACAGCTCTTTGTTCGGCACGTATATATTCGCGCACAGCAGACCTGCGATATTAAAGGCCTTGCTCGCAGACGTACACACGCAGAAATCCGTATCATTGATCACGATGGACGCGAAGGGCGTGTACGCGTGACCCGGGAATGCGAACTCGCAATGTATCTCATCCGCCAGCACGAACAGGTGCTCACGACGCATGATATCCGCCAGACGCTCCAACTCCGCTCTGCTCCATACCCTACCCGTCGGGTTGTGCGGGTTGCACAGCAGGAACACATCCGCCTCTTTCGCTTTCGCCTCTACGTCCGCCCAGTTGATCTCAAAACGGTTACCCTCCATCACCAGCGGACATGCCACCAACTCGCATCCCATATTCTCGATGCAGTTGAAGAACGCATTATACGCCGGCGTAAAGGTCAGAATCCTAAGAGGTGCGTTCTCCATCGTCTTACCGGCCTTCCGTCGGTACTCCGTCATACGCGTCTCCAACGCCGCAAAGATCGCCGAGATAGCCGGCACAACGGCGGTGGTGTACAGCAGGTTGGTGTTATTGATACCTTTCCAGCCGTGACGGCGTTCGAACCACGATGCCACCGCATCATAGTTCGCTTGCGGCACGATCGAGTAACCGAACACCCCGTGATCCAAACGACGTTGCATCGCTTCACGGATAGGTTGGGCGGCTGCAAAATCCATATCCGCGATCCACAACGGCAGACTGCCCGCCGCACACTCTGAGTCCCACTTGTAACAATCAGAACCCCTACGATCTACATATTCAAGCATTCTTCCCATGTATAGTTTTTATCTTCCACTTCCGAGGGCACGTAGCCCATCTCTTCTTTCGCTTTCTCCTGCGGGAACGTGAAGTACGTACACGTACACTCGCATAGCAACGTCCCGTCCGCACCATATAACTCACCCTGCACGATCGCTACGTTCCGCCGCATCTCTTTCAGGTACGCACGTAACTTGATATAGTCCTGCAGCGTGGAGACAGGCTTGATATACCGCATCTCCATCTTCGCCGTCACACCTGCCGTCTTGAGCAGATGGAATACCACCCAGCCGCATACCTCATCCAGCAGCACCGCCTGCATCCCTCCGTGTAAGGTATTCAACCATGACTGATGGTTCTGCGTCGGACGCCAGACGGACACGATTGAGTCGCCGTCTTCAAAGAAAGACATCCTCGCCCCGATCGGGTTATTCGGACTGCATCCGAAGCAGTTATAACCGGGCGTCTGCGTCCATGGATTAATGATTCTTTTCATTATAAATTCATTTTGCGTGCAAAGATACTGCTTTTTTTTCACATACGCAAGTTTTTTTGTAAAAAAACAAAAAACTTCATTTTCTGTGTCCAAAATACCACCGTCGATACCGGCGAGGAGCATGGCACTATCGCGAGGCATCCTTCACCATAGGATAACCATAGGATAACCATAGGATCACCATAGGATAACGCAATTTTGGCAATCTATTACTATATATATACAAAGTATATATATACAATACAAAAAAATCGACATATGCTCATATGCCGATTTTCTTGCGCAATTAAATAATATTATAAGGTGTTATTGCTTATGCGCTTCTACAAGGAGAACCGCATCAAGCTCGTCTTTAAGCGGACCGGAAATCTGAAGCGTATGAACCGAACCGTCGAGGGTCATGTGGTTGTTCACCAACTGTGCGGGTTCGAAAACCAGATCGATAGACAAAACTATCTTATCTCCCTCAAAATCAAATGCTTCCTGAGAAACATGAACGCCGTCGATAGTCAGTACATTTCCATCTACTGTACCGCTTAATGAACCGGTCTGACCATAGACCAAACCCGCTGCGGAGATAGTAACACGGCTGCCTTTCTTGCCGTCTTTGGAGATAGTAAACGTACCGTCAATAGACTCTGAAACGGTATGAATTTCATCGTCTACGAGTTCTGTTCCTTTCACGTTCACTTTCCCTGCATAGGTACCTACGAACGCATCCCGATCGTCGTCTTTGTTACAGGACACAAACACCAAACTTAACATCGCAATAGCGACAAAAAGAACCTTTTTCATTTGCAAACATTTTTAAAATCGAGTGCAAAAATACTGCTTTTTTTCGAAATATGCAAATTTTATTTGCGTATATCAATTTTTTTTTGTAATTTTGCGCGATATTTCGGGTGAAATGCCCTGATGTGGAATAAAATAATAAAAAATATAATATGTTTATGAGTAACGACAAACAACAGAGCGGCATGATGTTCAACGCATTAACCGCAGGCAGTAAGATCGTGGGAACGATCACCGCAGACAGTGACTACCGTATTGACGGTCTGATCGAAGGCGAGTTGAATTGTTCGGGTAAGGTAGTGATCGGTGAGGCCGGTAAGATCAAAGGAACCGTCATTTGTGCGAACGCAGAGATCATGGGTCTGATGGACGGTAAGATCACCTGCCATCAGCAGTTGAACCTGCGCGCAAGCGGTAAGGTGCAGGGCGATGTAATCACCAAGACCCTGATCGTAGAACCGGGTGCACAGTTCAACGGCACTTGTCAAATGGGACAACCTAAAGCACCGGCTGCACCGGCTAAATAATTATGAAAATCAAACCTTTTAAGGGTATTCGGCCACCGAAGGAATTGGTGGAAAAGGTAAGTAGCCGGCCGTACGACGTACTGAACAGCGATGAGGCACGTGCCGAAGCGGCAGGGAATGACATGAGCCTGTACCATATCATCAAACCCGAGATCAATTTTGAACCCGGCACCGATGAGCATGATCCCAAAGTATATCCCGAAGCCAAACAGCAGTACCAGCGCTTTAAGTTGAAGGGTTGGTTGGTGCAGGACCTGGATCCGAAGTACTACGTGTACGCCCAGACGATGGATGGCCGGACGCAGTATGGTCTGGTGGTTGCCGCATGGGTAGACGACTACCTGGAGGGACGCATCAAGAAACATGAGTTGACGCGTAAGGACAAAGAGGAAGACCGAATGAAACATGTGCGTACGTTGAATGCAAACATGGAACCGGTGTTCTTCGCCTATCCGCACCGCGATGACCTGGATGCGATCGTAGCAGAGGTGACGAAGACCCAACCGGAGTACGACTTTGTCGCTGCACCGGAAGGATTCCGGCACACGTTCTGGGTGATCGATGACCAACAGACCATCGACCAAATCACGGAGATCTTTGCGCAGATCCCGGCGATGTATATCGCTGACGGACACCACCGTTCTGCAGCCGCCGCAGGCGTCGGACAGGAATTAAAAATTCAAAATTCAAAATTAAAAATTAAGGTTCCCGAGTACGAGTACTTCTTAGCCGTTTGTTTCCCGGATAATCAACTCAATATCATCGATTATAACCGCGTGGTGAAAGACCTGAACGGCCTCAGCGAAGAAGAGTTCTTGGCGAAACTCGCTCAGAACTTCGACATTGAGAAAAAAGGTTCGGAGATCTACAAGCCGCAGCGCTTGCATAACTTCTCGCTCTATCTCGGCGGGAAGTGGTATTCGCTGACCGCCAAAGAAGGACGGTACGATGATAACGACCCGATAGGCGTGCTGGATGTGACGATCTCGAGCAAACTGATCCTGGATGAGATACTGGGCATCAAGGACCTGCGTTCCGACAAACGAATCGACTTCGTGGGTGGTATACGCGGACTCGGTGAATTGAAACGGAGAGTGGATAGCGGTGAGATGAAGATGGCGCTGGCACTCTACCCTGTTACCATGCAGCAGATCATCGACATCGCCGACAGCGGCAATATCATGCCGCCGAAGACGACCTGGTTCGAACCCAAACTGAGAAGCGGACTCGTGATTCACGAGTTGGTATAAGGACAGCTTCGCTAAAGGAATTAAGGAATAAAGACAAAAATGAATCGTTCGAACGTTAGCATATTAGTCTATTGTCTATTGTCCATTGTCTTGTGTCTTTCCAGTTGTAGTATTCAGCAACGGATCAAGCGGGCGGATAAGAAGTTCGCTATTGGTGAATATTACACCGCCGGTGACATCTACAAGCAGTGTTACAGCCGGCTCAGCGCGAAGAAAGATCGTGACCTGAAAGGCTACGTGGCGTATCGGCAAGGCGAGTGTTACCGGATTCTGAATAATCCCCGTGCCGCTAACTGCTACCAGAGTGCCTTGCGATGCAAGTACCAGTTGAAGGACTCGACGGTGTACCTGCATAACGCACAGGTGTTGCAGTACCAGGGTAAATACAAGGACGCGGCGAAGAACTACGAGTTGTATCTGGAATCGCACCCGAACGACTACGTAGCGCAGGCAGGTAAGTACGCGTGCGGGAAAGTCGATGAATGGAAGAAACAGAGTTCGCGGTACAAGATCAAAGAGGCGAAAGAGTTTAATGCCAAGCGCACCAGCAATTTTGCACCGATGTTCATCGGCGATAACACCGATGCGCTCATGTTCTCGTCCAACCGGCAAGAGAAACAGAAAGGCAATAAGAAACTCAAACGAGCCAGTAACGTAACGGGACAGCAGTTGTTCCAACTCTACCAGACGCGCAAGAACGCAGCCGGCGAATGGGAAGAGATCACGTTAGCGGAAGGTCTGTACGGTGAACCGGACGAGAACAAACAGCAGAACGACTCGACGGGTGGTAAAGACGGTGGTACGGCAGAGATGGGTGCCTGCAGTTTTTCCAGAGACGGTCGCACGATGTATTTCACCTATTCCAAGCCGATCAACGGACAGGACCAGGGAGCGAAGATATACGTGAGTGAACGGGCGAGTGGTGAATGGGGTGAACCGCAAGAGGTGAAGCTGTTCATGGACAGTTCGATCACGGTGGGTCATCCTGCTCTCAATGCCACCGGCGACACGCTCTATTTCGTGAGTGACGCACCCGGAGGTATGGGCGGTAAGGACATCTGGATGGCAGAACTGGAAGGCAGCGAGTGGATCAACGCCCAGCCTTTAGGTGCCGGTATCAACACCACCGCCGATGAGATGTATCCGTACGTGCATGCAGACGGTACGCTCTATTTTGCATCGAACGGTCATCCGGGATACGGCGGTCTGGACTTGTACAAAGCGAACCGCGACACGACGATCAAGGACAGCACGGCGTGGATCGTGTTTAACTTAGGCGCACCCTTCAACGGCATCGGTGACGATTTCGGTATCACCTTTGCCGGCAACAGCCAGGACGGCTTCTTCTCGTCTAACCGCGGTGACAAGAAGGGCTTCGATAAGATCTTCAGTTTTACCCTGCCGGAGATGGAGTTTATTGCGGAAGGCGTCATCAGCGATGAGATGGGGCAACCGATCGCCGATGCCAAACTGCGTATCGTAGGTTCCGACGGCACGAACAGTAAGATCAACGCCCGCCGTGACGGATCGTACAAAGTGAAACTGAACCGCGAGGTGAAGTACGTGATGTTAGTGACGGCACGAGGTTACCTGAACGACAAAGAGCAGTGGAACACGATGGATCTGAAGGACAGCAAGACCTACACGATGAATTTCACGCTCAGTCCGATCTCGCGTCCGGTGAAGATGGATAATGTGTTCTATGAGTTCGGGAAATGGGAGTTGACCAAGGCCTCGGAAGAAGAGATGCTGAAGCTCGTGAAGTTACTCAACGACAATCCCAATATCACGATCGAACTCAGTGCCCATACGGACTTGGTGGGTAACGAGGAGTTTAACCTGGAACTCAGTCAGAAACGTGCGCAGGCATGTTGTGACTTCTTAGTGAAACACGGGATCGAGAAAGAGCGTCTGACACCGGTGGGCTACGGAAAGAACAAACCCGTGGTGGCCGACAAAGCGATGCACGCCAAATATCCGTTTATCCCGGTGGAGCAATTGCTGGATGAACCGTTTATCTTGAAGTTGAAACCGGACCAGCAGGAGACCTGCAACGCGATTAACCGTAGAACAGAATTTAAGGTTGTTAAGACAACCTACAAACTATACTAATATGCAACAATATTTGGATTTATGCAAACGGGTGCTGGAGCAAGGCACGATCAAGCATGACCGCACGGGCACGGGCACGATCTCGGTGTTCGGCCACCAGATGCGGTTTAAGATGGAGGACGGTTTTCCGTCCCTCACCACCAAGAAACTGCACCTGAAATCGATCATCTACGAACTCTTATGGTTCTTGCAGGGCGACACGAACGTCAAGTACCTGCAGGATCACGGTGTACGTATCTGGAACGAGTGGGCAGACGATAACGGCGAACTCGGTCCGGTGTACGGACATCAATGGCGGAGTTGGCCGGATTACAACGGCGGACATATCGACCAGATCAAGAATCTGGTGGAACAGATCAAGCACAACCCGGACAGCCGACGTCTGATGGTCAGCGCGTGGAACGTAGCGGAAGTGGAGAAGATGGCCTTACCGCCCTGTCACTGCTTGTTCCAGTTCTACGTAGCGGACGGGAAGTTGAGTCTGCAACTCTACCAGCGTTCCGCCGACATCTTCTTAGGTGTACCGTTTAATATCGCGTCTTATGCCCTGCTGCTGCAGATGATGGCGCAGGTGACGGGACTGCAATGCGGTGATTTCGTGCACACACTCGGAGACGCACATATATACCTGAACCATATCGATCAGGTGAAACTGCAGTTAACCCGCGAACCCAGACCGCTGCCGAAGATGATCATCAACCCCGAGGTCAAAGACCTGTTCGGGTTCCGATACGAAGATTTTACATTAGAGGGATATGACCCGCACCCACATATCGCGGGCGTTGTTAGCGTATGATTTCGATTATTGTAGCGATAGCAGAGAACTATGCAATCGGGAAGAAGGGTGATCTCTTATGTCACCTGCCGGAAGACCTGAAGCATTTCAAGACCATCACCAGTGGGCACACCGTCATGATGGGTGAACGGACGTTCCTGTCCTTACCGAAACATCCCCTGCCCAACCGCCGGAATATTGTCCTCACCGACGTCCAAGGCAAGACCTTCGAAGGAGCCGAAACCGTTTATTCGTTAGACGAGATGGTTGCTAAAGTGAGTCCTGACGAGGAGGCCTTCGTGATCGGAGGCGGGATGGTGTACCGCCAGATGATGGAGCGGGCGGACAAACTCTATATCACGCACATTCATCATTCTTGGCCCGATGCGGACACGTTCTTTCCGGTCATCGACCCGACGGTTTGGAAAAAGCTGAGCGCAGAACGGCACAGTGCAGACGAAAACAATCCTTACGATTATACCTTTGCAACTTATGGCAGACGATAAAAAGATAATCTTTTCGATGGTGGGACTCAATAAGAGTTTTGGTCCCCAGAAACAGGTGTTGAAGAACATCTACCTTAGTTTTTTCTATGGTGCCAAGATCGGTATCATCGGCCTCAACGGTGCCGGTAAATCGACGCTGTTGAAAATTATCGCCGGTATCGAGAAAGAGTACCAGGGAGAAGTTGTTTGGTCACCCGGATATTCGGTCGGTTACCTGGAGCAGGACCCGCAGTTGGATCCGAACAAGACCGTACGGGAAGTGGTGCAGGAAGGTGTACAACCGATCATGGACATGCTCAAAGAGTACGATGAGATCAACCTGGCGTTCGGCGAACCCGATGCAGACTTCGATAAGTTACTGGCGCGGCAGGCAGAACTGCAAGACAAGCTCGATGCAGCGGATGCATGGAATATTGACCAGAAACTTGACCGGGCGATGGATGCGCTTCGTTGTCCGCCCGAGGATGCCGCCGTGCCTACCCTTTCCGGAGGTGAACGTCGCCGCGTGGCACTCTGTCGTCTGTTGCTTCAGCAACCGGATGTGCTGTTACTCGACGAGCCGACCAACCACCTCGATGCAGAGTCCATCGACTGGTTGGAGCAGCACCTGCAGCAGTATGCCGGTACCGTCATCTGTATCACGCACGACCGCTATTTCCTCGATAACGTAGCCGGATGGATCCTCGAACTGGACCGCGGTGAAGGTATTCCTTGGAAAGGCAACTACTCCAGTTGGTTGGAGCAGAAAACCAACCGGATGGCGCAGGAAGAGAAACAGGCCTCCAAACGTCGTAAGACCTTGGAGCGCGAGTTGGAATGGATCCGGATGGCCCCCAAGGCACGACATGCGAAACAGAAAGCGCGTCTGGATGCCTACGATAAGATGCTCAATGAGGAACAGAAAGAACGCGAGGAGAAACTGGAGATCTTCATTCCCAACGGTCCGCGTCTGGGAAATAAAGTCATCAATGCCGAAGGGGTCGCCAAATCCTTCGGCGACCGTCTGCTGTTCGAGGACCTGAACTTCATGTTACCTCCCAACGGTATCATAGGCGTCATCGGCCCGAACGGTGCCGGTAAGACCACCCTCTTCCGAATGATCATCGGTAGTGAGAAAGCCGACAAGGGTACGTTCTCGGTCGGTGAGACGGTGAAGATCGGCTATGTCGATCAGCAGCATACGGACATTGATCCGAACAAGTCGGTGTTCGAGACCATCAGCGGTGGTACGGAGTTTATCCGTGTAGCAGGGCGTGAGATCAATGCCCGTGCCTACCTGAGCCGGTTCAACTTCACCGGTGCCGACCAAGAGAAGAAATGCGGCGTGCTGTCCGGTGGTGAACGCAACCGTCTGCATCTGGCGCTGACGCTTAAGAGTGAAGCGAACGTGCTCTTGCTCGACGAGCCGACCAACGATATCGACGTCAATACCCTCCGTGCACTCGAAGAAGGATTGGAGAACTTCGCCGGTTGCGCCGTAGTGATCTCGCACGACCGTTGGTTCCTCGATCGTATCTGCACGCATATCCTCGCTTACGAAGGAGACGGTAAGGTGTTCTGGTTCGAAGGCAGTTACTCGGAGTACGAGCAGAATAAGAAGATGCGCCTCGGTGAAGAAGCTTGCGAACCCAAACGTGTCAAATATAGAGGATTAGGTGCTTAGACGTGTCACAACATATATTCGGCAACACGGGTTATTAAGCAAAGAGCAACCGGTGTTAGTAGCCATCAGCGGAGGGGCAGACAGTGTGTCGCTCTTGGACGTATTGGTGCGCGCCGGATATGAATGCATCGCAGCACATTGTAACTTCCAACTGCGTGGTGCGGAGAGTGACCGGGACGAGGCGTTCGTGCGGGACTTATGTGCGCATATGCGGGTGACACTGGAAGTGAACCGTTTCGATACCTTATTATACGCGCGTACGCATAAAGTGAGCATCGAGATGGCCGCCCGGGAGTTACGCTACACCTGGTTCGAAGAGGTGGCGCAACAGCACCGTTGTCAAGCGGTTTGTGTGGCGCACCATCAGAACGACCAGGCAGAGACGATCTTACTCAACCTCCGTCGCGGAGCAGGTTTACGGGGTTTGGCAGGCATGCGACCGGTAAGCACCAACCCGATGGTGCCGCAAGGCGTACCGATCGTGCGACCGCTTTTATGCACCACCCGCGATTATATCGAGCATTACTTACGCGACAAGCGGCAGTTGACCTGGGTGAATGACAGCACGAATACGGACACTACCATCACCCGTAACGCTATACGTCAACAGTTGCAGTCTTATACCAAAGCGGAGATAGAGCATATGTCGAAGACCGCGGAGGTGGTACAAGGGTACGTGGATTGGATCGAAAACAAAGACACACGCGAAGCCGGGATAGCACGGTTGTATGAAGAGACCCGTGCGTACGGTTTTAGCGAGACAGATAAGATATACGATGCGTTGCAACGGGGAGAGGGAGGTAAAGTCTTCACCTCCAAGACCCACCGCGCAACGATAAAAAAAGGAAAACTATGCGTCACTACGGTATAATAGGTTACCCGCTCTTGCATTCGTTCTCAGCGAAGTATTTCAATGAGAAGTTTGCCAAAGAAGGCATTGATGCGGAATATTCGTTGTACCCAACGAAAGAGGAAAGTTTAAAGTTAAAAGTGGAAAGCCTTTTGGACTCTTTGGACGGGTTCAATGTGACCTTACCGTACAAGCAAGCGGTCATCCCGTTCCTGGATCGGCTGGACGAGACAGCCCAAGCGATCGGAGCGGTGAACGTCGTGCATCAGCGCGTGGGATATAACACCGACTGTCTGGGATTCATGGATTCGATCCGTCCCATCCTGCGGGACTACGACCGCAAGGCCCTGGTGCTCGGCACCGGCGGGGCATCCAAAGCAGCATGCTACGGACTCAAGAAATTAGGGATCACCCCTACTCTCGTCAGCCGTACACCGAAAGAGGGCCAGTTGGGTTATAAGGACCTGACACAAGACGTGATGCAAGCGCACACGGTGATCGTCAACTGTACGCCGCTCGGCATGTTACCAGACGTGGACAGTTGTCCGGATATCCCGTACGAGATGCTTTCGGCACGACATTTGTTGTTTGACTGCGTGTACAACCCGGAAGAGACCTTGTTCTTAAGCAAAGGTAAAGCGCAAGGAGCGACAATCCGCAACGGAATAGAAATGTTAATCGGTCAAGCCAAAGCGGCTTGGAAAATATGGAATAATATATGAAAAAGATCTTTTTAGTGCTCGTAGGAGCAATGATGGTTTGCGCGATGCAGGCGCAAGTAGTGGAACAAGGTGAACCGGCATTGGTGTATTACAGTCCAAAGACAGCCGTGACGGTAGATTTCACCTGTGTAGTGGAGAAACAGGAACCCGGTATCTACGCCCAGTATGCGGAGGCGATGCTCGGTGCAACGAACGCCGTGAAAGTGAATAAGACGACCTACCGCTTGGATAAGGTACGTATCGGCACCAAGACTTCCACGGACTACGCACGTCCCCATAAGGTGGAAGCAGATGCTTCGATGCCGATGCTCTTCTGCATCAATGACAAAGGTCTGCTAACCGGTTATAACGTAGCCGCAGACAAGACGTATTTTGACAGTCCCAAACCCGATGCCAAACCGGACTGCAAGCCGGACTGCAAACCGAGTTGCAAAGGCACCGGTGTAACGCCGCTGCCGGAAGAGGTGCTCAAAGCCGCTTCTCCGCTGGCACAAGCCAATGCGGTGGCTAAGCAGATCTTCCATCTGCGCGAGACTCGTATGTACCTCATCAACGGTGAAGTGGAGCATGCGCCTGCGGACGGTGAAGCGATGCGACTGGTGCTGGAAGAGTTAGACCGTCAGGAAAAAGCTCTCACCGAACTGTTCATCGGTAAACGCACTAAATATACGGAGCATAAGTTCATGACCTTCTCGCCGGAGTCCCAACGACAGATCTGGTATTTCTCCGAAGAGAACGGATTTACCGATGCCGAGAATATCGATGCCAATACGATTGTGGCAAGTGTAGCCTTACAACCGCAGCAGTATGCACCTGCCCCTGCCGACAAGAAGAAGAAAAGCGTAGAACCTTCGCAGTTCGTCTATAACCTGCCCGGTAACGGTGAAGTGAAAGTGCTGTACAAAGGTAATGAGTTGGCAAAACGCACCATCTCTATCGCACAACTCGGTATTGATGTGCCGCTTCCCAAAGACATATTCAAAGGGAACGACCTGCCTTCTATCGTTGTGAACGAGAAAACCGGAAATATCGTGTCTATCAGCAAATGAGAAAACTGTTTTACATAGCATGTATGCTATGTGCGATACACATAGCGAACGCGCAGGAACTCAACTGCACGGTGACGGTTAATTCCGAACTGATAGAGGGTACGAATAAAGAGGTCTTCGAGACGCTCAAGACTGCCATCCAGGAGTATATGAGTCAGAACCGCTGGACGAACATGACGTACGCGGAGCACGAGAAGATCGAATGCAACCTGCTGTTGGTGGTTAAGAAAGTGGAAGAGACCCTCTACACCTGCGAGATGACCTTACAGAGCCGTCGCCCGGTGTACGGAACGACTTACACCACGCCGCTGCTGAACTTCAAGGACAATAACTTCGTCTTCAACTACCAGGAGTACGACCGTATTGAGTACCAGCAGAACCAGTTTACCACGAACCTCACGGCGATGTTGGCATACTACTGTTACCTTATCATCGGTCATGACCAGGATAGTTTTCAGCGCTTGGGTGGTACACCGTATTTCCAGCAATGCGAAGCGATCGTGCAGGCTTGTCAGACCGCCAGCATGGATCAGACGGAGCAGAAAGGATGGACCGCCTTTGACAGCAACCGCAACCGCTATGCGATCATCAATAACCTGCTGGACGAGGCGTTTAAGAAATACCGTAATTTTTATTACGAGTACCATCGTTTGGGTTTGGATGAGATGGCAGCCAACGTGACCAACGGTCGTGCACGAATTGCCGAAGGCATGACGGTACTCAAAGATGCCTACCGATCCCGTCCGGCCACCTATATCATCAATACGTTTTTAGATGCCAAAGCCGATGAGTTGACGGATATATTCGCCAAAGGCACCGACAAAGAGAAGAAAACGGTCTATGATATCTTGACGGATATCGACCCGACAAGGCAGAACACCTACGATCGAATCATGCAATAATGTTAAAGCATTTGCACATACAGAACTACGCGCTGATCAGTCACCTTGATATGGATTTTGAGGACGGTTTCTCCGTGATGACGGGTGAGACGGGTGCCGGTAAGAGTATCATACTCGGTGCCTTGGCACTGGTGTTGGGTGCCCGAGCCGACAGCAAGTCCATCACGGACGGCGAAGACAAGTGTATCATCGAAGCGACCTTCGATGATACGATCATCCGTCGCGAGTTATACGCTAACGGTAAGAGTCGTTCGTTCGTCGATGACAGCGTAGTGACCCTGCAAGAACTCAAAGCCTTAGCCACCCGCCTCATTGATATCCATTCGCAGCATGCGAACCTGCTTATCGAGAATGCTGACTTCCAGTTGGAGGTAGTGGACGCGGTGGCACAAAACGACACCTTGCTCCAGGACTACCAGACACAGTACGAACGCTATACGGCTGCGGTAGAAGCCTTGCAGCACTTGCAGGCGCTGGCCAAGAAAAGCCGGCAGGATGCCGATTATATCCAGTATCGCTATCAACTGTTGAGTGAAGCGGATCTGCAAAGCGGAGAGATGGAAGAGTTGGAGACGGAGCAGTACCGGCTCAGTCATGCGGAAGAGATACGGATGGCGTTACTCACGACCGTAGAAGCGCTGAGCGGTGAACAAGGCAGTGCGATAGAAGCACTCAGGGCATGCAGGTTGGAAGAAGCCGCAGCTGAACTGCAGGAACGGATCGACAGTGCCCGCATCGAACTACAGGACATCGCCCAAGAGGCAGAGCGGATGATGAATCATATCGAGATGGATCCGCAACGACTCGCATGGATAGAAGAACGCCTGGACACCTTAAAAGGTCTGATGCATAAGTTCAGCGCCGAGCGTATCGACGAACTAATCGCGATGCGGGATGAGTTAGCGGAACAAGTCAACCGTCTGGACTCCTTTGATTTTGATATCGAAGAGGCACAGAAGGAAGTGGAGACGGAGAAAAAAGCCCTCACCCGATGTGCGGTAGCCTTGACGAAGAGCCGGAAGACCGTGCTCCCCCTTATATGCGAAAGACTGGTAGATGGTCTAACCCGCTTAGGCGTGGCGCATGCGAAGGTGCAGATACCGGTGACCGCAACAGAAGACTTCACACCCAAGGGATGCGACGAGGTGCAGATACTCTTTGCCGCTAACCTCAACCAGAGCCTAAGGGCGGTGAGTGAAGTAGCCTCCGGCGGTGAGATAAGTCGTCTCATGTTATGCGTCAAAGCGCTAATCGCTTCCACACGAGGACTACCGACGATCATCTTCGATGAGATAGACACGGGAGTGAGTGGTGACATCGCTACGCAGATGGCAGCGATCATGCGGGAGATGGCGACGCACCGACAGATCATCACGATCACCCACCTGCCGCAGATAGCCGCACAGGGTACGCACCATTTTAAGGTGTACAAAGCCGATACGGCTACCCGCACGGAGACGCATATAGCACTTTTGAACAAGGACGAACGAATCACAGAGATAGCCACCATGCTGAGCGGAAAGAACGCAACTGAGGCATCTCTGAAAACAGCGAAAGAATTACTATGTTGCCATTAGCGGAACGCATGCGTCCGAAGACATTGGACGAATACATAGGTCAACGCCATCTGGTGGGACCGGGAGCGATCTTGCGACAGATGATCGAGAGCGGGAATATCGCCAGTTTCATCTTATGGGGTCCTCCAGGTGTGGGTAAGACAACCCTTGCCCGTATCATTGCGCACCAACTGCAACGGCCGTTCTATACGCTCAGTGCGGTGACGAGCGGTGTCAAAGAGGTTCGGGACGTCATTGACAAAGCCAAACGCACCTCCGCGATGAATAGCGGACTCTTTGCCCCGACAGACGGTCGCAGTCCGATTCTCTTCATCGATGAGATACACCGGTTCAGCAAGAGTCAACAGGACAGCCTGCTGGGGGCGGTGGAAGAAGGAACGATCACGCTCATCGGTGCCACCACCGAGAACCCCTCGTTCGAAGTGATCACTCCCCTACTCAGTCGCTGTCAGGTGTATGTACTCAAGTCGCTGGACAAAGACGACCTGCTGGAACTGCTCCACCGTGCGCTGACGCAGGACGCGTATATCCGCTCGTTGAACCTGCAGATCCAAGACACCGAAGCCCTCTTGCGCTACAGCGGCGGCGATGCACGCAAACTGCTGAACGTCCTCGAACTGGTGTCCAACAGCGGTGCGAAGATCATTGACAATGAGACGGTCACCAAGCAGTTACAGCAGAATCCGGTGGCGTACGACAAAGACGGAGAGATGCATTATGACATTATCTCGGCCTTCATCAAGTCCGTCCGCGGCAGTGACCCGCAAGCGGCTATCTACTGGCTGGCACGGATGATTGAAGGAGGGGAAGATCCGAAATTCATTGCCCGTCGACTGGTGATACTTGCTAGTGAAGATATCGGTTTGGCGAACCCCAACGCGATGTTGCTGGCGAACACCTGTTTTGAGGTGGTGAATAAGATCGGCTGGCCCGAAGGACGGATCCCGTTGGCAGAGACGACGATATACCTTGCCACCTGCAAGAAAGATAACTCGGCTTACCTGGCGATTGACGAGGCGCTGGCCAAAGTGCGTGAGACCGGTAACCTACCGGTGCCGCTGCACTTACGCAACGCTCCTACCAGTCTGATGAAAGAACTCGGATACGCAGACGGGTACAAATATCCGCATGACTATCCGGGGCACTGGACCGAACAGCAATATATGCCGGACGAGTTAGTGGGAACGGTATTTTGGAAGAAAGACTGATGGCAGGCGTATATGTACATATACCGTTTTGCAAGAAGAGGTGTTTGTATTGTGATTTCTTCTCTACCACCTGCTTGGAACGAAGGAAGGAATACGTAGCGGCCCTCTTGCAAGAGATTATTGAACGCAAGGACGAGACAGGTGAGCCCGTTCGTACGATATACATCGGTGGTGGCACACCCAGTACATTGGATGCTGCGGACATCCAACGCATCATAGATGCGATAGGCACCAGACAGGCAGAGGAGATCACGATGGAGATGAATCCCGGAGATGCCGACGAGACCTACTTGCGTGCGATACGGGAAGCCGGCATCAACCGCCTATCGATCGGGATACAGTCGTTTGACGACACACTATTAAATCGGATCGGCAGAAGACATACAGCCCAGCAAGCCCTCACAGCGGTGAAGATGGCGCAAGAGGCAGGATTTGATAATCTATCGATCGACCTGATGTATGCCTTGCCTACGCAAACGATGGACCAATGGAAAGCGGACATCGAGACGGCATTGAACCTGAACGTACAGCATATATCGTCTTACGGCCTGATGTACGAAGAAGGGACGGCGATGACGCACATGCGTGACGAGGGAAGCATTACACCAATCGACGAAGACACGGAGAACGCAATGTATGACCGGCTCTGCGAGCGACTCCAACAAGCCGGATTCGTCCATTATGAGGTGAGTAACTTCGCCTTACCGTGTTACGAAGCCAAGCATAACAGCAGTTATTGGAACGGCACTCCGTACGTGGGCGTAGGCGCGGGCGCGCATAGTTATATAAGGAATACACGCAGTTGGAATAGGGAGGATTTGGACACGTATATAAAAGGGAACAACGTACGGGAGAGTGAGACACTCACGGAAAAAGACCTGTATAATGAGCGGATCATGTTGGGACTAAGAACGAACCAAGGTATCGCCGGTTCATTCCCGAAGCAATCCCGGTCCGTTATCGAGAGCAAAATACAAGACGGACTGCTACGTGAGACCGAAGACGGACGCATCGTGGCGACGCAACAAGGCTTGCATATATTAAATAGGATAATAGAAGACTTGATGATATGAAAACAAAAAGTTGGTACAAAACGTTTCTGATTTGGTTCTGGAGCCTCTTCTTCGGAGGACTCTTAGTGGCATGGTTGGTGATGTGGCTCATCACCAAAGGAGCGTTAGGATACCTGCCTCCGCTGGAGGAGTTGCAAAACCCCAAGAACCGCTTTGCCAGTGAAATCATCTCGGCAGACATGCAGTCGCTGGGACGTTATTACCGGTTCGAGAACCGCGTAGGTGTACAGTATGATGAACTATCTCCGAACCTGATTAACGCCTTGGTGGCTACCGAAGATGCACGTTTCTACAACCATACGGGTGTGGACCTGAAATCGATGTTCCGTGCGATCCTCAAACTCGGTCGTGCCGGAGGTGGTAGTACCCTTACGCAGCAGTTAGCCAAGCAGTTATGGTCTCCGCGTGCGAATAACATCTTCGAGCGCGCGATGCAAAAACCCATCGAATGGGTAATCGCAACCAAACTGGAACGGCTCTATTCCAAAGATGAGATTCTGCTGATGTACCTCAACCAGTTCGACTTTCTCTACAATGCCGTAGGTATCCAGTCCGCGGCACAGGTGTATTTCTCCACCACGCCGGCGAACCTGAAGACCGAAGAAGCCGCGATGCTCGTAGGTATGTGTAAGAACCCGTCGCTCTATAACCCGGTTCGTCATCCGCAACGGGCAACCAACCGACGTAACACCGTGCTCTCGCAGATGGCGAAATACGGTTATATCGAAGAAGCGGAACGGGACTCGCTGGCGGCGCTTCCGTTGGAGTTACACTACCGTTCGGTGGATCACAAGCAAGGCACGGCTCCGTATTTCCGCGAGTACCTGCGTGGCGTGTTGACCGCCAAAGAACCTAAGGAGAGTGACTATAGCGAATGGAACAAACAGCAGTATAAGTTCGACCGCTGGGCATGGGACAACAACCCACTCTACGGTTTCTGCGAAAAGAACAAGAAACCCGATGGCAGTAAGTATGACATCTACCAGGACGGTTTGAAGATATACACCACCCTCGACTCGCGTATGCAACGGTACGCTGAAGAGGCGGTGAGCGAACATATGCAGGCGCAGCAGGTGTCGTTCTTCAAGGAACTCAAGAAAAAGAAGAACGCACCCTTCTCCCGTTCGTTGACGCAAGAAGAGGTGGACGGTATCATGAACCGCTCCATGCGGCAGACCGACCGGTTCCGCAATATGAAACGTGCCGGATACAGCACCGACTCCATCTTCCGTTCGTTCCGAACCGAACGCGAGATGCAGATCTTCACCTACGACCGCGGCATGATAGACACCGTCATGACGCCGTACGACTCGATCCGTTGGCAGAAGAGTTACTTAAGGTGCGGATTCATGTCGATGGATCCCCATACGGGACACGTCAAAGCCTATGTCGGTGGACCTAACTTCGCACAGTTCCAGTACGACATGACCACCAAGGGTCGTCGGCAAGTGGGATCCACCGTCAAACCCTTCCTCTATACCTTGGCGATGGACGAAGGTATGTGGCCGTGCGACAAGACCGTCAATGAACCTATCACGCTTATTGACGGCAACGGTATCGAGTGGACACCGCGGGACACGCACGATAAGTACAAAGGAGACACCGTTACCCTCACCTGGGGACTGCAGTATTCCTCCAACTGGATCTCGGCTTACCTCATGTCGCTCTTCACACCGGAACAACTCGTCAAGCTGATGCAGTCGTTCGGTATCCAAGGACAACTCGATGCCGTCATCTCGCTCTGTCTGGGACCGTGTGAGGTAAGTGTGGAAGAGATGGTGGACGCATATACCGCATTTGTCAACAAAGGTATCCGTACCGAACCGCTTTACGTCACCCGTATCGAAGATAACAACGGAAATATCATCGCCTCCTTCACGCCGCGTACGCATGAGATCATCAGTGAGACCACCTCGTATAAGATGATCTATATGCTGCGCCAGGTGCTGGATCACGGCACCGGTGTACGTACGCGCTTCAAGTACGGCATCACCGCTCCGATGGGTGGTAAGACCGGTACAACGAACAATAACTCCGACGGTTGGTTCATGTGCTTCACCCCTTCGCTGGTCAGCGGTACGTGGGTCGGAGGCGAAGACCGCGGTATCCATTTTGATACGATGGCAGAAGGACAAGGTGCTTCGATGGCCCTGCCTATCTGTGCGATATACATGCAGAAAGTGCTGGCAGACGAGTCGTTAGGATACAGTCCTGACGAGCAGTTCGACATCCCGGCATGGTTCGACCCGAATGAAGGATGTAAATAAAGGTGAAAGTTTCTAGATACATAGCATTATCCGTCTGTATTCTGTATTCTGTACTCTGTACTCCCTTACAGGCGCAGCTCAACACCGACCGCATCACAGCGATCGGGCGAAATGCCTTGTATTTTGAGGATTATATCTTGTCCATCCAGTATTTCAACCAGGTCATTCGTCTCAAACCCTATCTGGCAGATCCCTACCTCTACCGCGCTATCGCGAAGATTCAGTTGGAGGACTACCAGGGAGCACTGCGGGACTGCAATGATGCCATTGAGCGCAACCCCTTCTCACCCGGTTGTTATTATGCGCGAGGTTTTGTCTATCGCCAGTTGAACCGTCTGAGCGAAGCGGAAGAAGACTACTCGCAGGCATTACGTTTCTCTCCGGAGAATCGAACTTATCTGCTCTTACGTGCCGACACCCGCTCGCAGATGAAGCGGTACGACGAGGCGCTGGAGGATATCGATCAGATGCTCAAACGCGAACCGCAGGCTGCAACCGTATGGACGGAGAAGGGAGTGGTATGTATTGCCAAAGGCGATACTCTCACGGCTCTGGATGCTTTCGAGCATGCCTCGCAATACGACCGGAATAACCCTGCCGTGTGGTCCGCTTTGGGTGTCACCAATCTCATGCTCAGTCACGAAGAGGATGCCTATGTCCAGTTGACACAAGCGATCAACCTGGGTTCCAAATGGGCTGGTGATTATATCAACCGAGGTGTGATTCATTACCGCCGTCATAACTATCGCGGAGCGTTGGCGGACCTGGACAAAGCCGTACAGATGGCTCCGCGTGATGCCGACAGCTATTATAACCGCGGCATGATGCGTTCGGAGGTAGGTGACTACAACCATGCCTTGGAGGACTTTAACACCGCCCTTCAGTTAGCTTCCAATCGCACGGAGATGCGGTATCAGCGGGCCTTGGTGAACATGCAACTCAAGCAATGGAACGAGGTAGTGAGTGACCTCGACTCGCTTATCGCCCGTTATCCGTATTTCTTACCGGCCTATTTTATGGCAGCCCAAGCGATGACCCAGCGAGGAGACACCAAGGCAGCTTTCCGGTACCGTCAGCAGGCGCATGACATAGAGCAACGTAAGGAGCAGATCCAAGCACAGCAGGCCGCACAACCGCATACGGATGTGCTGATCGCTCAAGCGCAACCGCAGAAAAAAGATCACCGTAAGGAATTCTCTTCAGGTGCCGCACAGAACCAACCGGACCTGCCGGAAGAGGAACAGAAATATGAGTCCGGCACACGCGGAACGGTGCAGAAACGCTACCAGGACGTAGTGAACGAACCCAATATCGTCTTGAGTTATTACACCCAGGATATGAGTCTGAGGCGCACCAATTATTACCATCCTACGGTGGATCGACTCAATAAGAGCGGTATACTGCCGGCGGCATTGCGTTTCACTTCGCAGGAGATGGCACTGACGGCAGAGATGGTGGATTTCCATTTTGCAGAGATCACCCGTCTGACACGGGAGATGGAGCATAACGAATCGGCCGCTCTCTATTTTGCCCGTGCCGTGGAGTTCGCTATCATCAAGGACTTCGCCAGTGCGGTAGATGACTGCACCAAAGCAGTAGTGCTGGCAGACATGTATCTGGAATCCGTCATCGTCTTCTGCCGCGCCTGCTGGCGGTATCGGATGGCGGAAGGAAACTTCGAACTGATCTTGCGGGATCTGGATCGCGTGCTGAGTCTGCAACCCGATTTTGCCTTTGCATATTACAACAAAGCCAATATCCTCTGTGCGCAGCATGAGTACCAGGAAGCGGTCAAGTACTACACCAAAGCCATCCTGTGTGATGCGGACTTCGCCGAAGCGTATTTCAACCGCGGCTTGACCTATGTCTATACGGGTGAGAACGAGAAAGGACTGACAGACCTGAGTAAAGCCGGAGAACTCGGTATCTACCAGGCTTATAACTTATTAACGAGATTTAAATGAGTGCATTCTTTCGACATATCGCAATAATACTCTGTACGCTGCTCTGTACTCCATTACAGGCGCAGCTGTTATGGGAGATCAGCGGGCGGGGCTGTCAGCATAAGTCGTATATACTGGCGACCAACAAACTGGTGGACCTCTCATTCGTGGACACCATCCCGAATACCTTCCGTTGCTTTAGCCGCTGCAATAAGGTGATCACCGAGTTTGCGATGCAGGACTATGAGGCGATAGCGGCACTGCGCCAAGCTGCTGTACTACCCGACTCCGTCAAACTAAGCAATTTCTACACCGCAGACGAATATACGTTCATCGACAACAGTCTGCGCATGAGTTTAGGGATGGGCATGGACCAGTTATGCCGTATGAAACCCGCTTACCTGACCGAACTGCACCGCACCGAACTGATCAAACAATGGTTACAATACGACGAACAACGTTCGATGGAGACCTTCTTCGAAGCCGTGGCGGTGGAACGAGGCATGCCGGTGATTGGACTGGACGACATCGGTGAGACGATGTACATGCTCTTTGACCGCGAACCCTTCGACTGGCAATGCAAAGAGTTACTGAAAGTGATGGAATATCCGGAGAACGAGGTCAAGCAGGAAAGGGCACTCAAAGCGATGTATCTGGACGGACACCTGACAGACATCGCCTATCAGGTGGAAGGACCGGATAACACGTCGTCCGTCTCCTACTCCGACTACCAAATCTTCTGTGCCCGCAATAAAGAATGGGTCAAACGTCTCCAACCCTACCTGCTGCAAGGAGCGGCGTTCATCACACTGAATGCGATCTATCTGGGAGGGGACAAAGGACTGATCGAGCAACTCCGTGCCGCCGGATACCGCGTGCGACCCGTGAACAGAAAAGTATAAATAATAAATCACAAATAATTAATGTAAAATGAAAAAGGTATTTTTTGTACTCGCAGCCCTCGTTATGGCTGCAACGATGAGTGTTGCCGCAGAGCGCGGAAAGTTGATTCATGTGGACATCTCGCAGTCCAAAAACCTCAAACCGCAGATCGCGTTTTGCATGGATCGCGTGAACGGTGAAGATGTAACGACACTGCTCGTAAAGACCGTGAATGTGAACGAATACAATGAGTTCAATGACGAGTCCCGCGTGCTGCTCCGTTTCTCGGACGACAAAGCCATCCGTTTGAACAAAGTTCCGGGTTCGGCTGTTGAGAAGAACAAACACACCGAGAAAAAAGGTAACGCTACCATCTCGTATTACGACACCTACACCTCGTATGAGGTAACACCGGAAGTGATTGAGAAACTGGAATCCGGTATCGCGATTATCAAGGTACGTATCGTATTCAAGGCCAATGAGCACAAGGACTACGATATCGTAGAAGGCTATCAGCTTAAGATGGCGGAAGACTTGTATAAGTCCTACCAAGAAGCAGCGCTGAAGAATAAGAAAGCGCACTCCGACACCAGCGATGACGATTTCTAAGCACATAGTTGTCTTTTGTCTTTTGTCTTTCAGCGCAGCGGTCTTTTGTCCGGCAAAGGCCCAAATCGGCATGGAGGAGTTGGGGGACTCGCTGATGGCGTACACCGGTTTTTCCACCGTGTGGGCACCTTCCGTGCGGGTCAAGCAGTTACGTGTCAACGGGAATAATGTCATCATCCGTACGAACAGTACCTTACGGGACTACCGCTGGACACCGGATAATGTAGCGGAACTCAAACGTCGCGTCAGCCGATGGACCTTAGGCCACGAACGCGGAAAAGTGACGATCTTCTCTGCCGGCACCGATATCTCCACCCTTATCACCGACTGCGCCAAGAGTCAGAAAGGAAGCGGCAAATGTGCCAAGAGCAAATGCGACTTGGAAGATCGAACCATCGTCCTTTACCCCAGCCACGGTCTCTATTTCAACCGTGACCGCCAGGAGTGGATCTGGCAACGGGCTACCCTTTGGACGACGGTCGAAGACCTCTATTCGCAGGAATACGTGCGGCTCATCCGGCAGATGTTAGAGAACGCCGGTGCGACGGTTCTCTCACCTCGGGCTACGCTGGAACAGACCGAACCCGGACTCTCCGGCATGCCCCGATGGACCGAAGGCGCACGCTATCATCTGGTGGCACAGCAAGCCGACTCGGCACTCTGGGATCTGTACGAAGGCGATGAATACAAGGATGACATGAAATGCCGGGCACTATGGGTCAATAGTCTGGAGACTCCTCCCGACCTGTGCCTGGCACTTCATACGGACGGTCTGGATAGTGGAGATGACACCACCATCGTCGGTACACTCGCTATCTATACCGCACGCGATGACGACAAACGCACCCGCTTACGGGACGGTCGCGACCGAGAGAAAGTCAACCGCAATCTGGCGGACTGGATCCAGACGACCGTCACGGAAGACTTGCAACATCTGGCACCCGAATGGACACGCCGCCAGTTACGCGAAGCTAACTACTGCGAGAGCCGTGTGCCCGTAGTGCCGAGTATGATTCTCGAACTGCTCAGCCATAAGAACCTGGCAGACATGCGGTACGGTCTCGATCCTGCTTTCCGTTTTGCAGTAGCCCGTGCCGTCTATAAAGGCATATTACGTTATCTCAACGGACCGAATGCCATCATACAACCCCTGCCGGTGCAAGAGTTGGGTATCGGAACAGACGGCATACTGCGCTGGCAGGTACCGACGGACAGCCTCGAAAACCTTGCGGCTCCTACCTATTACATGGTATATATTCAAAAGAATGACGACGAGTGGGACGTACAGCAGGTCGAATCGACGTCCCTGTCCATTGACCTGCAACCCGGTATCCGCTATGCGTTCTACGTCGTAGCCGGTAACGATGGTGGCCTCTCCTTCCCCAGCCCTGTCGTGAGTGCCTATCTGTCTAATAGTCCAAAGGACGGTCTAACAGGCGAAGCCGGTCTGTCAGTGAAACGGTCTGTCAGCGAAGCGGTCCTCATCATTGATGGCTTCAACGATGTCTACGGTCCGGAGTGGTTTGCCGATAGCACTTATGCCGGTATCGTGCCGGGCACCTATGCCTGCGAAGACCGGTTCACCTGTGCCTATATCGGTGAACAGTGGAACTACACGCGCACAGACCCGTGGACCAATGACGATAACTGCGGATGGGGCGCTTGTTACCGCGACCATGCGGGACAATTCACCATCGGTAACACACGCGACTACAGCCTTATGCACGGCCGTGTCCTCCAACAAATGGGCATCTCCTATGTCTCCTGCACCGCAGGAATGATAAATGACCAATTACCAATGACCAATTACCAATTGGTTGACTTCATCTGCGGCCGTAATAGAATACCTCTGAAGGCTGATCACTGTTCACTGATCGCTGACTACTTAGCCCAAGGCGGCAAGTTACTGCTTAGCACCGATCATCTCTCGGCACTCGATCCCAAATGGACCAAGCGAAACCTGCATGCCTCCTATTATGCGGCACAAGCCACCCGGTCAGGCAAGATGCAGTTGCGGTACGAAGATGCCCCTAAGCGTCCATTCACCATGCTGCTTAAACCCAACGACAGCCAACTCTTCACAGACCATGCCGAAGGACTTAAAGCCGAAGCGGCGACTGTATGGGCTACCTATCTGGACATGCGTGTCCCGGCAGCCGTAGCCTCACCCAACACCCTCGTCTTCGGTTTTCCGTTAGAGACCGTTACCGATTTTGAGCAATTATACAAAAACGCTATCAAATGGCTATATGAAAAAGAAGAATCTGCCCGTTTATGAGAACATAGAGATCACCGGTGTGGCGGCAGAAGGCAAAGCACTCGTGCGCATCAATGATATCGTCACGTTTGTGCCGAACTGCGTACCGGGTGACGTAGTGGATCTGCAGATCACGAAGAAGAAACACTCCTTCATGGAAGCGAAAGTGCTGCGTATCGTCAAACCAAGTCCGGTGCGTTGCGAAGCCAGATGTCAACATTTCGGTGTTTGCGGCGGCTGCAAATGGCAGATTCTGCCGTACGACGAGCAACTAAAATACAAGCAACAGCAGATCGTCGATAACCTCACCCGCATCGGTAAGGTGGCACTGCCGGAGATCTCCCCTATCCTCGGTTCGAAGCATATATACGAGTACCGCAACAAACTCGAGTTCACCTGCGCCGACCGCAAATGGTTCCCATGGGAGGTCATTGAGGCAGCCGGCGGATTAGACAAGATAGACAGTTCGTACGGTCTGGGCTTTCATATTCCCGGAGCATTCGACAAAGTCCTCGATATCGAACAATGTCACCTCATGCCGGACATCAATAACCGTATCCGCAACGGTGTGCGCGAGTACGCCCGCACGCACGGACTCACGTTCTATAATGAACATACGCACGAAGGACAAGTCCGCACACTCATACTTCGCAACAATCATAAAGGCGAACTGATGCTCGTCGTGTCGTTCGGGGAACCGGTGACAGAGGCATGTCTGGGGTTGTTGGAATACCTGCATAACGAGTTTCCTCAGATTATTGCGCTGCTCTATGCAGAGAACACGAAGTTCAACGACACCATCGGCGATTTGGAGGTAAAAACCTATTTCGGGCAAGACCATATCATGGAGACAATGGAGGACTTGCAGTTCAAGGTGGGGCCTAAGTCCTTCTACCAGACCAACACCGAGCAGGCGTACGAGTTATACAAAGTAGCACGCTCGTTCGCGGAGTTGAGCGGTGGAGAATTAGTATACGACCTCTATACCGGCACCGGCACGATCGCTAATTTCGTAGCCAAACAAGCCCGCCAAGTGATCGGTATCGAGTACGTGCCGGAAGCGATCGAAGATGCGAAAGTGAACTCCGCCATCAACGGCATAGAGAACACGCTCTTCTTTGCCGGCGATATGAAGGATATCCTCAATGAGGACTTCGTGGCGCAGTACGGCCGTCCGGATGTCATCATTACCGACCCGCCTCGTGCAGGCATGCATGAAGATGTGGTCAATGTCATCCTCAATGCCGAACCCAAACGGATCGTCTATGTCAGTTGTAACCCTGCCACGCAGGCACGCGACTTGGCGTTTCTTGATGCCAAATATAAGGTAACCAAAGTACAACCCGTAGACATGTTTCCCCATACCCAACATGTAGAAAATGTAGTACAACTATGCTTACGTTAATTCTTTTAGTTTATTTCGTATCGTTCTTGGACAAACCCGAGAAGACCGCTCCGCAGTTGTCGCCGCGAGCCGTAGAACAACGTGCCAAATGGCATATCCAAACCGACGGGATGGATTATCCGGTCTGTGGGATGTATAAAGACAGCCTCCTCCGAATGGGCGTAAAGATCTACCATCAGAGCCGGTGGTTCAACGGTGTCACCTGTGAGATGGACGAGAAGACGGCAAGCAAAGTTGCCGGTCTGAAGTTCGTGACGAACGTGGAGATGACACGCGATAATACTGTACCTGGCAACGCGCCAAAGAAACGGATCAGGGAGTTAGAGATGAGCGAATCAGCGACTAACAAGACCCAGGAACAACTGGCGACCTATAATCTCATGCCGCTGCATAAAGCCGGTTATGAGGGACAGGGCATCCTGATGGCTATCTGCGACGGAGGTTTTTACGATGCTCAGACCTTATCTTGCTTCCGGCAGAAAGACCTGGAACTGGGTCATTTTGATTTCACCGACGATGCCGATGATTTCTATGGTCCGACCGGAGCACACGGCACCTATTGCCTGAGTACGATCTCCGGCATCTTAGACAGTTCTTATTACGGTGCGGCGACCAAAGCGCAGTACTACCTCATGCGTTCCGAGGAGGACGCAACGGAGTCGCCCAAAGAGATGGATAACTTGGTTGCAGCCCTGGAGAAAGCCGACTCTTTGGGAGTCAATATATTCTCCGTTTCTTTGGGATACGCGATGTTCGACAATGATGCATGGTCTCTGAAGAAGTCCGAACTGGATGGTCAAACCACCCGTGTCAGCCGTGCCGCTACGATCGCTGCCCGCAAAGGAATGTTAGTCTGCGTAGCGGCAGGAAATGACGGAAATAATGACTGGAAGAAGATCTCTGTACCTGCTGATGCGGACAGTGTACTGACCGTCGGTGCCGTCGGCGTGGACAGCCTCATCGGCTCGTTCTCCAGTTGGGGTCCTTCTGCCGACGGTCGTGTCAAACCCGATGTGTGTGCGGTGGGTGTAAAAACAACCCTCATCAAGACGGACGGCACCATTAGTCAAGGTAACGGTACCAGTTTTGCGACTCCCCTGCTGGCCGGTCTTGCAGCTTGCCTGTGGTCGGCCCTACCAGACGAGAACGCAATGCAGATTCGTGACCGCATCATCCGTTCCGCAGACCGGTACATCAATCCGGATAGTTACCGATACGGATACGGCATCCCGGACGCATGGAAAGCCTACACGATGATACCGACGGGTACAGAGAATATAGAATTCGGAATACAGCGCACAGACTCTCGCAAGATCCTTCGCCACGGTCAACTCATAATTCTGCGCGAAGGACAGATGTACGATGTACTCGGACGCAAGATAGAATAAAAAAAAGAGCAAGCTTACTACATCGCACCGCTACAACCTCTTACCCTTGCTTCGGTCAAGACCTGGGGGAGTTCAGAGGGAGCTGGTCGTATAGGACTTGCTCTATGATTCAAAACCGGCTGCAAAGGTACTGCTTTTTTTTGACATACGCAAATAATTTGACAAAAAAATGCTAACGGACTTCATTATTTCGCGAATTAAGGCCGAATTACCGTTCGAGCCGAATGAAGAGAAGGAGGGTTTGTTTCAATCCCTCGCTTCGTTTTTGGTAAGTCGCGATGCCCGCAAAGCATTTATCTTACGCGGTTACGCCGGTACGGGTAAGACCAGTGTGGTCAGTGCCTTGATCCGTGCGATGGAAAGTCTGAAGCAGCCTTGTATCTTACTGGCTCCCACCGGCCGTGCCGCCAAAGTGCTGAGCCGCTACGCCGGTGTACCGGCTTATACCATTCATAAGAAGATCTACCGCCAGAATCAGTTAGGAGTTGAGGCGTTTTCTTTATGCGACAACCGGCATGTACGCACCTTATTCATCGTCGATGAGGCATCGATGTTGTCCGGCAACCGGGATAACGGCACCTTCGGCAGCGGTTGCCTGCTAGACGATCTGGTGCGGTATGTCTATAGCGGTGAAGGCTGCTCCCTACTCCTTTTGGGCGACGACGCGCAGTTACCGCCTGTCGGCAGCACCCTCAGCCCGGCACTCGATGAGCAATATATGAGAGGTTACGGGTTACAGGTTACGGGTTACGGATTAACGATGGTAGCCCGGCAAGCTTTGGATAGTGGGATTTTGGCAGAAGCTACGAGACTTCGCGAAGAACTAGGCAGCCTAGGGTCCCTAGGAAACCTAGGACTCCTAGATAACCAAAAAGACCTCATCCGCCTCAAAGGCGAAGAAGCCATTGAGACATTAGAGGACAGCTGGCGGGACGCAGGACCCGAAGAGACACTCATCATCGCACGCAGTAACAAGATGACCAACCTCTATAATCAAGCCGTGCGGGCGCGGGTGTTATACAAAGAGGAGGAACTATCCAACGGAGACCGGTTGATGGTCACCAAAAACAACTATTTCTGGACGGAGAACTATGAGGGGCTGGAGTTTTTGGCGAACGGCGATATGGTAGAAGTACAGCGTCTGACCAACGTACATGAACTATACGGTTTTCATTTTGCCAAAGCAAGCCTGCGATCCGTCGATTATAACTGGGAGATAGAAGCCCTTCTATGGTTGGACACCCTCTTCACGGACTCACCGGAAGCCAACTACGCGATGCACAGGGAACTCTTCAACCGCATAGCCGAAGACTATCCGGAGATACGCAACCGTAAAGAACTCGTCAAACGTATCTTCGAGTCCCCCTATTACAATGCCCTGCAAATCCGTTATGCCTATTGCGTCACCTGCCATAAAGCGCAAGGTGGACAGTGGAGACATGTGTATATTGATAGCGGATTAACGGAGGAATGGTTGAGCGGATTAACGGAGACAGAAAAGCGAGAATTTCTGCGCTGGATGTACACTGCCGTCACTCGTGCAACCGAAAAAGTATATATTTTGCGCTAAATATATAAAAAATGCACAAAAAGTTTGCATATATGCAATTTTTTTAGTAATTTTGCACGCGAATTGGTAACAAACAATCATATCATATGAAAAAATTCCTATTAGTGCTTGCAGTCGGATGTGTTTTGGCCGGCTGTCATTCGAAACTGGATCTGGACAATGTGGACACTTCCGCAGACTTAAGCGTAGGCTTAACGCTGCCTGTGGGAAGTATGCACTTGACCTTGGTAGATCTGATCGGTAATGTAGACAACCTGTACGTGGACTCGTTGGAACACAAGGGTGTACTGGCATGGAAATTGGACACGGCTATCGAGCGTTATTTCCACCAGGTTGATCTGGCGCAGTACATCTCTTCGACGAACCTCAACTTAAACGTCTACGAGAAATTAGGCGACCTCATCGTAGGAGGTCATCTGGTAACGCCGGTAGATATTCCTATCTGGATCGATTTCCCGCTGAACATCAAGTTGGACGGTATCAACAAGACCGGTTCGTTATACAGCGAGCGTTTGGATAGTGCATTTATCGAGAGTGCCAGCTTCGCTTCTACGATCAATGCCACAGGTGGTCTGCCCCTCAACTGGGCTTGGGTGGATTCGGTTACGCTGGACCTCGGTAAGCAGGTTTCGCGTGCCGCAGGTAACGTCATGACGGTATACGACCGCAACGATCCCAAGTATGCGCAGTACACCAACTATGGTAATAAGATCCCGACGGATATTGATAACTTCAGTCTGGTAATGATGAAGAACCCTAAAGGGGCACCTTCGTACATGAATGTCATGGACGAGTGTACGTTCAACGTGCATTTCAAATTCATCATCCCTGCCGGAACGGACGTAGCCATTCCTACCACTGCCGGATTTGATTACCGCCTGGACGTACAGTTCATTGATTACAAGGCTATCTGGGGTAAGTTCGATCCGTCTAAGGATATGGCTTCGGAGAGTGTGATCGACTTGTCGCACAGTTGGGACGGCTTGAGTTTCCTTACGCAGTCGAAGATCCCGTTTGCAGAACCGTCTATTGACATGCGAATCACTACGCAGGTAGCCGGTGCCTTGTTCATTGACAAAGCACATATCTTCGTGGAGGAAGAGGATGGTAGCCGCGTATATGCGATGTTCGGAAACGATGGCTTTGAGTTACCGTACAAAGAGATCCGTTTCACCAAGGGCGAGTGGTTGCCGCTGGATAGCGAGATTGGTGACTCAACCCAGAATATGACGTACCGTTTTGATAAAACACCGAACGGAGGTCGTATCCATAACTTATTCAAGACCATGCCGCAGCAATTGGGCTATAAGTTCGAGTTGGACTTCGACACGATGACCACCCCGCAGATCCGCATCACGGAAAACACCAATATCCGCGTAGATGCCAAATGTCGTCTGCCGATGATCTTCGGTCAAGGTGTACAAATCAACTATCCGGATACGCTGGATGATATCAGCATCAGCCAGATGAGTATCGATTCGCTCCAGGCAGACATCGATGCGGTTGACACCATCAAGACCGCCAAAGCTAAACTGATCATGAAGGCGTACAGCCGGATTCCGTTGCAACTCAAGTTATCCATGCGTTGCTTGGACGAGAAAGGAAACATCATCATGGATCCTAAGAACCCCTCGCAACCGTTCATGCTCTTTGATAAAGACACGCTTGTAATCGTTCCTCCGAGTTTTGACAACTACTCGGCACAAGCAGGTGGTTTCATTCCTGCTCCGCGTGAGTCGCAATTTATGGCAGAATTAGACAAAGAGGATCTGAATTTGTTCACGAAGATCAAAAAGATCTCATACAAGGCCGTGTTGGATGACGACGCGTTGGCTAAGGCCTATGCAGATGGTCTGGATAACGTCAAGTTGACCAACCAGGACGATGTAACGATTAAGATCGGTCTGGCCGCCAAATTCGATGCGATCCTGAATTTTGGAAAAGATAACAATAAATAAGAGGAGGGCTGAATTATGACAAAGACACGTAAATATATCTTGGCCGCTCTGATAGCAGCCTTCGCAATAACGGCCAACGCGCAACAGGTCAACACGCTCTATTTCTTGGAGAACGCCCCGATGCGCCATACCATTAACCCTGCTTTCCAGCCGGTAAGTAAAGGTTATGTTAACTTTACTCCGCTGGGATGGATGGAGATGAGTATTGGTAATAACTCGCTGACACTGAGCGATGTACTGAAATACGATCCGGCAACCGGTAAGACCATCACACCGCTTCACCCGAACGGCGACAAGCAGAAGTTCCTCAAGTCGCTGCGTAAAGTGACGATGGCGAACGGAGACATGACCATAGGCTTCCTGAATATGGGTTTCCGCGTGAAAGAAAAAGGTTTCCTGACCATCGGTTTGAATGAGCGCATTGTGTTCGGTGCAACCGTTCCCAAAGGAATGGTAGAGTTCCTCGTCAACGGTGCAATGACGGATCTGGACGGAGGTAACAACACCTTTGATATGTCCAAGTTAGGAATCGGCTTAACCGCTTACACGGAGATCGGTGTCGGTTATAGCCATCAGTTGAATGACCAATGGACCCTTGGTGGTAAGGCGAAATTCCTGATCGGTGAAGCCTATGCCGGCGTGAACGCCAAGAAGCTGGCAATCGATGCCAACGCAGAACAATGGCGTATTAAAGGAGACATGGACATGCAAATAGCGGGACCGTTTGACTCCGAGTACCTCAACAACTACCTGGATGGCAAAAACATGCAGGAGGTGATTGACGGCTTCAAAGACAAATCCTTCGAGACCAAGAAGTTCGTCAAAACGGACGATATCGGCTCTCTGCTCAAGCCCTCCGGTTACGGAGCAGCGATCGACTTCGGTTTCACCTACAAGCCGATTGAGAACCTGCAGATCAGTGCCGCACTGGTGGATCTGGGCTTTATCTATTGGACAAGAATGAATAACTTCAAGTGTACGGTAGATACCGTCTTTGAAGGAGCCGGTAACGTAGATTATTCCGATCCGAAATACAAAGACGAGAATGGTAATTTCAATACCGATGTTCTCATGGATACCGTATTCTCGAACCTGCAGCATATGCTCAACGGCGTGAAGGTCAACAGCAACGGCAAGAAGGGCTTTGCGAAGATGGTGACCGCTCGTTTGAACGTAGGTATTGATGCGAATTTCTGGGATAACCGTGTAGGCGTAGGTGTCGTTTCCGCTACTCGCCTGTATAACTCCCGTTTGTATGAAGAGGTGACTATCGGTGCTGCTTTCCGGCCGTTCAACTGGCTCAGTATTGCGGCATCCTACTCGCTCGTGGATAACGGTAAATACAGCAATATCGGTGCCGGACTCAGTATTATGCCGTACGACGGTATTAACCTGACGCTGGCTATGGATTATATCCCGACCAGCTATGCAGCACTGCCCAATAGCAAGACTTACTTCATCCCGGATAAGACCAAGCAATTCAATATTGCCTTAGGCTTCTCTATCTGCTGGGGAACGAACCGTCGTGACAAGGATAAAGACGGTGTCTATGACAAACTCGACATGTGTCCGGAGACTCCGCGCGGCGTAGCCGTAGACGAGAACGGATGTCCGTTGGATGAAGACCATGACGGTGTACCCGATTATCTGGATCACTGTCTGGGAACGCCGGCTGCAGCAATCGGTTTCGTTGATAGCTTAGGTTGTGAGTTGGATACTGACGGTGACGGTGTGGAGGATTACAAAGACAAATGTCCGAATACGCCGGAAGCAGCATGGGGGCGCGTGGATAGTTTAGGTTGTCCGCTGGATACCGATGGTGACGGTGTACCTGACTACATCGACGAGTGCCCGGAGACGCCGGAAGCTGCATGGGGTAAAGTAGACAGCAAGGGTTGTCCGATCGACTCCGATGATGACGGTGTAGCAGACTACCTCGACGAGTGCCCGGATACGCCTGAAGCAGCACGCGGTAAGGTAGATGCGAAGGGTTGTCCGCTGGATAGCGACGGTGACGGTGTGGCTGACTACATTGACGAGTGCCCGAATACACCAGCAGCAGCGATCGGTCATGTGGATAGCGTAGGTTGCGAACTCGATAGCGATAAGGACGGTGTACCTGATTACCTTGACCTCTGTCCGCAAGTGCCCGGTATCGTGGAGAACAAGGGTTGCCCGGAGATGAAACGTGAGGTTCGTCAGTTGCTCCAGAAAGCAATGCAAGGTATTGAGTTCGAGACCGGTAAGGCCGCTATCAAGAAGAAATCGTTTGCCCTCTTGGATAAGATTGCACTGATCTTCATTGAGAACAGCAACTATGTCATCGAGGTTCAAGGTCATACCGACAATACCGGTAAGGCGGAAGTGAACAAGAAGATCTCGCAGCAACGTGCTGATCAGGTAATGCAATATCTGGTTAAGAAAGGCGTTCCGGCAGAGCGCATGACTGCTGTAGGTTACGGTCAGGATATGCCTATCGCTGATAACAGCACCAAGGCAGGACGCCAGAAGAACCGCCGCGTAGAGTTCAAGATCACTTTCGAGGAGGTACATATCGAGTCCGTGATGGAACATGCGGAGCAATAAATGGTTAAATCGTTAAATTGTTAAATCGTTATATATATGGGACGCGCATTTGAATACAGAAAAGCGACTAAACTGAAAAGATGGGGACATATGTCCCGCACATTTACCAAATTAGGCAAGGAAATCACTATTGCTGCCCGTGAGGGTGGACCGGATCCGGACTCTAACCCGCGTCTGCGTGCACTCATCCAGCAGTGTAAGCGTGAGAACATGCCGAAGGACAATATCGACCGCGCTATCAAGAAAGCAACCGATAAGTCCTCCGAGGGTTATAAGGAGATCAACTACGAAGGATACGGACCTCACGGTATCGCTATCTTCGTGGAGACCGCAACCGACAACCATATGCGTACGGTTGCGAACATCCGCTCGTACTTCACCAAGTTCGGCGGTACGCTCGGTACACAGGGTAGTCTCCAGTTCCTCTTTGACCGCAAGGCATGCTTCACCGTCACAATGAAAGACGGTATTGACCTCGATGAACTGGAGCTCGAGTTAATCGACTTCGGTGTAGAAGAACTCGGTGTGGATGAGGAAGAGAACACCATCGTCATTTATTCCGATTTCAACGAGGCAATCAACATGCAGAAGTACCTCGAAGACAACGGCTTTGAGATCCAATCGATGGAGTTCGTTCGTATCCCGAATGACACCAAAGAACTGACCGACGAGCAACGCGAGTCCGTTCAGAAACTCATCGACAAGATCGAAGAGGATGAAGATGTACAGAACGTATTCACCAACATGGCATAAACTGAATACGGAATGCTGATTTCTGAATACTTCAAATTAAGTGAACGTCAGGCTGAGCAATTCGCTCAGCTTGACGCACTTTATCGCGATTGGAATAGTAAGATCAATGTCATCTCGCGCAAGGACATTGACAACTTGTACGAGCATCATGTGCTGCACTCACTCGCGATAGCCAAACTCCTACCCTTCCAACCGGACACAACCATCATGGATGTCGGTACCGGAGGAGGTTTTCCGGGTATTCCTTTGGCTATCCTGTTTCCGGAGTGTCAGTTCCTACTCATCGATTCCATCGGAAAAAAAATCAAGGTAGCAACCGAAGTAGCGAAGGCCTTAGGCCTGACCAATGTGGTATGCAAGCAGGAACGTGTGGAGGAAGAGAAGCAGAAGTTTGACTTCGTCGTTTCCCGTGCCGTCATGCCCCTACCCGACTTGGTGAAACTGGTGCAGAAGAACATCTCCAATAAGTACCGCAACGCCGTGCCGAACGGGCTCGTGGTGCTCAAAGGCGGAGACTTGCAGGCAGAGATAGCACCCTATAAAGAAGTGGAAGTAACGCCTTGCAGCAATTACTTCCACGGTGATTGGTTTATTGGCAAACAGGTTATTTACTTACCTCTATAACTTGCCCTTGAAGGGTATATGTTTTTGCTCCGCGTTGGATAAGTATTTGTCCTTCGCGGAGTATTTTTTGTGTCTGTACTCTGTATTCTGTATTCTGTATTCCTTCTTCCGAAGGCGTGTACCCATCGTCCATAGGTTGCTTATGCATCATGGCATAATCGAGATACATCTCCAGCATCGTGTAACCGCTCGCATGACGTACGTTATTGTCCGGCACGTTCGGGTCACATCCATTCGCTATCTCCCATTCGTCCGGCATACCGTCAAGATCAGTATCTGTAAGCGGAGCAACTGACGTATAGGCATAAAAACCTTCAGCGTCCGTTTCGAGATCAATGATACCTTTCTTCTTGCCGTTGCTTCCTGTATAGGTGTAGGTATTGGTACGCGTCTCTTCGATAATACGTTTCTCTACATGATCGCGAGGAAAGACACCCACCGTATCCAAGACGCTCGACCTTGCCTCTTCTGCTGTTTCAAAAGCCTCTACCGCATAAGCGTACATCTCAAAGTCATATAGTCCGGAAAACTCCGTGGAATCTGCATTGCAGTCCCAATACGGGGTCTTTGTACGAATGAGTGTATCCACGCGTGCCTGTTCTTGCGTATACGACTTGATCGTCACCGCACTCCAGTTATCAGCCGTCGCTTTCGGTTCACCTTCATAGACATTGCCGTTGATATACCATTGACTGGGGCCTCGACTGGTATATCCGCTACGTTTCTCATCCGCTACCACAAAGAGACGGGTGTTCGTCGTGTTCGGACCTTTGATATAATAGTTGTTCACAAAGTTCACCTCATGCCCGGCGTTCTTACCATTATAGAACTTGTCATCGCAAGTATTCTCTCCGCCGTGACATCCGCTGCTTCCGCCGTAGTAATTGAAATTCACATTGTTGATATAGTCCAAATAGACCACGCGGTCATTATTGCGCGCACCGTTAAAACGACAGGAACGGCCGTTATTGTGCGCCAATAAGTTATGGTGATAGGAAGCCGGCGAACCGCCCCACTGACATCCGTATCCACGCGCTCCTTTGGGGTGACCGGCGCTATACAAGCCTTCGTGTACCAAACAGTACTGCACCGTAAAGAAGTGACCGTCGTAGGTATTCATGTTTTCCTCCAAGGACCATCCGAAATCGCAGTGATCAATGATAAAATGGGAACTGTTCTCTGCCCCGAAAGCATTCGTAGCGATCGTATCGCCATTCACATTCTTCTGTCCCACGCGGAAACGGATATTACGAATGATGAAGTTCTCCGACCCGCCACAGTTAACCTTGTTATGCGTGATAACAATACCTATACCCGGTGCCGTCTGACCGGCGATCGTGTAGTTCTTGCGGTTGATACGCAGGTCCTTCACCAGCCGTATCTCACCCGTCACGGCAAAACAAACGGTAATCGGTTCATCCGGATACTGCTTCATTGCCCAACGAAGCGAACCCTCCGTCTCGCCGTTAGCGTCGTCCGCAAGCGTAGTCACATAGACCACCTTACCGCCTCGTCCACCGGAGGTATATTTACCGAATCCTTCCGCGCCGGGAAAGGCAACAATAGTGTCCGGCAATAAAGCGGCAGATGCGATTACTGAACAGAAGCAGCAAACTGCTGCCAAAGCGAGTCGTTGGGTACAGGAGCTGTGATACATATGGGTTCTTTTTTTACAGGATGAATAAATTCTATTTGGCGGGCATGGAGACTGATGCCTCCGTCCGGATTAGAGCGCTTGGCGCCGTATTTGAGGTCGCCCTTCACCGGACAACCGATTGCTGCCAACTGACAACGAATCTGGTGATGCCGACCGGTCTCCAGGTTGATTTCCAACAAAGTATAGTTCTCCCCTTTCACAAGGGTCTTGTAGGTCAAAATAGCGAGTTTAGCTTCTTTGGCATTCGGCTTCGCTATAAAAGACTTGTTCAACTGCTCGTTTCGCGTGAGGTAATTCTCTAAACGTGCTTCGGGTACTTTCGGAGCGCCTTGTACGATAGCCCAGTACGTCTTCGTAATGGCTTTCGACATTTGACTTTCGACTTTCGACTTTTCCTTGAACATCTCATTCAGACGTGTGAGCGCTTTGCTCGTTCGGGCAAAGAGCACTACTCCACTCGTCGGACGGTCGAGCCTATGCGTCACGCCCAAGAACACCTCGCCGGGCTTATTGTACTTCTCCTTAATATAGGCCTTCACCGTCTCACTCAGCGGCGTATCACCCGTCTTATCGCCCTGCACGATCTCGTTGCAGGTCTTATTAACGGCAATAATATGATTATCTTCGTATAATATCGTCATAAACCTCTCTGACGGATAGCTTCATAGATGAATACGCCTGCCGCCACGCTGACGTTAAGGGATTCTATAGTGCCGGTCATCGGCAGACGTACCTTGTCGGTACAGAGTTTGAGGTTCTCCTCGTAGATACCTTTTTCCTCAGAACCCATGACAATACAAGTCGGAACGGTCATGTCCACTTCCGTGTAGTTACGATCCGTATGTTCGGTAGCAGCCACGATCCGCAGACCGCTATCACGCAAATAGGTCAGGGCGTTCTGCAAGTTCTCTACCTTGCAAATAGGCAGGGAATGTAACGCACCCGCTGATGCTTTGACGGCATCGCCGTTGATAGCCGCACTTCCGCGCGTACCTATAATTAACGCGTGAACGCCCGCACACACGCATGTACGCGCGATAGCACCGAAGTTACGTACGTCCGTCACGCCGTCCAGCATCATCAACAAGGGCACCTTTCCTTCATCATAAAGGCTCTGAACCAAACTGTCCAACGGAGTGAACTCGATCGGGCTAAGGAAAGCGATCACACCTTGATGATTCTTATCGGTGAACTGATTGAGTTTCTCCAGCGGCACACGTTGGATCTGGGTACCTGTGCCTTCGAGTTTGAGCAATAACTCTCTGCCTATCGCTGAAGACATATCGCGGCGTACGAGCACTTTATCGAGCACCTTTCCTGCATCGATAGCTTCCATCACTGCCCGCACGCCGAAAATCATCTCTTTCTCTTTCGGACGGCGTGTTTCGTATTGTTTCTTCTGTATCATTGTATAGTTGTTTTTTCTTTGTGTTCGGATCCCGACAAACTGAAATGTATAGGGACTGTGTATTTTGTTCTGAGAGTGCGTCTCTCTCCTGTTTTATAATTCACAATCTGCCATGCAGGTTTCCATTGGGGCATAGACCGGCAGACACGTACTACTTCCGCGTCAAGAGCAGAGTCGCCACTGGACTTATATATCTCCACTTCACATACATATCCAAGGGTATCCACTATAAACTGAACGACAGTCCGTCCTTCCACTTGATTGATTTTGGCTTCTTCCGGATAGTGTATGCTGTCTGACAAATACCGAAAGAGGGCATTCTGACCACCCGGGTACTCCGGCGGAGCATCCGTGACAGGCCAGTTCCATTCCATATAGTCATCTGCGACTAAATGCCCGCAGAGCAAAAGAAACCCTATAAAAAGCCATTTTCTCATTCTTTAGTATTTGAGCCAGTTGATGAATTCTAGTGGGTCGGTAGTGAACGCCATCGGCGTTGCAACTTGGTGACCATAGGGGTCTAACTGAACATAGAAAGGTTGCGCATTGGAACTGAATTTTTCTCGCTGATGTTGCGAGTTCTCGTCGCCTTCACTCATGCCGTCTCCGTCGCGATCCTGTTTGTCATCCACGAAGAGCTCGATGAACACATAGTTCTGCAAGCGTGCCTTAACGCTGTCGTTATCCAGCACAAAAGCCTCCATCTTGCGGCAGTTGACACATCCGTATCCTGTGAAATCGATGATTATCGGCTTGCCGGTTTGCCGAGCGTACGCAAGGCCTTCTTCGTAGTCATGGAACACCTCGCGACCTTCAATCTCCATCGGCGGCGCAAAAGCCGAAACGGCTTTCACAGGCGCGCCCCATAGACCGGGAACAAGGTATCCGGCAAAAGCAAAGGAAGGTATAATCACTATCAAACGAATGATCTTGCGCGTCAGGGTAACTTTTCTGAAATTCCACAAGAGATAGATACCTATTCCCAAGAAGCAGGCAATCCAAATAACGAGGAAGAGCCATCTCGGCAATATACCCCACCCGTACGCCAAGTCTGCCACGCTCAGGAACTTCAGCGAAAGTGCCAGTTCCAAGAACGCCAACACCACTTTGAAACTTGTCATCCAGTCTCCTGACTTGGGTGCTTGCTTGAGCCACTGAGGGAACATGGCAAACAGCGAGAAAGGCAAAGCGAGCGCAATCGCAAAGCCCAACATTCCTATAGCCGGAGCCAACAAAGACTTGCCTGCCGCTTCTACCAACAGCGTGCCGATAATAGGTCCCGTGCACGAAAACGATACTATCACCAGCGTAAACGCCATCAGCAGAATACTCAGGAAACCGCCTGTACTCCGCGCCTTGCTGTCTAATGCTGTTGACCAACTATCCGGCAGTGTAATCTCAAAGAGCCCGAAGAACGAGAGGGCAAAGATCACCAGAATTAGGAAGAATACAATATTCACTACGGCATTGGTACTCATCTCATTGAGCGCCGAAGCGCCGAAAAGAGCCGTTACCAGCAGACCCAAACCCACATAGAGAATTACGATGCTCAGTCCGTATAGAACTGCGTCCCGCAGTCCCCCGCCTTTCTTCAAGAAGAAGCTCACCGTCATCGGAATAATCGGCCACACGCAAGGAGTGAAGATGGCTAATAATCCTCCTAAGAGACCTAATACAAAAATCAGCCACAATGATCGTTCGGTGTCCGAACTCAATGATGACGCTTCGCTTAATGGTGACGCGCTTTCGGCGCTTAATGATGCGTACTCCCAGATTTCAGGGGCGGTACACATCTGATCGTCACAGGCGTTGTAACGAATAGGCGTGAGGTCGGCTTTGGCGACGGTCATCTCGAATGAGTCCTTGAACTCTTGCGTGAACACGAAATCTCCCATCTCGATGATCGACATGTGCCAACCGGGTTCAACTACCGCCCGTATCCGCACACTATCGCCGAATTCTGTGCCGCTCCATTTCACCGGCTGCACCATCTGCGCACTCGCCATAAGCGGCAACAGGGATAATAATATCGATAATAGTTTTCTCATTTGTTGTTATTTTTTTAGGACGCTATAGGTAGCAATAGGATGTAATAGAAAATTGCCTATTAAGACCTATTGTGGCTATTCCGACCTATTGCTGTCGTGTAATTGTTTTTTCAGTTGGTCTATTTCGGCTTGCTTTTTGGCAAGCTCGGCTTTTAATTGTTGGTTTTCCAGTAGGAGTTGCTTGCGCTCTTCTTCCTGAGTTTGGCGATAGCCGGTACGAGCGGCATACATCCGTTCTTTGATGCCGCCTTCCGTCACATACTGTTTTTCCAATGCACGCAAATAACCATTCATCATAGCATCTATCTGGTGGCAAAGCGTCAAACCGATATTTGCCATTTCTTCCTCGGACCATTGGGCAAAATACGGCTCGTAATCCTCCAACGCATTGTGTTGCTGAGTAAACGTAAGCATTGTTCCGTATCGCGGATGAGAATTATCCCACAATGGTAAATGATGCTTTACGATATGATCTTGATAATCCTCACACAACTCACCAATACTACTTCTCGCCACATTGAGGAGCTTCAATTCCATCTCTGTACTTGTCTTCCCATCCTCTGAGCCTTCAATAATATTCTGCTTTCCAGAACGCGCCGCCTGAACCATCTGATCAACGGTTCTATCTCCATATTTAGGAAGAAAGCGTTCACAGAAAACAAACGTCAATTGGTAGAGTGTATTTGCTTTCTGATAGAAATACAACTCTTTCCAATTGCTCGCCTTCCGCAATACTTTCCCCTCATATTTGGATTTATCTTCCTGTTGCATAGTGTTTTTGTTTTTTAGGTCGCAATAGGTATCTATAGGATGTAATAGGTATTATATTTTGGCAGTTTGTCGGAGATTCCGACAGACTGCATTCAATTTGCACTATCTCCTCCCAACGTGTCAGGAGGTTGTATATGCCGTCTTCGGAGAGTATGCCGCGGGGAAGGTCGGACGGCAAAAAACCGAGTTCGTCGGCGTGAAAATCCGCTTTCCATGCGTCGCTTTGATAATAGGCGGCTAATTTGTCTATCTGCGGCTGCAAAGTTTGTCTGGAAGCAAGTGCCTGCTGTTTGGCGGCAGGGGCGGTGCTGTGTGCCGTCTTTGCCAGTGCGGCTTGCAATTCGTTATACAACGCTTCCATGCGGATGATTCTGTTTATGTCGTAAGAGGGCATCATTTTCATAAAAACCTTTGCGGCTGCAAAGGTACTGCTTTTTTCTGACATATGCAAGTTTTTTAGTCGAAAGTCGAAAGAAAAAGTCAAAAGCAGGATAAAAAGCAGGATTTTAGTCCAAAATAACCCCAAATGTTTCCAAAAGAACAATGAAAATGAAATGCACAAAACGGCGATTTTTCGAATGCTACTGAATGTGCTATAACGCGCTGTAAATGTGTATATTGCAAGCATTATATTATAGGCATTGTCTAGGATTACCAGCATGCGCCTCTGACGCGCCTCTTTTTAACCTTGTTTGGGCGTCCGTTAGGGAGAAACAAAAAGAAAAAGCGCTGCCCGATTAGTCCTATAATGGCGGATGCTAAAAGGGCAACGCGGAGAGAAAATTACCGATGGGTTGGTTAGAGCAAACAACAATTATTATCAAAAAGATTTTCAGAAACGTGATACAAGACGGACGGAGTTTCTATTACTACATCCACTCAACGAAACATTCCAACCGGCAGGATTAATGCCCTCACTAGCAGAAACCGTCAAAACATCATCATAGGATTTGTACCAATATATCCCAAACTCTCCTTTAGCATGGATAGTACTAGAACATGTAGATCCTGTGCCTTCGGCAGGCAATGTAATAGTATTTCCATTACGTCCCTTTATTTTATATCCGTTACCAATCCACGTCCATTGACAATAATCCTTTAATTCAACAGCTTGCTCTTTCGTAGGCAAATTCTTCCCAAATTGACTAACAGCATCGGCGTGTGTATAATAACCACTCTCATTAGTGTTTCTCCAAAGTGTACCACTTGGTAAACCTAAATCCACATATCCCAATGCAGACAACTGTGCTTTCCTTTGTTCTGCTGCTTGTCTTTGTTGCTCTTCCTGTTGTCTTCTTTGTTCTTCGGCACGTACACTTGCATAATCTTTTCCGTCCGTTACCAACAATACCTTACCGCTGCTATTACCGTCACTACTCATATATCTACCATCGCCCAAATAGCCATTTGCACGAAGTAAGGACAATTCCTCAGATGTCGGGATGCGCCAGTTATTATAACCATGTTGCGCTTGCGAGTTGATGCGCTGAATTGTGCCTGTCGGTTCAGAACTAAACTCGCCCAATTCATTAGGAAACACTTTCAAATAACCATACACGTTTTCTACACTACTGCGTTTTTTTGCTGCCGGTGTTGCAGAAACCGTTTGTCCGGGAGTAATGGCAATTTTGCCTGCTAATCTTTGCGCAAGACTTTGCATTGTTTGACGATAAGAAGAGCCGTTAAAAGTAGCACCGTCTGTTGCCGCGATTGTTCCATTTTCTACATTAATAACGCGCACATCTACGTTATATTGTCCCATGACGACATTTACATCTCCTAATACAATCTTGGAGACATTTAAGATTTTACCGATGCGCACAGCGTTGCTCTCCGTCAGGTGGCTACGTTGGAAACCTTGCTCGTCAATTACACGGTCAATTTGTGTACGTTCAACCATCGTATATCCGGAAGGACGGAAATAGGTGATAAAAATAGCAGAAATGCCGTCTACATCCGATTGGGAAATACCGGCTCCTGCTCTAAATTCCAAAACTGCACAACGCTGTGCATTCATTGTTAGTGCCATCAGGCATGTCAATGTCAAAAGAAATAGTTTTTTCATACTGATTTTAATTTAGTTAATATATCAATTAAACATAATTATATACAAAAAGCGGGACTGCAATATTGCTGTTCCGCGATTCGAGGCTCTCGCATTGCCCTAACTACCGAACAAACAACACTGAGCCCACGCCGTATGTATTCATATACGCAAATATGCGTGTATATTCAATACACACTAATGAGCAATCTTGGTGCTGCAATGCTTTGGTAGTTATAGAACTTGCGAGATTCCGAATCGCCAAAACAAAGCGCGTAAGACGCTTTTTGTTAATATGTTCGTATTACACCCACCACAAGAAACATCTCCCAACGTGGGCTAAATACGAGTGCAAAAGTACTACATTTTTTCCATATATGCAAATTTTAGATGCAGAAAATGCAAATTGTAAGCAAAATAGGTCGGAATAGGCAGGAATAGGGAGCAATAGGAGACAATACCGGCATCAGATGCCGGGCTAATGAACAAAGAAAAACGGCGGCAAAAATGCCACCGAAATGCACAATATTACAGATAGATGCCGGATACTATCTCTGTAAATGAACGAGACTTACCCGGATCTCTTCAACTGGGCGAAGACGAAACCGCGGAGGGTGGCATAGTACTTGGGGGCTTTGCGGTCACGTAGATGGGCTTCGTAGAGAGATTGCCAGTGAGCACGTTTGTCGGGATCGGAGAGTTCGAGAGCGGCTTGCTTGGAGAGCTGGGCAAAAGCGGAGCTGTTCGCCTTTTGCGCCGGAGTGATGGACTTCGGGTCTTTGTGCTTCGGATAGTTGCTGATGACCGTGCGACCGTTACGGTGCGTATCATAGAACTTGCTGTCGCCCGTAAGGCGACCACTGAGTTTATTTAATAATATGTCTAATTCTGCTTTTGCCATTCGCGCTGGCTATCCTCGCTCTTAAATCGAAATGTCGTTGCACTAGCATTTCGATTTAGGGAAGAAGGCGTCTCCAAGCCAGAAGGAGAGTTTATGTTATTATTACTGTTTCCAGAGGGTGACGGTACTGTCCGTTTTCGTGTCGTTTACGTGTCGTTTTCGACTCGTTTTCGACTTTGACCCGTTTTTGGAAGGTAATTGATTCGATATTCTATGCTTATTCTTCTCGTTTGATGTGGGCACCGATAGCGTTGAGACGGTGCTCGATGTCTTCGTAACCGCGGTCGATCTGGTCGATGTGGTCGATCTTGCTGGTGCCTTCGGCACTCATAGCGGCAATGAGCATGGCAATACCGGCACGAATATCGGGGCTGGTCATGTTGTTGCGTTTGAGCGAACGGGTGTGGTCGTGGCCTACGACTACGGCACGGTGGGGATCACAGAGGATGATCTGTGCGCCCATATCAATCAGTTTATCTACAAAGAAAAGACGGGATTCGAACATCTTCTGGTGGATGAGTACGGTGCCTTTGGCTTGCGTAGCAACCACCAACAGGACGGAGAGCAAGTCCGGCGTGAGTCCCGGCCAGGGGGCATCAGCGACGGTAAGAATAGAGCCATCGAGGAAAGACTCTATCTGATAGTGCTCCTGCGCCGGAACGATGATATCGTCGCCATCCACGTCAATACGGATACCCAAACGACGGAAAGCGTCCGGGATGATACCGAGGTCACGATAGCCGACATTCTTGATACGCAGTTCTGAGCCTGTGATAGCCGCCATGCCGATGAAGGAACCCACCTCAATCATATCGGGCAAGAGCGTGTGTTGCGCACCATGAAGGGCTTTGACTCCTTCTATCGTCAGCAGGTTAGACCCGACTCCGCTGATTTTCGCGCCCATATTGTTCAGCATTTTGCAGAGTTGCTGCAGGTAGGGTTCGCAGGCTGCATTGTAGATAGTGGTGGTTCCTTCTGCCAACACAGACGCCATGATGATATTCGCCGTACCGGTGACGGACGCCTCGTCAAGGAGCATATAGGCGCCTTTGAGATGCTTTCCGTTGAAACGGTAGGCGAGCAAGTTCTGGTCATATTTGAAGGTAGCACCGAGGTTCACCATTCCTTGGAAATGGGTATCGAGCCGACGACGACCGATCTTGTCTCCTCCGGGTTTGGCGTAGGTTACTTCACCGAGTCGTGCCAAGAGCGGACCGATCAACATGACCGAACCACGGAGTTTATTGCATTTCTTGAGAAAATCGGCACTGCGCAGATAAGCCGTGTCGAGTTCACGCGCCGTGAAGGCATAGGTGCCTTTCGACAGTTTCTCCACACGCACGCCGATGGACGCGAGCAGGTCGATGAGGTTATTGACATCGAGGATATTCGGCAGATTGTTGATGACTACCGTTTCCTTGGTGAGCAGCACGGCACAAAGCACTTGCAGCGCCTCGTTCTTGGCGCCTTGCGGGGTGATCGAACCATGCAGTTTATGTCCTCCTTCTACAACAAATGAAGCCATGTTATTTTCTTATTTACTCATTTACACATTTTCTCATTTTATATGTAATTCACTTCGGGGTGAATGTCAATGCCGAATTTCTCTTGGACGCTTTTGCTGACTGCTGCCGCGAGATCGATGATATCTTGGGCGGACGCATTATTGGTGTTCACGATGACGAGCGGTTGCTTAGGCCATACTTGCGCACCACCGAGCGTCTTGCCTTTCCAACCACATTGTTCGATAAGCCACGCGGCAGGAATTTTGACTCCTTGCGGTGAAGGGAAATGAGGCATATCGGGATATTGTGCCAGCAAAGCATTCGCTTGTTCTTTGGGCACAAACGGATTCATAAAGAACGAACCGGCAGAACCCACTTCACCGACTTTCGGCAACTTGCCATTACGCGTCGCAATGATCTCTTCGCGGGTCTTGGTAGCATCACCGGGTTTGACTTTATAGACGACCGACGTGACGATATATTTGCCTTTCAGCTCATGCTTGAAGGCACTGTCGCGATAACCGAACTTACACTCGGCATTACTGAACACGCGCTCTTCGAGGGTCTCTACATCAATCGTATAGACGCGCTCAATGACATCTTTGGCTTCTACACCATACGCTCCGACATTCTGCACCGCCGACGCACCGACCTCACCGGGAATGAGACTCAGTTTCTCCAAACCGCAGTATCCCATATCGGTCAGTTGGGCAATCATATCATCGAGGCGTAAACCGTTCTGAGCTTCGACCGTCTCGTCATCCAGGAACTTCGCACGCGCCATGCCGGAATGCAGGATTACTCCGTTGAAATCGGTCGTAAACAGCAGGTTCGAACCCTGCCCTATATGCAAGATCCGTTCACCTTTATATTCCTTGAGCACCTGCCGCAACTCATCCAAGGAGTAATACTCGATGAACAATTTTGCTTTCGCGTCTATACCGAAGGTATTGGGTATTTTCGCATTTTCACATTTTTTCATTTTCTCATTTATATACAGCACGCATCGCTTGGCATTCTCCAGTCTCCACGGGGAGATAATGAAACACTAACTACTTTGGGTCCGTCAGGCATAGCGGAGCGCTTGAACTGCTGGGTGCAGAACCGACGCATGAAGGTATTGAGCCATTTGTCGATGGTCGCTTCGTCGTACTGGTCTTCGAACGCCTGACAGGCCATATATTTGATTTTTTCACGGGTAAAACCGAAGCGCATGAAATAATACAAGAAGAAATCATGCAGGTCGTACGGGCCCACTTTATCTTCGGTCTTCTGGGCTATCTCTCCGTTCTCGTCGGTCGGCAAAAGTTCCGGTGAAACCGGCGTATCTACGACATCCAACAAGATCGTTCGAAGCGGTTCGCCGTAGATATTCTCCGCCGCATAACGAACCAGATACTTGACAAGCGTCTTGGGTATTCCCGCATTGACGGAGTACATTGACATCTGATCACCGTTGTAGGTACACCAACCGAGTGCCAGTTCGCTGAGGTCACCCGTTCCGACGACGAGTCCGTTGAGTTCGTTAGCAAGGTCCATGAGGATCATCGTACGCACACGCGCCTGTGCGTTCTCATAGGTCGCGTCATGAATATCGATATTATGCGCGATGTCATTGAGATGTTGGGTCGTCACTTCGCAGATAGAGATCTCGCGGTGAGTGATACCCAACTCTTCCATCAGTTGCAGCGCATTCTGGTAGGTACGGTCGGACGTTCCGAAACCGGGCATGGTGACACCCACTACACGGCTGCGGTCATAGCCCAACAGATCGGCTGTCTGCACGGCTACGAGCAATGCCAGGGTGCTATCGAGACCACCGGATATACCGATGATGACGGTCTCGGAATGCGTGTGTTCCCATCGACGCGCGAGTGCGGAGGTCTGGATAGAGAAGACATCCATGCAGTATTGATCCTCTTTGCCTTTCTTGGGCAAGAACGGCGACGGAGAGAACGTACGATGAACGGGTTCGGTGAAATCTTCTTCCCGCTCGATAGGCGCGACATTGATATGCCGGTAGTGACCGGTTTTGTCTTTGGTAAAATTGGTGTTACGCTGCCGATCGGTACGCAACCGCTCCACATCGATCTCCTGGATGATCATCGAATTGGTTCGCTGGAACCGTTCTCCTGCGGTCAGGATATCGCCGTTCTCCGCGATGTAGGTACTGCCGGAGAAGACCACATCGGTCGTCGATTCTCCCACGCCCGACGAGGTGTACACATAGCCGCAATGCACCCGAGCGCTCTGCTGCTTGATCATCTGGCGACGGAAAATATGCTTACCGATGATGCAGTTGGAACTCGACAAGTTGAAGATGATCTCTGCGCCTTGAATCGCCAGTTGGGTCGAAGGCGGCAGCGGCGACCAGAGATCCTCGCAGATCTCTATACCAAAGGTATAATTGCGTGTGCAGAAAAGCAAGTCCGTTCCAAACGGCACTTCCCCACTCCAGATTTCTATCTTCGGTATACGCGGTGCGACACCTCCGGGTGTGTATTCACGGGCGGCACGACCGGACGTGAACCAGCGTTTCTCGTAGAACTCACCGGTATTAGGCAGATTCACCTTGGGTACCACACCCATCACTTCTCCGTCGGTCATGACGAAGGCGCAGTTGAACAGATCATTATCCACCTGCAGCGGTGCACCGACGAGCACGATGATCGCTTTACCGCGGGTGTAGTCGCACAGGGCTTCCAGTTCCCGCATACTGCTCTGCTGGAGCGCCTGGGTGAAAAACAGGTCCGCACAGGTGTACCCCGTCATACTTAATTCCGGAAAACAAATGACCTCCACTCCTTCCGCGATCGCTTCATCAATCTGGGCACGGATCTGCTCGGCATTATAGCGGCAATCTGCCACACGAATCGTGGGTACTGCAGCCGCCACACGCACAAAACCAAAGTTATTTGACATGGTCGTAACGATTAGATTTTCATTTTGCGTGCAAAGTTACGAAAAAAAAATGACATACGCAAGCGTATGCCATTTATTTCGCATTTTTTTTGGTTTATGCTTAAAAATTGTACTTAGTCATGAGCTGTATGCGGTGGTTGGTCACCCAATGCAAGTCTTTGTCCGCCAGACCATTGGAAGCGTTGATACCTTTGCCGTATTGTACGGAAGTGATCTCATACTCCAAGCCGAGTTGGAACTTACCTACCGTATAAAGCAATGTCGGACTCAGACGCCACATCTGGTTCATATTACCCGGACGGGCTGTATAGAAATAGGATAAAGACTTATCCGGAGCCGGTCTCTCGTTCACAATTCCGTCACCGTTGGGGTCATATATCGCATCTTTCGTACCGAAACTCTTGATATATCCGGCAAAGAGGATACCTTGTAACTTCTGCGGATGCTTATCTTCCTGTGCACCGACTTTGCCACCGTAAACGAGGCTGATCCATGAAGAAGAAGTACGTATCGGGGTATATTCATACGAACCGTCCTCATTCACCTTGCTTACACCATATCCGCCGTCGAGGTTCATATGCTCCCCGGCCTCGGCGAAGATGGTCTTTGCCTTGAAGGAGAACTCGCCTTTCTTGTACTGTAAGTAAGCAAACGGAGAAACGGTCGTGATACGGTCATTCACTTTGATCTGCACGGGTTTTCCGGCTGTATTCAAGATCGGATTTCCATTAGCATCAAGTGCGTCACCTTGTTGCCGCGGGCTGATGCTCACTACATCCACACCGGCACGTGCGATCCATCCTTTGTCATGTACGCTCAAGCCCAAGTAAGCCTCCGGGGTCTTGCCGTACAGCATATACTCTCCCGTCTGACCCAACGGACCGGTGGACAGGTACTGCGTCTGCCAAAGACCGGCTGCGGTCAGGGTCACGTACTTACCCAGACGGGCGTCCATCTTCACCATCGGAGAACGGTTGAACGGACCGAAGGGAGCACCGGAGTTGAGGGCGATGACATCACATAGATCCGCTGCCATCGGGTGCCAGGTCTGGCCAAGTGTCAAGTCCACACGGGCAAAGTCCTTACCCATCTTCAAGCTGTCCCATCCGAGGGTCACATACGCCTGACGCAGACGTAACTGCGCTACGCCGCCCACCTTATGAACAGTGCCGCTCAGACCGGCGAAGAAATCCGCTTCGATCTTACCGCTGAACTCCATGCCACGCCACTTGTAATCGACGATATTGAGACCGATACGGGTGGTGAGAGCCAAAAAACGGAAGGTGCTCTGTGCATTCAGATCCTGACGTTCCACGCCTGACGCAGCCGCCTCTTCGGGTGTCTGGTTCCAGCTCTCGTCTTTCGGCTGGTAGTTATACATGTCACCCGTACCGGAGATGGACTCACGGCTGTCGTAGGTGAAGTAATTACGGATAAACCCATAGGGTTTGAAATGCTGTTTCAGATGCGACTTGACCGCCTCTTTCTTCGCTTCTTTGCTCACTTCCTGAGCCGACACCGGAACAAGAAACAACGTGCTAAGAGCAATGACAATTAATCGTTTCATACGCTTAGAACGGGAATAAGAGTAATACACCATACGATACGGCGATACCGAGCAAACCTACGATCAGACCAACAACCGTCATGTCGTGCGTCTTGATCATACCGGTGGACGAAGCAATAGCATTCGGCGGGGTAGAGATCGGGAACAACATCGCGAACGAGGTAGAAGCTGCTACACACACGAGCAGAGTCGTCAGACCACCCATCGGTGCCAGACTGTCTGCCATCGCCGTTCCTACAACGGCCAAGATCGGTACCAGCAGGTTCGCAGCAGACGAGTTAGCAATGAAGTTACTGAGCAACCAGCCTAACAGACCAGCAATGATCAGTACGGCAATTACCGACCAGCTTGCAAACGGGATCGACTCTACCAGGAGGGCTGCCAAGCCGGTCTTATTGAGGGCAGTACCAAGAGCAAAACCACCCGCTACCATCCACAGCACATGCCAGTCAATCTTCGCGAAGTCATCGCGTTTGAAAATGCCTAATACGGCAAAAACGGCAAACGGGATAAGGGCAACGACGTTGGAGTTAAGGTGAGTAAGCTCACCCGTCATCCAGAGAAGGATCGTACCCAAGAAGGTGATCGTCACCGTCCAGAACTTCCAGTCTTTCTTGCTATCACCGTCAATAACGATCTCAATCTTCTTCGCCTTGAAGGGGAAGAGGAATTGCAGCAACCACCAGGAGAACAGGATCATGATCGCTACTACCGGCACAAAACGAAGCATCCATGCACCGAAACCGATCTCGATACCGCTGGAAGCCAACTGACCGATGGCAATCGCATTCGGAGGCGTACCGATAGGTGTACCCAGACCACCGATGTTAGCAGCAATAGGGATGGACAAGGCCAGGCACACGCGACCACCACCGCTCTCCGGCAGGGTCTTGAGCACCGGTGCCAAGAAAGCCAGCATCATCGCTGCTGTGGCCGTATTCGACATGAACATCGACATGACACTGATGAGCACTAGAAAGCCAAGGAGCACATTACTGGGTTTGGTACCGAAGGGTTTGAGCAAGATACGCGCCAGATAGACATCGAGACCCACCTTGCTCGCAGCAATGGCCAACACGAAACCACCCAAGAAAAGCATGATGATCGGATCAGCGAAAGCTGCCATCAGTTCTTTGAAATTCACCAAAGTACCCAACTCCGGAGTAGCAAAACCTTTGTTAGAGATCGTCAGCAGCAGAAGTACGATCGTGCTGACCGAAGTAGCCCACGCTGGGATGATCTCAAACATCCACATCAAAGCTGCGTACGCAAAGATTGCAATAGTGCGTTGCTGCACCACCGTCAGTCCGTCCATATGGAAAAACGACGTAGGCGCAAACCATAAGAACAAAACCGCCAATAAAGTCAGCGGCAGCAACACATGATTTTTAACGTTAAATTGAATCATTTTGGTAATCTATTTTTGTTTTCCATTTACCTTATAAATGTCTCGCGAACTATGTGAAACGGCATTTTTTTATAAAAACGGCTGCAAAGTTACTGCTTTTTTTTGATATATGCAAATAAATAAGAAAGAAAATGACGAAAAAGTGTCAAAACTGACAAAATGGCAGATCAAGTGCCTTTGGCACGGAAATTGACAATGATGAAATGAGCGCGACTATGTCGCTTAATGATGCAATGATTTTAAAATAAAATATACTATGAGTAAGATTCAACCCTTAGCAGACCGCGTGCTGGTTAAACCTGCGGCTGCGGAAGAAAAGACAGTCGGTGGAATTATCATCCCTGACAGTGCGAAAGAGAAACCGCTGCGTGGCGAAGTGCTGGCAGTAGGCGAAGGAACAAAAGATGAGGCAATGGTTCTCAAAGCCGGAGATCAGGTGCTGTACGGCAAGTACGCCGGAACCGAACTCGAACTCGATGGAGAGAAATTCCTCATTATGAGACAATCTGACGTTTTGGCAAAAATTTCATAAGTTATGGCAAAAGATATTACGTATAATGTAGAGGCGCGAGAGGCGCTGAAGCGTGGTGTGGACCAATTGGCGGATGCAGTAAAGGTGACGCTGGGTCCGAAAGGTCGTAATGTGATCATCGATAAGAAATACGGAGCACCGCATATTACCAAAGACGGTGTGACGGTGGCTAAAGAGGTAGAGTTGAAAGACGCAGCAGAGAACCTGGGTGCACAGCTCGTGAAGGAAGTAGCATCCAAGACCGGTGACCAAGCCGGTGACGGTACGACTACCGCAACCGTGCTGGCTCAGGCTATCGTAGGTGTAGGTCTGAAGAACGTGACGGCAGGTGCTAACCCGCTGGACCTCAAACGCGGTATTGACAAAGCAGTCGCTGCCGTAGTCGCCGAGATCAAGAAGAACGCCGTAGTGGTTGGTAATGACTTCGACAAGATCGAACAGGTGGCAACCGTTTCTGCGAACAATGATGCCGAGATCGGTAAGTTGATTGCAGACGCGATGCGTAAGGTAAGCAAAGACGGTGTAATCACCATCGGTGAAGCCAAAGGAATGGACACTACGATCGATGTGGTACAAGGTATGCAGTTCGACCGCGGATACATCAGTCCGTATTTCGTCACCAACACCGAGACGATGCAAGTCGAGATGGACAAACCGTATATCTTGATCTACGACAAGAAGATCTCGAACCTCAAAGAGTTGCTGCCGGTTTTGGAACCCGCAGTTCAGAGCGGTCGTCCGTTGCTCATCATCGCAGAAGATGTCGACAGCGAGGCACTGACCGCATTGGTAGTGAACCGTCTGCGTGCACAACTGAAGATCTGTGCCGTCAAGGCTCCGGGCTTCGGTGACCGCCGCAAAGAGATGCTCGAAGATATCGCTATCCTCACCGGTGGTACCGTTATCAGCGAAGAGAAAGGTATCAAACTCGAGCAAGCGACCATCGACATGCTCGGTACGGCTGAGACCATCACGGTCAGCAAAGACAACACGACCATCGTGAACGGCGCCGGTAACAAAGAGGCCATCGCGAATCGCGTGGCACAGATCAAGGCGCAGATCACGGCTACCAAGAGCACGTACGACAAGGAGAAACTGCAAGAGCGTCTGGCTAAACTCGCAGGCGGTGTGGCACAACTGAATGTCGGTGCCGCTTCCGAGGTAGAGATGAAAGAGAAGAAAGACCGCGTGGACGATGCGTTGTCTGCAACGCGTGCTGCTATCGAAGAGGGTGTCGTACCCGGCGGTGGTGTGATGTACATCCGTGCACAGAAAGCCTTGGAAGGTCTGAAGGGTGCCAACGAAGATGAGCAGACGGGTATCGAGATCGTACGCCGTGCTATCGAAGAACCGCTTCGTCAGATTGTGGCGAATGCCGGTAAGGAAGGTGCGGTAGTCGTTGATAAGGTGCGTGCCGGTAAGGCTGACTTCGGTTACAACGCCCGTACGGACGAGTACGAAAACCTGTATGAAGCAGGAGTGATTGACCCGGCTAAGGTGGCACGAGTAGCTTTGGAGAACGCTGCTTCGGTAGCAGGAATGTTCCTGACGACAGAAGCAGTCATCGTGGATCATCCGGAAGAACATCCGGCGGCTCCGATGGCTAATCCCGGGATGGGCGGAATGATGTAAAAATCACCGCGTCGGACTCTAAAGTCCAACCCGGTAAGACAGAAGATTCGGTATAGCCTGCATTGCGATAAAGCGCGGTGCAGGCTATATTTTTGGTGGCAATAACGGCATAGAGCACACGCAGATGCAGAAAACCGAATGCGTACTGCTCGAGTAAACGCAAGGCTTCCTTCCCTACTCCTTTGCCCCGAAACTCGGGTGCGACATACATGCCTATTGCGGCACGACGGTTTCTCGGATCGAAGTCAAAAAGATCAATGCAACCCATCGTTGCGCCATCCTCTTCGATGATCAGCCTCAGCTGACCGTCACGGTAGATATCACCGGTGGTGGACTCGATATACGCACGCAAGTCCTGCTGGGAGAGCGGGTTATGGTTAGCCCCGTCCGCCCAAGCAGAAGCGTCATTCTCCCATCGGTACAGATAGGGTAAATCGGCAGGTTCTATTTTGCGTAAACGCAACATTATCCGAACAGTTTATCGAAGAAACCTTTTTTCTTTTTCGGACTAAGGTCTTCCATGTTTCCCTGCGGAGCGGGTTCGAAAGCATGGTTGGTATGGATCATGTTATAGATCACTCCCCAGTCCGGCAGACCGCCTAAGTTACGGTCATCGATCCAGAGGTCAGCCACCAGTTTGCGTGCCGTGCCGTGTTCGGGTTCTTCTTCCGGATAGTTCGAATTGACCGCATAAAACTCCAGTCCTTTGGACTTGCAGTAGTCGAGTGCTTCTTGCAGCAGGGCTCCTTCACGCACCGTCCAGAGGATAATCTGGTGATGGTCTTCCTCTTGCAGTTTTTTCAGTGTCTGTATGGCAAACGGGATGGGTTTACCGATTTTCGGGTACTCGTGGGTTACGATGGTCCCGTCAAAGTCACAAGCTATAATCATAAGTTATCAATATTCAATTAGTACGTAGGGATATTCGGGTCGTCTGGTGTCATTTCCTGGTCCATCTTGGCAAGGGTTGGCTTCGTGAAATACCAGGCTACAGCACTGATAGCTGCAACCCAAATCATGGGGCGATAGCAACCGAGCAGAAAATACATAATGACAGCAGGTGTCATAATGCCACCGACTATAAAAATTCGACCTGCCGCTAATGGTTCATATTCTTTCAGTGTTTTCGGTTTCTTCCATTTGATAAGATACAGACCAAAAGGAATACAGGTCAACGCCGTAATAATAACAGCAAATTGAAGTGCCTGTCCTACCGGAGAATTCGGGTCGATGAATCCCATCAAACCTTTTGATACAACATAGTACATCACAGTATAGGCCACAATTGCTGCAACCATGACACCATAATAAAGCCAATTAAGATGACGAATAATTTTCTCTTCCATATATTTTATCCTTTAAAATCTATTCTGTTAACGATGGATCGGCCGAGGGTGATCTCATCGGTATATTCTATTTGGTTGCCGACCGCCACACCGCGAGCGATCTGCGTGATCTTAATCTCTATTCCTGCATTTTGCAGGCGGCGGTAGATATAAAAGTTCGTCGTGTCTCCTTCCATGGTGGTAGGCAGCGCAAGGATGATCTCCTGTACGTCGCCTTTGCTGACACGCTCGATGAGGGAGTCGATCTCTATATCCTTGGGTCCGATACCTTCCATGGGTGAGATGATGCCGCCGAGTACATGATAGACACCGGTGTACTGACCCGTGTTCTCGATGGACATCACATCCTGCACGTTCTCCACGACGCATATCGTCGTATGGTCACGCCGCATGGAGGAACAGATAGGGCATAAGTCCGTGTCCGAGATGTTATGGCACTCGCGACAATAGACCACCTCTTTCTTAAGCCGTAGAAATGCACCTGCAAAGGCCTCAACCTCTTCGTCTTTCTGACGCAGCAGATGCAGCACCAACCGCAACGCCGTTCGACGCCCTACTCCGGGAAGCGAAGCCATCTGGTTCACCGCTTGCTCCAACACTATGCTTGGGTATTCAGACATCAGTATTCAGTTGTCAGTTTTTCTTAGCCCAGCGGGCGGGTAACACACGATAGGGGTAGCGTTCACGGATGTCATTCGCATTCGGGCAGTCGATCCGGTGGATACGGATACCTTTGAGTACCGAGACGAAGGCGAAGATGGGGTCACCGGGTTCGGGGTTACAACACTTGGAGAGGTTGTAGTCCACATTCTTGACGTTCATATCGACCTCGATGGCCAGACCTTTGAGTTCCGAACGATCGACATACTCCGTATGTTCGCGTGGCAGGTTGGGTTGGTCTTCGGGTTCAAGCATCACATCACGCAGACGCTGGATATCCTCTTTGCCGGTTGCCACCGATTGGTACATATCCGACACGGCTTTGTACCCCAGACGGATCGCCATCTTGGTGATATCCCCTTCGGTGTAATTGATCTTCCAGTTCTTGAATTTCCGGTCGATGATCTCTTTTCCTTCGGAAGCCTGCTTGTATTCGATCTCCTTGAGTGCCTGACGGATTTTCGACTTCGCTTTGGTGGAAGCGACGAAGTTGAGCCAGTCCGCATTCGGGTGCTGGTTCGGAGAGGTCATGACGGACACCTGGTCACCGTTCTCCAGTTTCTGCCGAATCGATACGTTCTGGTTGCGGATCGTTCCACCGACGCAGTGTGCACCGACATCGCTGTGGATCGAATACGCGAAATCCAAGACGGTTGCTCCTTCCGGCAAACGGCGCAGGTCACCGGTGGGCGTGAAGACATAGACATCACCGCGTTCCTTATTGACGATAGCTCCTTTGACCCCTTTGTAGGACCAGTGCGCCGCTACTCCTTGTTCCGCAATCTCGTCCATACGTTTGGTACGGATCTGCACCTCCACCCACCGTTTCTCCGGTCCGAGTACCGTCGTATGCAACGACTCGTAGCCGTTCTCTTTGGGCACGGACAACCAGTCGCGTAACCGTTTGGGGTTAGGCGGGAAGATGTCGGTGATGAGCGAATAGACCTGCCAGCAGTCAGATTTCTCTTTCTCCGGCGTGGAGTCCAGGATAATACGGATGGCAAACAGGTCGTAGATCTTATCCACGCCGCAGTGCTGTGCCTGCATCTTATGGTAGATGGAGTGAATGGACTTCGGACGACCTTTGATCGTGAAAACAAAGCCCTCTTTCTTCAGTTTCTCTTCGAGCGGCGCGATGAAGGAAGCGATATACGCCTCGCGTTCCGCTTTCTTGGCATTCAGTTCATGCGCGATATATTTATAGGTATCGTAGTCCAGGAACTTAAGCGCCAGGTCTTCCATCTCGGTCTTGATCTGGTACAGACCCAACCGGTGCGCCATCGGAGCATGAAGGGTCTGGGTCTCTTTCGCGATATGCCGCTTCCGATCCGAGTCTTCCTCCTTGTCCAACTGACGCATGAGTTCCAAGCGCTCATTGAGTATCGAATATAGGACTTTATTACTGTCTTCCATACTATTTTATCAAAAAACGGCACAAAATTACAAAAAAATTTGCACATATGCAAAAAAAATTGTAACTTTGCACCGATTTTTGTGAAAACATATAAAATTTAACCTCATAATGAAATCAACAAGAACAATTGTCGTAAGTACGCTCGCTATCGCAGCTGTCCTGATGGCGCTCTTCTGCGTGCAGAGTGTAACGACCCCTATCAAGTTTGAAGACACACGCGCAAAACGTGAAGTAGCAGTTATCAAAAATCTTGTAGACCTGCGTACCGCAGAGGTGGAGTACCACCACCAGAAGGGTGTTTTCACCACCAATCTGGATTCGCTGTTGATCTTCTTGAAGACCACTCCGAAGAAAGAGGTGTTGAAGGAAGGAAGTCTGACGGACAAGCAGTTAGAGGCAGGTCTGACCGAGCACAAGGCGGTTAAGATTATTGAGAATGCGAAGAAAGCAGCGTTAAAGAACCAGAAGTTGAATCTTGATCCGGCAGATGTAGAAGCACTCTATGCTTATATCTGGGAGAACGATGCAGACGTGAAGAAGAACGGCTTGCAGGGTTTCCGCCGTGATACGATCGAATTGAACATGCTTCAGGCTTTGTACAAGGGTGAGTACGACGAGAACTCTATCGATGCGATCATCACTATTCCGTATAGCAATGGTCAGCGCTTCGAGATGGAGACCAATAATGACTATAAGACCAGTCAGGGTATCAGCGTTCCGCTGTTCGAGGCACGTGCTCCGTACGAGAGCTATCTGGGTGACTTGAACAAGCAGGAGTTGGTGAACCTGATCGACCGCGAGAATAAGTTGGACCACTTCCCAGGTCTGAAGGTCGGTGACGTTTATTCGCCGAACAACAACGCAGGTAACTGGGAGTAACCGGTTTAGCGATGAGAATTATCTCAGGCACATATGGGGGGCGGCGCTTGTCGCCCCCTAAAAATATCACCGCGAGGCCCACGACGGACTTTGCGAAAGAGAGTCTGTTTAACTTGCTCAATAACCGCATGGACTTGGAGGGCATCGACGTACTGGACCTCTTTGCCGGCACCGGAGGTATCGGTATCGAGTGCGTCAGTCGCGGTGCGCGGGAAGTGACAGCGGTGGAGATCGCGCATGTGCAGCAGAACTGGATCATCAGTTGCTGCAAGCAGTTAGGGATTCGCAACCTGAGTGTGATACGCGGCGATGTGTTTAAGTTTGTGAGTGCCTGCCGAACCAAGTACGATCTGATCTTCGCCGACCCACCCTATGCCTTGGACCGGATAGAAGAGTTACCGGACCTGATCCTAGGGCAGAACATACTCAAAGAAAACGGATGGCTCGTTATCGAACACGGTAAAGACACCGACTTCACGAACCATCCGAATCATATCGAGACACGCAACTATGGAAGCGTGCATTTCTCGTTCTTTCAGACTTCTATATAAACTTCCAAGAGTCGGCATTGCCCGTTCGGAGCAATGACGATGTCATTGAGGGAAGCAGGGATAAGCACCGCTTCACCTGTTTTCAGCGTGACCGTATGGTCCTCGGAGTCCGTATCCAGTGCTTTGACGGCACAGGCTCCTTCGACGCACATATAGACGACGAACGAATCGAGGGGCGCATAGTCCCGCTGGATCGGTTGATCGATATCCAGAATGTTCGTCGTGAAATACGAACAACGAACGGCGTTAACTATGCCTTTATCGTTAGGCTCCGGATGCGTCAGTACGGCATCCTCTGCCGTCTTATAGTCCACGGTCAGCAGTGCCTTGTCGATATGCAGAGGACGTAACTTACCATCTACTCCGGGACGGTTGTAGTCATAGAGGCGATAGGTGAGGTCCGAGGTCTCTTGTATCTCCGCCACGATGGTGTTGCGGCAGAGAGCATGCACGGTGCCGGAGGGGATGAACGCCACATCGCCCGCGCGTACCTTATATTCGCGCAGGTCGCGCGCGAGGGTGCCGTCCGAGATCCCTTTGAGGATAATCTCTTCGTTCACCTGCTTGTTCCATCCCAGATAGATAGAGGCATCGGGTTGAGACGGCATGACATACCACATCTCCGTCTTACCGCGCGACTCCTCATGGTCCATCGCATACGCATCACTCGGGTGCACCTGGATGGATAGGTCGTCGGTGGCATCGATGAACTTAAAGAGCAGCGGGAATTGGTTTCCGAAGATATCGTACACCTTCTCGCCCACCAGTTCATCCATATACACCTCCAGCAGATCCTGCAGTTCATCCCCGGCATGGGAACCGTTCGCTACTTCCGTGCGATAGTCCCCGAAATCCGAGAGCACCCATGCCTCACCGACGTTGTCGCAGTCAGCAGGCACGTTGTAATACCACTGCATGATCGTCTTTCCGCCCCAAATCTTCGGCAGGAGTTGTGCTTTGAATTTTAAAGGGTATAACATAACAGTTTAACGTTTTGATGCAATCAAAACCATTTTAACTATTTAACTCTTTAACGAAAATTATTTACAATTTTCTAATGTGTTTCTCCCATTTCCATGCGGAAGCGAGGACATCGCGGATGGGGGTGTCGGCTTTCCAACCGAGCACCTCGTTCGCTTTCTTGGGTGCAGCCCATACCTGCTCGATATCACCTTCGCGACGACCGACGATGGTGTACGGGATCTTGACGCCGGTTGCAGCCTCGAACTCATTGATGAGCGTGAGCACAGACAGACCGGTTCCGGTACCGAGGTTGAAGACCTCCACCTGGTCGCAGTCCTTGACGTTCAGCATACGGTCGATGGCTTTGACATGTGCCTTAGCCAGGTCCACGACGTAGATATAATCGCGGATGCACGATCCGTCGGGTGTGTTATAGTCATTACCGAAGACCTTGAGTTCCGGACGCAGGCCGGCAGCGGTCTGGGTAACGAATGGCAGCAGGTTCTGCGGCACTCCGTTGGGAAGTTCACCGATCTTGGCAGACGGATGCGCACCGATCGGGTTGAAATATCGCAAGATGATTGCCCGCAGGTCCTTGTCCGCATGTGCCTCATCGTTGATGATCTCTTCGTTGATCTGCTTGGTGTTACCGTAGGGCGAGAGCGCTTTCTGGATAGGTGCGGTCTCATCGACAGGCAGATGGTCCTTATCGGGTTGACCATAGACCGTGCAGGAAGAAGAGAAGACGATGTTACGTACGTCATGCAGTTTCATCACTTCGAGCAGGGTGCAGAGACTACCGAGGTTATTGCGGTAATAGAGCAGCGGTTTCTCCACGGACTCACCCACCGCCTTGCTGGCTGCAAAATGGATCACTCCGACGATGTCGGGATACGCGCGGAACACGCCATCCAGATCGACGAAGTTACCGCAGTCGATGTTCGCGAACTCCGGACGACGACCCACGATCGCTTCGATACCGTCCAGTACATCCACCGACGAGTTGCTGAGATTATCCACGATGGTGACATCGTAACCTTGCTGCATCAGTTCGACCGTCGTATGCGAACCTATATATCCGGTACCACCGGTAACTAATATTCTAGCCATCAGTATTCAGTTTTCAGTTTTCAGAATAATTTACTGGGATATTCGCCTTTGGCGATGAGTTGGTTGATCTTCATCACTACCTGCGGACGGTCTTCCGCATAGGTGACACCGAACCATTTGGACGGGGTGTCCAGCACTTTGCAGGTGGCCTTACCGGCAGTGATGAGGTCATTGACCAGCGTCGGGATATAATACTCCGACTTGAGTTCCTGACCTTTAGCGGCAAGGAAGGCCTTGAAACCTTCTTCGCTGTATTGGAAATACTCCGGCGTGAAGCCCCACATGTTCATGGAGACAGGTGTATGGGGATCGAGCGGCGTATCGACACCGTCTTCGGTGAAGACGATCTGACCGTTCTTATCCTCGATCTTCGTGCGCTCCACGACGTCGGTGAGCAGACCGTTCGCATCGGTGGAACATACACCGCGGGAGACCGCTCCGTTCTCACTGAGGGTGTTGCATACACGGTAACCGACCATGCAGTATTTACCTTCGGTACCTTCTACCGAACGCAAGTAGTCAGCGAGCACTTGGAAAGACTCTTTGCCGTAGAAATCATCGGCATTGATGACTGCGAAGGGTTCTTTGATCAGATCCTTACCCATGAGTACGGCGTGGTTGGTGCCCCAAGGTTTGGCACGCTCGGGATTGTAGGTACAACCGGCAGGCACTTTGTCGATGGACTGGAAGCACACTTCGCACTGCACTTTGTCCGCATATTTGGACAGCACTTTCTCACGGAAGTCCGCTTCAAAATCCTTGCGGATGACAAAGACGATCTTACCGAATCCGGCACGCAGTGCATCGAAGACGCTGTAATCCATGATGGTCTCGTTGTTGGGTCCCAGACCGTCTAACTGTTTCAATCCTCCGTAACGGCTACCCATTCCGGCAGCCAAGATAAATAATGTAGGTTTCATATATGTATGTTATTAGTCGTTGACAATTATTGTTTTTCCTTCTTTATTCTTCTTATGCCGGAACCAGAGTCCGTAAACCTCAGAGCAGTTACCGGCGGTAATGAAGGCTTTAATCTTATTATTGCGGATAAACGCCATGACGGACGAGAACTCGTCTTGCGTGAGCAGGGTCTGAATCTCGATATGTTCCTCTCCGCTGTATCCGCCTTGTATATGATAGAGGGAACATCCGCGCACGAGGGTATCTACGATGTACGCGCGTACCCGATCAGGTTCATTAGAAACGATACAGACGCGCTTGCGTTTGTTCAGGGATGCAGTGAAATAGTCAATGGCGAGACCGTTGATCCAGGTGCCGATGATACCGATGACCACCATGCGGAAGTCATTGATGAGGAAGGCGGTGCAGCAGATGATGATACCACCGATAGCGACCGATGAACCGATATCGAAATGCAAGTATTTGTTCACGATCTTACCGAGGATATCCAGTCCGCCGGTAGAAGCATTGATGCGGAACATGAAGGCCTGACAAGCACTGAGCAGAAGCACGAAGCATATCAGGTCGAACCATACATCACCCATACCCAAACCTCCGCTCATGACCGATTCGCGCACTTGCTCCAGCACCTCACCGGAACGGTTGAGCAGGTAGGGATTACCATTCGCATCAAGCACCGTCTGCCCGGCTTGCAGTTGCGCCAGGATATCGGAGTTCTCGATGATCTTGTGGGTAAAATTGGTATAGGGATAGATACGATCCCACACTTGCGTCAGCGGACCGAGGATCATCGCCGTATAGACGGTCTTCGCGCCGAACTCATTGCCGATCAAGATGAACGCCAGCAAGAGCAGGAAGGCATTGATTCCCATCACCCAGTAAGAGAAGGTGTCCGCATCGCCGCCCATGAGGGTGTTGAGTACGATCGACAGACCGGAGATCGATCCTACGATCAGATGACTCGGGATGAGGAAGTAATAGACGGCGGCTGCGCCGAAACTCATTCCGACGGTCATCATCACTAACTCGCGCCAGAACTTAGCCGTTCCCATTGCATGCCAAAAGGAGCGACCTAAGTCACACCAGTAGGCAGATGTCATATACTGTTTGAGATGTTCCATTCTTCTTTCACTCTTTTATTCTTTCACTACTAATCTCGCTGTACGGCGGGTGGTTTGACTAAGCATGATGGTTCGACCTGCTTTGGCGCGTTCCAGGATCTCGGGTGTGGTACCGCGGATGGTGAGCAGCGACAAATGGTCGTTATAGGTGACATTAAAATGTTGTTGCAGTTCCTTAATCGCATCTGCAACGAAGCGGGTGTTATCCACACTGACGGAGATCGTGACGGCGGAGGACTGGATGAGGGACACCTTCAGACGGTGACGATGGATGATCTCGAATATCTCACTCAGACTCTCTTCCAGCACAAACGCAAAGTCCTTTGCCCGCATGGTGATCAGGATCTGGTTCTTGCGCCAGATATATACCGGCACATCGATCGGTCCTACCCCATTCTCGGCGATGCATGAACCTTGTGCGGCCGGATCACCGAAAGGCTTGACGTACAGCGGTATCCGTTTATTCTCCAGCGGTCGGATGGTCTTGGGGTGAATGACTTGCGCACCCGAATAACTGAGTTCGACGGCATCCTGGTAACGCAACGAAGGGATGAGGATGGTGTCGGGTTCGATACGCGGATCGGCATTGAGAATGCCCGGTACATCTTTCCAGATCGTCACGGACTCGGCATCGAGGTAGTTACCTAACAGGGCTGCGGTGTAATCCGATCCTTCGCGACCGAGCGTCGTGCGTTTGCCGTCTGCCGTACCGCCGATGAAGCCTTGCGTCACGACGATGGACGGACGTTGTGCCCTCTCCCACCCTGCGCGGATGACGGCACGGCTGGTGTCGTTATCCACGGTCGCTTCACGCCAGGTGTCGTCGGTGCGCAGCAGTTTGGGCATGTTCCACCACTCGACGGACAGACCCTGCTTGAGCAGGTACACCGCCACAATCTGGGTGGACATCAGTTCGCCGAGCGAGACGATCTGGTCGTAGTTCTCATCGTACGGCAGCGCCGGATCGAAGGGTATCTCTCCTTGCAGACGGATGTCAGAACCCGGTTGCAGTCCCAGTTCTTTCATCACCGCCACATGAAAATCGATGATATCGACCCATTGGGTGAGTGCCGCCTCTTCCTTACCGGCATCGAGCAGTTCGACTACGCGTTCGAGGGCATTGGTCGTCTTTCCCATCGCCGAGACCACGACCATGAGATCCTGTGCGCCTGCCAGACGCACGATCTTCTCTACGTTCCGAACACCTTCGGCATTCTTCACGGATGCTCCACCGAACTTATAGACTTTCATAGATTCGCCATGCGGATAGCCGTATAGGCTCCTTCGATACCTTTGTTACCAAGTTTGCCGCCACAGCGGTCGAGTGCCTGCTGTTGGTTCAGGACAGTAAGCACCGAGAAGATGACGGGCACCTTGCCTTGCGCATTGAGCATCGCCACGCCTTGCGTGACGGACTGGCAGACGTAGTCGAAATGCGGCGTCTCACCTTGTATCACACAACCGATGACGATCACCGCGTCCACCCGTTCCTCTTTCATGATACGTGCAGCACCGTACGTCAGTTCGACGGTTCCGGGCACATGGATGAGGTCGATATTCTCTTCGGCTACGCCGTGCTTGAGGAAGGTATCGACAGCACCCTGCGCCATCGCATAGGTGATCTCGCTATTCCAATCCGCTACAATAATCGCATAGCGCTGACGTCCGAGAACATCAGCGCTAGGCAATTGATTTACATCATATTTCGATAGATCGGTAGTCATTACTCAGCAACAGCGATATATTTGTCGATATCCTGAGCCTCATTGGACTGCGGGTAATCAGCTTTGATAGCCTGGAAAACTTTGAGGGCTTTGGACTTCTCACCCTCGTGCAGATACACGATACCGGCTTTCTTCAGACTCATCGGCGCGATGATCTCGTTACCGGACTTAGCGGCAGCCTCAAAAGCCTTGGCAGCCTTGCCGTACTCACCGAGCTCTACATATGCGTCACCGAGCAACTGGCTGGCAGCGGGATCGATGTTGATGTCGTCGGCAGAGAACTTGCTCAGATACTTGGCAGCATCCTCGTACTCACCCTTCTCGAAATAGCAGATACCGGCATACAGCGCAGCGAGCTCGCCTTGCTGGTTGTGGTACTCATCAGCGATGGCCTCAAAACCGATGCACTCAGCGTCGTCACCCTTGAGGGCTTTGTCGTAGTCACCATTCATGAAATAAACGACCGCCTTGGCATTCTCGTTACTTGCCTCCAGTGCCTTCGGCTTGATGATGTACTGGTTGATAGCGATGATACCCATTACGACTACGGCGATACCGCATACGATCCAACTGATGAGATTCGCGTTGTCCTCGATCCATTTACCTGCGCCTGTCAGCGCTTCATTCACTTCTTGTAATTGCTCGTCCTGTTTAACGAACTCTTCTTTCTTTTTTGCCATTTTATTTGTTGATTTTATTATTTACAATAATACTTCATTCGAAAAAGCGTGCAAAGGTACGAAAAAAAATTGACATGTGCAAATTTATCCGATTATTTTTGTGAAATTCTTGCATATATCAGAAAAAAGCAGTACCATTTTCCGGACACGGTGCAGTCTCAACTCCCGGGTGAGGCACTCTTCACCCTTCGCTCCGCTTATCCGGTACATAATTGTATGCTTTTCCGGTCCACTCTTTAGGCGTCATGCCCGTTTCGCGGAGGAAAGTGCGAGTGAAAGTAGTCTGCGAAGCGAAGCCGCATCGTTGGGAGATGTCTTTGAATTTCAGTTCCGGCTGCTCCTTCATCAGACGCTTGGCCTCCTCAACACGCAAACTGCTGACCCATTGATAGAACGAACAACCGTACTCCGTATTGATGAGTTGGCTAAGGTAGGTGCGGTTCAACGGCAGCGCCTGACGCAGATCCAATAACTGAAAATCAGGATTGAGGTAGGGCTTGTTCTTTTCGAGCCAATCCTCTAAGGTCGCACGATAGGCGGAATAGGCAGGATTCGGTTCTTCCGGTTCCTCTTCTTCCACGCGGCGCACCATCGCCCATGGATCGGGACGGTACAAGACACGCTCCGTCGTATAGGCCAATACGAACATCAGAAACCATTGCTGCGTGAACGCACGCGCAGGCTGATTACTGATGCAGAGCCAATAGAATACGAGACCTGCCAGAATCACCATCATCACATAGCGCACGATCCATTGTACGTCGATGTTGTCCAAGGTGGAGAAGTTATCCTCGCACCACACGCGATAGTTACGTATATGCTGAATCAGTATCACTAACAGACCTATCGGATAGAGGGCAATGAGCCATCTGAGGTCGAACGGCAGAAAATAATCAAGCAGTCCTAATACCACCAAAGGCGACAACTGAAGCAAGGTGTGTGTCCATGTCAGCCATCCCGGACGTAGGACTTCGGTCGGATAGATAAATAGCAGCCATGCGAACAGACAGGCGAGTATCATGGTGGTGCCGGACATCGTATCCGTGCCAACCTGCATGATTGCCGAGTTGAGCGTTGCCGACGCTACCACCATCACAATCTCCCATATACCCCATGCTATCAACATCAAAGCCCATGACCGACGCACGCGGATGCCATCGTGGTGCTTCAAGCACAACGCTCCTCCGAAGAAACAAACGGCTGCAAAAGCAATACTCAACGCCGGATTCATGAACCGGTCAAACAGCGCTGACGGAATGAGGTGCGATAACCATGCACTGGCTATCAGCAAGGCCGACAGCACAAGTCCGAAGACCACTTCGGATTTATAATCCAACCATATATTACGCAGTGCATTTCCCATAAGCGACTGCAAAGGTACTACTTTTTTTTAACATATGCAAGAAAAAATAGAAAAAAGCGCCCGAAGACGCTTTTTTCGTTAAAGAGTTAATGCTGCGCATCGTACTCTTCCCCGCAAACCTGCCAGAGGTAAGCGTTAAAGGTGGTCTTGCCGTCGGCAAGGTTCTTCTGTGCCTCGAAGGCTGTCTGGTCGGCAGAGATCGTACTGAGGTTCTTACTGCGGGCTTTAACCGCTGCGCGAACGGCCGTGAAGCGAGCGCGTGCGCCAATCTCGTTCTCCGTCACCGGAGTGGAGCGTTTGTAGTGCTCGGAATCGAACGAGTACACGCGCTGACAGTTCGGATTACTCGTCGCAGCCACGCGGTGGGTCGCCACCAGATAGTTTCCGTGATTGTGTCCGTTTTGTTTCTTCGGTCGTTTCAATGCACCGCTCATCGTCTCGATTCCCGCAGCGCCTACTTTCATAATTGCCATAGTAGTTAAAGTTTGGTTTTGTATCCGCCACATCTTGGCGGATGGGTTAATAAATAGGTTTTTGTTTCTCGCCACGGTAGGTCTCCGTGGTTTTGGTCATGATGGTGGTCGTGGTATCGCCGTGCTGGACGTACGATGCGGTCGTACTCACCACCCTTGATGCCGTGCAGGAGGGCAAACCCAGCCCTGCGGCTAACGCTGTCAATGCGGCTATCAGCACGCTGACTACGATCTTGATGATTTGTTGCTTGTTCATAATGGTTTAGGTTTTTTAAGCGCGCTGGATTTGAGTCCTTCCTTTTTGAACAATCAAGACTGAGAAGGAAGCGACAAACGCCCTGACTGTTCATTATCTCATCTCTCAAAAGTTTCCCTAGGGCTCCCGACGAGTGCTAGCGCTAGTGCACTCGGTGGGAAGAGGAGGAATTGAGACAATTATACGAGTTGCAGGAGGCTCTGTCCTGGAAGTCATTGATCTCCAATTCCGACGACAAAGGTACTGCTTTTTTGCGAACTGACCAAATTTCAGGCTTTGCAAAACACTTTCGAAAGTGATTTATACGAACATATAACCGCAGTACGCTGCAAAATCGCGTGCCATGACCAGACTCAGCCAGCCTCTGCGCCGTACATCGCTCAACCAGTTTGTACTGTGACCCGTTTTCTTGCACCATCCGTACAATAGTACATCGAACGCAAATTCCGGATTACGGTAGTTCATGCTGTTCTGAAGCCGTGCGCATAGCGCCGGCAGTTCAATTTTCTCTTTCTGTCTCATAAGCAGGCTAACAGATTTCTTGCTTTTTTACTCAGGTAGCACACATAGTTTCCTTGGCTGTCTTTCCGTTTAGTCAGCGTGATTCCGCATCGCGCTGCCTGACGGTGTGCCTTCTGCCAATTCGCATTTTCTTCATTTTTCTTCTTACTCATAATCTTTTCATTTTGAGTGTTTTACAAATAGGTTGTAAGGGGCAATAAGGGGTAATCTGCTGGTCAATAGCAGGTCAATGGCTGGTCAATGGCTGGTCAATAGCAGTCCTTTCTCTCCTTTCATCCTTTTACATAGATTACTTTATTGCCTGTCGGGTTAGCCATCTGCCAACCGTCACGGGGTTCGGTAGTGTGATAGCGGGCGTAGTAGTCCGCGTAGGAGAGGGTTTGCTGTCGTGGAGGACGGGCGTTCTCTTCCAAGGCACGGACCGGATCGTAATGGACAAACTTGCCCTGCTCCAGTTTGGAGCGAATAGCGTTATAGATGCGTTGCTGCATCTCAGGCGGATAGGTAGCCCACTGTGCCGCACATTCGGTTTCCCGTTTGGCGCTTGATCCATGCTGACGGAGCAGCGCCCATAGTTGTTGAAAATCATTCATAATTTTTTTATTGGTGTTACAAAAAGGTGTTACATCCGGTGTTACGTGTACGCGCAGTACGTAACACCCTTTTGTACAATTATAATTTTCTTTTTTGCTTCTTTTTTCTTTTGCGAGAAAACAATCTGCTACGCCTATCTTTCGAAAGGCGGTGCAAAGGTAGAGTTTTTTGATGACATGACCGAGGACAAAAAAGTCCTCACGATTTTTCACCACTCTCCATGTAGGCATAAATATTACGCACATGCTTCTGATCTATACCAAATGTGTTGGCTACAAACCATGTACTTGCTTTGGGATGAATAATGTGGTAAGTATACACATCCATCCACGTAAAAAGATTGGAACTGATCAATCCGCGACGCATGTATTCATCAAACCTACCTTGCTCGCGCTCTGAGACTAAGAACTGATAATTATTCATAAAGTACACCGGAGGCGGGAATGCTCGGGACAACGTGTCCCTGAGTGTGCCTCCGGCATACTTACGGAAAATCCCCGCGACACTCACGTGCGGCGGGGACCAAAATATAAAATATTATGAAAAAATAGGTCCATGGCTATACGCGACTCTTCCTTCTGCGCAGAAGGAGATAAGTCGCATAAACCATCACCATGAGAAGAAGCGGGATGAGAGCATCCCCGATAGGTTGTTGCGTACCGCTGTTACCCGGAGTTACAATCTTTCGCGGTCCACTCGGTGCAGGTGACGAAGTATAGGTCTCTCCGATACTGGCCATACCGTCCGCACCCAGCATCGGTTGGGAGGCATACGTACTACCGGAAGCGGTCATCGTACTGGTAGAACGGAAGGAAGCGGAAGGCATCGCAGTGCTCATCGTCTGATATTGGTTGTAGTTATCCATAGTTGTGCCCTCCTTATTTTACGATTGAACCTACTGCGTTATACATACGTCCGGCGCGGATGATATAGAGTTGGTCGTTGATAATGACTTTTTTCACCTTCTCCGCCTCAGAGCCTATCTGCCCGCATCCTGTCGGCATGTTCGCTATCGGTGTAGCACTGATGATAAAGCGTGCCTCTGCATCATCAGCGGCGGTAGAGAACGAGTAGCTATGCTCCGCATCGATGAGCGTCGATGTCTGCTGCTTGAGGTCATTGAGATACCATATATCCTCACCATCATACTCAAAGGAGAAGGTATATTGGTTGTCTTCACCTAGCCGGAAACCGACTACCGTTCCTTCGAAGGTCGGGATGGCGCTTACGGCATCTTTTGTACCGTCTGCGCGCAGGGCGTAGAGGATCGGAGCTACACCCGGTTCGTTGAGGTTCTTACCGTCCCATCCGTTGTCGAAGCCGGCAGAGAAGTCTGGACGCACCAGAATCACCACACGATCGGCATATCTGGAGCCGATGGCTTTGATTTTCATCACGTCCGGTTCAGCCACAGCATCCACGCGTTTGGGAGCATGCATTGCGCCTGCGACGATATCGGTATGCGAACCGGACGGACGAACCAACTCATCGTATTTGAGCGTGACGGTTACTGCCGAACCGCCTTTATTATTTACATAGAAGCCTTCCATCGGAGCAATCAGGTAGTTGCCGGTATATACCGCCGAGTTAATAGGCATGGCTATGTATGTACCCGCGGCACTTCCTGCTGATGCATCACTCTCTGCATGTCCGGTATTGAACAGATAGATGGTCTGATTATCCAGCGGTAGGGTTGTGTTCGTGAAGTTGCAAACGCTGATTGGAGCCGTCCAACTGTTCGCCATCACAAATTCCAAACCGGCAGGAATGCTGATCTCCACGTCGTCATTCGGGTTCAACGTACCGTCCATGACATAAGTGGTAGGCGAAGATTGAGTGATGCAATAACCGGTGAACGGAGTCATCGTACCACCGTTGGCTACGGCATCCCAGGTACCATCGGATTGCCACTCATAGAGGTATGCACCGTAGTAACTATAGAGCGCATTGGCAGAAGTAAATGGTGTGCCCATGAATTGCCAGTTCCAATTGGTGCTTATAGTCGCCGGCGAGTACATCTGTACGGTTGCCTGATCCTCGTTGCTGTTCTCAAAGATGAGCGAAGCGTTGCCGGAAGACGAGGACTCAAGCACGAGATCTGCTGCGGTCGTCGGTCCATAACTCGAACCGTTATATACCTGTATCGTCTGCTGCACCTCCAGACCCTTGTTGGCTTGGATAGTCAGCGCGCCGGTGTTGGTACTGCTTTGATCCAGGATAATACGTTTCGCCAATGCGTGAGCGATATCAACCGTAACAGGTTTGGTAATTACTACACGCTCATTAATGGTAGGTAACGAGCCGAGCGACCAGTTGGATGTGTTGTTCCAATAGCCGGTACTTGCTCCATCGGTGAAAGTGTTAGTTTTCTCTATAAACCGCGCATAAACGGTCACGTTAGCATTTGTTCCTTCAGTCATGGTCATCGGATTATCTGTCGCGAAACGAGTTTCGTAGGTATTGTCGGTATACCATCCTTCAAATACATATCCCGTCGCCGGAGTAGCAGTAAAGGTTATATGACTTCCGCTTTTAAAGAATCCTCCATCTGAGATATCAAATCCATCCCCGCCTTCATCTGTGCCTTCATCTGTGTGACCCATAGCCGTACCGCCATCGTTACTAAGAGTAACAGAACTTGCAGCATCAATCGAATAACCGCACTTCAAAGTCAGTTGTTTAGAGTCAGTCGGTCTATCAACCGTTACTGTCGGATTATAGGTAGTAGCTGCGATATTGGTAATTCTGAATGTGTATTCTCCATAGCCGATCGTATTGATCAACACATTAGCATTTGACTGCTCTTTATAATTAAGGGTAATACTTTCATTCGCCTCCAACAACGCACTTCCATCAGCTGCCAAACAGAAACGGTCACGTCCGACCGTTGCACGGTCTACGATTTGGAACTTATATTGTTTATTGGATTCCAAGGTACGCGTGCATCGCAAATCAACACCGGTTCCTTCCCCGGTACCTACTGCTGTGAAAGAGAATACCTCAAAGTCTGCCTCATAATCTTCAGAACGCACATTACCCCATGTTTTCCCATCTTTATTCGGCATACCTCCAGCAGGATCGCCATCTTCATTAAGCGAGCCTATCAAACCAAAGCGCGGTTCAAAGACAGCGGTAATCGTTGCATCAGCTGTCGCATTTACCCGGATGGTCTTCGAGGTATAACCTCCGGTCGTAATAGTTATTTTAGCTCCGTCATATTCCCATTTCTTGAACCGCCAAGCAGGGTTCAGAGAATCTACTACAATATCTCCAGTAGCGGTACTGATACCAATGCCACTAATTTCCTTTGTTGTCAAACTACTACTACCACCGTAACTAAATACGCCACCACCTGCACTTCCTATTTCAACCGTTACAGTATGCTTGTCCTCTGTAAAGGAAGCCTCTACCGTCACATCATTATCCGGCATGGAGAAGGTGGTGTTTGCGCTGGAAGCATCTGCAGCCGTAGCTCCGGTCAAAGACCAACTTGAGAATGAATAGCCCGAAGCCGGAGTAGCTGCCAAAGTAACCGTTGTTGAATAATTTACATCGTCAACATTCTCACTTACGGCAGAAGCATCACCTGCTTTGATGGTATAACTACCATGACTCGGCGCCGTATAAGTAATATCGTGATTATTAATCGTCCACATAGCATGGAGGCAGACCTCATGTGCAGTCATCGCTACATCGTCTTCAGGGGCATAATCAGTGCCTCCGTCATCGCTTGCGGTATCCCAGTGGTCGAAGGTATAACCGGTTTTGGAATAGGAGTTGCTTGCAGCAGTCTGGTTAGATCCGTATGCATAATAGGTACGTGCCGCAGGAGCGTCACCAGTCGCGCCTTCACCACCATAGTACGATAGAGCACACTCTAATTCATACCATACATTCGAACCATCAAAGTATATAATTACATATCCATCTTCCGAGCCGGTGAATTTAAAACTATTAGCCGTATAAACCGTACTGGTTGCTTTTTTATTCGACGAGCCATAAGCTGATAAACTTTGAAGAGCATCTGCGCCAGAAGCGTGGTAAGAGACATCATTTGCTATAGATGAAGTCGATGAACTTGTCTTAATGTAAAAATACGCATCTGCGTTATTTAACTGTTCTTTCAATTCGGCAGGAGTGGAATAGGTGTGCAGATAATAGCGGTTGTTACCAGCATCATAATTCATCTTGATAGCCGTCGAATTATCACTCCAACTATTGCCGGTTTTTGTACGCACAGAGCGATCACTATTATATACTTGGAAGTTGGCCTCAATAAATGCCGTGCGCTCCGCAAAGGCAGCCGTAACGGTAGCATCGGCGGATGCAGGCTTAAATGTTGTTGTAGCCGCAGAAGCATTCGTAAATGAACCGCCCGCATTGGAAGTCCATCCGTTGAAATAGTACGCGTAGTTCGGCGTAGCGGTAATCTCACCGCCGACAGACGTACTCATATAAGTTGCAGAACTCGGCGTTACCGTACCGCCACCAGCTGTAGCAGCTGTTACATAGTATGAGGCCGGATATGTAACGGTTAATTGCTTATCGGTAATATTCCATGTAAAAGTATAAGTTCCTGCACCGGCTGTTGTAATACCACATGCCTTCTTATAGTCACCATCAAATCCCCAGTTTGTACTATTACCATATGTCATATAGAATGGTGCACTGTCATCGTTACTATTCCCCCACCAGGTATATGGGCTGGAACTACGATCCACTACTTGGAAAGTATAATTCGTGTTCGCAGGTAATGTTATTTCAACTGAGCAAACATCATCACCACTCACTTTTGTTATATTACCCATCGCGTAAGTGTCCGCATCCCAGTTTACTGTTTCCGGATAGTACAACCAACTACCGGCTACAGACCACCTCCAAACACCGTTTATGGTAACTACCACATTTCCATCTATCTTATCGGTGAGAATGGCTAAAGCACCGGATGTACCGTCTGTCACCGTCCAGGTATAGTCCGTACCTTTTGTCTTTGTAGCGCCGCCGATAGTTACTGTTATATCCGAAGGCAGATAGTATCCTGCATTTGCTTCATAAGTAGCATCATATGCCACATAGTATGCCGCAGCATCATCTCCCAATCGCCCGCTTGCTTTGGTTACTCCACTCAATGTGTGGGTTACCGAATAGGTATTCAGTGCTTTGTAGAAGATAGATGATTGCGTATGCTTAGTACTATTCTTGGTGTTGTCCAAATTATAGTTCGTATAAATATCTGCACTTAGTTCGTATGTTGTATTATTCGTTGATGCCGAATGCGTATAGGAAGCCGTAGTGCCATCTTGTTGACTTGTGCTATTTACTTTGAAATCATATTTGATGGTCATGTTGTCGTCAGCTACCGCTTTACTTGCAGTCGCAGCTACCTTTAGGGTCGTACCCGTCTTCACCCAAATAGCCTTCGCAGAAGTAGTACCATCATTTGTATTTGGTTGCCAGGAAATAGTTGATGTCCCATTATCCGCAAATGTTTCCGACGTCGTCGGTGGGCAATAGGTGGTCCATTGAGGTGTCCATGAGTTACAATAATCTGCTTTACCCGTTTCTTCTTTTAGACAGTTTTGAGTAACGTTAGTTCTATCCTTAGCATACGCGACATTCGCCACGCAAAGATCTTCTGTCGAAACAGGGAGACGATTCATTTGTATTTGGCCCAGATATTCATCATCCGGCACGAGGGCATAATACACCCAATCTTCCAAAGCATTTGCTTTCGTACAATCTACCGATCCCTTATCACTACCACTATCATAGTACTTAAACCAGAAACGTGCAGTAAAATTACCTCGTTGCCAATAATCGGAGTTACTACCCGTTAAGTTGCGAGCATCAAAATAAATATATTTCTGCTTTGCGAATCTCGCTTTCGGTTCCCAAACCCACAATTTATGATTCGTCTTATCCCATTGGAAGATATATTCTCCTGCTTCATCAGCCCGGAACTGGAAGTTATATCCTCCATCTGTTTTAGGTCCATAATCAGCCCATGTTGTATTTGTCTCATCTGCATAACTTTTATAATAAGTTCCATCGAAAACTATAAATTGGAAACTCTGTGAGGCAGTACAATTTATTTTCACAATACCTTTTTCTCCACTATATTGTGTAAAGAACAAACCATCTTCTTTACTCCATTCCGGATCTGTTATGTCTGAACATAGCATCTCAGGCATCACACTCCAAGATCCAGTAAAATTATCACCGTCTTTGGTATTTGAGATTGTAAACAAACTTTTCTCTTGTGCCGGATATTGGTCGGTTGTTTGATTCCATTTACCGTCCCAACTAGCTGCAGTACCACGAGTAAAGAGAACTCCCCACCACGACGCACTTGCACCATTGAGTTCAGGAACCGTAAACTCATATATAGCATTAGCAGCGCCATCTGTACCATAGACTAAACGCCCTGCAGACTCAGCCCATGCAGTTTCGTCATCGCCGGAATCTCTTTTTTTATTGAAGAAATGTGCATAGACATTCCCGTTCGTCCCGCTTTTCCAACAAGCATTACCCAAATTACTGAGCTGGGCATCTTGAAAGAAGATCTTTTGACCTGTAGTAAATAGTCTTGTATCTCCCCACATCTGTCCTATACCCAAAGCAAACAGCAGCACGAAAAGGACGAAGGGTTTCGTCATGTTAGTAAACAATTTCATCTGTTTTTTCATATTATTTTATATTTTAATTTTCGTTCGTTGTATACACAAAAAGCGGTAAACCCGCCTATTGGATTTACCGCTTTTGCTAAAATATCAATTGATAAAATTACTTATTTGTCATCATAATGACCATAGGAAGAAATCACCAGCACTATCACTTCCTTTTCAAAGATCCGATAAACAAGTCGATGCTTTTTATTAATCTGCCTTGACCATCTACCCTCCGGTTTTCCTTTCAATGGTTCGGGATGACCCGTGCCTGTTTTGGGATGTTGTTTGAGTTCTTCTATAAAGGACACGACCTTCTTATAAGCAGTAGGTTCGTCCTTTTTGAGTTTAGCGATGTCTAACAATGCTTGATCTTTGTAGCCTATATTATACATAGCCTAAACGTGTTAGCATTTCATCCATCGTTTCATTAGGTAACATTCGGTACGTCGGCCCCTTCTCTGCTTCGTCAAGCCGACGAAAATACTCCTCCTTGGTCATACAAGTAGGATCCTCCTGTATCTTCTTCGCCAGATTGCGCACGTACTTGACTACTTTCTCAAACATAGTCTCATTCTCGGCTATAATACCAAGATTCCGATACAGTTCCGCATTTAGTTGTAAAGCAGTCATAAATACCTCCTTTTTTAAAATCCGCTGCAAAGGTACAACAATTTTTTTATATATGCAAATATTTTTGCATTTTTTTCGGTAAATCCAATATGTCAAAGATCTCGTTAGTAACCCTGCGGCGAGCCAACGCCGCAAGGCTGGTATAGGGCAAAAGCCCTAAAAGATTATTTCATCTCTGCACCGATGGCGTTGTAGTTCTTACCATCGCGTGTGATAACGAGTTGACCGTTCACGATGCGCTTAACGGCTTTGGTGTTGGCATTGGTATTTTCGATGCCTGCTGCCGTCGGGAACGTAACGACCAAGTCCAGACTTGCATAGTTCCACGTGAAGGTGTAGTCACCAGCTACATCAGTGGTCAGTTGGAAGTTTCGGCCGTTATTGACCAGGTCCACATGATCTGCATGGTTCCAATCGCGAGAGATGCCATAGAGGGTCTCACCTTCGCCGTTCAGGCTCATATAATAGCCGTCCACCCACACTTTGATCTCATAGGAGCCTGCTGCCAAAGCGAGCGTTACGGCAGCGGTAAGGCCGTCATTAGCAGGGGTCATGGTGTTGGTGGCATTAGCACCCCACATGTTCTCTGCATAATTGCCTACAAGCGCAACCGTAGGAAGCTGACCATAGGTGCCCCAAAGGCCGTAAGCTGCACCTTCTGCCCAACCCACCGGCGTGAATTGGTTCTTATCGGTAGGAATCTCCTGGTCACCCGTTTTGCCCCAGTTGTTGTCCCAATTGATCGCCGTGCTGTCCGGAGCCATTCGAACGAAAACGATAGAAGTGTTGTTGTCATCGATCTGAGCGCTCAAGACAGCCGAGCCTTCTGCAACCGGCTGCATTTGCACATTAGTGGTTGTCACTTCGCCACCCCATGCATGGATGAACGTGATGGCATTGGCATCAGCCCAGTTGGAACTGGCGGTGTTCAGATAAACCGTTTTAGCAGAGAGGCTGCATACAGCCATCAGTGCAGCGCATAAAGTGTAAATCTTTTTCATAAGACATTGATTTTTAAATGGTTAATAAAAGGGTTAATTATCGTTTTATTGTTTGGGTACAATCTTGACTGCACAACCTCCTCCGGCAGCGGTGAAGAGTTTGAGTTTGGTCTTGCTCGTCACGGTCTTGGTGGTGATGGTATAAGCCTGCGGATTGGTCTTGTAATGCGCATCCTTGGCATCGGCATAGATGGTCGCAACGTATTTCTTGCCTGCCGGCAGGAAAGAGAGATCGATGGTTGCAGTACGCGGGTCGTAACCGTTGGTCGAACCGACGAACCATGCATCAGTATCTTTCTGCTTACGCGCGATTGTGACATACTCATACGGCTCTGCCTCCAAGTAATACGGTTCATCCCACTCTACCGGTACATCGACGATAAACTGGAACGCATCGCGGAAGCGCTCGTAGTTCTCCGGTATGTCTGCTGCCATCTGGAGCGGACTGTACATCGTCACGTAGAGCGAGAGCTGGTTACAGAGCGTGGTGTTGCACCACGAGGTGCTATTCGGATTGAACTTGCGGATGTCGTTCTCGAAGATACCCGGGGTATAGTCCATCGGACCACCGATGAGACGTGTGAAGGGCAGCATGGTGGTATGGTTAGGAGCCGAACCGCCGAAAGCCTGATACTCCGTTCCTTGTGCTGACTCGTTACCAATGAGGTTAGGCCACGTACGGCACAGACCTGTAGGACGCACTGCCTCGTGCGCATTGACCATGATATGGTACTTGGCGGCTTTCTCCACGCAGTACTGATAGTGGTTATTCATCCACTGGCTGTAGTGATGCTCGCCGCGCGGAAGGAGGTTGCCTACATACCCGGATTTGACCGCAGGGTATTCGTACTTGTTCATGAACTGGTACGCCGTGTCGAGCCAACGCTCATAGTTACGGATGGCACCGGATGTCTCATGGTGCATAATCATCTTCACTCCTTTGGACTTGGCGTAGTCATGAATGCCCTCGACATCAAAATCGGGGTACGGAGTGACGAAGTCATAGACGAAGTCTTTCTCGTTTCCGAACCAGTCTTCCCAACCGATGTTCCAACCTTCGACGAGGACACCGTCAAAACCATACTTGGCAGCGAAGTCGATATAACGTTTCACGTTAGCGGTGTTGGCGCCATGACGGCCGTGCGGTTTGGCCTTCGAATAGTCGGTGACGCCGATATGGATGGACGGGAAATCCCAGGTATAGCTCCAATCGGCACTACCTGCAATCATCTCCCACCATACACCGACGTACTTCATCGGTTTGATCCATGAGGTGTCGGATATCTTACAAGGCTCGTTGAGGTTGAGCACAATACGTGATGCAAGGATATCCTGCGCTTTCTCACCTACCATAATCACACGCCACGGGCTGACCGCATCCGTCTGGATATGTCCTTTCGTACCGTCGATATCCGGCGTGAGCCAGGAGGTAAATACCATATTTTGGTCGTCAAGGTTCAGGTGCATGCAGCTATAGTTAACGAGCGCTGCCTCGTGGATATTGAGCCATTTACCACTATTCGTTTTGAAGAGCACAGGGGTCTGCACACCGGTGGTAGAGAAATTGGTGGTGGAGAGGTTCGCCTTACTGGTCTTCTCCTGGATGCCACGGATCTCACTCAGTTTGCAGCGCGTATATTCATACTCCTGCGTATCGTAGTCACCCGGGATCCAATAGGCAGTAATGTCACCCGGCATCGCGAACTCGGAATGCTCCTCTTCGATAACGAAATAGTTGAGGTTCCGCTGCTGCGGGAAGATATAGCGGAAGCCGAGACCATCGTCATAAAGGCGGAAACAGATTTGAATCGAACGATCTTTACTCGGTTGCTTAAGGGTGAGCAACATCTCGTTGTAGCAGTTTCGAATTGAGCGTTCCTCGCCCCATACGGGTTGCCAGGTCTCGTCAAAACGGTGACGCTCGCTGCCGGTGAGCACGAAGCCATTCATTAGACCGGTTATACCATTGTCAATAGTTTTCTCTTCCTTGTAGTTATTGAAATCACCGCGGGAGTGCTCGCCGCGGAGTTGAAGACCGAGGTACGACGGACGGATAACCGTGTCGCCCTTGTGGAGCAACCAATAGATAGGACGGCCGTCACGGATATCGAAATACGCTTTCATATTCAATGACGGAGACTCTACGGTCTCGATAGCGTGAACGGGACTCAGGACCGCTAACCAGGTTGACCCCAGAACACAGAGCACAGACTTCATTACTCTATTCAAACTAAAATTTCTCATATTCATGCTATTTATTTTTCAACAACAATCATAGTCCAATACTGGATGGCAGGCACGGTGAGGGTCAACTGACCGCCCACATACTCCCATTCTACCTCCTGCGCAGCACCCTGCTGATAATCCGGTGTAGCAACCCATACGCGGCTCGGTTGGGCACTGACGGCAAAAGAGACCGGTATATCCTTAATGAGGCTCTGCGGGGCCTGGTCGCCGTCCGAGTCACACCAGTCGAGGTGCGTCGCGTTGCGGTACGAGAGCAGATGGATCACATCGCAATCGTCCAGATGACGACCTACCGTAGCTATCTGGTTCGCTTTCGGTCCCCATTGGTTGAACACATACGCGCTCGTGCTCGTTACGTCCACGCCGTACCAGTCGGAGTTGATACCGCCAGCCGGTGTAGCAGGACGGAGGAGGTTCTCATACGCTACCGCAAAATCGTAATAGCGTATCATGGCGCGTTTTAGTTCACCGGTCATGGTGAGGTTATCGTCCGGGAAATACTCATGACAGAGCATATGCTCGCCCATCTGAAGGATCGTACCGCCCCATGCAGAAGCTACAGCCGTAGCCATGATGATACCCGGCGTATTGAAATAGCCGCGTCCCTTCAGACCGAGATCGTAGTTGAGGTACGCCGCCAAGACCGTCTGCTTGCCGTTCGACCAGTTCGCATTATCCGTGATGATACGGGAGAAAATGCCGTAACCGTCCGTATTGCTGTGCTCCCACACCTCGGTGTAGCAGAAATCGACAGGCGCAGAAGCAATCTGTCCCTGCTGACCGTACTGACCGACAGCGTTCATCACGATACGCTTGTCCGGTTGGGCGGTTTTCTCATTGGCGATGAACGATCCGAAAGCGGACTACACGTCGATGACATTACCGCTATAGTCATACACCGTCGTCGGACGCACGCCTAACTGGTCTATCTGCCATCCGTCAAAATTGAAGACCGAATAGACCTCATCGTTGCGAGCACGCAGATAATCGCGCCAACCGTCGTTATGCAGATCGGTCAGATAGATTGCACTCTTGAAAGGCGAACCCAGCGGGTGGTTGTCCACATGCGTATGCAGCTTGTCGGTGTACATGAGCCATTCAGGGTTGACATCATCCGTCGCATAGTCCTCCAGACAACCGTAACCGAGATTATAGAAGAGCGTCACCATACCGCGCTTGTGAGCACCGTCTATGTAACCTTGTACCGTCGAGCGGTAGCAGTTACGGGAGATAATATCCGTCCATACGTCCATCGGCTGGGTAGCTGAACCTGCCAGCGGATGATGGTGCTTCCAATGCCAGTCCTGGAACTGCACATAGTTGATATGATAGCGGTTGAGATCATTAAGCACGTTGGCGATATCGGATGCGGACATCTTGCCGTAAGTCGATAGGAATCCGTTACGCGGGAAGCGGCTCGGCTCAGAGGACACGTCTATACCGATAGAGGAGATCACCTCATCGCGGCCGTTGACGCTCTTATGCAACTCCACCATATAGCCCTGAAAATCCCCTGCAGGCGGTTGCCATGTCCAGCGGGACGAAGAGAGCGGCTCCTGCTTGAGGAGCTTGCCTAAATGGGTATAACGCACCGTGACCGATCCCTCCGGCATACTGTTGAGCGAGAGCGTCACTTTCTCCCCCGGCTGGTACGCCGCCTTATCCGTCGAAAGCAGATTCGGGATATAACTCTCGCCATAGGTGACGGGGTCGTTATCCGGCTCGATGATGTTACATGAAATCAGACCGCTAACGCTCAAAGTCAAAAGACCGCTGACGCTCAAAGTTAAAAGAGTCCTTTTCATAATTTAACAAATGATATAGTCGTGTCATTAATGTTGATTCGTATCTGGTACTCACCGGGGGTGGAGATGAGCCATTTATTATCAGCTCCGCCAACACGTGCCTCAAACGTACCGTTGGTCGTCGGTGCGCAGTCCGGTGTCGGAGCATAGAGCATCTCACCCGACCAGTCGGACTTCAACTCCGTGGGGAACTTGATCTGTCCTGCGCTGAGGTTACCTTCCCAGGTGAAGATATCGGTCTCGGGATGCTGCATCTCCGTGATGTTATCCCAACTCCAGCCGCCCGGCGTAGCGTCACCGATCATGTACATATGGCTGTACATCTCGCCGCCAAGATAGGTGACAGAGATCGTCAAAGCTTTCACATCGGCTTCGATACGGTAGTTACCGCCCTTGTCGATGAGCCATTTATTATCCGTATACGATGCTTCCGTCGGGCGATAAACCATCTTGGTCGCATCCGTGAGGTCACCCACGTAGCACGGCAACCATGCAGAGTCCGTAGTGAGCAGTTTGAACTCACCTTTGTTCAGTTTGCCGGTCCAATAGAAACGGCTCATCTGCGTCATGTCGATCACCATCGGTGTGGCGCGGTCGAGGCTCCATCCGTTAGGCGTTGCGTCACCTACCAGATAGAGAGCGGTTAACATGGTCACGTTCCATGCTATCTTCACCTTCACCACCGGAGACACCTGTTCTTCGCCGGTTTGCATTACTTTGGCGCGTACTCGCCATTCGAAGGTCTGGTACGTATCTTCGGGGTCGGTAGGGAACGTAAGTGCCAGCGTGTCCGCCAGTTGCTTGTGACCGAACACCATCGTACGATCCGCCGTACGACCTATCTTCCATTGGAGACCTCCGGCGAAGTTATTACCCTCTTTGTCCATCTCGAGGATATAACTGATCGCCGAACCCGTTCCGTGATTAGAACCCGCCGTCCACGCCATTTCGAGTGCAGGCAGGTCCTTATAGACCGGCAGACAATACACCGAGTCCGTAGAGAGTGTCAACTCCAGCGGCAATTCCTCCGCTGCAGCGTCTTTCTTCTCACAGGACGAGAAGAGAAGCGCGCATAGTGCCACAAGCACTATATTTGAAATTTGATATTTGAGATTTAAGATTTTCATTACCATCCGGGGTTTTGCGTTAATAACTCATTTGCTTCTATCTCCTGCATCGGAATGGGGAACAGCAGATGTTTGGTAGTGGCTGCGGTCTTGCCGATGGAGTGCAGGAAAGTAAGGGCGTAATTGTCCGGATAACGGAGCATATCGAACCACCGGTGTCCCTCAAACGCCAATTCGATACGGCGCTCATGGATGATCTTCTCCCGCATCTGGAGCTGCGTCAGTCCTTCTATCTGCGCACGACTGGTCAGTCCGGCACGCTTGCGCACTTGGTAGAGCGGTTCCTCCGCCTCTTTGGTACGGCCTAACTCGTTGAGTGCCTCGGCCTTCATAAGCAGCACATCCGCGTAACGGGTGACGATCCAGTTCTGGTTACTCGTGTTATAGTCCGGCGACTGCGCCTTGGTGAGCAGGAACTTACGGACGTTATAGCCCGTCGTGGACCATGTGCCGCTGTAGGTATAGCCGTCGAACGTCGGACAACCGGTATAGAAGAGGGTCTTGTCCTTGCGCAAGTCACCCGGTTCGTACTGGCTGACGAACTCCGGCGTAGGCTGGTTCCAACCGTAGCAACCGGCAGCCATACCCGAGTTACGCGGACCCTGATAAGTGCTTATCCACGATGCCTGGTTCTCATTCGACCAGAAATCCTGATTGGTCTTGCCGTAGTACTGCACCTCGAAGATAGACTCCACTCCGTTCTGCTTGGCAGGGTTGTAGTTATCCGCATAGTTAGCGGCTAACTGGTAACCCATCTTACCTATCTCCTCGCATAAGCGCACCACCTCGGTGTACTTGGCCGTATTCGGTTCATAAGTCATATAGACGCGTGCCAACTCCGCCATCGCCGCCTCTTGCGTAGCACGACCGATATCCTTGCTACCGTACTTGCTGCGTTGCGGAAGCAGCGAGATTGCCTGTTTCAGGTCCTCGGTGATGAGGGCATAGATCTCACTGACCGAGGCACGGCGCATCTTGAGCTGGCTATCTGCCGACAGAGGCTCCGTAGGCATCGGAACACCGCCGAACAAGCGCACTAATATAAAATAGTAATGCGCACGCAGGAAATGTGCCTCACCTAACAGACGCGCCTTGATATCATTGTCGATATCCATCTGCGGCACGTTCGCCAGCACGAAATTGCAACGTAAGATACCCGGGGCAGGTCCGCGCCAGAGATCAAGGGCTGCGAAATTATCCGAAGTTGCAATAAAATTCGCCATCTCCACCGTCTCCAGTCCGTCCGTACCACCACCGGCACCGACCACACTCTCGCCGGCAATGATATCCAGCGTCCATATACGCATGTTATACAGTTTGGGCCACTGCAGCGGCTGATAGCAGGCATTGACGGCTGCTACCGCATCCGCTTCGGTGATGAACCCGTTCGTCGTATCCACCGAATCCCAAGGCTTGCGCTCAAGGAAATTGCAGGAAGTGAACGTTATCATTAAAATGATAACAATTGAAAATTGAAAATTGAAAATTTCTTATTCATACTTGATCCTCCTGCTTTAGAACATGATATTCAATCCGAATGTAAAATTACGCGTGAGGGGATAGACATTGCCGTCTATACCGCTTCCACCCACCTCGGGATCGAGACCCGTATAACGCGTGATCGTATACAGGTTCTGTCCGGAGACGGAGAAACGCACCTCGTCCATCTTCGCTTTCTGCGTCAGATGCTTGGGAATCGTATAACCCACCGTGATGCTCTTCAAGCGCAGGTAATCGCCTTTTTCCAAGAAACGGTCGCTGGTGCGGTTGTTCTTGTTCGGATCAGAGAACACGGCACGAGGCATCGTGGTCGAAGGGCAGTCCGGACGCCAACGGTCCAACACCGTCGTCATCTGGTTCTGCGCTACCGACATCGCTTCCAGCGTCGCACGGTTGCTGTTATAGATCTTGTTACCTGCCGCTCCCTGGAGATAGATCTCCACATCCACACCGTAGAACTCAAAGCGGTTGTTCATGGAGAAGGTCCACGAAGGAGTCGGTGAACCGAGGTAAGTGCGGTCCTCCTCGTTGATCACACCGTCATTATTGAGGTCCTTGAAGCGGATATCACCGGGCTGGGTGGAAGTGAACTTGTCACTGCCGATGGTCTGGATAGCATGTGCATCCACCTCCTCCTGCGATTGGAAGATACCGTCCGTCACATAACCATAGAAAGCCGCTACAGGATGACCGACCGCGTGGATATTGCAGTCGAAATACATCGGTACATCGCCATTGAGCGAAAGGATGCGGTTGTGGTTATACGCAAAATTGACAGTGGTCGTCCATGTGAAATTGGCCTTCTTGATATTCATACTGTTGAGGCTGACCTCAATACCCATGTTCCGCATACGACCGGCATTGATGCTCGGTACTGCCTCGTCCGAATAACCGCTGCTGATAGGTACGGACATCGGCACGAGCATATCGTTCGTATTCTTGATATAACCATCGATCGTAGCATGTAAGCGCTGATCAAAGAGCGCCAGATCCATACCGACATTGTACTGCTCCACGGTCTCCCAGCGCACGTTGGGGTTAGGCAGTACCCAAGGTGCCAAACCGGCTGCCTGCTTACCGCCGAACACGTACTGCACCGTCTGCAACTGGGACGCATAGGCGTAATTGCCAACCGATGCCTGATTACCCGTCAGACCGTATCCGGCACGCAGCTTGAAGTCCGTGAGCCAGAAGGTCTTATTGAACCAATGCTCCTCGCTCATACGCCACGCTAATGCCACGGATGGGAAATAGCCCCAACGGTTCTTCTTCGAGAAACGACTCGAACCGTCGGCACGGAAAGTAGCAGTGATCAGATAGCGGTTGTCGTATCCGTACGTGACACGGCTCATGAACGAGAGCAACGACCAATCGGACTTGTTACCGCCCAAAGTGGGTTGCAGCAGACCGTTACTGAGCTGGCGTGCCTCTTCGGAGATGAAGCCCTGCACCGCTCCGCTCATGTACTCGTAGTTATTCGCCTGCATAGACGAACCGATCATCGCTGTGAAAGCATGTTTCTCCTTGAAGGTCTTAACGAAAGACAAGGTATTGTCCCAAAGCCATGTGATGCTCTTGTCGAACGAATGACTGACCTGACTCTCAGGCTGCGCGATAGGTTTCCAGTCATAAGCCGGTGACCAGCCTTCCGTGTCCCAGTACATGACCTGCATACCGAACGTGGTCTTGAAAATAAGCCAGTCCAGCGGCTTAATCTCCGCATAGATATTACCCAGGAGGTTGTAACCCTTGGTAACACTGGTGTTCTCCTTCATCTTACCGATCGGGTTCGTGATATCGCCTACGTACATCGCCAAGCCTTCCGGTCCTGCCCACGAACCGTCTTCATTCTTAATCGCCTGCGTAGGCAATGCGCGCATGGTATTCTGTATATTGTATTCACCGGAAGACTTGATATCATGGTTCAGGGAGAGCTTGTGTCCGAAACGCAGCCAGTTGAGCAACTGGGTGTCGTGGTTGAACTGGAGCGTGATACGCTTGTAGGCAGAGGTTTTGATGATACCTTTCTGGTCAAAGTAGGCACCGGACACATAGAAATTGGACTTCTGTGTACCGCCGGAATAACTGAGGCTGTAATTCTGCGTCGGGGCGAACTGCCATAACTCGGACATCCAGTCCGTGCCCTGGCCCAATTGGGTCGGATCCGCATACGCCGCGTATTGGGGTTGACCGGCTGCCGCCATCATCTCGTTATGAAGCGAGGCGAACTGCGAAGCGTTGAGCAGAGGCAGCGTGCGCTGGATTTGATCAAAGCCAAACGATCCTTTGAGAGATATATGTCCCTTCTCGTTGTCTCCTTTCTTGGTAGTGATAATCACTACGCCGTATGCACCGCGGCTACCGTAAATCGCCGTTGCCGAAGCATCCTTGAGCACGTCGATACTCGCCACGTCATCCATGTTGATCATGTTCAACGGCACATCGGTCGGTACTCCGTCGATGACGATAAGAGGCTGGGAGTTGTTGATAGAGCCTATACCGCGGATATTCAGACTCACATTACTACCCGGCGCACCGGAACCCGTCACTTGCAGACCGGCTGCGCGTCCTTCCAACGCCGCACCGATAGAGGGCGCAGGCGTCTTCTGCAAGTCTTTGTCACTCACTTGGGAAATAGAACCGGTTAAGTCGCTTTTCTTCTGCACACCGTAACCGACTACCACCACTTCTTCGAGCACCTCCGTATCCTCTTTGAGGACAATATTCATGTTGGCTTTAGCTGGTAGAGATTGCGAAGCATAGCCCACATAACTGATCTCCAGCGTAGCGCCTTCGGCTACTTCCAACGTGAAATTACCGTCAAAATCGGTAATCGTACCATTGGACGTACCTTTCTCCAGAATACTGGCACCGATAATCGGTTCTCCTGTTTCATCCACAATCACACCAGTCACTTGCGCACTCAAAGGGAATGCTGCAACCAACAGGGCAATAATTGCAATCAAAAATGGAGTAAAGAGTTTATTCACAATACTGAACATTTTAGGGTTAAACAAAATTTATTTTGCGCTGCAAAGTTACTACTTTTCATACAAGTACACAACAGGCATATCTAAAAAAGTAGTGCTTGTAAACTATACAAAAATGCATGTTACTGAAATTCAATAATATGCATTTTTATAAGGTAGTATAAAAAAGTAGTGCAATTTAATTACAAAGCAGCTATTTTTTGTTCAAATTCATCCCTATCACCCTTCGCCCAATTACGCATACGTGTTCGAGAATTATAAATTGTAGAGAGGGAATAACGCAAGAAATCCGCTATCTGACGGCTGTCGGTGATTCCCAGATGAATGAGCGCTAATACACGCAAATCGGTATTCAACCGCTCTTGGGGTTTGATGCGTAGTTCGGCTTCCGGCACCAACAAGTCCTTGACCTGCGCCACAAAATCCGGAAACAGTTCCAGGAACGCATCGTCAAAATCCGAGAGAGTGGTCATTTTCATATACCGTCCGATATAGACCGTCTTGATGCGGTTACTCTGACGCAACGCTTCGTTACTAAGCGCCAAGCGGCTGTTGAGTAGTGCCAACTGACGGTGCTGGCGGTTTCTATAGGCGAGGAAGATGATGAGCATGGCTGCTATAACCAACACGCTGACCATCATGGCTATCATCCAATACTGCCGCTTTTGCATCAGTTTAAGGTGTGCCTCTTCCACCACCGGATAGAGAATACTCGTTTCAATAGAACGCACACGCGCGCTGCCGGACATAGCGTCCTCTGCTGCGCATTGCATATAATGGAATGCACGGTCTATATCCCCTTCTTCGTACAGCAACACCGCCAATTCGCGCAATGCGATATACTCGCGGATAGAGTTACGCAAGTCCGCGATAGCGGATATAGCCAGATAATGCTTTGCCTTTTCTCTGTTGCCAATGGCGCGGTATATCTGCGCACGTGTGACTGCAAAAACCGGCTCTTCATACTGCCCTTCCACTCGGTGCGCCTGCTCGTAAGTATCCAACACCTGCAAGGCGCTGTCGTACAGATGCTGTTCGTACAGATAATCCGCGCGCACCAACTCATGCAGGAACGAACCGGCCGGATGCACCTCCATCATCTGCTCGCGGTAATGCTGGGTAATGGCAGAATATGTCTGCCGCTCACGCTCCGTAATGGCAAAATCTTTCATCAGCCCGTATAACGTACGGCGCAGATGACTGTAATACGGCTCCAAAACCGGATCCAACGGGCGCTGCAAGGCGGAATCCATATACAGGATCGTCTCATGGTACATACCGCTGCGCATCAGGACCTCCGCATAATTGAGTAGCGAGACCTGTTTCTCAAACGGCGTATGAGCCAAAATCAGACGTTGCTCCGTGTAGTACTGCTGCGAATCCAGATTGTAGGAGCGGTAGGTCTCCACCAGCCTGCCGTACAACTCGAAACGCTCACCGGCAGAGCACGGTGCGGCAAGCAACGCCTGCAATGAGTCCACCTGATGCTCACGCGGCGCATAATAGACGGCACGCTCCTCGATACATCGATCTAACTCCCGGAGCAATGCTTCTTCTGCACCCCCCTGCCCTCCACAGGACATCAGAATCAGTCCTGTGAGATAAAGAAAAAACAGCCGTATGTGCGTAATATCTTTCATTGCCGCTGCAAAATTACTGCTTTTTTTTCATATATGCAAGAAAAAGGGGAAAAAAATGTGTGCCGCGCATGGATACGCGGCGCATAGACGCGAGAAACAACCGGCATCACATGCCGGGCAATAGACAAAGAGACCCAGGATACAATCTGGAAACGGACAAAGGTGGGATGGTTATCAGGATACCAGCAAATGACGAGAAACAAAAAGCAAGGAAACACGACGCAAAGCAAATGAAGAAAAAAAAGATTTCCTGAAAAAAGATTCCCTTGATGATGTCAATTTGCAGACCCATGATAACAAAATTGCAGAAAAACCTGTATGGGGCACAAAAAAGCACCGTGTAGTGTTTTGCGCGAGAAAACTTCCTTAAGATAGGATTTGAGGCCTGCTTTTTCCTCTGTAATCCGACCACCTCATCGCTACCTCCGAAGAGGGTCACGGCGTAGAGTATCGGCACGCCATTAGTGAAGCATTTGCACTCGGTTAGATAATTTTTGTTGAGTTTTCCGGTCTCGTAACTACACGATGCCAGCTTGCAATAATACTCGCGCGACTGCGGGTAAAACCCTTGTAGGGCGCTACGTATTTTGCTACGCTTTTCGAGTTGCAAAACTGCGTTTTACACCTCGAGTTTATAAGTTGTCAATATGTCTTAATTGTTATGCCAGCCGATCGTCACTACGATACGGTGGGAGTCTTGGTTGATATCATAAGGTGCGGCGGCTTCATGGGCGAAGAGTTGCGCACGATGCATGCGGTATTGGTAAGCGGCTTGGGCGATGATATAACGTCCGCGGAAGCCTATTCCGCCGGAGATATACTGCTGCCAACGCTGATGCCAGAAATAGGTATCCTGGCGGTCGAGGGTCTTATCATAATCCACCACCCGGGCTTGCGCGAAGTTACTCTCGAAGACATAACCAGCATTGATATAGAGTCCGGTAATCGGCACGAGTTCCAGTCCTGCGCGGAGGGAATGATCATGGTTGGTATATTTCGAATAGCGATAGTCATACTGCAGGGCGATCATCGCATAGCGGTCAATCTGGAACGCCACGGAGGTGGACAGATGCAGCGGCATATGGAAGTCCGAGAGGTCGGAGGACAGGTTCGGCGCATCGGACCAGCGGAGTGAGTCCCTGAGGGCATCGAAGGTACCGGAAGTAGAGAGCGTGAGTGAACCTAAGGATGGCGTCTGCAGTCCAACGCCGAGTCGCAACCAGGACAGGGGTCGTCCTATGAATCCCGCGGAGAGACTGCACCCTGCTCCATTGATGAAAACAGAGGTGCGGCTGCGGTTGTAATAGGTCTCCTGTTGGGCATTCTTATAATTGAAAGACTCGAAATAATCCCCTTCGGAAGAGAAAGAGAACGAGTGGATCCGCAGGCCGAGTCCGGCGTACCATTTGTTAGCGATATTGGTAGCCCAGTCGATCGCGTACTCATTGACATAACCGCGTTCCTCCAGACGCAGGTCATTATAGACATTGTACGGGTCCGCCGTATAAGGGATACCCAGGTTACCGTCCGCATAAGCGAAGAGATAACCGAGGGAGGGTTGATCCGTGGAAGAAGGGGCGAGGGAGCGATTAAAACTATGCACGCGTTGGTACGAGAGCATGAAGTTATGGTACTGGATACCCTCGTGTTCGGTAGCCCGGAAAGAGGGGACACTGAAGACGACCGAAGCCTGGGGAGCCATGAACTGCGAGACCCGCCCTGCGACCGAGGTAGCAGGTGCTATAGTATGATCGAAGGTAATGAGCATCTCCATGCGGCGATAGAGGCCGAGACAGGCAGTGTTGTCCATGACGGACGAGGGGTCACCACCGATCGCCGACATCGCTCCGCCCATTCCCACGTACCGCGCCGTACCCATGAGGGTGCGCTCCGATATACGCGCATAATCCTGCGAATAGCCCAAAGAGCTGACCGCCATTAAAATGGCTGTTAGACTGGCTGCGAGCAGCCTGTAAGACCGCTTTGCTGTTAGACCACTATCGTTGCTAGACTGCTTCATTTTTTGATACGGACGGTGATGGTGGTGTCTTGGACGGAGATATACTCTAACTTCGTTTGAGGTTGTTTGATATCGTTTGAGGTCGTTTGAGGGGCACTAGGCTTGCTAGGCACGACGGTATTCTCCGGACAATAGTAGGCATCATCCAGAGGGATTTGCGATGTAGTCGAACAAGCGACAACACCGAACGTCATCAGCAATATGTACAGTCCTTTTTTCAAATTTTCCTGAAGCCAATGATCTCACGGACTTCTTCGATGGTTTTTTCGGCACGGGCGGCAGCGGCTTCGGCACCTTGACGCATGACGCGGTCAAGGAAGGCATCGTCGGAAGCGTACGCGTTGATACGATCACGGATGGGGGAGAGGAGCTTGTTGGCATCTGCCGCCATCTGTTTTTTCATATCGCCGTACCGGATGGTCATGTTGTTGTACAGATCGTTGTAGTAATCGGTGGCCTCTTTGCCGCAGAGCAGTTCGCAGAGGGTGAAGAGGTTCCGGATGACCTCGGGTTTCTCCTGGTTGAGTTGCGTCGGTCCCTGATCGGTCACGGCGCGCATGATCTTCTTGGTGACGGTCTTCTCGTCATCGCAGAGATAGAGGCAGTTACCTTCGGACTTACCCATCTTACCGGTTCCATCGAGTCCCGGCACCTTGACTGCCTTGTCGGCGAAATGGAAGGACGCGGGTTCCTTGAAATATTCAACGTTGTATATACGGTTGAAACGACGGGCGAAGAGTCGCGCCATCTCCATATTCTGTTCCTGGTCCTTACCTACCGGCACTTTGTCGGCCTTGTGCATCAGGATATCCGCCGCCATGAGGCAGGGATAGGTGAGCAAACCGGCATTGACGTTATCGGGCTGCTTACGCACTTTCTCCTTGAAGGAGGTGACGCGCTCGAGTTCACCGAGGTAGGCGTTCATATTGAGGTAAAGGTAGAGTTCCAGCACCTGCTTGACGTCCGACTGCACGTAAATAGGTGCTTTCTCCGGATCGATACCGCATGCGAGGTACTCGGACAAGATGGTCTTGACAGAATTGCGGATGTTCTCGGGTGTCGGATGGGTCGTGAGCGAATGCCAATCGGCTACGAAAAACATACAGTCGTACTCGTCCTGCATCTTAACGAAGGACTTGACAGCACCGAAATAGTTACCTAAATGTAAATTTCCTGTCGGTCTTATTCCACTTATTACTCTTTCCATAAAAGATTTTTTTGTTTGATGGTTTGAGGGTTTGAAGGTTTGAGGGTTCAAACAATCTCAAACAATATCAAACGATTTCAAACAATTTCAAATTTCAATTGGCAATTGACGATAGATCGGTTGTGCGAGGGTAGTCAAGGTCGTGGTGTCGGCTACACCGGGGATGGCCTGGATCTTGGTGTTCAGCAGGCTGAGCAGATGCTCGTTATCATGGGCATAGACCTTGATGAGGATACCGAAAGCACCGAGGGTGTATTGTGCTTCCACGATCTCGGGTATCTCTTTGAGAGCGGCGATGACCTGGTTGTACATCGAGGCTTTCTCCATGGTGATACCGATATAGACGCAGAGCTGATAGCCGAGCGATTTGGGGTGAACATGATAGCTGGAACCTGTAATGATACCATTGTCAAACATCTTCTGCACGCGTTGATGGACGGCAGCGCGACTGACCCCGCATTGCTCCGCTACATCCTTGAACGGAATTCGGGCACTTTGGGTGATAATCTTCAAGATCTTTCGATCCAATTCGTCTATTTTTTCCATTATTATAATAAAATGCTAAAAATTTGCTGCAAAGTTACAACTTTTTTTGCATATGTGCAAATTTTTTTGTACTTTTGTGCCAAATTTTGTAACAATATGACACTTGAGGAGTATATTTGTGCCCATTCGACACCGGAAAACGAGGTGTTAGAGGGTATCACGCGTGATACGCATGTACATATATTGAACGCGCATATGTTAAGCGGACAGGTGCAAGGTCGTGTGCTGAGTATGATCAGTCATATGATTCGGCCGAAGCGGATTCTGGAGTTAGGTACGTTCACGGGTTACAGTGCGTTGTGTCTGGCGGAAGGCTTAGCGGAAGGCGGAAAGGTGGTGACGATCGAGCATAACGATGAATTGGAGGAGACGATTAGACGCAACATCGCTCGTTCACCACTTGGCGAACGAATCGAGTTGGTCATCGGGGACGCGAAAGAGGTATTGTATCGTCCAAGCTTGGCCGATACATTTGAGTTGGTGTTTATTGATGCGGATAAGAGGGAGTACTGTGCGTACCTGGAGGCGGTGTATCCGCTGGTGCCGATAGGCGGGTTCATACTGGCAGACAACACGCTTTGGGACGGACATATCATTGATCCGGCGTACGATAAAGACAAGCAGACCTTGGGTTTACGAGCCTTCAATGACAAGTTGGCGGAAGATGAGCGATTCGAGCAGGTGATCTTGCCCCTACGCGACGGACTGACGCTTATCCGCAAAATAGGATAATTCAAATAAATTTGATTTTTTTGCATAAAATCCTTGTATATTCCATTTTTTTGTAGTATCTTTGCAGCAGATTTCGTTTAACCCTTAAAAACATACTACTATGAACGTTACGATTAATGCCGTGAATTTCGAGATGGCTGAGAAACTCGAGCAGTTTATTGAGAAGAAGATGAATCGTTTTGAGCGTCACCTTAACCCGGACGACAAAGTAGAGATTCGCATGTCCGTGATCAAACCACAGACGAATGACAACAAGGAAGTGAAGATTCGCATCGCGGGTTTGTTTGCCGAGAAAGTAGCGGACAGTTTTGAAGAAGGAATCGACGGATGTCTGGCAGCACTTGAGGGTCAGTTGGAGCGTCGTAAAAACGGATAATTAATACGAATGAGGACAGATTTGGCTGCTTGCAACCTCATTACCAAAAATGCTAAAAAACAATGAATTATTTATTTACCAGTGAGTCGGTGTCCGAGGGGCATCCCGACAAAGTGAGCGACCAGATCTCGGACGCTATTTTGGATAACATGTTAGCGCAGGATCCCGCTGCGCATGTAGCGTGCGAGACGCTGTGTACGACCGGTCAGGTAGTGATAGCCGGCGAGGTGAGTTGTAAGGGATGGGTGGATATCCAGCAGATTGCCCGTAAGACGATTGCCGATATCGGTTACACGAAAGCGGAGTATAAGTTCGAAGCGGAGAGTTGCGGTATCTTAACGGCGTTGCATGCGCAGAGTCAGGATATCGATATGGGTGTCAGTCGTGCGAATGCGGAAGAGCAAGGTGCGGGTGACCAGGGTATGATGTTCGGTTACGCAACCGATGAGACGGATAACTACATGCCGCTGACGCTGGATCTGGCGCACACCTTAGTATATACGCTGGCGCGTATTCGCAAGGAAGGCAAACAGATGACGTATCTGCGTCCGGACAGCAAGAGTCAGGTGACGATCGAGTATGATGAGACGAATCAGCCGATTCGTATAGATACTATCGTATTAAGCACCCAACATGATGAGGGTGTGAGCAGCGAGCAGATCAAGCAGGACATCATCGACATCCTATTGCCGCGTGTAGCGACGCGTGATAGCCGGTACAGTCACTTGCTGCATGAGTTCTTGGCAGATCCGAAAGCGAAGCTGCTGGTGAACCCGACGGGTAATTTCGTGATCGGTGGTCCGCACGGTGACACGGGTCTGACGGGAAGAAAGATCATCGTGGATACGTACGGTGGTCGCGGTGCACACGGAGGTGGTGCGTTCAGCGGTAAGGATCCCTCGAAGGTGGACCGTTCGGCTGCGTATGCGGCACGTTGGATCGCCAAGCATTTGGTAGCAGCCGGAGTAGCGCACGAGGCGCTGGTGCAGGTGAGCTACGCGATCGGCGTAGCGGAACCGGTGTCGATCTACGTGAACACCTACGGTACGGCTCAGGTGCAGATGAGCGATGCAGCGATCGCACAGAAAGTAGCACAGCTGTTTGACCTGCGTCCGGCAGCGATCATCCGGGATCTGAAGTTGACGCAACCGATGTACCAGGAGACCGCCAAGTACGGACATGTAGGTCGTACGAACGAGGTGGTAACGAAGACTTTCCTGGATTCGGACGGCAATGAATATACGCGTCAAGTCGAATTATTCACATGGGAGAAACTGGACAGACTTGAGCAGGTCAAGTCTGCATTTAAGATTTAAAATTTAAGATTGAAGATTTTAAATAGACGTATATTAGTTCTCCTGATCGTATTGGGAGCGGTAGGGTTGGATCAGGTGATCAAACTCTATATTGCTACTCATTTTGCACTCGGCGAGAGCCATGAGATCACCTCATGGTTTTGGTTATGCTATATCGAGAACAACGGGATGGCGTTCGGTATCGAGTGGTTCAGTAAGTTAGCCCTGACGCTCTTCCGTCTGCTGGCGGTGGGACTATTGGGCTGGTACGTGGACACGCTGGTTCGTAAGCCTGAGGTTCCATCCGGATATATCGCGACGATCGCTTTTATCATCGCCGGTGCGTTGGGAAATATCGTGGATTGTGTGTTCTACGGCAAGCTCTTCGGTTATGCGGGATGGTTCTACGGCCGGGTGGTGGATATGTTCTACTTCCCGCTGATCCACAACAGTGCCGGAGAGGTTATTTTCTTCCGTCCGGTATTTAATTTTGCAGATAGTTGCATCACATGCGCAGTAGGTGTTATCATATTGTTTTATTCGCGTTACTTACGTTGACTTGGTTCGGTTGCAGACCGAAGGGTATCTTGCACTCGGGAGAGATGCGAGCGATCCTGGCAGACCTGCATAAGGCGGACGGTATGATTCAGGTGTCGGGTTTGCAGTTCGGTCACGACGAGGTGATGAATATCTACTACGCGCAGGTACTGGAGAAACACGGCACGACGCAGGCGCAGTTCGACTCGTCTATCGTCTGGTACACGGCGCATCCGGTGCTTTTTGACAAGATCTACCCGAAGGTGCAGGCGGACCTAAAAGCAGAGCATGATGCGTTCAAGAACCTGTATGCGGCGGAGTTGTGCCTGGAACCGGAGAAAGATAAAGGTGAAGGGTTAGAGGTTACGGGTTACGGGTTACAGGAGTTGACCGTTACGGGTTTGGACAGCATGCTATGGGTCAACCGCAACGGTTGTCCGACTACTTGGCATCCTTGGGTTAGGCCATTCAGCCTATACCGTTAATGCATAATTTTGAAAATCAGTTCTTTCCAGAGGTCTGCGTCTTTCGCGGACGGGTTATTGATGCCCTTTAGTCGCGCGTCGGTGTCCCGCAGATAGCCGATGATGAGGAAAGTTTTACCGGCAGGATAGCGTTTGGCTGCGGTGACATAATCCTTAACGAAATACGGGTTGATGCCGAGTTCTTTGGCTACGTTCGCCTGACTCTTATCCGCCAGATAATGGTACATGAGGAGGTTGGAGAAGAAGGTGAATAGCGGTGCCATCTCCCGGATCATGGGATGATCTTTGGATGTAGCAAAATACTGCGTTATCTGGTTCGCCCGCACGATGTCTCCGCGGATAAGTGCGGCTTGCAACTCCATGATGTTATAGTCTTTCGAGATACCGATATTCCGCTCGACGAGTGCGGCATCGATGGTGTTGACTCCTTCGGGACGACCGTCGATGAGTTTCTGCAAGGCTCCGACGATTGCGGAGAGGTCGGTGCCTAAGTGATCCGCTAACACAGATGCGATCCGAGGATCGATCTGTATTGGTGATTGGTGATTGGTGATTTGTGATTTATTATATTCTTGAATATAATTGGTGATCCAGCGTTCGACCTCGTAGTCACGCAGTTTGTCGGACTGCAGCCAGATGACTTGCGGATGTTCGGCGGCTTTTTTCCATATTCCTTGCCGTTTATCGGGTTTGCCGTTATAGCAGATGACGAGCACGGTTTGGGGCATGAGGTTATCGAGGTAAGCCCCGAGTGCATCCCATTTCTTGACAGCCTGCGCTTCGCGCACGATGATCACCTTACGTCCACCCATCATGGCAAACCCTCGTGCGGCACCGATGACGGGTGATATGTCTGCACCGGGCAGGTCACGGCCGTAGAGCACCTGTTGGTCAAACTCCCGCGCCATCTCGTCCAGTGCGTTGGCCGCGATAAAATCATAGACCCGATCGGCGTAGTAGGGTTCTTCTCCACACAGGATATACACCGGTGCGTATTCATCAGCCCGAAGGGCTTTTATTATATCGTCGTACTTCTTGAGCATTCAGTAGTCAGTTTGCAGTGGTCAGTTATTCCCAATGACGGTCCTTGGCGAAGAGCCGCAGCGCACCGTGTAAGAGCGTTTCAGCGCGCATGTGTCTGGCGTATTCAGGGCTGTACTGCCCTATCCTATCGGCATTCGCGAGTCGTTCTTTCATTGTATGCCATTTGCGGGCAAAGCGATTGGTGATTGGTGATTGGTGATTGGAGCTACCATCTTACCGGCCAATAAATCATCCAGCAACTTCTTAGCCCTAAGCTCTACGTCCTTACCTCCCTTATAGCACGGAGCCTCCCAAACCGGTAGATCGAGTGCCTTCACCGCTATCCACATATAGAGTTGCCACACATCCATCACATGCAGGTCTTGCAGATAGTAGCGAAGACGGTATTTGTCAATACGATACTTGTAATGCTGCACCAACAGTTTGAGGTCGAGGATCTGGCGGAGGTTTGCGCCCTGCGTCATCATATGTTCCCAGGAATGGAGCATGACGAAGAGGGCGTTGAAGGTGGGTTCGGGGACCGAAATGGTTATTGGTGATTGGTTATTGGTGATTGTTATCGCATGACTCATGCCGAAGGCTTCCATCTTGGCATAACGGCGGGCATCGATGGGATGCTGAAAACCGATGGAGACACGGTGTATCTCGATGGAGATGCCGTCTGCGATAAGGTTGTAATGCTTGTAGTGGTCGAGTTCCTCGTCAAACTTCAGTGCATTCGGGAAGGTGTCCCGCATGACGGCACAAGCCGGATGGTACTGGTCAATACCGACAAAGAGATCGATGTCTCCCCAGGTGCGATACGACGGATCGGGATAGAGCGCTGCCAGTCCGGCTCCTTTCATCAGTACAGGTCGGATGCCGGCTTTCGTCAGGGCAGTCCAAGCAAGGGATAAGGTATGTTGCAGTTTGACCTGCTGCTGCATGTTATGCACGCAGACCATCTTCATCCGTGCGCTGTTAGCCGGGTCGAGACCCTTCTCCAGACGTGCCGGAAAGACCAAGGGTCCTACTCCTTGCGCGATACATTGCTCATATGTCAGATTCTCCAAGATCATGCGCTGTGGGTCTTACGGGTGAGAATCGAACGCATGGTAAGGAAGAAATACTTGATATCGGTGCGTATCGGATGGGCGAGGTACTCGGTGAGGTACTTGTCCTCACTGGCGAAGAGTTCGTCGAAGGTGTTCGGATGGTCGATATAGAACGGCGGGATCAGTCCGGGTTTGGACAGCGTTCGTTTGTCCTGCAACCAAGCCGGATAGGTCTCGAACATGGTCTTACTGAGCGGTCGTACGCCAACCAGTTTGACATCGCGTTTGAACCAGTTGATAAGCATCGGTAGTTCATCCAGCCAGTACTTACGCATGAACTTACCCCAGGTAGTGATACGCCAGTCGTCGTTGGACTTATCGGCGATGTCCATTCCTCCGCGTGCGTCGAAGACATATTTCTGGATATACTCCGCGTAGGGGTGCATGGTGCGGAACTTATAGAAATAGCGTATCTCCTTGTTCTTACAGATGCGCGGCAGTTTGATGAGCGGTCCATAGACCTTGAGTTGCTCTTGCGGATAAGGTTGCGAATGACGATGGGCGAAGACGTACTCGATATGTCCCATAGGGACTATCTCGTCCACCTCGAAACCGCAGTAATAGAGTCGCCCGAGCACCTCGGTCTTGGAGAGCATACGCTTGCGGCCCTTGTTCACATCGTAGTACAGACGGCTGGTGAGCATGAGTCGCGGAATGACGCGTTTGGTAAAGAAATACAGTATATACGCTATCCATCGGATAACCGGCGGGTAGGACTGCAGGAACTTCTGCTTCATGTACTCCTGCGGACGGTAACAGCAGACGTAGATACCGTCATCGGGCAGTTTCTGGTTGACGATACAGAAACGGCGGTTGATACCCTTCGCGTCATTGAGCAGCGTCAGGTCGACGATCGTCTTGTATTGGTAATCGGGTATCTGCAGAAATGCAAAGCGGTTACGGTCACAGACAGCTTTGGTCTGCCGGGAAGAGAGATGCGCCTTGTCGAAGAGCATCTGATAGTCCTCTTCGGTAGTGACCGAAAGAACCGACTGGTGGATAGACTCGATGGACTGCGGACTGCGTTGTTCGTTCTCGCGCGTCACTTTCGCATTCTCCCGCTGCTCGATCTGAATCGGTTGCACGGTCATGTTCGTAGCGTACTTCCAGTAATGCTCAAGGAGCACGACGACGGTGTCCAATGCGCCTACCAAAAGGATGGTCCACATCGCTACTTTCGGCGAGAGTTGGTAAGGCAGCATAGGGAGAATCCACCAACAGAGACCGATGAGGACTCCGGCATCTGCGATAAGCGACAGGAGTGCCTGCCAGAACCACATATCCTTGTAGGAACGGTAGAGTTGCACGGCAAAACCGACTACTACCCACAGCACCGCCAATATACCGAACAGTGCCCAATAAGCGGTCATCGAACTCTTATCCGACACCCACCGCCAAAACATACACAATAACGCAGCCAGTACCCATACCAGCAAGTCCACCGCTATTCTTTTTCTCCAGCCTTCACGTATCATTTTCCCTTATTCACAACCTTTGCGGCTGCAAAGGTACTATTTTTAAATTGGAAATTGGAAATTGGAAATTTTACATTTTTTTGCTCCACGGATATTTTTTCTTCAAAAAAATTCGCGTGCGCTTGCGTATATGGATTTTTTTTTGTAATTTTGCAGCCGATTTGTGTACATATATGCAGAAGAGTGAGTTTACACAGGAAGAAGAACAACTTATCCAACGTGAGTTTGAGGCGTTGTTAGACGATTATGCGCATACTCCCCACCGTCAGAAAGTGGAGATCATCACGCATGCGTTTAACTTTGCGAACCAAGCGCATTACGGAGTTCGACGTCTGAGCGGAGAACCGTATATCTTGCATCCGATCGCTGTCGCGCGTATCTGCGTGAAGGAGATCGGTTTGGGTAGCACGAGTATCTGTTCGGCGCTGCTGCATGACGTAGTGGAAGACACGGATTATACGGCGGAGGATATCGCAGGTCTGTTCGGCGACAAGATCGCGCAGATTGTGAGTGGTCTGACCAAGATCAGCGGTGGTGTATTCGGTGAGCAGGCCAGTGAGCAGGCGGAGAACTTCCGTCGATTGCTGCTGACGATCAACGAGGACATCCGCGTGGTGCTGATCAAGATCGCCGACCGTCTGCATAACATGCGTACGCTCGGTGCGCAACCGAAGGACAAGCAGTACAAGATCGCCGGTGAGACGCAGTATATCTACGCGCCCTTGGCGCACCGCTTGGGTCTGTTCCCCATCAAGACGGAACTGGAGGACCTGAGTTTCAAATACGAACATCCCGAGACCTGGCAGGAGATACACGATAAGTTGGAGGCGGTGAAGGAGCAACAGATGGCGAGCTTTGAGCAGTTCGCCGTACCTATCCGCGAGCGGTTGACGAGCATGGGATACAACTATACCCTGAAGGCGCGTATCAAGTCGGTCTATTCGGTTTGGAAGAAGATGATGCGTAACCAGTGCGCGTTCGAAGACGTATATGACCTGTTGGCGGTTCGTATCATCTTCACGCCCAGTGAGTCGATGAGTGAGAAAGACCAGTGCTGGATGATCTACTCGGCCATCACGGAGATGTACCGTCCGCACCCGGAGCGTATCCGCGACTGGATCTCCACGCCTAAAGCGAACGGATATGAGGCGCTGCATGTGACGGTGATGGGTTCGAACGGCGAATGGATCGAGGTGCAGATACGTACCGACCGCATGAACGAGATCGCCGAACGGGGTTATGCCGCGCACTGGAAGTACAAGACGGGCGAGTCGGATGACAGTGAGTTGGACAAGTGGCTAAGGGAGATCAAGGAGATTCTCGAGCACCCGGATAAAGACGCGATGGAATTCTTGGGCACGTTCAAGTTGAACTTGTTTGCCCAAGAGGTGTTTGTCTTCACGCCGAAGGGTGAGATCATGACGATGCCGCTCGGTTCGACGGCTCTGGATTTTGCCTTCATGTTACACTCGGAGTTGGGTGAGCACTGTATAGGCGCAAAAGTGAACCACACGCTCGTTCCGCTGTCGTACAAACTCAAAGGCGGCGACCAGATAGAGGTATTAACCTCCAGCAGTCAGCATCCGCTCAAAGAGTGGTTCGACATGGTGACGACCGCCAAGGCACGAAACGGACTGACGCAGTATTTCCGTCGGGAAGAGCGGCGTTATATCAAACACGGCGAGCGACTGGTGGAGGATGCGATACATATGGATAAGGACCTGTCGGAGAATCACGACATGGCTTTGGCACGAATCTTGTCTTACTACCAGATGACGCAACCTACGGAGTTGTATGCCCAGGTAGGACAAGGTGCCATCCGATTGGATAATATCCGCGACATCGTCTTCCCCAAACGCGGTTGGCGGTCGTATATACCGTTTATCGGCAAGAAAGAGACCGCTAACGCTGTGGGAAGTGAGACCGCTAGCGCTGCGGGAGCACAGACGGAGATCGTGAAGCCGAAGAAAGGACCGCATGCGATTGTCCTGACGGATGATGAGTTAGGGAAGAAGTTCGTGCTGAGCAACTGCTGTCATCCTATCCCGGGAGACGAGGTGTTGGGATATCTGGACGAGAAAGGGTTGATGCATATTCATAAGATCGATTGTGCGGAAGCGAACCTGCTGAAGACCAGTTACGGCAAGCGTATCTATTCGGCGACCTGGAACACACACCGCGTACAGTCGTTCGTTGAGACGATAGAGATCAAAGGTATCGATAAGTTCGGTGTGCTGATTCGCGTGATGCAGACCATGACGCAGGATTTTCATATCAACCTGCGTGCCATCAACCTGACGAGCGAAGACGGTATCTTCCACGGCACAATGGAGATCTACGTCTATGACCGCTCGGAGTTGGAAGATCTGCTCAAAGCCGTTCGTAAGATCGATAATATCAAAGAAGTGAAACGAGTGAATACGGAAAGTTGAACGTTGAAAGTTTAATGTTTAAAGTTTAAAGATATGAAAAAGATTTTAAGTACGCTCTTTATGGTTCTCGCAGCAGTAACCATGTCGGCACAACAGCCGGTCATCACATTTGAGAAGACCGAGCATGACTTCGGTAAGATTCACGAAGAAGACGGTCGTGTGTCGGTTAATTTTGAGTTCAAGAACGAAGGAATGGCTCCGCTGGTACTGAGTAACGTACGTGCCAGTTGCGGTTGCACCACACCTACCTGGACCAAAGAACCGGTAGAGCCGGGTCAGAAAGGCAGTATCACCGTAACGTATAACCCCAACGGTCGTCCGGGTCGTTTTCAGAAGACCGTGACCATCACTTCGAATGCCTCCGAGGCCACGAAGAAAGTGTATATCAAGGGTGAGGTCATTCCGAAACAAGCCAAACCGGTGAACAAATACACGATCGCGGTGGGTGCGCTCAACATGAAGAGCACCACGCTGGATCTGGGTACGATCACCAAAGGTGAGAGCAAGAGCGGTGAGTTGGAATATACGAACCTCAAAGCGGAAGAGCATACGGCAGAGTTGCATATGAACGCGGCGGATGCGTATGTAGGTTATCAGGTGACACTGCCGACCGTGAAGAGCAACGAAGTAGGTAAGTTCATCTTCTTCCTGGACACCAAGGCTACCAAGCTGTACGGTCCGGTGGAGGTTTATGTTTTCGTAGGCGTTGACGGTAAGTTGGAGAAGACCGATGACTACAAGTTGACGGTGAAGGCCAATATCGTGGAGGACTTCAGCAAGATGACCGTAGAAGAGAAACAGCAGGCACCGATCATTGAGTTAGCCGAAGAGCAGAACGCCGGTAAGATCGCTGCCGGTAAGAACCTTAAGTTCTCCTTCCCGGTTAAGAACAGCGGTGTGAACGCTTTGGAGGTTCGTCGTGCATACGCAGCCGACAACCGTCTAACGGTAAAACAACCCAAGGCGATCAAGTCGGGTAAGAAAGGTAACGTAACCGTAGATATCAACACAAAGAACCTGGAGCCGGGTGCATACAGCCGTGAGGTAGTGATCATCACCAACGACTATGCAAACCCGATCAAGAAAGTAAAAGTTCACTTTACCGTAGAATGATCGAGCACCCGGAAAATAGTGCAGAGTACAAAGGACTGACGGTGAATGCAGGGGTTGAGAACCTGCCTTCCGTCAATCCCTATGCCACCTTCCGTCGCAAGAAGACGGTGCTGATGCCCGAAGCGTATTTCGAGGGCATCCGCAAGGGTGACATGACGATCCTCAGTCAGGCGGTGACACTGGTGGAGAGCAATCTGCTGGCCGACCAGGCGATCGCCCAGAAAGTGATCGAACTCTGCCTACCCTATGCCGGTAACTCGATTCGAGTAGGTATCACGGGGGTTCCCGGTGCCGGTAAATCGACCTTCATCGAAGCGCTGGGTTCGGAGTTGTGCGACAAAGGGAAGAAACTGGCGGTGCTGGCTATCGACCCGTCGAGTGAACGCAGTAAGGGTTCGATCTTAGGCGACAAGACCCGCATGAACGAGTTGTCGGTTAAGTCGAATGCCTTCATCCGTCCCAGCCCGAGTGCGGGATCGTTAGGCGGTGTAGCCCGTAAGACGCGTGAGACGATCGTGCTCTGCGAAGCGGCAGGGTTCGATACGATCTTACTGGAGACGGTAGGTGTGGGTCAGTCCGAGACCGCGGCCCACTCGATGGTGGATTATTTCCTGCTGCTGCAGGTGACGGGTACGGGTGACGAGTTACAAGGTATCAAACGCGGTATCATGGAGATGGCAGACGGTATCGCCATCAATAAGTGCGACGGAAATAATATGGAACGCGCACGCGCCGCGCGTGTGAGTTTCAAGAACGCCTTGATGCTCTTTCCTCCTTCGGAAAGCGGTTGGGTACCCGATGCACTATGCTGCTCTTCCATCGACCACAGCGGAGTGATGGATGTTTGGCAGAACATAGAAGACTATATCGCCTTCACCAAAGCGAACGGTTATTTCGATGCCCACCGGACGGAGCAGGCCAAGTACTGGATGTACGAGACGATCAACCAGGCACTGCTGGACGGGTTCTACAAGAACGAACAGATGGAGCACCGGATAGAAGTAGCCGAACGACAAGTATTAAACAACGAGATAAGCAGTTTTATCGCTGCGCATAACTTATTGACTGCGTATGGCAGTATCAAGTAAAAATAACAAACGAACCTCGCAGACCACGATCATCAAGGTGGGCGCCAACGAGATGGGTAAGTTACCCCCTCAGGCACAGGAGTTGGAAGACTCCGTGATCGGTGCGCTGATGCTGGAGAAAGAGGCTTATGCCACCATTGCTGACCTATTGCGTCCGGAGGTATTCTATAAAGATCAGAACCGGGTCGTGTATGAAGCGATTCGGGAATTGGCGAGCAAAGACCAGCCGATAGACCTGATGACCGTTGCGGAGAAGTTACGGAGCATGGGTACACTGGAGAAAGCCGGAGGAACGGTCTATCTATCCGAGTTAACCCGCCGTGTAGCTTCGGCAGCGCATTTGCGTTACCATGCGCAGGTGATTGCTCAGAAAGCGACCGCCCGTGACCTCATCGCCCTTGCGGCACAGATAGAAGAGAAGGGTTTTGACGAGACGCAAGATGTAGAGGAGTTAATGCAGGAAGCGGAAGCCGGTATCTTTGAGATCAGTCAACGCAGTCAGAAACGCGACGTGACGCAGATCGACCCGGTGATCGAAGAAGCTTTTGCCCGCATGGAGAAAGCATCCAAGAACGACGGTTCGATAAGCGGTATCCCGTCCGGTTTCCATGCGTTGGATAAGATCACCTCGGGTTGGCAGACTCCGGACCTCGTCATCATCGCGGCGCGTCCTGCGATGGGTAAGACGGCGTTTGTGCTCTCGATGGCAAAGAACATGGCGGTGGATCGTAAGATACCCGTTGCTATCTTCTCGCTGGAGATGAGTAATGTGCAGCTGGTGAACCGTCTGATCATGAACGTATGTGAGTTGGAAGGCGACCGTATCAAGACGGGTAAAATGACCAAAGAGGAGACGCGGCGACTGAATACGAAGATCAACATCATGAAGGGTGCTCCGCTTTATCTGGACGACACGCCTTCGCTCTCGATCTTCGAGTTACGCTCCAAAGCACGTAAGCTGGTACGTGAACACGGCATACAGTTGATCATCATCGATTATCTGCAGCTGATGAATGCACAAGGTTCGTCGTTCGGCAGCCGTGAACAGGAGGTGAGTATCATCTCCCGCAGTCTGAAAGCACTCGCCAAAGAGTTGGATATACCGATCATCGCGTTGTCGCAGCTCAACCGTGGTGTGGAGGCTCGTCAGGGCGTAGAAGGTAAGACGCCGCAGTTGAGTGACCTGCGTGAATCGGGTGCTATCGAGCAGGATGCCGATATGGTATGTTTCATCCATCGTCCGGAGTATTACCACTTGTATAATGACGACAAGACCGGTAAGGACTTGCGTGGTCTGGCACAGATCATCGTGGCAAAACACCGTAACGGTGCGACGGACAGTATATGGTTGCGTTTCCGCGGCAAGTATGCCAAGTTCCAGAACGAAGACGAGGCCTTCGATGCCGATGAGTTGGGTGGCGCACAACTGGAACCGCAAACCAGTATGTCTATCCAGTCGAGTATGAACAGTTTAGGTGAAGATTTAAGTCAATTTCAATTATAGCATATGCAAAGAACAGTAATTATAGATGCATTGAAACGCACCGATTTCGGGGCAGAGATCAACGTGAGAGGCTGGGTACGCAGCCGTCGAGGCAATAAACAGGTTTCGTTCATCGCCCTCAATGACGGTTCGACCATCAAAAATATCCAGATCGTGGTGGACCTTGAGAAGTTCGACGAAGAGCGTCTCAAACCCGTGACGACGGGTTCGTGTATCAGTGCGACCGGTATCTTAGTGGAGAGTCAGGGAGCAGGTCAGGCCGTTGAGATTCAGTTGAAAGACCTGGAGGTGTACGGCACGGCAGATCCAGAGAAATATCCGCTGCAGAAGAAAGGGTTGAGTATGGAGTTTTTGCGCACGATAGCGCATCTGCGTCCGCGTACGAACACCTTTGGTGCGGTCTTCCGTATCCGTCACAACATGGCGATGGCGATTCATACCTATTTCCATGAACACGGCTATTTCTATTTCCATACGCCGCTCATCACGGCCAGTGACTGCGAAGGTGCGGGTCAGATGTTCCAGGTGACGACCAAGAACCTGTATAACCTCAAGTTCGACGAGAACGGCCAGATCGACTATAGCGACGATTTCTTCGGTAAGCAAGCCGCCTTGACGGTCAGCGGTCAGTTGGAAGGCGAGTTAGGAGCTTTGGCCTTAGGTAAGATCTACACCTTCGGTCCGACTTTCCGCGCGGAGAACAGCAACACGCCGCGTCACCTCGCGGAGTTCTGGATGATCGAGCCGGAAGTGGCGTTTATCCAGAAAGACGAACTGATGGACCTGGAAGAGGACTTCATCAAGTACTGCGTTCGTTGGGCGCTGGATCATTGTATGGATGATCTGGAGTTCCTGAACCAGTTCGTGGACAAGGGTCTGATAGAGCGACTGAAGAGTGTCGTAGATACGGAGTTCGTTCGCCTACCCTATACCGAAGGTATCAACATATTGCAGGAAGCAATCAAGAAGGGTAAGAAATTCGAGTTCCCCTGCAACTGGGGCGATGACCTCAGTTCGGAGCATGAGCGGTATCTGGTAGAAGAACATTTCAAGAAACCGGTTATCATGACCGATTATCCGAAGGATATCAAGGCGTTCTATATGAAGATCAACGAGGACGGCAAGACTGTGCAGGGTACGGATGTGCTGTTCCCGCAGATAGGCGAGATCATCGGCGGTAGCGTCCGTGAGGAGAGTATGGAGTTGCTGAATAACGAGATCGAGCGTCGGCATATTCCGATGAAAGACATGTGGTGGTACCTCGATACGCGCCGTTTCGGTAGCGCACCGCATGCCGGTTTCGGTCTCGGTTTCGAGCGCCTGATGCTGTTTGTGACGGGCATGCAGAACATACGCGACGTGATCCCCTTCCCGCGTACCCCAAAGACGGCGGAGTTTTAAGGGAGTCGAAAGTCGAAAGATAAAAAACAAAAGAAAATACTATCATAAAAACACACTAACAAACAATCGTATGAGAAACAAACTCTTAGCACTGATGATGGTTCTGACGGTCAGCCTGATGGCGATTGCTCAGACCTCACTCACCGGTCAAGTGGTGGACAAGACCTCCATGACCCCAGTTGTGGGAGCGAAGATCACCTTGGCTAACCAGAACATCTCCACGACGACCAATGCAGCCGGTAAGTTCACCTTACTGTACCTGGAGGCGATGGACGAAGAAGTGTTGATCGAGGCTGACGGTTTTCTGACGGAGATCGAGTTGATTAATCTTCAGGAGAATCAGGTGACGGAGATGGGTACCATCTCGATGGAGCAGGACATCGTGTCGCAAGCACAGGGAGAGATCCTGTTAAACCTGACGGAAGAGGAGATGAGTGACGACGAAGGTCGTTCGCAAGCACAAGCCTCTTCATCTTCCGCTTCGACCGACGTGTTCAACTCCACGACCTCATTCGCCTGGTCCACAGCGCGTTACCGCAACCGCGGTTACTTATCGAACACCGAGAACTACTACATCGAAGGTGTGAACTTTAATTCGCAGGAACGCGGTAACTTCAACTATTCCGCGATGGGAGGTCTGAACGACGCCAGCCGTTACAAAGAGGTGCTGAACCCGATGGAGGCAACGAACTTCACCTTCGGTGGTGTAGCGCAGTCGACGAACTACCTGATGGGTGCCAGTCGGTACGCGCAAGGATGGAAAGTCGGTGCAGCCGGTACGAACCGTAACTATAAGGCGCGTGTAAATGCTACTTATGCAACGGGCGTGATGCCGAACGGATGGGCCGTCATCGCACAACTGGCGTTCCGTTTCTCACCGTATATCAATAAGAAAGGTATCATCGGAGAAGGTTCGGACTACTATTCGCTCGGTTATTTCCTTGCGGCAGAGAAGATCTGGGATAACGCGCGTCTCAAACTGATCACTTTCGGTGCTCCGACCAGTCGTGGTCAGAACGCAGCGGTGACGCAAGAGGTGTATGACCTGACGGGAACGATCTACTACAACCCGTATTGGGGTTATCAGAACGGTAAGATGCGTAACAGCCGTATCGTCAAGTCGTACGACCCGACCCTCGTAGCAGCCTATGAGTATCAGATAGACGAGAACCAGAAGATCAAGGTAGCAGCCGGATACCATTACTCGCTGTACTCCAACTCGGCGCTTAACTTCTACAACGCGCCGGATCCGCGTCCAGATTATTACCGCAACCTGCCTTCTGCTATGTGGGACAGCCAGATCGTGAACCCGAACGGTAACAGCAAGAACACGCAGGATCAGCTCTATAACGAGAATGGTGAACACTACCCGTGGGGTCTGTTCGCCGGTCGTGACTACGGTTATCGTGAGTTCGGTTCGGGACACATGGCAGACGACGGAAACCTGGTTGGTCCGACGGTGGATATCAACCAGTATAACAACCTGGTATATCTATGGAAAACGCGCGATGACAAGACCACGCAGATCGACTGGGAGAGTCTGTATGCCGCTAACTATGCCAATGATGCCAATAATCCGGGCAGTTCGGCACGTTATATCTTAGAGCGCCGTCATAACAACCTGCAGGAAGCCAGTGCTTCGTTCAACTACGTCAACACCCAATACGAGCATTTGAAGATGACCTTGGGTGCAGAGATGAAGTATTCGCAAGGTATCCACTATAAGACGATCGATGACCTGCTGGGTGCAGAACAATGGATCGATATCGACGGTTTTGCCGATCGCGATATCAAGGAGTTGGCATCCAATACCGGTTTTACGCAGGAACAGATCTCGCAAGTGATTCAGAACGATATGTATCACCCCAATAAGGCGATTCATAAAGGGGACCGTTTCGGTTATGACTACCGTATGGACATGAGTCATGCCAAGGCCTGGTTCCAGAACGAATGGAACTTCAATGAGGTGGATCTGTACTACGCGTTGGCTGTCGAGTATAACTCGATGCAGCGTGTGACCCATATGTTCAACGGTCGTCAGGCGTACCTGGCTACCCTGGCTTACCAACGCGGAACGATGTGGAAATATTTTGGCGACGATATCGACCAATACAAAGAAGACCGTTCCTCTTATTACGGCAGAACCCACCATTTCGTGGATCCGGCCTTCAAGTTTGGTGCTACCTACAAGATCAACGGTCGTAACCGACTGAAACTGAATGCACTCGCTGAAACTCGTGCTCCGTATGCACGCGATGCGTATATCTCGCAACGTGTTCACGACCGCGTAGTGGATAATATCTATACGCACGATAAGGCTACGAACCTCAAGGACTTCTACGGATCGAGCGAGAAAGTGGTTTCTGCGGATCTGACCTATGAGTTCAATTATCCGATTGTACGCGGACGTATCACCGGTTTCTATACCCGTTCCTGGGACGGTACGGAGTTAAACGGTTACTACGAAGACGAGGTGCGTACGTTCGTTAACCAGACGATGACCGGTATCGGCAAACAGTATATCGGTGGTGAAGCAGCTATCTCCGTCAAACTCGGTACTTACTTCACCCTCACCGGCGTTGCTTCGGTTGGAGACTTCCGCTACACGACCAACCCCATGGCACTCTCTACAGCAGAGAACGGCATGCCGATGGGACAGCGCGATGTGACGCAAGAGCTGATCTACGAGGTACGTGATAAAGTGCTACTCAAGGGTCTACACCTCTCTACGGGTCCTCAAGCGAATGCCAGCCTCAAACTGTCGTTCTTCCACCCGAAGATGTGGTTCGCAGACATCACGGTTAATTACCACGATTGGAACTACCTGTCTGTGGCACCGAGTCGCCGTATGCAAGGTCTGTACACCGGTGTACGCACCGATGGAACACCGGTTAACGGTTGGTTCGGCGACAGTTATGCCAACGCAATCGAGACCACGGACGGTAAGGCTGTTCGTGCGGAAGTGGACGATAACGGTAATGCACACTATGAGAACGCCGTATTGGACAAGAACGGTGCTCCCAAACTCAAATATCCGTATAACATCATGACGGAGCAAGAGAGTCTGGCAGCTACCAACCCGCTCAACCGCTTCATAATCGATGCTTCGGTAGGTAAACTGATCTATCTGCCCAAACGGCAGTCCCTCTCGATCAACCTCAGCGTGACCAACCTCACCAATAACACGCATTTCAAGACCGGCGGTTACCAACAGGCTCGTCTGCCGCGTGCGGTGCTGCAAGGAGAAAAGAACTATCGTAACTCCGTCATCACGGCTAACGCTTGGAAATACCCGTCCAAATACTACTACGCATGGGGTGTTAACTTCTTCTTAACTGTAACCTATAAATTCTAAACAACAATGAGAAAGTCTATTATACATGCCATCGCTTTGGCATTCCCGATGCTCATGATGATCTCATGTGAACCGAAGGCTATCAAGCCGGAAGATGTATTCACCGCAGAAGATGAGATCACGAAGATCTTAGAGGAAGAGAACCCTCAGGGCTACCGGATCTATACGCTCTATGAGTTCACCGACGCGTTCATGACCGAGAAAGGTGATCTGGGTTCGGATACTTGTCCGTACCGTACGCGTTCCACCAACGGTAACGGTATCTACCTCTACACCGTCGATACGATCAAGACCGACACCATAGGTATCTATATCCGCGGTCGTGTCTCCACCGATGACTTCGCCGGTAACTTCTACAAGTCCATGGTCATTCAGCAGATTGTGGACGGCGATCAGCAGAACCTGCGTATATCGGTCGATATGGGTTCGGTTAATGGTATGTACCCGATGGGACAAGAGCTCCTGATCCGTTGCAACGGACTGGCAGTAGGCCGCTATGCGAACCAACCGCAACTCTGTATCCCGTCGTATAACAACAATGCTTATGCCATGAGCGCCAGAGAGAAAGTGGGCTGGGCTCCGGGACGTATCCCTGCGGCTAAGTTCCGCAATGCGGTGAAGATGATCGGTGCACCGGACAAATCCAAACTGCAATACGATGTGTATGCACAAATCGAAGACCTCTTTAATGTCTCTTTGCCCGGCGGAGTTGCCCAAAAACCGGCTGTCACCATCCCGGAGATGAACAAGATTCGTAAAGCGGACGGACGACTCATCCGGATCAAACACGTACATTTCACCGGCGAATATTACACGCAGGACGGTGGCTTGGCTAATTGTATTTATGCGCATCCGGACTCTAGCGACCGCGCAAATGTCTTTGCTCCGACTACCAATAATATCGGTTATCCGCAAGGACGTATCATCAAAGGTAGTAAATCGAGTTCTCCGGTCATATGTGTATCTACCTCGGAGTATAGTAAATATGCCAATTTCTTCCTTCCGGGTGCCAAACCGGACACTACAAAAGCCGTGTCCGAATGCGAAGCATGGGAAGGCGAGATCACCGGTATCCTCGGATGGTACTGCGATAATGCGACCGGTACTAAAGCCGGTACGCTCAATAACCTGACCGGTAAGGAATGGTCTATCACGCCGCGTGGTATCCCGGGTATCGGTATCAATGACTTTGACTTAGAGGATAGCCGCATACCGGAAACAATGCCGGCTGTCAAATGGCAAGGAGAATACGTACAAGAGTTCGACCCGTCGTATTACTACACTTATATGAATAATCAGCAATGAACGTTAACTGGCTGGATATAGTGATTCTCCTACCCCTGTTGGTAGGTCTGGTGAAAGGCTTTATGAACGGTTTTGTCTCCGAGATCATCGCCATCGCGGTGGTGGTCTTCGGAGTACTGGGCGCACGGTTTGCGGCTTCTTCCACTTCCGCCTGGTTGCTCAAGCAATTCGCTTGGCCGGCTGAAGTATGTAACGTAGTAGCCTATATCATCCTTTTTCTCGCCATCGCCATCGTACTGTCTATCATCGCGAAGATACTGACCAAATTGCTGCAATCTATCCATCTGGGTTGGGCGAACCGACTCGGCGGTGCGGTAATCGGGATGGTCAAGTACGGGTTGATCGTACTCGTGGTGGTTTTCGCTATGGATCGCATCAACAAACGTACACATTGGTTAGACCAATCCGAGATCGTCAAGACCTCAGTCGTCTATCCGTACGCGGTACAGGTGACGAATCATATCCTACCGGAATAATGACATATTATCTTTCCTTAGGAGCGAACATAGGTGAGCGGGAACAGACGCTTCGCCAAGCCCTACAAATGCTTGAGCAGCAAGTCGGACCGATCCGGCGCTGCTCAAACTTTTTCTACTCCGCTCCTTGGGGATTTCAGTCCGCGCATGCGTTCTGCAACCTCTGCTGCGCCGTAGAAACGACGAAAGAGCCCTTAGAGGTGCTACACCTTACCCAAGCCATCGAACGCGCCTTAGGTCGTATGCAAAAGTCCGTTGATGGTAGTTATCATGATCGAACGATCGATATTGACCTGATTCGTGTCTTTAACGAACAAAAGGAGGTCACTATTCATTCTCCGGAATTGACGATCCCCCACCCTTTGTGGGAAGAAAGAGCATTCGTAAAGGTTCCTTTACACGAGATAATGCATCGATAATGCATTTTTTTTGAAAAAAGTTGAGCAAATATTTGCGTATGTCAAAAAAAGCAGTACCTTTGCACCCGCTTTCGTAAAAACGAAGCGTAAATGGTGGTCTTAGCTCAGTTGGTAGAGCATCGGATTGTGGTTCCGAGTGTCGTGGGGAGCTTAAGATAAAAACTCTAATCCGTTGTAACTGAATAAGTTACGGCGGATTTTCAGTTAAAGTGGCCCGAAAATGTCCCGAAAATTTGATTAAAAAATTCGGGCAAAAAAAAGCACAAAAGCACTAAAATATCTGGCATCGTAACTCTGTTTTCAGCAAAGAAAATGGAGAAAAAAAAATGTCAACTCTTAGTCAATTTTCACCGCTCTTTGCGGGCTATGCCCCAGCGGTAGTGAAGCACATTGCGACCGGATGGTTTATCGAGTATTACGTAACCAATCCTTTCACCCAAACTTTAGAGCGTCGCAAGTTCCGGTTAAACAATCTGCGCAAGCGTTGTCGCACTGCAATGGAGTTCAAAGTGCAGGCGAACACTATCTGTAGC
>JAFSMP010000033.1 GCA_017447875.1 Paludibacteraceae bacterium | reverse complement strand
CGATCCCATAGAGCAACGTCCATTACAGGCGGATATTATCCGCCGCCCTTCATTGCATCATTTGCATCATTACATCATTCCGTCATTATATCTGTCCCCGTCCCGTATCGACCCTCCGGACATTACTCCATTTGTCCCACCAGACAGAATTTTTCACGAAATCGTTTGAAAAATATAAAGAAAAGCGCGCGTGCGCTTGCATATGTCAAAAAAAAGTTGTACCTTTGCAGCGGATTTTTATGTGCATACATAAATCGTATATAATTTGTACAAAAACGAACATAGATATGGAATTAAGTGAACAAGAGATTGTAAGAAGGCAGAGTCTGCAAGCAATGCGGGATCTGGGAATGGATCCCTACCCTGCTGCAGAATATGAAGTAACAGGATACTCTGCCGACATCAAGGAGCATTTTGATGAGTGGGACCAGAAGCCGGTGCGTATCGCCGGACGTCTGATGAGCAAGCGAATCATGGGTAAGGCATCGTTCATCGAGATACAAGACTCGAAGGGTCGTATCCAAGTGTACGTAAGCCGCGATGACATCCAAGCTCCGGTAGCCGAAGGGGAACAACCGACGACCATTGAGCAGCAGATGTATAATGTCGTTTTCAAAAAACTGCTGGATATCGGTGATTTCATCGGTATTGAGGGATTTGTGTTCCGCACCCAGATGGGTGAGATATCGGTACACGCCAAGAAACTGACCGTGCTGGCCAAATCGCTCAAGCCGCTGCCTATCGTGAAATACAAAGACGGTGTAGCATATGACGGTTTCAATGATCCGGAGATGCGTTACCGTCAGCGTTATGTGGATCTGGTGGTGAACGAAGGTGTACGCGATACCTTCCTCAAACGTGCCACGATTCTCAAGACCATGCGTCAGGTGTTCGACGAGGCAGGCTATACGGAGGTGGAGACGCCTATCCTTCAACAGATAGCGGGTGGTGCTTCGGCTCGTCCGTTCATCACGCACCATAACTCGTTGGACGTGGATATGTACCTGCGTATCGCGACAGAGTTGTACCTCAAGCGCCTGATCGTGGGCGGTTTTGAGGGCGTGTATGAGATCGGTCGTAACTTCCGTAACGAAGGTATGGACCGCAACCATAACCCGGAGTTCACCTGCATGGAGTTGTATGTGCAATACAAGGACTATAACTGGATGATGAGTTTCACGGAGAAACTGCTGGAGCGCATCGCAAGCGCTGTCAACGGTACGACGCAAGTGCAGATCGGTGACAACATCGTTGATTTCAAAGCACCGTATCGCCGTTTGCCGATCTTGGACGCGATCAAAGAGAAGACCGGACTGGACCTCGCTTCCATGAGCGAAGATGAGATCCGCGTAGAGGCTAAGAAACTGGGTGTCGAAGACACGGAGCATATGGGTAAGGGTAAGCTGATCGACGAGATCTTCGGCGAGACCTGTGAAGGCACGTTCATTCAGCCGACCTTCATCACCGACTATCCTGTCGAGATGAGTCCGCTTACGAAGATGCACCGTAGCAAACCGGGTCTGACCGAACGTTTTGAGTTGATGGTGAACGGTAAGGAGTTGGCGAACGCATACAGCGAGCTCAACGACCCGATCGACCAGTACAACCGCTTCGTAGAGCAGATGAAACTTGCCGACAAGGGTGACGATGAGGCGATGGTGATCGACCATGATTTCATGCGTGCCCTCGAATACGGCATGCCGCCTACCTCGGGTATCGGTATCGGTATCGACCGTTTGGCAATGTTCATGACCGGTCAGCCGACGATTCAGGAAGTGTTGTTATTCCCGACCATGAAACCAGAAGTCAACTAATATGGAAATGTTTAGACGCATAGCCATCCTTGGCTCAGGCAGTTGGGCAACGGCGCTGGCGAAGATCGTGATGCAGAACCGCACGGAGATCAACTGGTTCATCCGTCGTCAGGAGGTGATCGATGAGTTCATCTCGACCGGCAAGAACCCATCGTACCTCGCTGCTGCGGAGTTCGACGTGAGTCGTATCCATTTCTCGGCAGATATCAACCAGACGGTGGCGCAGTCGGATGTATTGATCTTAGCTATCCCTTCGCCCTACGTGAAGCAGACGCTGAATAAGATCCGCCGCGACATGACGCATAAGGTTGTCATCTCTGCCGTCAAAGGTATGATCCCGGATGAGAACGTGATCATCACCGACTACCTGCACGACCGCTTCGGTATCGCCTATGAGCAACTCGGCGTCATCGCCGGTCCGTGTCATGCGGAAGAGATCGCCCTGGAGCGACTCAGTTACCTCACTATCGGATGCGAGAACTGGCAGAACGCGGAGGTTTGGGCGAAACTGTTCCAGACGGAATACGTACACACGACCGTTTCCAGCGACGTGATCGGACTGGAGTACAGTTCGGTGATGAAGAATATATACGCGATTGCAGCCGGTATGTGTCAGGCGCTGCATTACGGCGATAACTTCCAAGCGGTGCTGCTGAGTAACGCTATCCAGGAGATCCAGCGTTTTGCCACCGCGATGAGTAACGTACCTCGTGACATCACCGCTTCCGGTTATCTGGGCGACGTACTCGTGACCGGATACTCGCAGTTCAGCCGTAACCGTCAGTTCGGTCAGATGCTCGGACTCGGTTACTCGGTGAAGGCGGCGCAAATGGAGATGGAGATGGTAGCCGAAGGTTACTACGGCACCAAAGCCATCTATGAGGCCAACCGCCGTATGCAGGTGTCGCTGCCGATCGTGGACGCGATGTACGAGATCCTGTACAACAAACAGAAAGCCAAACCCATTATCAAGTCATTAACTTCAAAATTACAATAATATGCAACTATGTTTAAAGAACGCAGCCTCTTTCGTGGACGCTGCTGCATTGAAACAACTGGAGTCACAAACCGAAGCCGCTAACCTGCTGCTGGAGAACGGTCAAGGAGCCGGTAACGACTATATCGGTTGGGTACATCTCCCCTCCTCTATCACCGACGCGTTCCTCAATGAGGTACAAGCAAGTGCGGACGAGTTACGCAAGCGTTGCGAGGTAGTGATCGTAGCCGGTATCGGTGGTTCGTATCTGGGGGCTCGCGCTGTGAATGAGGCTTTGAGTTCGGCATTTGACGCCTTCGTAGCCAAAGACCGCAAGAATCCGTATGTCGTTTATGCCGGCAATAACATCGGTGAGGACTACCTGGCAGAGCTGATGGAGTTCCTTGCTGACAAGCAGTTCGGTATCATCAACATCTCCAAATCGGGTACGACGACCGAGACCGCACTCGCTTTCCGTCTGCTGAAGACGATGCTCGAGAAGCAGGTAGGCAAAGAGGAAGCGAAACATCGTATCGTAGCCGTTACTGACCGTGCCAAAGGTGCACTGCGCAGCCTGGCTACCAAAGAGGGTTACAAGACCTTCGTCATTCCGGACAATGTCGGTGGCCGTTTCTCGGTACTGACTCCGGTAGGTCTGCTGCCGATCGCTGTAGCAGGTGGTGACATCAAAGCATTGGTTAAGGGTGCGCAGGATATGGAGAAAGAGACGGATATCAGCGTGAAGTACGCTGAGAACCCGGCTTGCCAGTATGCCGCGATCCGTAATGCCCTCTATCAGAGCGGTAAGAAGATCGAGATCCTCGTGAACTTCAACCCGAAACTGCATTATTTCAGCGAGTGGTGGAAACAACTCTACGGTGAGTCGGAAGGTAAGGATCACAAGGCTATCTTCCCGGCATCAGTAGATTTCACGACCGACCTGCACTCGATGGGTCAATGGATCCAGGACGGTGAGCGTACGATCTTCGAGACCGTTATCTCGATCGAGAAAGCCAACAAGACCGTACTCGTTCCGATGGACGAAGAGAACCTCGACGGACTCAACTTCCTTGCCGGTAAGCGTGTGGACGAGGTGAACAAGATGGCAGAACTCGGTACGCAACTCGCTCACGTGGACGGCGGTGTACCGAACATCCATATCAGCTTCGAGAAGATCGACGAGTATAACATCGGTCAGTTCATCTATTTCTTCGAGCGCGGTTGTGGTATCTCGGGTTATGTACTCGACGTCAATCCGTTCAACCAACCCGGTGTGGAGGCATACAAGAAGAATATGTTCGCCCTGCTCGACAAACCCGGTTACGAGGCAGAATCTAAAGCGATTAAAGAAAGACTTGGAAAATGAAAAAAATTTCAATCATTGCATTGCTGACATTAGTCAGCTTGTGCGTAAATGCACGCGGAAAACAACCGATCGTCTTTGACAAACTGCCGGAAGCGGTGCAGGACTCCGTCTTGGCCCATTTCACGGCAGAGCAGGTGCAACTGGCTACGAGTCTGAAGACCAAACCGCGTTACTACGTGTATGAGATGCGGATGGCAGACGGCACCAAACTGGAGTATAACAAAAAAGCTCAGTTGCTCAAAGTAAGCAACCAAGCCGGTATCCAGTCCTCTTTCGTGCCGGAAGTGATCCTGACTTACGTGCAGACCACTTTCCCGAATGCCACCATCACCAAGTACAAAAGCGAGACGCTCAAGAAAGAGATCAAACTCAATGACGACATGACGCTTATCTTCAATAAGAAAGGTAAGTTCATCCGCATTGATGACTAACGCACCACAGACACCCCGACGAGCCGGTCATAGCGCGCACCGAAAGGACGCCACCATACATAGATCGCATACTCGTTACCTGTCTGCCAATAACTACCATCCACTCGTTGGGTGGTAGTATTTTTATTCCCTTTGGGTACAAACCAATACTGGTAGTCGTAGCCTCCTTGTTTAACCAACGCAGTCAACCAGTAGCACCGTGCGTCATTATCGTACTGCATCCGGTTGCGCAGGTTCATCTCATTGCCGAAGATATCGCCTCCTATATACAGGGCCCCGTCGAACCAAGGGTTCGCGGCCGGTAAGGTCCAATGCACCCACATATATTCCGCTTCCGTATCGCTGTCCTGCGTGCGCTCCGCGTTCACCAGATAACGACCGTTAGCATCCGGAGAAGAGATATAACTGCCTTTCGTTACTTCGTCCGCAAACAGCAGCACATGGTAGTCCCCTCCCTCAAAATAGACGCGGTCAATACCCGTTCCGGCAAAATAGGTGGAGAAAGCATCGAAATGGTGGTATTCATTACCACCTTCGAAGATCAGGTCCTTGCGGTTGATATAACGCATGCGCTTGGGTTCGAAATACGTCGGTTGGGTCAGACTCACGGCATTGTCCAAGCGGTTGTTCTGCACCACCTCCACGCGCACCTCATTCGGGTCACGCACATTCAAGGCAGCCGTGTTCACATCGATATCGATCTGCTGGTAACGGCCGTTGAACTCCTCGTCCGTATTCGAGCGTATATTGGCTTCTATCTTCACTTTCGGTTCCACCACACATAGATCCACCTCCGCGACCTTCTTATCCGGATCATTGTCCTCATAGATGGTCAGACGGTACTGTCCGCTCACAAGGATCTGCATCTCCTCGTTCGGAAACTCAAACGAGTAATGCGTATATTCGCGGCTGGTATTGATCGAATGCGTATAGTTGACAATGTCTTGCGTCGTAAAACCTCGCAGGTACTCACCCGACAGCAGGTCGCTATGCAGCATCTCCACCCGATAGGTGTAAAAATGCACATCGTGACTCATCTCATCGAACGAGATCGTCATCGGCGTCGGTTCATCCAGCAAAAGCACCTCACGCGCCACACGCAGCGTACGGATGTTCTCATCGAACACTCGTGTATGCGTTTGCGCGTAGTTTACCGCTGCAATCCACAAAAAAATGACCGTATATGCAATTTTTTTCATAAAATATTTGCGTATGTCAAAAAAATGTAGTACCTTTGCACCCGCTTTTGAGTTAAGCACAAAAAACGTGCCACTCCGCGTTGCCACTTTGGCTCAGTTGGTAGAGCAACGCATTCGTAATGCGTAGGTCCCCGGTTCGAGTCCGGGAAGTGGCTCTCAAAGAAGGTCTCGGCCTTCTTTTTTGTACCAGAATCAACCGATTTGCGCTGCAAAGATACTGCTTTTTTGCGACATATGCAAGAAATCGGTGCAAAAAAAACGATCAACATGTCCAAACAACCCGCTATCATCGTGCCGGAAGGCTGTACGCGCGTGCTGCTGCACGCCTGCTGCGCTCCGTGCTCCAGTGCTATCGTGGAGTGGTTGCTGGCGCATCAGATCGAACCCGTCATCTACTATTTCAATCCCAATATCTACCCGCGCGAGGAATTCGAGATCCGCAAGAACGAAAGCAAACGACATGCCGAATCATTAGGCGTGACCTGGATAGACGAGGACTATGATCATGCGGGATGGCGTTGTGCGGTGACAGGCCTGGAGCACGAGCCCGAACGAGGTAAGCGTTGTGAGGCCTGCTTCTATCACCGATTGTTGGCGACTGCACAGAAAGCGCATGAATTGGGTATTCCGTATTTTGCCACGACACTCGCCTCTTCGAGATGGAAAAACTTAGAACAAATTAACGCTGCCGGTGAAGCGGCAGCGCTAAAGACCAATGTACGTTTCTGGGCGCAGAACTGGCGTAAGGACGGATTACAGGAACGCAGAAACGCCTTACTCAAGCAGTACGGGTTCTATAACCAGCTTTACTGCGGTTGCGAGTTCTCAATGGCGCGTAACACGGGTTCAACGGAAGGTTCTGCTCCTACCGCCTGACGCATCCACTCTTTAGGTGTCAGGCGTCCTAACTTATAGATCCGCGCGTACTCCGCCGCAAACTCCTGTTGATTCTTACATTTAGCCAAGTGTTCCTCCAGTTGGAACTGCACGATATGCCCTAAGGGATAGTTCGGCAGGTACATCGGTGCGTTCACCATATGACTATAGACCGCCAGCAGGATACAATCGTGTTCCCCTAAGATCGGTTCGTAATATTGATTCCAGACCTCTTTGGCGATCTGCTGCGTAGCCTCACACAGTTGTTTGGGTGTAGCATCCGGATGGGAGTAGATCCATTTCCACATCGACATATCCACCAGACTCACGCCCATGATCTCGTACATGGACCAGAACTGGTCGAACACTTCGTTGTTCGACATTTGAGATTTGACATTTGAGATTTGAGATTTGGGCAATAATTGCAGATCGCGTTGTTGCCAGAGGAAGGCGGACGCTTCGGTGTAGGCGGTATTGGGTACACCGGAGAGCATGTAATGGTCGATGAAATATAGGTCGAGCACCTGTTCTACGCAGTGTCCGAACTCATGGACGGCGATGTTATACCCCTTATAATCCATACCGGCAGCCGGAATACGGGTGCGTAAGCGCGCATCTTCTTGGCGTCCGAGACAAGGCCAGGCATGACCGGAACCGCGTGCAGGTTCAACGGCTATATGACGGGCTATAGCGCGTGCATCTTCGGAATAGAAGCCCATCTGCGTCAGTAACCGCGGCATGTCTGCGGCAAAGGCATTCGCATCGGGATAGAGTTTACGGGTGGTAGCGGTCAGTTCATCTTCGTTGAGGGCAGCCCGTGCTTTGAAGCCGTCGTACCAGATGTCATACGGCCGTAAGTCCCTACCCAACCGCGCACGTATCTCCGCAGCCACGGTTTTTACTTGTTCCGAACCGACCAAGGCACGGAAGAGGCTGTCCAGTTCGGCGGCACTGATCTCCACTTCGCCTTCAAAATTACGGATGATACCGGTGGGCGCCGTCGGACAATACGGGTCTTCCGCAAAATACGCGCGTGCGATATCAAGGATACGCGCGTAACGCGTGTAGGGCTCAGAGTCCCCTTCTCGGCGGAGGCCGCTCTTCCCATTACTTTGGGAAGACGCTCCAGGGTTCCAGATATAGTCTTTGCCGTTCACCGCCTGTTGCGGGATGGTCTGATTGACAATACGCTGCATGACCTGGTAGATCATCTCCTGCTTCTCTTGTCCGTTCTCAGCCCCATAGAGTGCTTTGAGTTCGTCACGCAAATTCCAGTGACTAAGCAGGATCTTGTCTTCCGGCCACAGTTGACGTCCGTCTTCGGTGCGCAGGTTACCCATGTAGATATTATAATCAGCAATATAGTTCTCCGCATCCGCCAGTGCTTGTGCGATCCGGGTCTTTACCGTTGCCGGCACGCGGGTGGTGAACACATCGCCCATACGGGCATACGCCCATTCCTGACGGGTCCAGTTGCGACCAAGGGTATTCTTCTCCTCCAGCGTATAATGCGGGAAATTGAGGATGGTGACGAAGGCCAGTTTATTGGCGAACATATCGTCCGAGAAATGGGCAAGCGGACTATAACCGGACATGATCCAGTCCGGCGTCTGCGGTTCCGCTGCATTGGTGAGTTGGGTCGGTCGCAGCAGTTCGACGGTTAACATGTCTGCTGACTGGTACATGTTCTCCAAGATACGGCTGAGGGACTCAAAGAGCACCAGACGCTCACTGTCCGTATGACACTCGTGCTCCTGAATAAACTGCATCATTTCGGCTTGCGTGCCATCTTCTGCGGTCCATAGAGCCGCTACCTGTTGTGCACCACGAGAGAGATCCATACTGTTGTCGGTTTTAGAGGTACACGATGCCATCATGATACCGATGAGCATCGCTAAAAAGAATGATTTATATTTCATAATAACAGATTTTGCGTGCAAAATTACAAAAATTCTTGCATATATGCAAAAAAATGTGTACTTTTGCAGTCAATTATGAGAAAAATCGGTGTTTTAATCGTATCTGTCCTCTGGTGCGCAGGTCTTTATGCCCTGCCGCATTATGAGTTGGCGTACCGCTTGAGCGGAACCGGAGGGATGATGCTCAAGGACGATAAGGTGGACCAGTTCATCCAGCGTCCTGTCTTAGGTGGTAGTTTTGCGGTGGAGTTCTTGCCGACCGGCAGATGGCACAGTCTGCAGCAGTGGAACAACGCCTCCATTGGTGTGGGCGTCAGTTATCTGAACTTAGGTAACGACAAGTTTCTGGGTTCCGCTGTAGCCGCATACGGATACATGAACCAGCCTTTCTATAACGGCACCCATTTCCACATCGGTATCCGTCCCACAGTGGGTCTGGCGGTGCTGAACAAGACCTATAAAAATACCTTACCTTCCGAGTACGAACCCTACTCGATTGCACAGAAAGACGGCAAGTATGTGGCTAACTGGTCGATCGGTTCGCTGCTCAATGCCTATTTGGCCTTGGACCTGTTCATGGATTTTCCCATCAAAGACGGTTGGGAGATCACCTTTGCAGGCGGATGGCATCATATCTCGAACGGTTCGGTCATGCACCCGAATGCCGGGTATAATATCATGAGCGGAGAGTTAGGGCTCAGATACCATCCGAGTACTCCGAATACGCAGAATACTCAGAGTACTCCGAAGCGGATGACCACCAAGGAGTTACACGAAGAGGTGGAAAAAGCCTGGGCAGTGGAGATCAGTGCGACGGGTGGCGCGAAGCAGAATTACTACAAGGACAACATGAACGGTCAGAAGTTCTTCGGTGTTGCGACGCTGAAGGCTGCTGCGTACTGGGTGCCGGTGAGTATCTTCCGTATCGGTGGTGGATTCGATGCGTTCTACGACGGTTATTATGCCTGTGTAAGTAAGGATTTTATCAATGAACCGGGTAATGAGGGGGCAACTCCCACCTATTTCGGTAAGACCTATCTGAAAAAAAGCGATATCAAGAACTGTTTCCGCGTAGGTTTCAGTATCCAGCCGGAGTTCATCATCGGTCATCTGACCGCCGGTATTCATGTCGGATTCTATATCTTCGATCCGGTCAAGAACTTAGAACCGTACAAAGAGGCAAAGGCAGCGGATGATAACGGTAAGTCCTTGAACCGCGGTGTCTTCTACGGTTATGATTTCTCGAAAGCCAGCAATTATCAGGATGGCTGGTGCTATATGCAGTTTGTGATGAAATACCACGTACTGGATCACCTGTTTGTGCAGTTGGGTCTTAAGACCCACGGTGTACGGGCTGAGTTTATCGATGCCGGACTTGGCGTCAGTTTTTAAGCAGATTATCTTCGATCAGATAGACCTGCTCGAGTGGTATTCCGTGTTCTACCAGGTCATTTCGGTCAGGACGGAAGAGCGCAAAGAACTCCTTGGATCCTTTGCATAACTGCCGTGCCTGTTTGTAGTATTCGTAAGCCATCATCCGGTCGCCCTGCAGCAACAGACAATGCGCATAGTTGATATAGTCGAGCGGAGATTGACTACCTTCCCGTAACTGGTTGACGAGCCATTTGGCCGCCACGTCCGTATGGTTCCACAGCAGGTCCATACGACCGATGGACAGATAGATGATGGCCATATGGGAGGCCCGTTCGGTAGAGTCACCGATGAGGGCACTGTAAATCCAGGTGTCCGGCAGAATCTCGATCAAGCCCATCATGTACTCCTGCTCTGAGGCCGGAATCCAGGACACGACGCCTTGTATATCATCCTTATTGCCGGTCAGTTCGAGTAAGCTCTGCAACTCTTCCGGCAGGTCTTCTATCTTCAGTTCTCCGGATGCGATATTCTCCCGCCAGTTGGATTTGACCGAACGAACGAGTGCGCAGAGCGTATGAAAAGCCTGTTCGCCCTCATCTTCCATCTCGTTAATAGCTGCGATGAACGCGTTTTGCAGGTCCGGGAAGAAATCAATACGCACATCGTAATGCGCCATCAGGATCAGCAGGTTCGCCAGGCATTGTTCTGCCACCACCTCATTCTCGCAGTTGATGCCTTCGATGAGCACCATCATCGCCTTTTCGTCAAAGCAATCCCGGATATTCTTCGCCAGCGCTGCCACGGCCATCAGGGCTATCGCCGCGTGGTCAGAGTCGTTCATCACTTCCCGCATCCAGTCGTAGTCCTCTTCACGTATATTCAGGCAGAACGAGAAATACTGCATCACCGACTGCAGGTTGTCCCGATTGAAACCGTGCATGTCGGGTGACAGACCGCGTTTGAGACGCAAGGCCGCATAGGACGCATCCACCAGACGGTAGGTGTCACCGGTGAGACGCTCCAACTGCTCCTCGCGTTCCGGGTCATCGGAAGTCAACCATTGACTGAAGAGAGTCTCATACTGAGTCTGGATCTGACCAAAAGCCTGCTCGTAGGGGTTGTTCTCCCCCAACTCATTGAGCCAGGAACGCACGATGACCAGCGCATGCATCACCATGCGCTCACCCAACGCCCGCTCGATGGTAGCCATATGTTCTTCCAGACTCTGAGACACTATATCTCTTCTTTAATGAGATAATCGTTTCTGGAAGGAGAATTACGGATGACGAGTTCGGCTAAGAAGCCGGCCAAGAAGAGCATGCAACCAAGAATCATCATCAGGATCGCTATATGGAAATACGGATTGACACCCACCAGCATCGCGTGTACACCATTGGAGAGGGCATATAGCTTCATACTGCCCACTACGATGACCGCGATAAAACCGATGAAGAACATCACACTGCCCACGAGTCCGAAGAAATGCATGGGTTGCTTGCCGAACTTATTAAGGAACCACAAGGTCATCAGGTCCAGGTATCCGTTCACGAAGCGGTTGAGACCGAACTTAGAGGTGCCGAACTCGCGTTTGCGGTGCTGCACCACTTTCTCGCCGATCTTGGTGAAACCGGCATTCTTAGCCAGGTACGGGATGTATCGGTGCATCTCGGAGAAGACCTCGATATTCTTAACCACCTCTTTGCGATAGGCCTTTAGACCGCAATTCATATCATGCAGTTGAATACCCGTCACACGACGTGCGGTAGCGTTGAAGAGTTTCGACGGCAGGTTCTTAGTCAACTTATTGTCAAAACGCTTCTGTTTCCATCCGCTGACCAGGTCATAGCCTTCTTCCGTGATCATACGATAGAGTTCCGGTATCTCGTCCGGCGAGTCTTGCAGGTCGGCATCCATAGTGATGACCACATCGCCTTGTGCAGCCTTGAAACCGCAGTATAACGCGGCAGACTTACCGTAATTGCGTCTGAAGCAAATACCTTTTACCTCTTCGCTCTTATCTTTTAACTCACGAATAACTTGCCAGGACTCGTCGGTCGAACCGTCATTGACAAAAATGATCTCATAGGAGAACTTATTCTCCTTCATCACCCGCGCGATCCACTCATAGAGTTTCGGCAGCGATTCAGCCTCGTTATACAGAGGTACTATAATGGATATATTCATATTCTTTTTCATTGGCAGGATTAATGCATGTATTTGGCCAGTTTCTTCTGTGCCAGCATGAGCACCCAGTCAGGCGTATGCTTGAGCAAGGGTGTCGAGAGCCAGTTGATGAAACCCGGAGTGTCGGCTTGTTTGCCCTTGAACAGTTTCTTGAGTGCCCGCTTAACCAGTTTCTCCGGCGGGATAGAGACGGTGAGGTTCACCGCTAACTTTCTTAGTTTCGGTGCCAGACCGAAGAGTCCCGTATCCACTGCTCCGGGTGCCATCACGGTGATATGTACGTTATAGGGCTTGAGTTCATACCACAGCGACTTGGAGAAGTTATAGATAAACGCTTTGGAGGCATTGTAGGTTTGGATACCCGGCATCGCCATCCATGCGGACATCGAACTCATATTTAGTATATACCCGTTTCTGCGCGCACACATATCCGCCGCAAAAAGTCGGGTCATCTTAGCCACCGTCATCACATGCAGTTGCAGCATCAGTTCGATGCGTTTGATATCGGTCTTGCAGTACTCATTGAAGAAGAACACGCCGGCGTTATTGATCAGCACATCGACTTCCAAATGCTGCTCATGACACCACTCGTAGAGGTTCTCGGCAGCATCCGTCAGACTCAGATCCGCATAATGCGCTATCGTCTTCACGCCGTACTGCTCCGCCAGGTCCTTGGCTACTTGTTGGAGTTCCTGCTCCTGATTAGAGACCAACAGCAGGTCGGATTGATAGTCGCGTGCCAGTTGGGTGGCGTACTGAAGTCCTATACCGCTACTTGCTCCTGTTACTAAGCTCAGCATCTTTCTCTAATTTAGCTATTTCCCGTTGGATACGCGGAGCGATCATTTCGCCGTCGCGCTCCACGCACTCGTGACATTTCATATCTTTGGAATACATACGTCCCACGCAGTAGTTGGAGCGTTTGCAACCGGCATGATAATGCGGATCGGCCTGAACATGCTTGACGAAGTCCGGATCTTTGATCAGCACATGCGCTATCTGGAACAGTTCAAAACCTTCGTCCATGATCTGCTGGCAGTTATCGCCACTCTGTACACCACCGACGTAGATGAGCGGGATATTGATATCCTTGAGCGCTTCCTGGAAGATCTTGGCTTTGTCCATGAAATAGAGTTCCTTGAACGGCACCGTCGGCGTCATGATAGCTGCTACGCCCGGGATATTGAGCGCAGCCTTGAGCCACCAGAACGACTTCATGTTCATATAGTGCGCCAGGGTCTTGTAGGGCATTGCACCACCTAAGATCGTCATCGGACTGCGACTCACCGTACCACCGGAGAGCACGATACCGTGTACCTTATGTTTGGCGATCTCTTGGGCTACCTTGATACCTTCTTCTACGGATACGCCACGCCAGCAGTCATCCCACATATTGGTCTTCACCACCACGGCGATGTCTTTGCCGGCATGCGCCATCACCTCATCAAGTATCTCGTTCATGAACCGTACGCGGTTCTCAAACGATCCGCCGTATTCGTCATGACGATGGTTGGTACGCGGCGAGATGAACTGCGAGATCAGGTACGCATGCCCGGCATGGATCTCCACGCAGTCGAACCCGCACTCACGTGCCCAGTCCACCGCCTCACCGAATTTCTTAACCAGATTCTTGATCTCCGCCACTTTAAGGCGACGGTGGATAGTCGGGCTATAGAGGTTGAACCAGGTGTCGGCACTCACCGGCATACAATGACAGGTATAGAAATGCGTCATGTTACCGCAGTGACCGAGTTGGATGGATGCTTTGGCTCCTTCGGCATGGATAGCATCGGTCATCTTCTTCATATCCGGAATGATCTCCGGACGGACGTATAGTTGTCCGTCGAAGGACACACCACTCAGATCGACTGCGCAATAGGCGACTGTCGTCATACCTACTCCGCCACGAGCCACCGATACGTGGTAGTCTTGTAACTGCTGCGTAGGCGCATTGGCCCGAGCCATATTCTCAAAAGCAGCGCTGCGGATGATTCTGTTCCGCAGCGTGATAGGACCCAATTTATAGGGAGTGAATAATTTATTCATTAGTAAATAAAGGGTATAATTCGTTTCAGTTTCTTAGGATCGAACTCATCCTGGAATTCTTCCTCATATTTCTTGTATATCGCATGACTGCGCGGCACGAGGTTACAGCAGCTGAACCAGAAGAACAGCAGTCCGGCGAGCGACCAGGTAAGGATAGCGAAACCGAGCCACTCGGTGATCTCACCCAGGTAGTTGGCGCTGGTCACATACTTGTACATACCTTTCTTGGGCAGATAATGGTTGGTATCCCCGGGTTTGCGCAAGTTACGGATGACATGATCCGAATGCATGTTAATGACCCATCCGGTGAAGAAGATCAGCGTACCGATGATGAAACGCGGATCGGTTAACCAAGCCGTCGAATAGAGATGCGAGTAGGTCGGATCCTGCGGCGCTATATGGAAGAGGAAATAACCCTGAACATAACCGTTGATCAGATTCCAGATAACCGACATGATCATGATCGCAAACGGCATCTTACTCTTACCCTTCAGCAAGAAGGGGAAAATAAACGAGCGCTGGAAATAATGAAACTCAAAGATGAGCAGGAAGATCCAGTACGGAGCATTCGCCGTCACACCACCGTAGAGCGGCAGCGACTTGAAATACTCATAGAGCATAACAATGAACACGGGACACTCCATCAATAACCAGCCGGCTTTGTTATTCATCGCCGGTCCCCATTTCTCCGAACGCATCTTACCATATCCGGCATCCACATAATATAGCGACACAAAAACAACCAGTCCCACCAAGAACATGATAAACAACAGGTCACCAAAAGAAGTATTCAAATATTCCATATCGATTGTTTGTTATATTCGATAAAAAGCGTGCAAAGTTACGAAATAAATTTCGTATATGCAAATAAAATTTAAAAAAATCTTAAGAATCGGCAATTTTTTCTTGTTTTTAACACACAAATAAACCGAAAATAATTAAAATCATACCTATCCACTTGCCTAAAGGCAGTATCTCATCGAAGAAGAGGAACATCCATAATGCGGTAAATGCCGGTCGGATATTATTGAACGCATTGGCCTGCGTCACTCCTACCTGCCGAAGGGCATAACAGAAGAGGATAAACGCGATGACGGAAGCAAAGATCGTAAGGTACGCGATGCAACCTAACGCCATTTGCAGCTCTGTATCGTGAATGGTAAATGGTAATTGGTAAATGGCTTCCGGTCCTTCCTTAACAAACCACACAGGGATGAAGAAACAGAGGCTGATGAGTTGGGTGTAGAACACGAAACTGAGCGAGCTATATTTTACCGGAGCCTTGCGCATCATGATCGAGTCCACCACGGCTGCAGAGACGGCCGCAAAGGCTAACGGTACACCCCAAAAACTACCGATGGAGAAGTCTTTATTGCCAACGAGCGAAAGGGTAAAAACGCCTGTTGTAGAAATAAGAATACCGATGATATTGTATTTTGTTACCCGTTCGCGTAAGATAACAGCCGCAAAGATAGGACTGAGTAAAGGACTGGTTGAGAGCAGTGTTTCGGCAATAGTAGGGCTGTTGAGTGCATCGAAAGCGAAGGTCTCGAGCATGTAATAGAGGAAGGGTTGACAGAAGCCTGCAATCAGAAAAAGAGGCAGGTCTTTGAGGTCCATCTTTTGCAGGCAGAAGAGCGAGTGTTTGCGTCTGACCATACCGATGATGAACATCAGCAATACCGAAGGTACGAACCGCAGCACGATCATCGTAAAGGGCGGAAAGACGGCCAACGCATGCTTGATAGCAATGCCGCTGACCGACCAGATGACCATAGAAAGAATCAGAGCGATGACGGCCACGTATTGTGTTCTATCCCGGCTAGTCGGCATATGGTTTGGTGAGTAGTAGTTAACAGACGCTCGGTTTCCACGGCACGCGGTGTGGCGGTGTCCGGGTAGATAGGTGCACCGATGGTGACTTGCGTAAGAGGTTCCTCGGCCGGTCCGAACAGCTTATAGATACCCGTTCTGGGACGATACGTGACCGCACACGGAAGGATCGGTTTGTTGTACTTATACGACATCGTGAAGGCACCTTTCTGGAACGGCCGCAGAGGTTTATACCAGTCCCATCGTTTGGCTTCGGGGAAGATATGAAACCAGTATCCGCGTTCGTTATAGGCATCAAAGGCGGCATTAAAGGCTTTCATCGCACTCAGTCCGCCTTCTGCTTCCGGAATAGGTATACCGCCTACTACGAGCAGGAAGAACTGGTCTTTGGTCTTGAAGTTCGGAGCAAACATCGGGATACGCGTATGGTACGAAGCGTTGATGGCGGTGAGCACCGATGCCGCATCATGCCGGTAGCAATGGTTAGAGACGGTGATAGCACCCCGGCTGAAGTCATATTTACGCAGTCTCCAACGGGTGATCCACGAAGAGCGGGACCAGTGTTTGTCCCCTTCTATCTTCCATCTCAGTCCGTACTTGATACGCAGTATCCAGCCCAGCATACGGAGGATCAGTTGATACGCCCACCACATCCGCCATCTGTTGCGGAACGACTCATCGAAATAGGGATACGAAGCATCTACTGCCGGAAAATCGCGGTCATAGACCGGTTTGTATAATCCCTCATAAGGATTCTCTTCCGGATAAGCGGTAGTCACCGGCGGCACATAGGTGCCTTCAGAGACTTGTAAATCTTGATATCTTTTGTTCGTCATATCTTAAAAAATCTTGCTCCGACAGCACGTGCCGAAGCCCCGTCTTTATCGTCCCGATCTCCCACAAAAAGCGTGGTATCGGGTTGGGCATCCAGCAGTTCCATCACGTGTCTGGCGCAGGGTTCGGAGGGTTTGAGGGCACCTAACTCAGGTGCTGCTATTAGCAGATCGAACTGCGCCGGATCGATATGCAGCGCTTCCAGTTTCTCAAGCACGCAGCCGTAGTCGGAATAGATCGCTGTTTTGATTCCTTTACGTTTGCATTCCTCCAGGATAGCCAATGCTTTAGGACGTACGGGATGACACTTGGCGATCAGTCGCACCATGGTCGGCAGATAGACATGAAAATACCACTGTGCCGCGGAGTTGGCCCCCCACCAGTGACCACGGGACATCGTAGAGAAGAATGCATCGAAGAACTCCTCCGCGGAAGCGTATTGGACATAATGCATGTTCCGCCGCGCGAGCCGTTCGGATGCCAGCATAGGCAGACACCACCACAAACGTCTCACCATCCGTGCCGCCAGACCGCTCTTGTCATACAGCGTTCCGTCCAGGTCAAAAATGACGGTCTTAATCCCGCTTAGCACTGCGCTCAGCTCTTCTGGCTTGGCGCCGTGCGTCTCTTGCTTTACGTCTCTCATCGATCTGGTCTGCTCTTTCGATAATATTCTCGCTCCACTGCTCGAAGCGGTTCTCCCAGCGTTGTAGCATGTTGAACTTCGTACGGCGTTTCTCGTCCTGCATCAGCAGGTTGAACTTAAACTGTCCGTCACGGAAACCGTCCTTCAGACAGGCGGCTTTGAATCGTGCATACGCATTAGACAGCAGGATATGGGTCTCCGGGTCATGCAGTCGGAACGACTGACGTTTGGACTCGTATTCCAGGTTGATCTCCTGCAGTTTGCGATCCACCACTTTGGTAAACTCTTCGGCTTGCTCCTGCTTCATCCGCTCGTCCTCGAACTCATAGTAGAAATGGTATTTGGATTCCTCCACATCGGCAAAACCGACGAAGAACTTGGTCTTTATACCGGTCTCCTCTTCCGCCTGATGGACGGCATTCATGAACTGCGGTTCATACAGTTTCTCACCGGTCATGGAGACGATACCGTTGACCTTGGAAACCATATGAACGGTAGGCGTATTCTTGTATTTGCCTCCTACCTCCACGAGGTCGTTCATGTTATAACGGAAGAGGCCCGAATAGGTCGTAACGTACGCACAATAGCGCTTACCGAACTCCAGTTCGTCTATCTGACGGAAATGCTTAACCGGGCTATCCAACTCACTCTCCTCTACGAACTCATAGTAGTGGAATTGCGGGAAAAGAACGGACTCGTTGGTGTCGTCCAGCGAGAAACCGAAACGGCACTCGGTAGCAATATATCCGAGTTCCTGATAGAAAGTCTTGTCCCAGTTGAACTGGTCCATGTACTTATCCATGTATATCTTCGTGTTACCGCATTTCCAGGTACTGAGGTACTGGAGCCACGGCCAGAAGTCTTTCGGGTACAGATGCCCGGTCTCCTCCAGTATCTTACGCAGTTCTGCGGCCCGTTCGGGTTTGGGGGAGATATAAGCATCCAGTTCCGAACGGATCTCGTACGGGATATCCACATCTTCGGTGATCGTACCGTGTTCTATATCATGGAGCATCTGCTCGGTGTTCTCATTGAGCGCACGCAGTAGCTCGAGGATGGTAGAGGGGTTCGCGGTTGCCCAGAGCGTGACGTCGCGATGTTGCAACGCCAGCCGCATCAGCACATAGTTACGCGTAGCATAATCCGGTATCGCCATCACGGATGCCGGTGCCGTATAATGCTTCTTGATGATCTTCGGGATATCGCGTACGAGCACACCGCTGACAGCGCCGAAAAGCGTACCGTCCGGTGCGTACCCTTCGCATTCCTTACCTACGGTCGTGAAGATATGTCCGCCGAAGATACGGCTGCGGTGCTTGACGAAGTTCCAGGTCCAGATATGCGACATCTTACCGTACACATCCTTGAGGTACTTATGGGTCATCGGAATCCATTTGGGTTCCGAGGTCGTACCGGAGGTAGTGGCGTACATATCCGGTTTACCGGGGAAGAGGACGTTCTCCTCTCCGTGCTTATGCCGCTCCACGTACGGACGCAGGGTCTCGAAGGAGTTATTCACCGGCACGTAGAGACGGTACAGACGGAAGAGATCCTCCGCCGTTGTAGCACTCAGGATACGGTCGAAATGATGCTCTTTACCATAGACGGTATCACGCGAGATCGTCAATATATCACGTAATGTCTTCTCCGCCGTATGTCGGGGTTTGCGACTCCAGAAACGCAGACGCAGTGTCTGTGTACCGCCGACGAGCATCAGCATGAAATTAATAAGCCACGGATAAGGCAGCGCTCGGCCTTCATTATCCAAATAGGGTTTAATCTTACCAGCCATAATAAGCCAAAATACTAATTTGGCTGCAAAAATACAAAAAATATTTTATATACGCAAGCGTGCGCGTGTTTTTTTTCGTAAGAGCGGTCATTTTAGGTGAAAAACGCATTTTTTTCTTGCGTATTTCGCAAAAATGTAGTACCTTTGTACGCTAAATTGCGGTATAATGCGCACACGTATACGTACATATGGGTTAATAGGTATGCTCCTACTCTGCTTGACGGCAGTGTGGGCAGAAGACAGTATCCCTGTATTATCCGTGGATAGCCTTACCGCAGACAGCCTTGTCGTGGATAGTCTAATGACGGATAGTATTCCTACAGACAGCATTCCTGCGGACAGTATTATGCCGGAGAAGAAGAGCACGCTCACCGCACCGGTGTTCTACCAGTCTTCGGACTCGATGGTGATGACCAAGAACGGTAACGCGTATCTGCATGGTAAGGGCGAGATGAAATACGAGAACATGGAGCTCACCTCGGAGTTTATCCGCATGAACTTGGACAGCAGTCTGATCTATGCGCATGGAATCTATGATACGGTGAACTACGAATGGGTCGGTCGTCCGGTGTTCAAAGACCAGAATGACAGCTACGAAACCAACGAGATGACGTATAACATCCGTACGCAGAAGGGTTATATCCGGCATGTGGTGACCAAGCAAGGCGAGGGCTACGTGATCGCGGACCGCACGAAGAAGACGGATACGGATGTGATGATGATGGCGGGCGGTCAGTACACGACCTGCGATGACCACGAGCACCCGCATTTCTACCTGAAGATGACCAAAGCGAAAGTGAAGCCGGGCGATTATATCGCTACCGGTCCGGCATATATGGTGGTGGGTGATGTACCGTTACCTTTAGCGATCCCCTTTGGTTTCTTCCCGATCACCAAGGGTTACTCCAGCGGTATCATCATGCCTACCTTCGGCGATGACTTCACACGAGGACTGAACTTATCCAACGGAGGATATTACTTTGCCATCAACGACTATATGGACCTGCAGGTGTTAGGCGATATCTACACCAAAGGTACCTGGGCGGTTCGGGCGCAGTCACGCTATATATGGAGGTATCATTTCTCGGGAAACATCAATATCAGTTACCGTAACGACGTGACGGGTGAGAAAGGGTTGCCGGATCATGCGGTGAGCAGGAACTTCCAGGTACAATGGACCCATTCGCAGGATCCGAAGTTCAATCCCTACTCCACGTTCTCGGCCAGCGTGAACTTCTCCACCAGCGGTTACAGTCGCAGTAACATCAATAACTACTACAACACGGCTGCGCTGTCGGAGAACACGAAGAGCAGTACGATCAGTTACCAGCAGCGTTTCCCGGACAGCCCGTGGAGTTTGAGTACGACCGCCAGCATCACGCAGCGCACCAAAGACTCGACCATCTCGCTGACTGCACCGGAACTGGCAGTGAACATGACCAGTGTCTATCCGTTCAAGGAGTTAAGGCAGAAAGTGCTGGATAAGAAAGGCAAGGTAGCGGGCAAAGAACAATGGTACGAGAAGATCAAGATCAGTTATGCGATGAACGGTCGTATCGCTGCCAATAACATGAAGGAGTCCTACCTGCCCCACTCCAATTTCCTAAAAGACTGGCAAACGGGTATGCAGCATTCTGTACCGATCAACGCCAGCTTCATGCTGTTCAAATACCTGAGCATCACGCCGTCCATCAGTCTGAAAGACCGTATGTATTTCCAGCGTATCACGCATGACTGGAACGAGGCGGAGCAACAGGTGCAGGCAGATACGACGCAAGGATTCTACAATGTGTTTGACTTCAATGTGGGCGTAAGTCTGAGTACGAAGATCTACGGATTCTATACGCCGCTGCGCAAGCTGTTCCCGAAAGGGCGTGTGGAGAAGTTCCGTCACGTGATCACACCGACCTTGAGCGTCAGTTACCATCCGGACTTCACCACCAAGGGTTGGGGCTATTATTCCCAGTTCGACGAGCCGATATACAGTGGTACGGACAGCGTCACGGGACGTAAGATACAGAAAGTGGACGAGATGGGTAATCCGGTGTATATCCATCGTACGATGTCGCGTTTCTCGAACGGCATATACGGTAATGCACCGGCAGGCGGACAGTCGGCGACGATGAGTTTCGGTGTAGCGAACAACCTGGAGATGAAGGTGCTCAACCGCGAGGATACGACGGGTAAGAACCCGTATAAGGTAGTGAGTCTGATTGATAACCTCAGTGTGGACGGAGGCTATAACTTCGCCGCCGACAGTATGAACTGGAGTCTATTCCAGGTGAACCTGCGTCTCAAATTCCCGAAGTTGAACAACTACAGCGTCAACCTCTCTACGGCTTTGGATCCATACATGTACGAACTGGATGCGGCCGGTCTGCCGCACCGTACGGACAAGCAATACTGGCATCACGGTAAGTTCCCGCACTGGAGCGGTGTGAGATGGAGTTTCAGTTATACGTTCAGCGACCAGACCATCAAGAAATGGAAAGAGAAAGCGAGCGGCAAGAAGTCCTCATCTACCCCGCCGGAAGATGAGGCGGACCTGACTCCGGTCGAGCGTAACGAAGACGGTACGGACAGTGGAGCCAAGTTAAACAGCAAGAAAGAGGAGACGGTGGATGACGGGTATGTGAAGACCGAGTTCCCATGGAGTATCTCCATCAACTACTCGCTGGCTTACACGCCGAGTACGCGTCTGGAGGACTTTAACTACAACAAGATGTGGTATAACTTCCTTTTCACCAATAACCTCAGTCTGAGCGGTACGCTGGGTCTGGGTAAAGGATGGAAAGTGAGTGCGTCCATGAGTTATGACTTCGATCATAAGCGCGTGACGAGTTGTAACTTCAATGTGAGTCGTGACCTGCACTGCTGGAACATGAGTGCCAGCATCAATCCGGTGGGTCCGTACAAGAGTTATACCTTCCATATCGGTGTGAACGCATCGATCCTGCAAGATCTCAAATATGACAAGAATAGTAATTCATCAACTAACTCAACGGTATCATGGTGGTAGAAAATTTAAAAGTAGTAAGCGCCACGTATTCGTTGTATATCAACGGCGAAGGCGGCAAAGAAGAGTTAATGGAGCAAGCGACGGAGGCTACTCCGCTGACCTGGTGTCAAGGGGAAGGCATGATGCTTCCTGCCTTTGAGGCCGAGATGGCCGGCAAGCAAGAAGGCGATACGTTCGACTTCGTGCTCAAGGCAGCGGATGCTTACGGAGAATATATCCAAGAGGGTCTGATGGACCTGCCGAAGAAGATGTTCTTCAACGGAGACGGCGAGTTTGACGAGGAGCGTGTGTATGTCGGTGCTATCGTGCCGATGAACACCGTGGACGGTCAGATCGTCAAGGCGCAGGTGTGCGAGGTGACGGACGATCAGGTGACGATTGACCTGAACCATCCTTATGCCGGCGAGGACCTGCATTTTACCGGTAAGATCCTCTCTATCCGTGACGTGACGGAAGGAGAACTGAAAGCGATACGCAACCCGCACAGGTGCGGTAAATGTCATTCTAAATGCAACGAATGTAATGGCGAACATTGTGGCTATTGTGGGGAGGCCTAATGTAGGCAAATCCACGTTATTTAACCGCTTGACGGGTACCCGTCGGGCGATCGTGAACAATACGGCGGGAACGACACGTGACCGGCAGTACGGCAAGGCCGAATGGTGCGGTCGTGAGTTCTCCGTCATTGATACCGGAGGATGGGTGGTCAACAGCGACGACACCTTCGAGTCTGAGATCAACCGCCAGGTGGACCTCGCTATCCGTGAGGCGGATGTGGTGATGCTGGTAGTGGACGTGAACGAAGGTGTGACGCAGTTCGATACCGAGGTGGCGCACCTGTTGCGTCAGGCGAAGAAACCGACGATCCTGTGCGTGAACAAGGTCGATACGTTCGAGAACCAATACGGTGCAGCCGATTTCTACAAACTGGGACTCGGCGAACCCTTTATCCTGTCCGCCGAGAACGGTCTTGGCACAGGTGACCTGCTGGATGAGGTAGTGAGTCGTTTTCACAAAGAAGACAACAGCGACGAGGCACTCGAAGAGTTACCGCGTTTTGCGATCGTAGGTCGTCCGAACGCCGGAAAATCGAGTATCCTGAATGCCTTTATCGGTGAGGAGCGCACCATCGTGACGGATATACCGGGTACGACACGCGACTCAATCTATACGCGGTACAATAAGTTCGGCAAGGATTTTTACCTGGTGGACACCGCCGGTATCCGTAAGAAAGCGAAAGTGACGGAAGACCTGGAGTACTACTCCGTCGTTCGTTCCATCCGGGCGATCGAGAACAGCGACGTATGTATCCTGATGATCGACGCCACACGCGGTATCGAGGCGCAGGACCTGAACATCTACTCGCTGATCCAGAAGAACAAGAAGGGACTCGTCGTTTGTATCAACAAGTGGGATTTGGTGGAGAGCAAGACGAATCAGGATATCAAGGCCTACGAAGCGGCTATTCGCGAACGCATTGCGCCTTTTACGGATTTTCCGATCATCTTCACCAGTGCGCTCACCAAACAGCGTATCTTCAAAGTAGTGGAGACGGCGATCCATGTGTACGAGAACAAGAACAAGAAGGTGCCGACCGCGCAGTTGAACGAGAAATTCCTGCCGCTGATCGAGAACTATCCCCCACCTGCTTGGAAAGGCAAGTATATCAAGATCAAGTATTGTACGCAGTTACCCAACACGCAGATACCGACGTTTGTATTCTTCGCGAACCTGCCGCAGTACGTCAAAGAACCGTACCGCCGCTTCCTGGAGAACAAACTGCGTGAGTGGTGGGACTTCACCGGTACTCCGGTGCAACTGTTTATTAGGGCGAAATAGCCTCCTATATTAAGAAAAAATTGCCGAAATGCATTTTTATTTGCATATATGCAAAAAAAGTTGTAACTTTGTGCGCTTTTTGTTGGGTTAAGTGAAGATTATAGGCTTTATATATCGTGAAGGCAGGTACGAGATGGTGCTGAAGGGCGACAGTTGTCTGCTCAACGGCCGCAAACCGTTCTTCCTGCCCGAGTGGTCGAACGAGATAGGCGTTACTCCGTGTCTGATCCTGCGAGTGAGCCGTTTGGGCAAAGAGATAGCCCCTAAGTTTGCCGACCGTTACTACGATGCGGTAGCTCCCGGAGCAGACTTCCTTGCGATAGATATAGCCCGTGAGGCGAAAGCACAAGGAAAACCCTGGACGAAAGCCTTGGCGTTTGACTACTCCTTAGCAATAGGCGAATGGATGGATAAAGGTGATAGGTTATTGGTTATAGGTGATAGTCTTCTTATCTCCCCCGAGCAAGCGATCGCGGAGGCGAGTAAGGTGATGACCATCCGACAAGGAGACCTGATCTATATTCAGGCAAAGCAAGCCCCGCAAAAAGTACAGAAAGAACAAGTCATACGTGTTGAGCACGACGGCAAAGAACTATTATACTGCAAGATCAAATGAGAAAAATTCTGTTTATAATACTCATCGCGCTTAGTATGCCGCTGATGGCAGGTATACACAGTTATACCGAACAATCGGTATTAAGCAGCGGTCATTGGGTGAAGATCCGCGTCAGCGAGTCCGGTATCTGCCGGATGAGTTTCGATCAGTTACAAAACGCCGGTATCAACCCGAGTCAGGTGCGTGTGTACGGATACGGAGGAGCGATGTTAGCGCAGGATTTTCGGAAATCGAAGATAGATGATCTGCCGCAGGTGCCGGTGTATATGGGTTCGGACTATATCCTGTTCTGGGTGCAAGGACCCATCAGTTGGACCTATGACACCAGTCTGGCACGTTTCGTGCACACCCGCAATACCTACTCTAACTACGGTTATTATTTCTTGACGGATAACGTAGGCTCACCCTTAGCGCCGCCGATGGCAGAAGAGGTGACCGGTACGCCTACGGACGTGACGACGTATCTGAATATCCAGGTGCATGAGAAAGACTCGATCAACCTCATTGACCGCACGGGTGTGTTCGGTGGCGGACGGGAGTTCTACGGAGAGCAGTTCAGTCCTAATCAGACGCGTACCTTCACCTTCTCCACACCGAATGCCATCGAAGGTGAGACGGCAAGTGCTTATATCGATGTGGTCGGATATTCGAAAGAGACCTCGTATTTCCGCAGCACTTTCAATAGCACCACCGGCGGAGTCAGTATCCCGATTTATGAGACGTTTTATGACTTCGGTATCGCTCGTTCGATCAAGACGAGTGCTTCGGCTGTTGCTTCCCGTCAGCAGATCAAACTGAGATATGAGAATAATTCTGCCGGTTCGTTCGGCTGGCTCAATTATATCGAGTTAACCACTCCTTCTACGCTGAAGATGAACGGCAGTTATATGACCGTTCGCACCAAGCAGAATAACAAGACCACTACGCCGGTTCGTTTTCACCTGACCAATGCCAATAGTGCGTTGCAGGTATGGGACATCACCGACCGCGGCGCTATCGTACGCATGCCTGCCACCTATGCGGACGGCGAAATGACATGGACCGGTACGCAGAAAGACGGTATTCACGAATATGTGATCGTCAATCCGCAAGGCAGCAGTTGGGTCAGTGCAAGCGTGGTAGGTAACGTGGCGAATCAGAACCTGCATAAACTGACTAACATCGACTACGTCATCATCTGTCCTGCCGGTTACGAGAGTGTATCCGAGAAACTGGCGCGTGCGCACCAGGCCACACAAGGTATCACCTGGGCGGTTGTGACGGACCAGCAGGTATATAACGAGTTCTCGTCCGGTACACCGGATGCCACGGCTTACCGATGGTTGATGAAGATGCTGTACGACCGTGCCGATGGCGGTGCTATCGCCAAACCGAGATGGTTATTGCTGATGGGACACGGTTCGTTCGATAACCGCAAACTCCTCTCGGCCTCCGGTACGTCGCTGCTGTTGACCTATCAGGCGAAGAACTCGGTCAATGAGATTCATGCGTACTGCACCGATGACTATTTTGCGTTCCTCGATGATAACGAGGGCGAGGCGGATACCAACGGACGTATGGATATCGGTGTCGGCCGTTTGCCGGTGAATAACCTGACCGAAGCAGAAGAGGTGGTAGCCAAGCTGATCAACTACATGAAGAACGATCAAGCCGGCAAATGGAAGAGCGAGTTGGTCTTCCTGGCAGATGACGGTGAAGGCGGTACACATACCGAGACCTCGGAAGAGAGTGCAGAATTGGTACGCTTGGCCAATCCGGATTTTATCGTCAATAAAATCTTCCTCGATGCCTATCCGCAAGAGTCCAACGCCAGCGGTGAGAGTTACCCGATCGCCAAGAATAAGGTGCATAACATGCTCAAGGAAGGCGTGTTCTTCTTCGACTACTCCGGTCACGGTGGTTTCAATGCCATCACCAGTGAGTCGATTCTGACCCTTCGTGAAGTAGAGAACATGCGTAATGACAAACATGCTTTCTGGCTCTTTGTCACCTGTAACTTCGCCGAATGCGACGGAGGTAAACGTTGTGCAGCCGAGGCGGCCTTGATGAATCCGATCGGCGGAGCTATCGGTGTCTTCTCCGCGACGCGAACCGTATATGCTTCGCAGAACACCGACCTCAACCGGGCCGTCAACAAGGCGCTCTTTGCGCACGAGGATCCGTTCCATTATGAGGCTACGTTAGGAGAAGCGATCATGCAAGGCAAGAACGCCCTCTTCGGCGATGAGAACAAAATGGCATACGTGCTGTTGGGTGACCCGGCGCTGCGACTGAATTTCCCAACGCAGTATCAGGTTGAGACACAAACGAAGATGGATACCCTGCATGCACTGGATGTGCAACATGTGGCGGGACGTATCATCGATGAAGACAGTCTCACCGTCTCGGACTTCAACGGTATGGTGGATATCACGGTCTATGACAAGATCCAGACCATCCCTACCCGCGATAACGACCAGGTAGGCGGCGATCAGAAAGTGGTGGATTACAAGGACTACACGAATACGCTCTTCTCCGGTTCGACGCAAGTGAAAGACGGTCTGTTCCAATACACTTTCATGGTGCCCAAAGACATCCGTTATAACTACGGTAACGGCCGTATCGTGTATTACGCGCATACGACGGATGATGCGGTGCTGTCGGAGGCCGTAGGACATTTCGAGCAGTTCGTGATTGGTGGTACGGGTAACATCCTGTTAGCCGACTCGACCGGTCCGCAGATGCGTATCTATCTGAACTCACCGGCTTTCCAGAATGGTGATAAAACCTATGCTACCCCGCGGTTCTATGCCGAGCTGTATGATGAGAACGGTATCAACACTGCCGGTGCCGGTATCGGACATGACCTGATGCTCGTCATCGATGATGATGCCAAGCAGACCTATGCTCTCAATGAGTATTTTACCTCGGAGAACGACAGTTACCAGCGCGGTATGGTGAACTATCTGATGATCGAACTGCCGGACGGTCCGCACAGTCTGACCTTCCGCGCATGGGACTTGCTGAACAACAGCACCACGCAGTCACTTAACTTCGTCGTGGATGCCAGTCTCGATCCGTCGATCTATTCTATCACCACCTACCCCAACCCCGTTCGGTCTACTGGTGTGCTGAATATGATCGTTCAATACGACCAACCGGACGAACTGATCGATACGGAGGTCTATCTGTATAACACCAACGGACAGATGGTTTGGAAACAGACCCAAGAGAATCCCGACCATATCGGGATCAATATCGGTCAAGCGGGATTGCATGCCGGTGTCTATTTCTACAACGTCCGTATCAAAGCGGCTGACGGTAAGAAATTTAACTCCTCATCCGGAAAAATTATCGTAATTCAATAATAATAAATTAGTCTGTTCATTGCCTATGAAGCATATCGCTGGAAAAGTTTAAAAAAATCGGATTATTCAGAATATTCGGAATATTCAGAAATTTATAAAAAAAACAATAATATCACAATGAAAAAAATTCTTATTTCGCTTGCAGCCCTTTTGTGCCTGACGATCAGTGCCAAAGCTGCAGATGACACAATGAACCCGCTGATCACTTCGATGCCGTCGCTGTCTATCGCTCCGGATGCACGTGCTGCCGGTTTGGGTGATGTCGGCGTGGCTACCGATGCAGATTTTAACTCACAGTACTGGAACCCTGCCAAGTACGCGTACATGTACTCCAAGGGTGGATTGACCGCTAACTACACGCCGTGGCTCCGTAAACTGGTCGGAGACATCGACCTGGCTTACCTTGCCGGATTCTATAACTTCGGTGAGTTGGCCGGCGGTATCGGTGCCAGCTTCACCTATTTCTCGATGGGTGATGTATCGCTCACCGACAGCAAGGGTCAGGAGTTGCAGAAAGTGCGTCCGAATGAGTGGGCGCTGGATGTGAGCTATTTCCGTAAGTTACACGAGTACGTATCGATGTCGGTGGCGGTTCGTTTCCTCTACTCCGACCTCAATAACGGCGTGAACAGTTCAGCCGGTGAGAGCGGTGCTACCGAGATGCATCCGGCATGGACGATGGCTGCAGACATCGGTCTGTACTACCGTCAGCCGATCGAGTTACCGATGGGAACGAGTAACTTCGCCCTCGGTTTCACGATCAAGAACCTCGGTGGTAAGATGACCTACGACAAAGTGACCAGTAACTTCATCCCGGCATCAATGAATATCGGTGTAGGCTATGAGTTACCGTGCGACAAGTATAACTTCCTCACCTTCAACCTCGAGGCGAACAAGATGATGGTACCGAGTCGTAAATCGACCAAAGCACCGGACGGTAAGGAATATACGGGTGAGCAGTACAGCCAGATCAACCCTGCCAAAGGTTGGTTCCAGTCCTTTGCGGACGCTCCGGGTGGTGTCAAAGAGGAGTTCAACGAGGTTCGTTGGGGCGCAGGTATCGAGTATAGCTACAACAAGCAGTTCTTCGCTCGTGCCGGTTACAGTTACGAGAACTACTACAAGGGTAACCGTAACTACCTCACTTTCGGTGCCGGTTTCCACCTCTCGATCGTCACGCTGGACGTATCGTACTGCGTAGGTCTGGCAGCTACCAACCCGCTGGATCAGACCATGCGCTTCACGCTCGGCTTTGACCTTGCCGGTATCAAAGATCTTGTAAATAACAAGAAATGAGAATCGGTTTTGGATATGACGTACATCAATTTGCCCCTAACCGCGCTTTGTGGTTAGGGGGAATTGAGGTACCCTGTGAACGCGGCCTGCTCGGTCATTCGGATGCCGACGTGGTCATCCATGCGTTGTGCGACGCTCTCTTAGGTGCCGCCGCTATGCGCGATATTGGCTATCATTTTCCGGACACCAAGGGCAACGAATATGAAGGCATAGATTCCAAAATTCTTCTTCGCCGCGTGATGGACATGATCCGTAACGCCGGATATGAGTTAGGAAACTGCGATATTACGATCTGTGCGCAGGCGCCGAAATTGAATCCGCATATTGAAGCGATGCAGGCTTGTCTGGCTGAGGTGATGAACGTGGCACCGGGACAAGTGAGTATCAAAGCCACCACGACCGAGCATTTGGGTTTTGTCGGTCGAGAAGAAGGCATTGCGGCTTATGCCGTTGTACTGATACAATGAGATACCTCTTTCTTTCTATAGCAATGACGCTGATCCCGGATCTGTTTCAACTCAAAGGACATCCGGAGGTCGTGGAGACGGTCGGACCATACACCCGCGTGCAAGTGACGGACAGCGCGACGCTCGAGGTGTATGAGTCGGATTCGATCCTGGTGGTGCTGACCGTTTGTGCACCGCAATGCTCTTCGTGCGCGCGTGTATATAATAAGGAGTGGCAACTGATCGCCACCCCGCAATCCCCTACTCCTTCTATCTTTCCGCTGGCTTCTATTCAGGACGGCCGGATCGTATGGAAAGACAATGACAATTGGGAATACTGATGGAACTTCCTATCTATTTGGTTGGTTATATGGGAGCCGGTAAGACGACTGCCGGACGACTGCTGGCAGACAAACTCGGCTGGCGTTTTGTGGATCTGGACGACGCGTTCGAGCAGATTCACGGTTACACCACGGCGGATTATATCCGTACCTTTGGTTTGGAAGCCTTCCGTAAGAAAGAGAAATACGTAGTGGAAGATCTAGCGGATCAGATCCCGTTTGAACATATCATCTACGCCACCGGTGGCGGCTATCCGTGTTGGGAAGATAACATGGACTGCTTGCGGGAATTAGGTACGAGCATCTATATCCGCTGGAAACCCGAACACTTAGCCAAGCGTCTGAGCCTGACAGACCTGAGTGATCGGCCGGTGTTGCAAGGACGCACGGAGCAGGAGTTGCTGGAGTTCATCGCTCCGCAATTAGAAGCGCGCGAACCGTTCTACAGCCGCGCGCATCATATTCTCGATGTCGAACTCTGCGATGAGCAGTCCGATGAAAGGATTGCTGAAGAGTTATTTCGACTGATACGCAAGAGCGTATAACTTCATCTGTTTTAACATAGCGGCTACGCCGTTGCTGCGTGTGGGACTGAGATGTTCCCGCAGCCCTATCCTGTCGATGAAATACAGATCGGCCTTGAGGATCTCTTGCGGCGTATGTCCGCTCAGCACCGCGAGTAACAAGGCTACGATACCTTTGACCAACAATGCATCCGAATCGCCGTTGAAGATGATCTTCCCTTCCTCCATACGCGCCGTGAACCAGACGGTTGACTGACAGCCGTCGATCTTATTGCGGTCGATCTTATCCTCCGCCAGCATCGGCTTTTTCTTCAACTCATTGGCGTAGTCGATGATGAGTTGGTAGCGGTCCATCCAGTCATCGAAGACCTCGAACTCCTCGATGATCTCGTCTTGTATCTCGTTAATCGACATCTTTGATCTCTCCTCCGTTAAATAGCCATTTCTTACCCGGATACAACTCCGGCCACAGCCTGTTATGGGTGGACATCAGTATGGTGATACCCGCCTGACTGATGGTGTACAGCAGGTCCATGATCTCCTTACCCGTCTCAGCATCGAGGTTGCCGGTCGGTTCATCGGCCAGGATGATCTCCGGTGAGTTCAGCAAGGCACGTGCAATGACCACACGCTGCTGCTCACCTCCGGATAACTCATACGGTTTCTTATAGGCCTTGTTCTCCATGCCTACCTGCTGCAAGATCTCCTGCACATGCGACTTCATCAGTTGCTTGTCTTTCCATCCGGTGGCACGCAAGACGAACAGCAGGTTCTCCTCTACCGAGCGGTCGGTGAGCAGTTTATAGTCCTGGAAGATGATGCCTAACCTCCGACGCAGATAGGGCAACTTACGCTGACGGATACGCGTCATGTCGTAGTCGAGCACGTGCGCCTCTCCTTCGGCGATCGGCAGGGCACCATAGAAGGTCTGCATCAGAGACGATTTACCGCTGCCTACCTTGCCTAACATGTATATCATCTCGCCGTTCTCCACGTGCAGGTTGACATCATGCAGCACGATCTGGTCGGCTTGATGAATCGCTACATTCTTATATTCGATCAGAACTGCCATTACTCTTCTTCTGCTTTGTCAATTTGGGTCTTGATGTCCTCTAACTGTTTCTTGAGCACATCGATCTTCTTCTGCATGTCGTCCACGAGTTTGTTAGCGGTCTTGGACTTGGCGGTGAAGAAGAGGATATTGTTCTCCGCGGTCTTGATCTCCTGCTGCAGTTTGTCGCGCATACGACGCAGGCTTTCACCGCCTTTGGCTACCATCTTCTGCATCTTCTCTTCCCGCTCGCGTTGACGCTCTTCCCGTGCCTTCACGCGCTCCAAATACTCCTTATGGCGTTGTTCCCGTTCCTTACGACGCTCACGCAGGGTGAGGAAGAACGCTTTCTTAGCCTGGAAGAACTTATCGCACTCTGCGCGGTACTCATCGTAGATCGACTGGTTGTATTTCTTGGGTGCAAAACCGATCTTACGCCACGCCTCCTGCATCTTCTGCACTTGCTCCGTAGCCTCTTCCCATGCCTTGGCATCTTTCTTGGCATCCTCTGCGGTCATCTCGGTAATCAATGCCTGCAGCTGCTCGATGATCGCACGCTTGGCGTTCAGGTTCTCCTGCTCCTTGGCATGTAACTCATCGAAGAATGCCTGATGTTTCTTATTGATGATGGTAGAAGCCGCTTTGAAACGCTCCCACAGGTCTTCGCGTAACTCACGCGCCACCGGACCGATCTCTGCCCACTCGTCATGCAACTGCTGCAACGCACGGCTGGCTTCTACGATATTGTCGTTGTTCTGCAGACGCTCGGCTGCTTCGCACAGCAAGGTCTTCATCTCCAGGTTCTTCTTGAAATCCAGATCACGCAACTCGATATTGATCTTCACCATATCGTAGAACTGCTCCTGGTATTTCTGGTACGCCTTGCGCAACTCCTGTACCTTGTCTGCGGCTACGGCACCGATGGTTTTCCATTCGGCCTGTAACTCACGCATACGCGGCAGAGCGCTCATCACGGCGTCCGTCTCTCCCTCCGCCAGCGTCTTCATCGTATCCAGGATCGCCTGCTTGCGTTTGAGATTCGCCTCCTGCTCCTTGGCAGCCACAGCTACAGCCTCCGCGCGTTTGGACTTATATTCCGCCAGCACGGCCTTAAACTCCTCTTCCAGTTCATCCGATTCTTCCTTGTAGAACTGCGTCTTGATGTGTTCCACTTGGTCCTTGATGACCATTACATCTTGCTCCATCAGAGCCTTCAGCTCGTCAATGAGCTCTTGTCTGGTACTTGCCATAAATAGTATAGATTATGCTTGTTTTTCAATATTAATGATCGATACCCGGAGTGAACAGGATACCTACGCGGAACAACTGTTCCTTATGACTGATAAGCGACAGATCGCGTCCCTTCAGCGGATATTTGTATTCGGCAAAGATATCCACCGGGAAACGTCCTGCGCTGTTGAGTTTCATCGATACGCCGCCTAACAGATCCGTACGCACTGTGGCCGGTTTCTCTTTGGCGAAATGCCGGTCGTACAGGTTGATCGACAGACCCGTGTAGAACGTGAAGGCAAAGCCCGGCTTGCAGGGCAGCACGAGCGATATCTTCGGACGATAACTGAATGATTCCATCTTCGCCGAGTCACTCACACAGAGCTCGAAGTCCGCCGCGTTGACGCCTAACATGCGGTAACGGAACGGCAGCACACCGGCCGTCAGGATATGTTTGAATCCAAAGTCCTTACCTCCGTTGAAGTCAAAGATATAGCCGAAATCGATGATACCGATGAACCAGGTACCGGCATTGTCGTAGTAGCGCTGCAGGAACGCCGGACTCTGATACCGTTTCTCATGCGGGATGGTATCATTGGTCTTGCGTAACTCCGCCCGGTAAACCGTATATTTCTGTCCCGGGATCGTCAAGTCGATCGTGTCATGAAACGGCTGATAGCCTTTCTTGTCGATATCGATGACATACTTAAGCGGGTTGCTGTTCATCTTCTTGTTCGCCTTGATACGGTACGGCTGCTTCGTATATGGCGTGCTCACCATCAGTTTGCCGCCTACCACGTTGGTACGAACCATCAGCTTGCGCTTGAACGGCATAGAGAAGGTATGCATCTGTTTCTCGTTGATGAACACGTGGTACTGGCAGGTCACTCCGGCAGCGCTCTTCAACTCGATCACGTTCTCACCTGCCGGCAGTTTACCCTTATACTGCGTATGTCCCAAGAAGATAGGCACATCTTCATCCGGCACACGACGGTAGATCGCCACATCCTGATCGGTCTGAATCGTAGCCTCACCCAAGGCGATCGGTTGTAACTCATAGTTACGCGCATACACCTGCCCCGACTCAACGGTGAAGGTGTCGCGAACCGACTTATAATCCGTCAAACGAATCTGCACGAAATGCAGACCGGTCACGACGCGCGGATCGGTGTAAATACCGTTACTCGAGTTGACTAACTTACCGTCCACATACGTCTCTGCGCCCGGCGGGAAGATCGACAGACGGATACTGCCGTACTGCTTGTTCAGCTTCGGGATTCGGATGTTCTTCTCCGAATTGGCATTGATATCCTTCACCGCGTACTCCCAGGTGTCATACCCTTTGCGTCGACCCTCGATCTGGTGCGTACCCCATACCAACTCGACATTCGCTTTTCTGCGACCGCGGTAGGTATCGTCCACCCATATCTCCGTCTCATCTTCCGCAGCCTCGATCGTAAACAGCATAAACGCCGGTTTGAGCACCGCATGTACCGGAGTCTGCTCTTTGAGCTTCACCTCCACACGCGTCTCATAGGACTCGTAACGGTCTTTGCTCACCACCAGCTTGTGCTCACCCGGTTCGGCTTTGATTAAGCGGTTATGACGCTGTAACTCATCGTCCAGATAGACTGTATAAGCGGACTGCGTAGCGGTCAATGCGATCTCGCCGTAGTTCTCCTCCAGACGCACAGTATCCATATACGGCTTGCTGCGGAACACGCGGAACGTGGCGTTGTACGGCTTGTATAACTTCGCCGACATCATCACCTGGTGCGCTCCGATCGGTAACTCCGTATAATAGGTATGCGCCTTGTGCTCTATCGGTTCTGCGCCGTCGATGGAGATATAGTACGGGATATGATCGCAGTAGAAATTGACTTTTTGCGTCGTAGCTACCTCTTGCGGCAGGCCTGTCGTGATCTTCGCGCGATAGACGTTACCCGACTTGAGGTTGACGCGGTAGTCCTTGAGCGGCGTACAGTCGCTGCAGCGGATGGTCATCTTCTTCACGTCCGGACTCACCCATATCCATACCTCGTCATCTTTGTTCTCGCGTTTCTCGATCTGCTGTGCGCCGAGGTTGAACGAGAAGAAGGAAGGGATCGGCGTCTCGAACTTGATCACCGCACACCGCTCGCCGTTCTGGTCAAACACCTTCGACGAACGCTGCGACAGGTCCTTGATATCGTGCTGCAGCGCAGTCACCTTCACTTGGTTCTGCGCCACTGAATACTGAATACTGATCACTGACAGCAGTATCAGTCCCAGGTATTTAGAAAATCCATTCACCATAATTCATGAGGTTATTTCGGTTCTCGTCCCATACGCGCACATGGATGATCGGCATCTCCGGATCGGAGATATCCGCCAGCAGGTATAAGTAACCCTTGTCCGCATAGGTCGTAGAATAGTAATTCTGCTTGATGATGATCTCATAGCGCTCGGAGGTGCGGTTGGTCTTCTTCACCGACGCGTCCTCGAATTGGATATTCACATATTCCTGCTTGCGGAACACGCGCTCCAACTGCGCAATGTACTCACTCTTGGTCAACTTGTTATGCTCGTAACTCTCCTCGTCCACCGCCGTGATCTCCGACACCTTCGTCTGCGGCAGTTTGTTTCCGACGATGATCAGCGCATCGTCCGAGAAGATGGCATTGAGGTAGTCCAGGCGCTCCAAGGCATAGGCGGTCTTGTAGTTTTCCAGGAAATTGACCAGCACCAGCCTACTCTTCGGGTCCCACATCTCATGACGGTAGATATCGTCCAACGCACCCTTCTCCAGACCGAAATTGATACCGTCAATCAAGCCGTCCTTGAGGTAGAACACCAGGTCTTCCACGAAAGTCTTGCTGTTTTTCTTGAAGGAGAACGAAGCCTTGATACCGCGCACCAGATAGCCGTTCGCAAAGGCGGACAACTGTAACTCGTTACGCTCGATGATCTTGGCGTTACCGTATTTGACCAGTTTCTCGAACCATTTCCAGCCGTTCTCGGTGCATAAGGAACGTACGTCATCGTACTTGCGCGCCTCCATGGACTTAATGAGCGAAGCAACGATCTCAGCCTGGTTGAACACCACCTGTTTCTCGCAAGCCGCCAGACTGTCCACCGACATCTCTTTCGCGATAGCCTTCGTGTTCGTAGCCGGCATCACCGGTTCTTCGGCGGCTACTTGCGTCAGGTCCACCCGTTTCTCCGCTTGCGGATAAGGGATCGGTGCGGACAACTGCTCCAGGATCGCATTCACCATCGGGTCGGATTTCCATAGATGATGGAACATATACTCCATTCGGATCTTCATGTTCCGTGCGTCGGTCGGCATCTCTGCCACCGCCACACCGTCTTTCGCGGAAGAAACCAACCAGTCATATCCGTCAAAATACAGGAAGTCGCATTTGGTCACAGGCCGTCCCTTGTAGGTAAACGTCAACTCGATGCTGTTGGCATCTTCGGTCTTCTCGATCTTCTTCACCGCGATCTGTACGCTGTCCAGGATATCTTCGATATGCTCCTGAATCTCCGTGGTGAGCATGATACCGCCTTCTGCCATCATACGACTGCGTTGCTCTTCGGGTATCGAGATCGTCATCTTCAGCGCCCAGTAGTAGTTACGCAACGCATCGCCCACTTTATTACGACTCTCCGCACGCTCTGCGGCATTGATCAGGTCGTCTATCTTCGCCTTGCGGGCATCGAACATCTTATCGATCTCTTCCCGCGCCACATAACGCAGCACGATGAAGAATCCTTTCTCCTCTTTCACCAGACGCTTGCAGTTCGACAACTGCACACTCGAACTGACGCGTAAGTTACCCGTCGTCGAGACGGACGATTTGGCGTCCCCACCCGACTGCTCGTTCGAGATCGTGGTCTCCACCTCATTGTTGATATTCACCGAGATCTGACTGATCAGGTCCCGAACCGCGGCATCGTCTGCCGACTGCAAGGTCTCTGAACTACCCTGCCCCCATACATACGACGCATCGCCCTTGATATCCGCAAAGTCCTGCGCATACATTCCTGCCACGCAGCAGACGTTAAAAATAAATACCAATAAATAAGTAAATTTTTTGCTCATAAAAGCCCATAGTAAAAAAACGCTGCAAAATTACAAAAATTTTTTCATATACGCAAGCGTGCGCGCGTTTTTCCTAAAAAAAAATATTTTTATACGCAGATATTTGCATATCTCAATAATTTTTTGTAACTTTGCAGCCGGATTTGAGAAATTATATTAAAATCTATACATATTTTATTAAAAATGGAAAAGAAAAAAAGAGTTTACACCTTCGGTAACGGTAAGGCTGAAGGTAACGCACAAATGCGCGAACTGCTGGGCGGTAAGGGCGCTAACTGTGCTGAGATGAACTTGGTGGGTGTGCCCGTTCCTCCGGGATTCACCATCACCACCGAAGTCTGCAACGAGTACTATCAGGTCGGTCAGGAGAAGATCGTAGCGGAGCTCACCGAAGAGGTGAACGCTGCGGTTGCTCATGTAGAGGGTCTGATGAACTGCAAGTTCGGCGATCCGAAGAACCCGCTGCTCGTATCTGTTCGTTCGGGTGCTCGCGCATCTATGCCGGGTATGATGGATACTATCCTCAACCTCGGTCTGAACGATGTTGTAGCAGAAGGTATGGTGGCTAAGACCCAGAACCCGCACTTCGTGTATGACTCCTATCGTCGTTTCGTACAGATGTACGGTGACGTCGTGCTGGGTATGAAGCCGGTGAACAAAACCGACATCGATCCGTTCGAGGCTATCATCGACGAGGTTAAAGAGATCCGTGGCGTGAAACTGGACAAGGACCTCAATGTAGAAGAGCTCAAGCTCCTTGTTGCTCGTTTCAAAACGGCTATCAAAGAGCGCACAGGAAAGGACTTCCCGGATGATCCGATGGAGCAACTCTGGGGCGCTATCTGCGCTGTCTTCCGCAGCTGGATGAACGAGCGTGCTATCCTCTATCGTAAGATGGAAGGAATTCCTGACGAGTGGGGAACGGCTGTTTCGGTTATGGCGATGGTATTCGGTAACATGGGCGACACATCCGCAACAGGTGTTTGCTTCAGCCGTGATGCCGGTAACGGTGAGAACCTTTTCAACGGTGAGTACCTTGTAAACGCACAGGGTGAGGACGTGGTAGCAGGTATCCGTACGCCGCAACAGATCACGAAGATCGGTTCGCAACGTTGGGCTGAGCGCGCAGGCATCAGCGAGGCAGAGCGTCTGGCTAAGTATCCGTCTATGGAAGAGGCGATGCCGGAGATGTACGCTGAACTAAACGCTATCCAACAGAAACTCGAGGATCACTACCGCGACATGCAGGATATGGAGTTCACCGTTCAGGAAGGCAAACTCTGGTTCCTCCAGACCCGTAACGGTAAGCGTACCGGTACCGCAATGGTGAAGATCGCTATGGATATGGTTCGTGAAGGTAAGATCTCCGAGAAAGAGGCGATTATGCGCTGCGAGCCGCAGAAACTGGACGAACTGCTCCACCCTGTCTTCGACAAGGACGCACTCAAGAAAGCCAAAGTGATCACCCAAGGTCTGCCCGCTTCTCCGGGTGCAGCTTGCGGTCAGATCGTCTTCCATGCCGATGACGCTCAGGAGTGGCACGCTAACGGTCACAAAGTAGTCATGGTTCGTATCGAGACCAGCCCGGAAGACCTCGCAGGTATGTCGGCCGCCGAAGGTATCCTCACCGCTCGTGGTGGTATGACTTCGCACGCTGCTGTCGTTGCCCGTGGTATGGGTAAATGCTGCGTATCGGGTGCAGGTGCTATCCAAGTGGACTACAAGGCTAAGACCGTTAAGATCGAAGGCGTTACCTACAAAGAGGGTGACTATATCTCCCTCAACGGTACGACCGGACAAGTATATGCAGGTGAGATCCCGACCAAGGCTGCTGAACTCAGCGGTGACTTCAAGGCATTGATGGACCTCTGCGACAAATATACCAAACTGCAAGTTCGTACGAACGCAGATACGCCGCACGACGCTGCTGTTGCACGCGCCTTCGGTGCCAAGGGTATCGGTCTGACGCGTACCGAGCACATGTTCTTCGACGACCAGAAGATCATCGCTATGCGTGAGATGATTCTCGCTAAGGATAGCGAAGGTCGTGAGAAAGCATTGGCTAAACTCCTCCCCTACCAGAAAGCCGACTTCAAAGGTATCTTGGACGCTATGGACGGCCTGCCTGTGAACATCCGTCTGCTCGACCCGCCTTTGCACGAGTTCGTTCCGCATGATCTGAAGGGACAAGAGCAGATGGCTAAGGAGATGGGCGTTTCCGTTGAGGAGATCCAGACCCGTGTAGCTCAGTTGGCAGAGAACAACCCGATGCTCGGTCACCGTGGTTGCCGTCTGGGTATCACCTTCCCGGAGATCACCGCTATGCAGACACGCGCTATCCTCAGTGCTGCTTGCGAACTCAAGAAAGAGGGCAAGAACCCGATGCCGGAGATCATGGTTCCGCTGATCGGTATCCTCTATGAGTTGAAACAGCAGAAAGAGATTATCCAAAAAGTAGCTAAGGAAGTATTCGCTGAGTATGGTGTAGAGGTAGAATTCGAGATCGGTACGATGATCGAGATCCCGCGTGCAGCCCTGACCGCAGACCGCATCGCTACGGAAGCTCAGTACTTCAGCTTCGGTACCAACGACCTCACGCAGATGACCTTCGGTTACAGCCGTGATGATATCGCTTCCTTCTTGCCGGCTTACCTTGAGAAGAAGATCCTCAAAGTGGATCCGTTCCAGGTACTCGACCAGAATGGTGTTGGCCAGCTGATCAAGATGGCGGTAGAGAAAGGTCGTGCCGTTCGTCCGGGATTGCGTACCGGTATCTGCGGCGAGCATGGTGGTGAACCTTCGTCCGTTAAGTTCTGCGCACGTGTAGGCATGAACTACGCTTCCTGCTCTCCGTTCCGTGTCCCCATCGCCCGCCTCGCCGCCGCTCAAGCCGCCGTAGAAGACGAGCAATAATCGCCCTGCGAATCATCCATCCGCCATGTTTGGCGGATACAAAAAGACGCGCCCCGAAAGGAGCGCGTCTTTGGTTTTGTGTTTATTTCTTAGGCATGATATAGGGAGTCCATATACGGAAATACAGTTTATCTGACGAATTAAGATAATCATTCACGGCAGGGCACGCATTTATTGCGGTTTTTCTTTCATGCTCGACATCAAGCAGGCCACCTTTTGCACGCTCCGCTCCTACTGCATACTTCGTATAATATACGGAACGATTAATGAAATTTGGTGTCATGCTTTCATTGAAAGAATAACACATCCGCATATCCAAAGTCATCGGATTATCGTCATATTCATAGTTTTTCACATCTCCGACATTGACAAAATACTGAATAAACTCATGACATTCAAAAGAATAAGATATGGCATTAGGATTTTTTTCACCATTCCAGCCGGCCGGTTTATACTCAAATCTTCCATCCACATTATTTAAGGTAAATGATTTTTCCCATTTGGTCAGCCGTACGTCAATAGATTTTTTCGTTTCTCCGGGGATTTGGACAAAACGCTCGGCATGAGTAATCTTGGCTGTAGATGTTGTACCGGCAGAACCAATTCCAACTAATCCGAGATTAACACCAACCATGGATGTATTGCTTTGCGTCTGAACATCCGATGTCGGAAGATACAACGGATAGAGTTCTTCGTTGATTACAATAAACGATTTCTGCAAATCCACATAAACCGGTCGCTCTGTTTTATTCCGAATAGTTATTACTATTTTGGGTTGTGGATAAAAATCAGGGTATTTTTTATCGTTCCGATAAATACTTTCCATAACCATCTTATACGAAACAACCACGCTGTCATTGGGCTGTTTCTCCAGATTGTCCTGTTTCTCAAACAAAAACCACACCGAACGTGCCAATTGCGGTTTCTTGGCGTTTGTTGGTGCAGCAAGCATGAATGCTGCCAAAACGAATAAGAGTAATTTTTTCATAATCAGTGCTTTATTTATGTGATTATCGTTGCAATGCTTTTTGATACGGTTCATATGTCTTTATCTTGACGAACATATATTTTGTATTGTCATTCTCATACTTTTCTAACGTTGGGAGTACTTGCAGAGCCATATCACGGTCTCCTTCATATTTAGCGCTGAATGGATTCTTGGGTTGATAAACGGAACCGATAATATGCTTTGTGTAATAAACCTCTTTGTTAACATAATTAGGAATCATATTCTCGCTAAATGAGTAGCATATTCTCATATCCAGACAAAATGGATTATTCTCGCCTTCATAATTGAGCAATTCGCCTTCATTGATGAAGTTTTGATAGATATAAATGATAGAGTAGGCACCAGACGCACGAGAATTTTCTTGCAACATAGCCATATGCCCATTAACACCGTTTAACTGCCATGCTGCCCCCCACGGTTCAACAAAGGGAACCCGGATGATTTTTTGCGAGACGGCAGGAATAATCACAAAACGTTCCTCTTGGGTAATCGTTGTATTATAATTTGAGGAGGAAGAACCAACTCCCACTAACCCAAGATTTACTCCGGTTGTGGATGTATTTCCTTGCGTGGCTACTTTTGTCGTATTTTGAAATAATGAATAGGTAACACCATTAGGAATTACGAAAGAGTTCTGCTTGTCGATATAGATAGTCCGCTCGGATTTGTTGATTATCGTTATGATTATTGTAGGGGTATAACTAAATGCTGTGCCGTTATTGATGGTATAATTGCAACAAACGCTGTCGATAGGTTGTTTGTTCAAGTTCTCTTGTTTTTCCATTACGAACCACAGACAATTCGACAACTTCGGCTTCTTGGCGTTTACCGGCACTGCCAACATGCACAACAACGCAAAACTAAAGAGAATAACTTTCTTCATAATTCGCAATTATTGAGATAGATTTATTTCTTGGGCATAAACTCGGGAGTCCAGAAATGGAAATATAGTTTTCTTGGTGAAGTTAGATACTCATTAAACGGAGGATAAAACTCTGTTGCTCTCTCAATAGCTATTTTATTACCAAATTTACCTCCTTTGCGATAATCGGAACCAACAATATGTGCCGTATAATATACCGAACGGTTAGTGTAATTCGGGGTCATATTATCATTGAAAGAGTAACACAACCGCATATCCAAAGTCATCGGATTATCGTCATATTCATAGTTTTTCACATCCCCGACATTGACAAAATACTGGATGAGTTTGTGGTACGCGGCACAATAATATTTGCTATTTGGATTAGTTTCGCCATTTCCTCCTGCGGGTTCCAACTTAATCTTTCCGTCTTTATTATTCAAAACAAATGATGTTTCCCATTTGGTCAGTGGTATATCTATTGATTTTTTGGTTTCTCCAGGGATTATGACATATCGTTCGGCATGCACAATCTTTGTATTAGCGGTAGTACCGGCAGAACCTACTCCTACTAATCCGAGGTTCACGCCCGTTATAGATGTGCTACTCTGCGTTTTCACCTCAGAAGTAGGAATGTACAGAGGATAGAGTTCCCCGTTAATTACTATAAATGATTGCTGCAGATCCGCATAAATAACTCGTTCTGTGTTATTCTGAATGGTCATTATGATATGGGGTTGCGGCCAAAAACTCTCTTCATCGGGATTGTTAGGCCAAATATTACCCAAAATCGTTTTATACGAAACAACCACGCTATCATTTGGTTGCTTCTTCATATTATCCACCTTTTCAAACAAGAACCACACAGACCGCGCTAGTTGAGGCTTCTTGGCGTTTACCGGCACTGCCAACAGGCACAGAGCCAAACTAAAGAGAATAACTTTCTTCATAATTCGCAATTATTAGTAGAATGGATTTACTTCTTGGGTATAGGATGTGGGGTCCAAAGATGGAAATAGAGTTTTTTTGGAGAGGTCAGATAATCATTCAAAGGCGGATATATCTCCAATGCTCTTTCTATTGCCAATTCATTAATGTATTGACCGCCGCCTCCTGTAACATAGTCAGAACCAACTATATGCGCCACATAATAAACAGAACGATTGGTGTAATTTGGAGTCATGCTGTCATCGAAAGAATAGCATACACGCATATCCAAAGTCAACGGATTATCGTCATAATCATAGTTCTTTACCTCTCCGTAATTGATAAAATATTGAAGGAGTCTTATATACCATTGAATATTAGGGTCTTTTATCGCCATATATTCGGCAGGTCGTAATTCAATTATGCCATCCACATTGTTCAACACAAATGATTTCTCCCATTTTGTAAGAGGTATCTCTATAGATTTTTTGGTTTCGCCGGGAACTATTATATATCGCTCGGCATGAGTAATTTTCGCATTGGAAGTCGTACCGGCAGACCCAATACCCACCAAACCGAGATTGACACCGACCATGGATGTATTGCTTGTTGTCTGCACTTCAGAGGTATGAACATATAGCGGATAGAGTTCCTCGTTAATAACCGCAAATGATTTTTGCAAATCGACATAGATAATCCTCTCACTCTTGTTATGAATAGTCATTATAATGGTAGGCTGTGGATTCCATGCAGATCTATTAGGGTCATTGGGTGCCAGACCTTTTATTTCCGTTTTGTACGAAACAACCACGCTGTCATTGGGCTGTTTCTCCAGATTGTCCTGTTTCTCAAACAAAAACCACACCGAACGTGCCAATTGCGGTTTCTTGGCATTAGTAGGCGTTGCAAGCAAAAATGCTACGAAAGTGAAGAAGAGTAACTTTTTCATAATGTTAGTAAGTATGTTATTATCTACGCTTTTTCGCTGTCGGTTCAGCCCTCTCCATTTTTCCTCCCAGAGAGGAGACGGTATATTCATTTATCGTCATAATGACCATAAGCGGTCAGGACATCCACATATACCTCTTGCTCATAAATGCGATAGACCAACCGATGCTTCTTTGTTATCTGGCGGCTCCATCGACCTTCCGGTTTTCCTTTCAATGGCTCAGGATGACCAGTTCCCGTTTGGGGATGTCTACCAACTCATTCAATAGTTTGAGTGCTTTCTGAAAAGCAGTCGGTTCATCTTTCTTTAACTTGTGCAAGTCTTCTTGTGCGCGTGATGAATAGACGATCATAAACATACTCAAAGAGAATTAAGCCAAGCATTCATCTCGGCCTTATCCGTAAAACGAATTCCTTTTCCCTCTGCAATCTCACGCTCTGCCTCGTCCACACGTGCATAGAACTCTTCTTTCGACATCAATGTAGGGTCGTACGTGAGTTCTGCCGCCAAGCGTTTGAGATACTTGGCTGCACGTTTGAGCATGCTTTCGTCCTCGGAAAGAACTCCTAAACTACGATAGATTTCTGCATTTAGTTGTAAAGCGGTCATAATAGCCTCCTCTCAATTTTGCCTGCAAAATTACAACAAATATTTGAAATACACAAGGATTTAGCGCAAAAAATCAAATTTAATTGTAGTTTTTGCGAAAAAGACTTGTTATTAGCACGACTGTGCGAAAGTAAGTTCGGGGAAAACGAAGTGGCGGAGTCCGACGTTACAACAAATATTTGTTTGCTTTTTTTGATATATGCAAGGATTTAACGATAAAAATCGATTTTATTTGAAGAAGCGTCAGGTCAGACCATTCATTATTCCATGTATCAGAAACAATGAAGCCGGAAGAACTGGAAGTATCAAAGTTTGCGGACATAAGTAAGACCGTGCCGTTTGCCGGCTACGTAGGTTTTAGGGGATTGAGTCTCTTGGACTAAGTTATCCAGATACATGGGGCGGTTGAGCAAGAAACATACTGCATTACACGTATCGCCAACATGCAACTTGCTGTTTTCGGCTTCTACAATCGTAAAACGATTACCTCCCTCATAACGCAAGACAGCGCGCCTGTTAGGTCTCCATGCTACTTCCAGACATTCACCTATTTGCAATTCGTCCGCGCGAATACCTTTGCCGAAGAACGATTCACTCTCTTCTTCGTTGCAGATAGAAAGATGATCGATATATTCTTCCCATGAGACATATCCCAATAAACGGCAGAGGATACAAAGCGTTGTATGACGCGGAGTATCGCCATTTATATACCCCCACAAATGTTTGAGCGTCGTTGGAGACAAGTATTCGTGGCACGTTTCCCAAATACGCAGATTAAGCCAATCGAAATCAGCAGGCGTACGCATTTGTCGTCCCATAAGACGCTCAATATCTGCACGAAGTGATACTATTTCAGGAGAATTTTTTATCAATGGTATTTAATTATAACTCAGAAAACTGGTCTTTGCCTACACCGCAAATCGGGCATGTCCAATCTTCCGGGAGTTCATTAAACGCTTTTCCTGTTTCGCTGGGGTCATATTCGTACCCGCAGACATCACAAATGTACTTTGCCATAGTTATAAAATTTTATGTGAATAAGTTATTTTTCTTTTTGTGGGGTATAAGATGAGCTAATACCCCTACTCTTTTATTTATCATTTGTCCCATCTTCAAATGGTAATTCTTCGGCCTTTGTTTCTTCGATGGGACGAAGATAGTCGGAAGCGCGTTCGGAAGAGATGACACTGCGACCTAGTTGACGCTCAAGATCTTCCCGCGCGTTCTTTGCTACTTTTCCTCCTGCTTGTGCCGCTTGTTTACTTTCAACCATGCCTTTCGGATTTCGTTGACGCGACAACTCTGTGGTTAAAGTCAGTTCCGGATCGATCATCTGGTCTATTCGCTGCTCACCCAACTGTGCCAGCCACTGCTTTACCGGCTCTGCTTTCTTGGAAGGAATGGATTGAATAATACGGAAAATTCCTTGTAAATCAGCAACATCCGTCATGTATTTCTTTCCATCGGAAGAAGGCAATTTCAGTTGGTAACAATTTGTTACCGACTCATTTCCCTCCTTTATTAGACGGCCTTTCAGCACTTTCCAATACTTCCGAGCTTGCTGATAGTCGAAACTACCGGTTAACACTTGTACTATATCTACTACCGAGAACCAGTACTTTTCTTGCTCCTCATCCCAGACGATGCGGACTTTCTTTCCTTCAAAAAGTTGTATTGCGAAATTGTCTTCCATAGTAAAAACCTTTGCGACTGCAAAGGTACAAAAAAAACCTGACATATGCAAAGATTTTACGATAAAAATTCATTTTTCTTTGCGTATATGCAAAAATTTTTGTACCTTTGCCGCGAATTTGGAAATGAAGCATGATAGACATCCAAACAGACAGTTTGCATAAGATCGCGTACGCCACGGACGCGAGTGTGTATCGCGAGATACCGTACGGTGTTGCCTACCCTAAGAACGAGGACGATATCGTGGAGTTGATCCATGAGGCGCGTCGTCGCGGAACGAACCTCATTGCGCGTGCAGGCGGTACGTCTATCGCCGGACAGGTCGTGGGAAACGGCATCGTGGTGGACATCAGTCGCCACATGAACCGAATCCTCGAGATCAACGCCGAGGAACGCTATGCTTGGGTTGAACCGGGTGTGGTACGCGACGAACTGAATCTGGCGCTCAAGCCCTACGGGCTTTTCTTCAGTCCGGAGACCTCGACCTCAAACCGCTGCTGTATCGGCGGAATGGTGGGTAATAACTCCTGCGGTACCCACTCCTTAATATACGGCAGCACGCGCCCGCACGTATTGGAAGCAGACGGCGTGCTCTCCGACGGTACTAAAGTACACTTCGGAAAAGTCGAAAGTCGAAAGTCAAAAGTCGAAAGCAATTCTTTAGAAGGACGCATCTATCAGCAGTTGATTCATTGGGCGGAGGATGAGAAAACGAGGAAGTTGATCGAAGAGACCTATCCGGACAAGGAGTTGACACGCCGCAGTTGCGGTTACGCGATCGATGAGACGATTGAAGATATCGCCAAAGACGGCACGATCAACCTCTGCAAACTGATCGCCGGAAGTGAAGGCACGCTGGCTTTCCTTACCCGCATCAAGGTTTCGCTCGACCCGCAGCCTCCCAAAGAAGTGATGGTCGTTTGTGCGCATTGCGTGAGTCTGGACGCTGCCTTCGAAGCGAACTTGACTGCCCTCAAGCAACACCCCACCGCCATCGAACTCATGGACGGTGAGATCCTCGAACTAAGCAAACACACGCCTTCCGTAGAACGGTTCTTCGTGCAAGGTGACCCGGCTGCGTTGCTCATCGCCGAGTTACGTAGCGACAGCCGCGAGGATTTGGATAAGCAAGCCGAAGCCATGGAGCAAGCCCTGCAAGCCACGGGTCTTATCACCGGCTGCACGCGTGTCTATGGCTCCGACGTAGCTAAGGTCTGGAACTTGCGTAAAGCCGGACTCGGTATCTTAAGCAGCATGAAAGGCGACGCCAAACCGACCGGCGTGATCGAAGATACGGCAGTGGCCCCGTCCCGCCTACCCGCTTATATGAAAGACTTCCGCGAGATGCTCAAGCGTCTCGGTACGTCCTGCGTCTTCTACGGACATATCAGTACCGGTGAGTTGCACCTGCGCCCGATCTTGAATCTCAAGACGGAAGAAGGTCGACAGCTCTTCCGCACGATCGCTCATGAGACGACATTGCTGGTTCGCAAACACCGCGGTACGATCAGCGGTGAACACGGAGACGGTCGTCTGCGCGGTGAGTTCATCCCGCTGCAGTACGGAGAACCCACCTACGAGTTGATGCGGCAAGTGAAGTACTGCTGGGATCCGGACAATATCTTCAATCCCCATAAGATCATCGATACACCGAGGATGGACGAGGGCTTACGGGTGATGGGTTACGGAAAACCGGTTACAGGTGACGACCTGCTCTGTCGTGTGGAGCAATGTAACGGTGCCGGAGACTGCCGTAAGTCGCAAGTGATCGGCGGCACGATGTGTCCTACCTATAAGGTCAGCCACGACGAACTGCAGACCACTCGGGCAAGGGCTAATCTGCTTCGCGAGTTCTTGAGTGGCGGGCCGGTGGACACCGCACAAGTGAAGGAAGTTTTGATGTCTTGCCTGGCCTGCAAAGCATGCAAGAAAGAGTGCCCGTCGGGTGTCGATATGACCCGTTTACGTGCCGAAGCCCTGCAACGCATCTACGATCAAGAAGGTACTCCGCTGCACATTCGTATGATTGCGAACAATGCTGCGTTCCAAAAACTCGGTTCCTTCGTGCCGCACATCTACAATTTCTTTGCATCCAACAAGTTCACATCCTCTATCCTCAAAAAGATCGTCGGCTTTGCAGATGAACGGCATATTCCGCAGATTGGTGGAAGGTGGAAAGTAGAAAGTGGAAAGTTCGACAAGCGGGTATACTTGTTCTTGGATGAATTTACGCGATACAATGAGCCAAGATTGGCTCAGACATTCGTGGCGTTGCTGAACCGTTTAGGTTACGAGGTGATTATTCCGAAACATGTGGAGAGCGGTAGAGCCGCTATCTCGAAGGGTTGTTGGCGGCAGGCAGAGCGTTTGGCACAAAAGAATTACCGTTTGCTCAAAGACCTGATCACAGATGAGACACCGTTAGTAGGAATTGAACCCTCATGCATCCTCACTTTCCGCGATGAGTTTCCTTCTTCCATCTCCAAGAACTGCATGCTGTTCGATGAGTTCCTGATGCGGGAAGTGGAAGCGGGACGAATCACGGCAGACGCTTTCTCTGACATGCCGGCCGAGATATGGCTCCATGGTCATTGCCATCAGAAAGCGATTGTAGGCGTGGAGAAAACGGCTGCCCTACTCCGTTTGCCGAAGAACACAACGGTCCATGTCATCCCTTCGGGATGTTGCGGCATGGCAGGTTCATTCGGTTACGAGAAAGCGCATTACCAAACCTCGATCGCTATCGGTGAGATGATTCTCTTCCCGGCCGTTCGTGAAGCGGTCAAGCATCACACGATGGAGCATCCCGTCTTCATCGCCGCACCGGGTATCTCCTGCCGCACGCAGATACATGACGGCACCGGCATCACGGCCTTGCACCCTATCGAGATTCTATATCGCCTGCTGCCTTCAGTTCATCAATAGAGGAGAAGGTCTTCCAATGGACAGTGCGTTCAGCCGCAAGGCGGTTGAGTTCCAGATCATCGATGAAGATGACCTGTTCGTCCGCAGCGGGTTGAATAGCGGCATGCACGGCCTTGAAGATCTCGGGTTCAGGTTTGGCTATATGCATCTCTTGCGACAAGAAGAGCGCATTGAAACGCGGTCGCAAACCATAGGTTTGGTCGATAAAATGAAAATGCAGATCATTACCATTGGACAGCATATAGGTCTTGTACCCTTTCGCACGCAGCTCATCAATGAACGCCAACCGTTCAGCAGGCAGGTCGGCTAACATCGCCATCCAGGCATCGATGACCTGTTGGGGCGTCGTACCGGGATGACAGAAAGGCAGGATCTCCTTGACAAAATTCTCTTCGGAGATCAGTCCCCGTTCGAACTCATACATCAGTTGTTTCGAAGCCACACTGACGGCCTTGACACCTTCTCCGCGGCTGTCCATACCCAATACGGCACGCATGTTCGCTTCGCCCATGAGTGCTTCAAACACTGCCATACAACGGCTTACATGGAGGTTGATCAGAACACCTCCCAGGTCAAAAATATAGATCGGCATTGTATATTTTTTTTCAAAAATCGTGCAAAGATACACTTTTTTTTGCATATATCAAAATATTTTTGTAATTTTGCAGCCGAATATGAATAAGATACGTAATTTTTGTATTATAGCGCACATAGACCACGGCAAAAGTACCTTGGCCGATCGTATGTTGGAGTTGACCGGCACGGTGGACGTGAGACAGATGGAGAACCAGGTGCTGGACGACATGGATCTGGAGAAAGAACGCGGAATCACCATCAAGAGTCACGCGATTCAGATGCAGCATAAGGGTTATACCCTTAACCTGATTGACACTCCGGGGCATGTGGACTTCTCGTACGAAGTGAGCCGCAGTATAGCGGCCTGCGAAGGAGCAGTGCTGGTGGTAGATGCGACGCAAGGCGTACAAGCACAGACGATATCGAACCTTTACATGGCCATCGAGCATGATCTGGAGATCATCCCGGTGCTGAACAAATGCGACATGGATAACGCGATGCCCGAGCGGGTGGAAGATGAGATTGTGGATTTATTGGGTTGCAAACGCGAAGAGATATTACGCTGTTCCGCCAAGACCGGAGAAGGCGTGCCGGAGATACTGGACGCCATCATCGAGCGTATTCCTGCGCCGGTAGGAGACCCGAACGCTCCGCTGCAGTGTCTGGTGTTCGACTCGGTATTTAACTCTTTCCGCGGCATCATCGCGTACTTCAAGGTTGTCAACGGCACGATGAAGACAGGCGACCAGGTGCGGTTCGTGAACACGGGTAAGGAGTACGACGCGGATGAGATTGGAATTCTCAAACTGGACATGAGTCCGCGCAAAGAGATCAGTGCCGGAAATGTGGGTTATATCATCTCAGGTATCAAGACGAGTACGGAGGTGAAGGTAGGCGATACGATCACGCATGTGGCACGGCCTTGCGACAAGGCGATCGACGGTTTCGAGGAAGCCAAACCGATGGTCTTTGCCGGTGTCTATCCGATTGAGAGTGAGGACTATGAGGATCTGCGGGCGAGTCTGGAGAAGTTACAACTGAACGATGCGTCGCTGACGTTCCAGCCGGAGAGTTCGATGGCGCTCGGTTTCGGTTTCCGCTGCGGATTCCTGGGACTGCTGCATATGGAGATTATCCAGGAACGGTTAGACCGCGAGTTCGACATGGACGTCATCACGACGGTGCCGAACGTAAGCTATAACGTCTATACGAAAGACGGAGGCATGGTAGAGGTGCATAACCCTGCCGGCATGCCGGATCTGACGGAGATCGACCGCATCGAGGAACCGTATATCCGTGCCTCGGTCATCACGACCGCCGATTATATAGGTCCGATCATGACGTTGTGCCTCGGCAAACGCGGTGAGTTAGTCAAGCAGGAGTATATCTCCGGCAACCGTATGGAACTGCTCTTCGATATGCCGCTGGGTGAGATCGTGATCGATTTCTACGACAAGCTCAAGTCGATCTCGAAAGGCTATGCGTCGTTTGACTGGCATATGAACGGCTTTAGACCGTCTAACCTCGTGAAACTGGATATCCTCTTGAACGGCGAGCAAGTCGATGCCCTCTCTACCCTCACCCACCGCGACAATGCCGTAGACTTCGGACGTCGCATGTGCGAGAAACTCAAAGAGTTGTTGCCGCGTCAGCAGTTCGATATAGCAATACAGGCGGCAATAGGCGCGAAGATTATCGCCCGCGAGACCGTAAAACAGGTGCGTAAGGATGTGTTGGCGAAGTGCTACGGTGGTGACGTAAGCCGTAAGCGCAAGTTGCTCGAGAAGCAGAAACGCGGTAAGAAACGTATGAAGCAGATCGGTAACGTCGAGGTGCCGCAGAAAGCCTTCTTAGCGGTTTTGAAACTAGACTAGTCAACTATAACAAACAATAAACATAAAAATTTAAGTATCATGATTCCTGCTTGGATGTTAATCCCGTTTGTAGTGATGCTGTTATGCATCGCGGTGTTGCCGCTCGTACCGCATGTAGGCGAGTGGTGGGAGCACAACTTGCACAAGTTGTATGTATCATTGATTCTCGGTGTACCGGTAGGTATCTGGCTGTGCGTTAACGGCATGAGCCATGACCTCATTCACCAGATGATCTACGACTATGTGCCGTTTATCTTACTGCTGATGGCACTGTTTGTAACCACCGGTGGTATCTGTATTCGCGGTGACCTGAAGGCGACTCCGATGACGAACACCGTCATCATGGCGCTCGGTTGGGTGCTGGCTTCGTTCATGGGAACGACCGGTGCAGCTATGTTGCTGATCCGTCTGTTGCTGAGTACGATCAAACAACGTAAGTACAAAGTACACACGGTGCTGTTCTTCATCGCTATCGTCGCTAACTGCGGTGGTTTGCTTTCGCCGCTCGGTGATCCTCCTTTGTTCCTGCTGTTCCAGAAAGGTGCAGACTTCATGTGGTGGATGCAAAACATGGTGGGCGAATGGCTCGTTACCGGTGCATTGCTGTTAGCCATCTACTACGTGACGGACTTGTATTACTATAAGAAAGAGCCGATGGAGAATATCCGTGCAGATATCAGCGAGGCACGTCAGTTGCGTATGACGGGTCTGATCAATATCTTATGGTTGCTGTGCGTGATCGCTTCAACGATGTTCATCAACCCGAAATATATCCCGGCTATGGGTGCAGAGCATGCTCCTTGGTATTTGAAGCTGCTGCGTGAGTGGGCCTTCATCCTCATCATCGGTGCTTCGTGGTGGACAACCAAGAAAGCGGTACGTGTGAACAATAACTACAGTTGGACGCCGATCCTGGAGGTAGCATGTGTGTTCCTCGGTATCTTCGTTACGATGACTCCGGCGCTGATGTTCCTGGAGGAGATGAAAGAGAGTATCCAGCAGGTCATCAGCGAGCCTTGGCAGTATGTCTATATGACCGGTGCGCTGAGTGCATTCCTGGATAACGCTCCGACCGCGATGGTCTTCAACTCGATGGCTCCGTCCGGTGAGATAGCCGGTTTGGCTTCGGATGCATTCCTCAAAGCGATCTCGATGGGTGCCGTCTTCTTCGGTGCACTGACCTATATCGGTAACGGACCTAACTTCATGGTGAAGTCGATTGCTGAGCAAGAGAAGATTGAGATGCCGTCGTTCTTCGGCTATATGATTAAGTTCAGCTTGATCATCTTGTTACCGGTTTATATCATCGTTCAACTCCTCTTTATCTAAATGAGTCTCGTTGATAACATCATCACGTGGTACTCGGCGCATATGAACTATGCGTCGATTACTGCGTTGATGGCGGTAGAGAGTTCGTTCATTCCGTTTCCGAGCGAAGTGGTGATTCCTCCTGCGGCCTTCGTAGCAGGGCAACCGGACAGCGTACTATACGCCACGGGTAACTACCCTATTGACGTGCTCATCATCGTGCTGTTCGGTACGCTGGGTGCGATGATCGGCGCCATCATCAACTACGGCTTGAGTGTTTGGCTCGGACGACTGATCATCTATAAGTTCGCCGACAGCAAACTGGGACACATGTGCCTGCTGTCGAGTGAGAAACTGCAGAAAGCGGAGGCGTATTTCCGTGAGAAAGGCAATGTGTCGACCTTCATCGGCCGTTTCATTCCGGGTATCCGCCAACTCATCTCTATCCCTGCAGGCTTGAGCCGCATGCATTTCGGTGCGTTCCTATGGTGGACGTTCTTAGGTGCGTTCATCTGGAATTGTATCCTGGCTGCCGTCGGTTATATCGCAGCCGGACAGATGAGTCTGATAAAAGAATATAGCCACGAATTATCCGTGGCCATACTCATACTGCTTGGAGCAGTTATTCTCTTCTATGCAGCTAAATATCTTATTTCTTTAGCCAAGCGCAAATAGCTTTACGTTGGTCGATCAGTTCGGCCAGACAGCAACCGAATATCCATCCGAACAAGAAGAAGAGGATGAGACATTTGAAGCGACCGTTCACGGGTTTGGGATCTGCCGCAAAATGATTCTCAAGCACCACCGGAGCGGTCGCTAACTGTATGCGGTAGTCATCCTTATGCATACGTTCCTGATGGTCGTAGATATCTTCCAGGAACAGATGCACTCTCCAGTCACCCATGAATACAAATCCTTCCCGTACGGTACCTAAAGGCTGGTTACCCGGATGGTTGTGGAAATAATATTCGGTCGTGAGACTATCCAGTTTGAGGGCCTGGGTATGGTTGAAGTTCACCTGCTCGTTCATATTCTTGAGATAGGTCTCATAGGACGACTGCAACGCTGTATTGGCATTGAGAAAATCCACGATCGCCTGCTCTATCTGCGGCAGGAATTTCAGGTTACGCTCTTTGATGCGGAATTGCAGACACAGACGGTCTTGCATCACCACATTCACCGTATCGGAAGCGGATGTCCTACGCTTAAAATCAATGAGATCGGCTACTCCGTCATCCAGACAGTCTATGATATGATAGGTCTCAAAACGATACGCGGTGCGGTTCATCACGAAGGGCTGGATCGCAGCATCCTCCGGAATCATCTTACCCGACTGCAACGGCATGTATGCTTGCTCGAACTGCTGCAAGGAAGCACCGTTGATCATCGCCACCGCATTGACACGATAGGTGAGGTTAGCCTGACGGGTGTAATACCAAGCGGCAGCTACTGCCAAAACGACCAGGGTCAGCACGATCCACCAATAGCGGTAGGTCAGACGAAGCATATGCGCCAACAAGCGGCCGAGTGCTTTACACGCACGACCTATCGCGCGACCGCAGGCCACACACAGGTCCAAAAAATTCATTTCTTTTTCCATATAATATTCAGTTTTCTATTTCAGTTTATTTGCGGCGGATCCAGCCGAAGGGACTATGACGTTCTTCTTTTTTCTCCTCTTCTTTGGCTTCTTCTTTACTCTCCTCTTCTACGGTGATGACGATATCGTCCGCAGAAGTGGAAGCAGGACGTTCCTTGGGTTGGGTCGGTATCTCAATTCCTTCGGCACGGAGAGTGTCACTCAGGTCAATGAGGGTCGCTTTCTCATCCTCCATCGGTTTGGGTTGCTGCGGAGGATAATTGGCTTCGATAGCCTCCGAGATGGTCTTCTTGCCTTCTTCCTCTTCTTCCGAAGGCAGTCCGTCCACCTTATAACCGGTGGCGATGACGGTCACACGCACCTCTTCACCCAGCGTCTCATCAATGGAGGCACCCCATTGTACTTCGATATCGTCACCCACCTCTTGTACGAAGTCATTGATCTGGTCGATCTCTTCCATGACGATGGCATGTTCGGTGGAGCAGTAGAACTGCAGCAGGATACGCTCGGCTCCGTGTACGTCATTGGTATTCACGAGCGGCGAGTTGAGAGCATCATTGATCGCATTGGTGATACGACGCTCACCGGAGGCACGACCGATATTCATGATCGCTACTCCACCCTTACGGAGGGTGTTACGCACATCGGCGAAGTCCGTATTGATATAGCCCGGTACGGTGATGATCTCTGCGATCGAACGAGCCGCATTGGCAACTACGTCATCAGACTTACTGAAGGCATTGAGCAGGTTCAGTTCCGGATAGATCTGTTTGAGTTTCTCATTATTGATAATCAACAGCGCGTCCACATGCTTCGCCAGACGTGCTACACCGGTCATAGCTTTCTCGATCTTCTTCTTTCCCTCGAAGGAGAACGGGATGGTGACGATACCTACGGTGAGGATACCCATCTCTTGCGCCACTTCGGCTACAACGGACGAAGCACCGGTACCGGTACCACCACCCATGCCGGCAGTGATGAACAGCATCTGCGTGCCGTCATTGAGTGCCTCACGGATATGATCACGACTCTCCTCGGCATACTGGCGTGCGGTCTCAGGATCACCTCCGGCACCCAGACCCGGACCCAGTTGCAGTTTGCTGGGCACGGAACTCTTGATAAGCACCTGACGATCGGTGTTACATACCAAGAACGAGACATCTTTCAGTCCCTGCCGGTGCATATAGTTCACTGCGTTACATCCACCGCCACCGACACCGATGACCTTGATGATACTATCTTCTGTCAAGCCTTCCAAAGGCAATGTCATTACTTCGTCTTCCATACTTACTGTTGATCTATAAACATATCTAATGTGGTTTCTTTCATTTTCTCGAAGAACCCGGGTTTTTGCACCAGTTGGTTCTTATGGCTGTCCCGGAAATCCTGTCCCAGCAGGATCGTACCGACGAGCGAGGTGTACTGCGGACTGAGATATTTATCTTCCGTATCGCGATGCAGCAGCAGGTTATGCGCACCGTATTGCACACGCACCGGCGTCAGGCTCTGGATATACTCCTCCATGCCGCTCATCATACTACCGCCTCCGGTGATATAGAGCGTGGTGATCCGGCTCTCCACTTTCCGTAACTCCTCCAAGAGCGGTGCCAGTATCTCCTGTAACTTCAGTTCAATGGCTTCTGCCAGTTCCTGCGAAGAGATGACGATGTCTCCACCCATCTCCGGACTCGCAGGCACACGCAGGCGCACGTTCTTTGTTATACAATCCGGTGAGGCACACCCGTACTTGCGTTTGAGCACCTCGGCCGTAGCGAAACTGAGTCCTTGCTGCTCCAACATCCGCGTGATATGGTACCCACCCTTGGGAACCACTTTATTGATCAGGTACTGTCCGCCTTTATAGACCGTGAGGCTGGTGGTCTGTGCACCGAAGTCCAACACGGCACAACCGTTCAGCAGCACATGGTTGCCGTCACAGGTAGCAAAAGCCGACAGCAGAGTCTCCGGGCGCACGAACGCATGCTCGATGCTACGTCCGGCTTGCGAGAAGGATTTCTGCAACTGCGTATCAATGGCCTTACGACCGTAGAAAGCGATATAATGCGCTTCGACGAGTGCTGCCCTTTGTTCGGGTGTCGGTATATTATCCTGCTCCACACCGTCCAAGGTAAAGAAACTCGGTACGAGTCCCAACACCGCCACTTCGGGATTGCGGGACTCGATCTTCTCTTTGCATTCGCGCTCCATGCTGTCCAGCAGATCCTGACTGATCTCCCGCTTACGTGCCTGGTCGCGACGCGAATGTACCGCCACGATCTGCATCGACTGACCGCCTACGCTGATGAAAGCCGTAGGTAACTCGGTCTGCCCGATGCGGTTAGCCAGTAACTTCAGCACCTCCGCGATGACATATCCGGCATTGCTGGACTGCGTGATAATCCCTTGCTCTACGCACACGTTACCGGTTTTCTGCGGACGTTCTTCCACACCTAACACCCGGAACAGGTCCGGAGCTATCCGTTGTGCCGCCATCGCCCGTACGCTGCCGCTACCCATGTCGATCGCCACTAACGGTAACGAGTCTGCTATTTGTGTCTGCCTCTTAGCCATTTACTATTTACCAATTACCATTTACCAATTATTTTCTGCCTATTACTTGTCCGTGGAAACGGATGTCCAGTTCGGTGTATGCCTTACCGGCGGTCTCTTCGGTGCCGTCCTCCAGAAAAGTACGTAACTTAGTGAGTTTACGGTTATATCCGGTCAGGTTACCCAGCACCACCGGCGGTATCTGTGCGTCGCTCATATGCAGCACGAGCATATGGGGATTAACCACATGTACGCGTTTGATCCGATTGCGCCAATAACTGTTGTCTTGCAACCAGATGGCGAAGTTAGCCAGTGCACCCGAAGCCAGTTGGATGCCGGCATTACCGGTAACGAGCAACACCTCATCCTGCACGGCTGCCCGCACGGGCATCACCCGCCGGTCGGTATCCACGAAATACGAGTCGGTAGCCACCTGCACCCGCAATAACGGTATCCGCTGCGTCAAGCGCACATGCACCTCGTTACGAGGCGTGAGGTAACACTCGGCGGTGCGTACCATCGGATGATGTGCGACGGCTTTCTCTATGCGATGCAGCGATATCCGATCTATCGGCCGTCCCACCGGATACAGATTCTCCGTGCGCAGCAGTTGGTTCAACTCCGCTTCACTGAGGTACAATCGTTCCTCCCGATCCGCTATCGTATAGTCCAGCGATACGCAGGGCAAGGAGGTAGGAGTCATCTTATAGCCCCACACTATCGCTGCCACCAGAATCGCTGCTACCACACCGACACCGATGCTCTTAGCTATGATCTTACCATTTACCATTCTTCAAGGCCTTGGTTATATCCGGTACGAGGCGATCGATATCGCCTGCACCAACAGTCAGCACCACTACCGGCTGTTCACTCGCCGCTATACGACTTCTGAGTGCGTCTATCAGTTCGGTTTTCTGTACCACCTCACCGCCTAACATCTCACTATTCACACCTTCTATCGGTTCTTCGCGTGCCGGATAGATAGGCAGCAACAGGCACTCGTCCATGGTGCCGAGCACTTGTCTAAACCCTTCCGCGAAATCACGCGTACGCGTATACAGATGCGGTTGGAACACGCCAATGAGTTTGCGTTCGGGGAACAGACGTCGGATAGAGTCGATCGCCGTAGCTATCTCCTGCGGATGATGCGCATAGTCATCGATATAGGCCACTTTCGGCGTATTGACATGAATATTAAACCGCCGGTGTACCCCTTTGAAAGACGCTATACCTTGCCTTAACTCGATGGCAGAGACGCCATTGAGCCAAGCCATCGCCATCGCAGCCACCGCATTCTCGACATTCACCCATACGGGAACTCCCAACTTCAAGTCCACAAGACTCTCAGTCGGTGTATGAAAATCAAAGTAAATATTCCCTTTCTCCACACGGATATTGTCGGCATAGAAATCTCCCTCACCGACTCCGTAGGTGTAACATTTGACACCTTCCTTCAATTGGGGTTGTAACGCAATGCCGTGTTTCATAACAAGCGCATCGCTGATCAAACTTGTATAATGAGCAAAGGCCTCACGGTAGGCTTCCGGCGTACCGTAAATATCCAGATGGTCGGCATCCACCGCCGTCACCACCGACATATAAGGCTTCAACTGATGAAAAGATCGGTCGTATTCATCGGCTTCTACGACTACGTAACTGCTGTCTTTCTGCAGCAATATATTCGTGCCGTAGTTCATGCTGATGCCGCCCAAGAAAGCATTCGTTCCGATCTCCGACTGGTACAACAGATGCGCTAACATCGTGCTGGTCGTGGTCTTACCATGCGTACCTGCCACACACAGCGCTTTCATACCATGCGTGACCAAGCCCAGTATCTCTGCCCGCTTGCGGATATCGAAACCCTGCTCACGCAGCCAGGTGTATATCGCACTGTCTTCCGGCACCGCCGGCGTACGAACGACCAGCGTATGGTCTTTGAGAAGAGCCGGAGAGAGGGACTGAAGAAGGGACGGGTCGTCGTTATAGAGGATAACGATTCCTTCCGTTTCCAGTTCTTTCGTCAGGTCCGAAGGCGTACGGTCATATCCGGACACAGCATATCCACGATGATGAAAATAGCGCGCTAAGGCACTCATACCGATGCCTCCGATGCCTAAGAAAAAGAGATTTTGTATGTTCGACTGCTTAATCATTCTTACCGGTAAACGCACGCGAGTGCACAACGCGCACAAAAACCGGTGCAAAGGTACTAAAAAATTTGCATATATGCAAGTTTTTGCGATTTTTCTTTGAAAAAAATTGCATATGTAAAAAAAAAGTATTATCTTTGCACCGAATTTTGAAAATTAACATTTATAAATCCTTATAAAAACATAACACAATTATGGTGCGTACAACATTTAATCGCCTTCGTGCAGTGAAAGACAGTCTTCCTCATGGTAGTATGGATGCTATTGCTGCAGAGTTGAACATTAGCGGAGAGGAAGTAAGAGCGTATTTTAATGGAGAGGGTAATGCCGACTACCATATTGAGCCGGGTCCCGATGGCGGTATCGTCGTATTCAGCAACACACGCATTCTGGAGGTTGCCCTGCGTAAGGCATGGGAAGTACAGAATGCCCTTTAATAACGGTGAAAGGTTATAGATTAACGGTTATTGGAAAAAAGATAGTGACTCTGATGCTTTGCATTGGAGCGCTATCTTTTGTTTTTAACGCAGGCGCATACGCGCAAGAGCCCTCCTCGGCGGAAGCCGCTCCTCCCGCATCAACGGGAGGACGCTCCTGGTTAGATGACTACTCCGCTCCGGTAGGTTTCACCTACGGGGCACATGCGACGCTCAACACCGCCTATCTCTGGCGCGGATTCTATGCCGGAGGTTTGAACGTACAAGGAGGAGCGAATGTAGGATACGGAGGACTGTATCTGGACATGTGGTGGAATTTAGGTGCCACAGACTGGAGTTTTAAGACCTTCCAACCCGAAGTGGATTTCTCCTTGGGTTTTAACCGCTGGGGACTGAATATCTTTGCGCTCTATATCCATAATTTCGACTGCGGGTTCTTTGACTTCGCCAATTACATCGACAAAGGAAACCGCTTGGAGCTTAATGCCCGCTATACGGTGAGCAGTAAGATCCCTCTGAGTTTCTTGTGGGCCACACGCATCTCGGCCGCTGACGGCTATCTGGATGCGAGCGGAGATATCATAAGGGCCTATTCCAGTTATATGGAACTCAGTTACACCCAGGCCCTACCCTATGACATGAGTCTGTATGGAGCGGTAGGTATGACCCCATGGAAGAGCGGTTACACCGGTTATCAGGGTTCGTTTGCGGTGGTGAATATTGACATCCGTTTGCGTAAAGACTGGAGTGTGAGCGAACACTGCGGGCTGAAACTATTGGGACAACTGACGATCCAGCCTTACATGCTATCCCAAGATCGGCATACGGCCGAATGGCATCCTAAGAATCCGGGTGCTCAAGCCATCAATGCCAACATCGGTTTTGGAGTCTATTTGAAATAACAAACAATATTAGGTATGAAAAAGATTTTTACATTCTTCGTAGCCATCATGACTACAGTTAGCGCTTTGGCGTACGAGTACGAACGACCGGGTTTTGAATGGTCTGCCGGTTGTGATTTCACCACGGCTTATCTCTGGCGTGGTATGCGTTGGGGTGGTATGTCCTTCCAACCCGATGTATGCGTCGGTTATGCAGGACTGAGTCTGGAAGCATGGGCGAATATCGGTGCAGTGGATAACTCGTTCAAAGAGTTCAATCCGGAACTGGACATGACCCTGCAATATAAAGCAGCCGGTCTGACGGTCGGTTTCACGCATTATTACTACTTCGACGGCACCAAGTATTTCGGTTACAACAAGCCGAGATTTGCGTACGACGAAGCAGGCAACATCCTTCGTAATGAAGATGGTGAGATCGAGTACAAGCGGTATAACACCTGCCAATTGGAAGTATTCGGAAAGTTTGAACTCGGCGAGATCATTGAGATACTCCCGATAACCTTCTTATGGTCCACCTATATTGCCGGTGACGACTGGAAAGTGACGGAGAACGAGAATGACCCGAATGATGTCACCCTCAAGCGTGCTTATTCCAGTTATTTTGAGGTTAGTTATGAGGCAGAACTGCCGCTGGGTTTCTCCATCATCCCGACCGTTGGTATGACGCCTTGGGCAAGTATGTACAACCACTATGAGAATAAGTTCTCGGTGAACAACATCTCCCTCAAACTCAATTGGGAGGCATCCCTCAAAGAGGTCATCACGCTGGATATCTACGGTATCGCCATGCTGAACACCGCCGGTATCAACAAAGACAATGTTTGGCCGTCCATCAAGAACAGTTACGGCGAACAACGTCTTAACCTCGCTGCCGGTATCGGTATCTGGTTCTGATGAATAAGAGAAAGACGATAGGAGCGCTGATAGGCGTTGCGATCTGTGCGATATTGATTTGGGGGCTGGATGAAGCTCCCAAATTGTCGTACTATAGCCATCACGGTAAGGTCTTCGGCACCTATTATAACATCCGTTACGAGGCGACGCAAGACCTGGAAGACAGCATACGTGCAGCCTTCACGGAGTTCGACAACAGCCTCAGTCTCTTCAATCCCTCTTCCATCCTCTCGGCCGTCAATGACAACCGGGATACGGTCACCAATGCCGCTTTCGAGACCATGTGGGCAGAAGCCGAACGGGTGTACCTGCTCTCCGGCGGTGCGTTCGACATCACGGTCGCTCCGCTGGTGAAGGCTTTCGGTTTTGGCCGAAAGAGGGATCAGTATGCAGCTATCAGCAGTCATACGATCGACTCGTTACGGGCGTTTGTCGGTTTCGAGAAAGTGCAATTGGTGGATCATCAGGTCATCAAGACCGATCCGCGGGTGCAGATAGACGGCGGAGCCGTAGCTAAAGGACAGGCATGCGACATGGTAGCGGCGGTACTGCGCGCACACGGATGTGAGAATTACCTGGTGGACATTGGTGGCGAAGTGGTGGCACACGGGATCAATGCCAAAGGCGACCCCTGGCATATAGGCATCACCAAACCCAATATCAATAACGAAGGGGCACAGGACGAACTGGAGAAGATCATCGAGGTGACGGATATATGCATGGCAACCAGCGGTAACTACCGCAATTTCTATTACGACGGTGCAGAGCGCCGCAGTCATACGATCGACCCGCGTACCGGTTGGCCGGTGCAGCACTCGCTGCTCAGTGCCACCGTCGTCAGTTCGACCTGCATGCGTGCCGATGCACTCGCTACCGCCTGTATGGTCCTCGGAGCAGAAGAGGCACTGGACCTGATCGACCGCGCCGGTGATGCCGCCTGTTACCTCATCGTCGCGCAAGCCGACAGCCTCACCGCCATCTGCTCTCCCAATTGGATCGAATTTATAAAATAATTAGCATTCATGATCACCACTTTGCACATACTGATTTTCTCACTGGTGGCACTCATTATACTTTTAGTGATCGTCATTGTGCTTGTGCGTATCAACAGCAAACAGCAACTGGCATACCAGAGGGAACAAGTAAGACGCCTCCGCGAACATGCTGATGAATTCATGCCACCTCGTCTCAAAGCACTAGACGACTGGAAAGTGGAACTACACACAGCACTCAGGCTTGCTCAGAAAAATCGCCCGAAACACAGAGGAGAAGAGCGTGACCAATATGATCGGCAACTGTTTAACGAACTATTGTATTGCAATCGTTTTGAGCAATTCTTCCGATTGGCAGACAAGCGTTTGGATGGTTTTGCCACCAAAATGCGCAATAACTACCAAGTGAGCGATCGCGAGATGATGTTCGTGTGCCTGTCTTTGTTAGCACTCTCTGATGAACAGGTTGCCCTTATCATGGAGTACTCCGAAGCAAGCATTCCCACCACCCGCAAAAGGATCTGGAAAAAGCTCAAAATAAGCAATTCTTCCGATTGGAACAGCCGTTTGACGGAATTGGTACAGCAGGATTGACAACTTGTGTCGCAAAAAATGTATTTGTGTGCATCTAACACACATTTTATCAATTAATTAGACTTTTTGTATGTGTTGCATTTTTGTGTTCAATTATTTGCTCAACACAAAATAATGCAGTACCTTTGCACCGGATTTCCAAATCAACAGCTCTTGCGCAAAGGCTACATTATTAACATTAAAAAAATTACACAAAGATGAAAACAACATTCAGAAAATTACTTATGGAGGACAAATATAATACATATGGCTCAGACTTCTTCGAAGACCACTGGGATGGCAGATTTCTATTTATGGTTAATTATTTCTAATTTTCATCGTTTATGGAACGCAAGTCGTATTCGGAGTATAGACCGCCGACACTTATTACTCCACCAAAATTATGTTACTTTATTGATATCGTAATAAATGTAATAGCATCATTCATTGGTGCATGTGTGTTTTTCCTAGTAGTATCAAACATATATATAACCATCTGTGTATTTGTTTTATGGATTATTACTGGCTCATATTATACACTTAGAAGTAGTAAAGAACGTACATTGATCCATGATAATGGATATTTGGAAACCTTTTTTGGCAGGTTTAAGCATAAAATTATTTCTATTGGGGATATTAAGCACATTTACATTAAGAAACGCTGGACGTTATATAAGAATTATATCATATTAATACTTGAATTATCAAACGGCCAAAAAATGCCTATTTGCATCCAAGACAACGAACAATTCTTGGCGGAACTCAAATCCCACAACCCGAATATCATCATTCCGGAGTTGCCACTACTCTAACCGATGATGCCCCCGACCGTAGGGTGAGAAGGCTCTCCTGCTTCTCACTAAAAGAAATAAGGACACCCAACGCGGTGTCCTTTTTCTTTTAAGCGGAAGAGGGGGGATTCGTAAATTGCCGCAGGCAATAATCGACAGAGCGCAGCGGCGGAGAACCCCCGACCGTAGGGTGAGAAGGCTCTCCTGCTTCTCACTAAAAGAAATAAGGACACCCATCGCGGTGTCCTTTTTCTTTTAAGCGGAAGAGGGGGGATTCGAACCCCCGGTACAGTTACCCGTACGACAGTTTAGCAAACTGTTGGTTTCAGCCACTCACCCACCCTTCCGGAAGCTTTGACTGAAATACAAATTTTTCTTAACCCCTTACGAGGTACGATTAACTTTGTTTTTCAAAAGCGGGTGCAAAGGTACTGCTTTTTTATGACATATGCAAATTTTTTTGCACTTTTTTTTGTTTATATCGCAAAAAAGTTGTAATTTTGCACACAAATACGAGTGATTATGGCTAAAAACACAGAAATAGAGCGCAAGTTCTTGGTAACATCGGACGCTTTTATCGCGCAGTCCATCCGGCATTACGAGATCGTGCAGGGCTATTTATGCAAGGATCCGGAGAAGACCATACGCGTACGTATACGCGACACGCGCGCGTTCCTTACTATTAAGTCGTCCGTCTTAAGGGACGGACTGGCTAAGTTCGAGTGGGAACGGGAGATCGACTTGGCAGATGCCAAAGAACTGCTGAAGATCTGTTTACCGGATCCGATCATCAAGACGCGTTATATCCTCCCTGCCCCGGCTTATGAAGGTCAGGAACGCTGCTGGGAGGTAGATGTGTTCCATGGACATAAGACCGGACTGGTGCTTGCCGAGATCGAATTAGGAGACGAGCATGAACCCGTCTCCTATCCTCAATGGTTGGGCGAAGAAGTAACGGGTCGTCCCGAATACTACAACGCCAACATGTGATTTATTTCTCGGCGTTATACGTCTCAAGGGCCTTGCGGAGCACGATCATCGCTTTCGCAAGGTCTTCTTTATTGAGCACATACGCCATACGTACCTGATGCCGTCCTTCTTCCGGATCGGTATAGAAACCCGTGCCCGGAGCCATCATAATCGTAGCGCCCTCATAGGTGAAGTCCGTCAAGCACCACTTGCAGAACTTCTCCACATCATCCACCGGCAGTTCCACCATCACGTAGAACGCACCGGTAGGAGCAGGCGCAAAGACACCCGGTATCTGGTTGAGTTGGTCAATCAGGAAATTACGGCGGGTCAGGTACTCGTCATATACCTCCAGCATATATTCCTCCGGCGTCGAGAGGGACGCTTCGGCTACGATCTGACCGAAGAGCGGAGGACTGAGACGCGCCTGGCAGAATTTCATGACCGCTTCGCGCACCGCCTTATTCTTCGTGATGAGAGCACCGATACGGATACCGCACTCGCTGTAGCGCTTGGACACGCTGTCCACCAGGATCACATTCTGCTCGATACCTTCGAGGTGGCAGGCAGAGATATAGGGTGACTTGGTATAGATGAACTCACGGTACACCTCATCCGAGATGAGGTACAGGTTGTATTTCTTGACCAGATCCCGTATCTGCCGCATCTCCTGTTTGGTATAGAGGTAACCCGTCGGGTTATTGGGGTTGCAGATGAGGATCGCACGGGTCTTGGGTGTTATCTGTTTCTCAAACTCCTCCACCGGCGGTAACTTAAAGCCGTTCTTGATGTCGGTCTTCACAGACTTGACCACCGCACCGCAGGAGATAGCAAACGCCATGTAGTTAGCGTACGAGGGATCGGTGACGATGATCTCGTCGCCCGGGTTGAGACAACTCATATACGCAAACATAATCGCCTCCGAACCACCGGAGGTGATGATAATCTCATCCGGCGAGAGATCGATTCCGTACTCGGCATAATAACTCACCATCTTCGTGCGCAAGGATTTCAGACCCTGAGAAGGCGAGTACTCCAGGATCTCCGGACTGAACTGCTTCACCGCCTCCAAAGCTTGCGGCGGGGTCTTGATATCCGGCTGACCGATATTAAGATGATACACATGTACGCCGGCTAACTTAGCGGCATCGGCATACTTGGCGAGTTTTCGGATAGGTGACTCAGGCATGGACTGAGCCCGTAAACTAATTTCCATATTGTTCTATATATGCGCGCAGTTCGTGAATCGTGACGAACGCGTCAGTTAATTCTTTGATGTTGGCTACCCGTTGCCGAACGGAGGCTACACCGTGTTTGGCCAGTTTGGCGGCAGTAGGGGTGATAGCGTGTTGCAGGGCTTCGAGATTCACGTCATACAGCATCGTGCCGTGTACGATGGTGCCGGTAGGACCCGTGAAGCATGCCCATCCGGACACTTTTCTTCCGTCCACGAGGATGTCGTTATGATCGGTTGTGACGGCTGGCAGTCCTTTGGCTTGTAAGGCTTCCGCGATATGCTGCAAAAACTCCTTGAACACCTGTTCGCTGTGCGTAGAAGGCGTGACGAACGAGATCATCAGGTTCCCTTCATCCGCATACACGCATCCTCCTCCACTCTGACGCTGCACTACCGCTATACCGTGCTCGGCGCAGTAGGCTTCATTGACTTCCACTTCAGCACGCTGATGCCTACCGTAGATGACTGTCGGACGGACGATCCAGGTGAAGAGCGTCGGTTCCTTGACCTGTTTGACCAAGTCCTGCTCGATCTGCAGGTACTCAGCCAACGACAGACCTTCCGGATAATGAGTTAAAAGCATGGTTCTGTCAGTTCCACTCCTCGGCAAAAGCGGCGTTTGATATCGCGGTCGTCACCGAGGTAGATATAGCGTTCCAGACGTTGTTCAAGCGTATAGTGGTCGTAGTTGAGGTAACTGTCATCCACCAGCAAGGCATCGAACTCATACCCGGGTTCAAACGAGCCCACCTTACCGAAGAACGATCCTCCGCCTTTGGTAGCGAGGTAGAACACTTCACTCAGGCTCAAGAACGGCATCTCACCTTTCGTCTGGGCGTAGTTGAGTTTGCTCACTTGAATCGCATACTGCATCACGCGCAGCATCGACATATGGTGACCGGCAGACACATCCGTACCCAGCGCCACGTTAATACCGGCATCGAGGAACTTGCGAATAGGTGCCATACCTGAAGACAGGTTACTGTTCGACATCGGACAGTGTACTACATACACGCCGTTACGCTGCATCATTTCCATCTCTTCGCCGTCCGTGTAGCAGCAGTGCGCCATGAGCGTCGGCGTCTGACCGAACAGGCCGTATTTGTTGTACGCGTCACCGTAACAGGTGCTATCCGGTTCCAGTTCCTTCACCCAGTCTATCTCCGAGCGGTTCTCCGAGAGGTGGGACTGCACCGGTAGACCGGTCTCGGCAGCATACTGCCCGAGGGCCGTCAGCATCTTATCGGAACAAGACGGCACAAAACGCGGGGTGATGATCGGTTGTACCCTGCCCTCTCCGTGTTCGTCCAGGTGTGCCTTGAGCATCCGCATGCCTTCCATCACTTCGGCTGTAGTGTTCTGCAGCGTGTCGGGACTGTTACGGTTCATGGCTACCAGTCCCACCATCGCACCCATACCGGCTTGAATGAACAGGTCGGCTAAGATACGCGTAGCCTCCGGATGGATGGTCGCAAAGACGGCACTGCGCATCGTGCCTTGCATCCATAGCTCATGCACGAACCGGCGGTACATACGACGGGCGTACTCCGGGTCGGCATACTTGCTCTCCTCCGGAAAGGTATAGGTGTTAAGCCACGGTAGTAACTCCAGGTCTAAAGCCAGACCCATATTGCGGTACTGCGGAGCATGCACATGCAGGTCATTGAATGCCGGGATAAGTAACTTATCACCGAAATCCATGACTTGGCGTCTCCAGTCCATGTTCTCCGGTAACTCGCGGTAGATCCCTTCGATCAAGCCGTTCGACTTGACCACGATATAGCCGTGCGGGATGATCTCCAGTTTACCCGGTGTCGGAGTAAAGAGTATGTTAGCTTTGTATATTTTCATTCTTTGGTTTTTTGAAGAATAATAGTAGTATCAGGTAATTGATGATTCCGGCAAAGAAGATCACCGCCAGACTCAGGTAGTCTTCCCTCCAGGTCGGCAACAGCCGCAGCATGAAGGGTAACAGCGCGAACTGAATCGCCAGGTTGACGGCACGGGCAAACAAGAACCCGCCGGCATTCTTCCAGTCAGGACGCGTACCGAAGGTGTACCAGTTCGAGAACAGGTAGTTCGGGATCATCTCGCATACGAAACCTATTCCGAAAGCCACGTAGAACAGTACCGAGCCTTTCTCGGGTTGGTTTAACAGCCACATCGCTAACATGAAGAACCATGTCTGCACGAACGTGCCCGTCAGTCCGACGATCATGAATCGCACCGAACTACGCACTTTCCCTTTTAGATAACTTGTTGGTAATTTCATATTGATCGCTTCGCTAAAGGACTATGGACCGCTTCGCTGAAAGACGATAGATAAAAAACCTTCTGTTCGTGTATTTTAGTCCACTGTCCATTGTCAATTGTCATTTAAGTCCATTTAACAGTTCTTCCATGGCAGCATTGAGGCCGTTAACGTCACGACCACCGGCAGTAGCGAAACAGGGTTGACCGCCACCTCCGCCTTGTATATGTTTAGCTGCGGACTTGATCATCGCACCGGCGTTCTTGCCTGCCTCCACGAGCGGTTGGCTCAGGAACACAGCAATCGTCGGTTTGTCGTTCCAAGATGTAGCGGCTACTACGGCAAAGGGCACATCGGTGAACTTGCCCCGCAGCAGCGGCATCACACCACGGATCATCTCCGGATCCTGTTCACCTTCCAGACGCACGAGTTTGATATCGTTATAGTCCTCCGCACGACCGATGATACGGTCACGGAACTGCTCGATCTTCTCTGCGGTAAACTGCTCGATCTGTTTCTTGAGGTTCGCGTTCTCGTCGATGAACTTATGAATCGTGCCTGCCAGGTCCGGAGCATTGTTAAAGAGAGCCTTCAGACCGTTGAGCGTGTCTTGCGCCAGGTAATACAGTTCATCGGCTTTGGCAGCGGTGACGGCTTCGATACGACGTACGCCGGCTGCGACCGAGGTCTCCATCACGATGCGGATCGCACCGATACGACCGGTGCTGGACACGTGGCATCCACCGCAGAGCTCTACTGAGTCACCGAACTTGATCACACGTACGTCGTCACCGTATTTCTCACCGAACAGCGCCATAGCACCCATCGCCTTAGCCTCAGCAATCGGCGTATGACGACTCTCCTCGAGGTGGAAGTCACGACGTACAAAGGCATTCGCCAGTTGCTCCACCTTACGCAGTTCTTCCGGTGTCACTTTCTGGAAATGGCTGAAGTCAAAACGCAGACTCTCTGCGGTCACCAGACTACCCTTCTGCTCCACATGCTTGCCTAATACCTCACGCAGCGCATGATGGATGATATGGGTGGCGGAGTGGTTACATGCAATCGCCTGCCGACGAGTTGCATCTACCTCAGCAATGAACGTAGCCGAAGGATCGCTCGGCAGTTCGGTCAATATGTGTACGGGAAGTCCGTTCTCTCGCTTGGTATCTATAATTTTCCATTTCCCATTTTCCATTTTCAATTCTCCGGTGTCACCTACTTCACCACCCATCTCGGCATAGAACGGGGTCTTGCTGAGCACGACCTGGTAGAACGATTTGCCTTTCTGGCTCACCTGACGATAACGAAGGATCTTCGTCTCGACGCTCAGTTCATCGTAGCCCACGAACTCGGTCTCGCCTTCTGCCAGTACGGTCCAGTCGCCGAGGTCCTGTTTGTTGGCGGAACGTCCCATCTCTTTCTGGTGCTCGAGCGCTTTGTTATACTCGTCCTCGTTGGTGGTGAATCCGTTCTCGCGAAGGATGAGTTCTGTCAGGTCGAGCGGGAAGCCGTAAGTATCTTTGAGGGTGAACACATCGACACCGCTGATGACGGTCTTACCGGCTTTGCGGGCTTCGTCCATCAGTTTGTCGAGCAGACCGATGCCCTTGTCGAGCGTACGGAGGAAGGCTTCTTCTTCGGACTTGATGACCGGAGTGATCTGTGCTTCCTGTGCCTTCAGTTCCGGATAGGCCTCACCCATGTCGGCGATCAGTTGCGGCACGAGTTGATAAAGGAACGCGCTACGCATGTTGAGGAAGGTATAGCCGTAACGGATCGCACGGCGGAGGATACGACGGATGACATAGCCGGCTTTCTCGTTGGACGGCAGTTGTCCGTCGGTGATGGCAAAAGCGATGGTACGGATATGATCGGCTATCACACGCATAGCGATGTCGGTCTTCTCATCCTTACCGTACTCGCATCCGCATATGTTGCCGATCTTGGTCAACATAGGCTGGAAGACGTCGGTGTCGTAGTTCGAGGTCTTGCCTTGGATAGTACGCACGAGACGCTCAAAACCCATACCGGTGTCGATCACCTTCTTCGCCAGCGGTTCCAACGAACCGTCTGCCTTGCGGTTATACTGCATGAAGACGATGTTCCATATCTCGATGACCTGCGGGTGGTCTTTGTTCACCAACTCACGACCCGGCACTTTCGCACGCTCCTCAGCCGAACGGCTGTCCACATGGATCTCACTACACGGACCGCATGGACCCGTATCCCCCATCTCCCAGAAGTTATCGTGTTTGTTACCATTCAGGATATGGTCAGCAGGCAGATGTTTCGCCCATATAGATGCAGCCTCGTCGTCACGGGACAGTCCCTCTTCGGGCGAACCCTCAAAGACCGTCGCGTACAGGTTCGACGGATCAATCTTAAGTACATCCACGATATACTCCCATGCGAAGTCGATGGCCTCTTTCTTGAAGTAGTCTCCGAACGACCAGTTACCCAACATCTCGAACATCGTGTGGTGGTACGTATCGTGACCCACTTCTTCGAGGTCGTTATGCTTACCGCTCACGCGCAGACATTTCTGACTGTCTGCCACACGCGGATATTTAATCGGGTCATTACCCAGGATGATACCCTTCCACGGGTTCATACCGGCATTGGTGAACATCAAGGTCGGGTCATCTTTGATGACCATCGGTGCGGAGGGCACCACCTGGTGTCCCTTACTTGCCATAAAGTCCAAAAAGGACTGTCTAATCTCTTTACTTGTCATTATATTTGGTTGTCTTAAAGTCCATAAATTCTCTTCTGGGTTTGCCTTCTCCGTCTGCCCGCTCGATGAACGGCAGCGGATTGGCAGTCATAGCATCGTACTGCTCTCGTTGACGCAGCACATCGATCGCCATGTATATCGCATTACGCATGGAGGACGGGTCGGCTTGGTTCTTACCTGCGATGTCGTAGCCCGTACCGTGATCCGGTGAGGTACGCACGATCGACAGGCCCGCCGTATAGTTGACGCCACTCATATCGAGTGTTTTGAACGGGATCAGTCCCTGGTCATGATACATCGCCAGCACCGCATCAAAATGGGTGAAGTGCCCGGAGCCGAAGAAGCCGTCTGCGGCATAAGGTCCGAATGCCCATATACCCTGCTCTTTCGCTTTCTCGATAGCCGGCACGATGATGTCCTGCTCTTCTTTTCCCAGCAGTCCGGCATCGCCTGCATGCGGATTGAGGGCCAGCACCGCGATACGCGGTTTGTCCATGCCGAAGTCCCGCAGCAGACTCTTGTTGAGCAGCGTCAGCTTGGATAGGATCCGCTCTTCGGTGATCTGCGCCGGTATATCGGCCAAGGCCACATGGTTGCATACCAGTGCCACCCGCAGGTTCTCCGAACAGAGCATCATCAGGCTCTCGCCATTAGACACAGGACGATGGACCGTTTCACTAAAGGACGATGGATTTGTTTGTTTCGTCGGATCATTTTTGTCCATTGTCCATTGTCCATTGTCCATTGTTCCGAAATATTTCTCCAAGTACTCCGTATGCCCGCCATGTAACGCCTCTTTATTCAGCGGAGCGGTCACGAGCGCCTGCACCTTACCGGCCTTCAGATCTGCGCACGCGCGATCCAAAGCAGCCTTGGCGGCTTTGTTGGACTCGGCCGTGTTCGTGCCTAATTGCACCGGCAGGTTATCCGGATAACAGGTAAGGAGGTTCAGACGACCGTCTTTCGCCTGTTCCGGACTGTCCACTATGTTCCAGGTGATATTACGGTACTCCTCGTCCAGCGTCTGGATATGCTGTTTTGCCACGGCGGCGTTGCCGTAGATGACCGGGCGCATGATCTCGAACATATAGCCCGTCAGCAGGGCTTTGATCATCACCTCGTATCCCACTCCGTTCGTATCACCGGCTGTTATTGCTACTATAGGTTTCATTGTGTATCTTCTCGTATTTAAGTTTCGTTATATCGTAGTTCTTTCTCTCTTCATCTTTGTATCCCAAGGAGATAAGGCAGAGCACGGTGCGGTCTTCGGGAATGCCGCAGAGGTGCTTGACCAGTTCTTCGGACGCCTCGCGACAATAGACGTGGCACCAGCATGCACCTAATCCCTGCTCTTCTGCCGCTAATAACAGATGCTCCGCTGCAATCGCTCCGTCAGCCATCCAGGCATCACTCAGGCTCGTATCCAGCACCACCACGATCGCCGCAGTGGCCGTGTCGAACATCTGACTGCCATACGTCCGGCAACCCGCAAACGCCCGCAGTTTGGCTTCGTCACGCACCACAATGAACTCCCACGGATTGGTTCGCTTGGAACTGGGAGCCATCAGCGCACAACGCAGCATATAGTCTATCTTCTCCTGTTCCACCGGTTGTGCCGTATACTTGCGTATCGACCGCCGATGTTGGCATAACTGTTCGAAATTATCCATATTCATCCAAATTAGCGTGCAAAATTACAACAAATATTTGAAATATACAAGGATTTAACGATAAAAATCGAATTTATTTGAGTTTTAAGCGGTAAATACTTGTTATTTGCACGATTGTGCGAACGTAAATTCGGGGGGACCCTGCTTTTTTTAGTAGGGAGGACCGAAGTTACAACAAATATTTGTTTGCTTTTTTTTGACATATGCAAGTATTTTGTTAAAAAAACAAAAAAAAGGAGCCCGAAGGCTCCCTTCCGCTTGATGCAGCTTAGTGCTGAGCGTCGTACTCTTCGCCGCAGACTTGCCAGAGGTAAGCGTTGAAGGTGGTCTTGCCGTCGGCAAGGTTCTTCTGTGCCTCGAAGGCTGCCTGGTCGGCAGAGATCGTACTGAGGTTCTTGCTGCGGGCTTTTACCGCTGCGCGAACGGCTGTGAAGCGAGCGCGTGCGCCGATCTCGTTCTCCGTCACCGGAGTGGAGCGTTTGGTTTTCTTACGCAGGTACAGGCGGTTACAGTCGCTGGACTGGGTGGCTGCTACACGGTGCGTACCGAGTAACATTTTGGTACAAGAGTGTTGACCGCTCTTGCTCGGTTTTGAGAGTGCGCCGGATACAGAGTCGATACCGGCACTCCATTCTACTTTTGCCATTTTCGTTAAGGTTTAAAGGGTTAAACTTACAGTTTCTTCGTGCCATCATACGATTCGATGGTCTTGGTCTGGATGACTACGGTGGTGTCGCCTTTCTGGAAGTACTCCGAACTGGTTGTCACCGTCCGTGTCACGTTGCAGCTCGCCAGTGCT
>JAFSMP010000032.1 GCA_017447875.1 Paludibacteraceae bacterium | reverse complement strand
GTATTTGCACTGAAATGAGTGGGTACAGAGGTGGTTATGTTTGAACCATTGTTGGCAAGGGTCAAGGGTTCGCCTTGTATCCCCACAAGCGTGTGATGGTCGGTTTGTTGCACTGCGCAACCGGACGTATGCACCGGTTGCGCAGTAGGCTTATCCATCGGCTCAAACAACTGAACGCCGATGCTCACCAAGATCAACAATATGTACCAAAATCGTTTCATCTCAAAAGCGAGTGCAAAATTACTGCTTTTTTCTGATATATGCAAGTTTTGGGGCAAAAAAAAACGACTCACATCGCTGTGAGCCGCTCATGCGGGATTATTCATTGTTATGCCCGCATAAGAAATCCGCGTTTACCACGCTTTCTTTTCGGAGGCGGGATGGTGACCCTGTTTCTTGCGCTCCTCGACCATCTGACCGAACCACTCCACGATAACCGGATCCTGGTGAGAGAAGAACGCCGAACGGCCTTTGTCCAGCGCAGCTATCTGAGCCATCTCCTCGTCCGTCAGTTCAAAATCAAAGAGGTGGAGATTGTCCGCCATGTGCGCCTTGTTGCGGCTCATGGGGAAGATGGCGATACCTCGCTGAATATGCCACCGGAGCACAATCTGATGCAGGCTCTTGCCGTGGTTGGCGGCTATGGCTTTTAAGGTCTCGTCCTCAAACAAGCCCTCTCGTCCCTCGCCCAGCGGCGCCCATGACTTACCTTTGCAGTGCGAAAACAATCTCAACAAAACTCGATAACTGTACTTTAGACGGTAACAAGTAACGGCTGGCTAAAAATGAAAACGGAGAATATGTAGCAGTTAACCATGAAGCGATTAAGCCGCACCGAGTAGTGTCCGGTGGACAGTACGAGGAGTAAGTGCGGCGCGCGAGTTTGCAGAGCAAACATAGAATACCAAATTGGCAGATGACAGTCGGCACAAAGAGCCTTATCGCAGTGAAGGCACAAAAAAAGCCGCCAGTGTCTAATCGACCTGACGGCTAAATAAAATAAAGATTTTTATAACTACTTCAATACTTCCTCCATGAACTCAGCCACGAGGTGAGCAGGGAGCGACTCATGGTGGGTGTACATGTGGTCCTCGCCTTCCAGCAAGTCAAAACGACTGCCGTCAATCACATAGTGAAAACGCTGACCGTAGGTATAGGGCACGATGTCATCCGCCTTGCCGTGGATGATCAGCGCAGTCCCTTTGTACTCGCGTGCGGTCTCATAAATTGGCAAGTCCTGTGCCGTGCGGATATAATCGCGTCCTACCGTATAGGCGCCACCCATAATCGTGAGCGTCTCGGGCGGGTTCTGCGCATCATACGGTGTGCCGAATAGGTTGCCGCGTAGGGCGTCGTCGCGCAACGCAGCCGCAGGCGAAAGCAAGGCGATAGCCGCAATTCGGTCGGCACCGAGTTGTCCGGCAGTCATGGCCGTTACCACACCGCCTTGCGAGTGTCCGACGATGGCTATCCGACTGACAAAAGGCAGTTTAGCCGCATGAGCAACAATCGCTTTAGCGTCCTCAATCTCACGCGGCACCGTCATCTCGGACTGCTGACCGTAACTGCTGCCGTGACCGTTAAAATCGAACCGTATAGACGCGATGCCGTGGGCACAGAGACTGTCCGCAAGCGTGTGCATCAGTTCGCCGTCCTTGCTGTTCATGAAGCCGTGGCAGAGCACGACCATTGGCACCTGTTGCGTCCTTGCCGGAGTGGTCAAGATAGCGGCAATCTTACCGTTGGGTGTATTGATAACCAGCGGTTTCACTTCGGCTTTCTTGGTCTGCCCGCAGGCGGTACAAGCAACCGCCAGCAGAAGGGATAAAAGCGTCTTTCTCATATTATTTCGCTACGCTAATAGGATGATTGAGAAGCGGCAACTGAATGTCCGTCAGATTCAACTCTTTCTGCAGTACGGCGCGATCCATAGTCATGCGCGGAACGGTGTTCAGACCGAGTGCGGTGCATGCTAAACAAATGTTCTCCGAGACATAACCGGCATCTAATGGAGCCATGTCGCGTGCGAAACGGCTGTCTCCTCCAAAGCGGTTGAGGTCGCTGACAAGCAGCAACATAATCGGTGCCGTACGGGGTTTGGGGTCGTTGCCACATACTGCTGCACGCAGGTCTTTCTTGCTAACTCGAACAAGTGCATTCTCCTTGTTATCGTACAGATAAGTGCCGTCTGCACGCATCACATAAACGATGATATCCTGTGCGTTCACAGCCGACGGAGCCGTTATTCGTCCTTCTTCCGGACGGTTGATACCGATGGCTGACCACAGGATAGTGGACAGGTCTTGGTCGCTCACCGGTGCATCGGAGTGCTGCCAAGTCGAGTGACGGTTCTGGAATGCCTCCATAAGTGTCATAGGAAGCGATTTGTCGGGCGCAGGAAGTTGTATCTTCTGCGCTTGTGTACAGTTAGTTAACATAAGTACGGATAAAATTAAAAGTGCTTTACGCATAATTGTTGTGATTTATTGGTAATACTATATCTAACAAGTTTCCACAGCAACGATTAACGTTGTTGTGGAATATTATCGGGCTTACCCCTTGCCTTTACCAAGGCCATGCGAGCTTGCTCGCAAAAATCGCTGCAAAATTACTAAAAAATAGGCACATAAGCAAATAAATCTACCAAATTTCGCTTTTGACAATCCGTTTTCCTGCATAATGCCACTCATAAGGCACAAAAAAGCCGCCAGTGTCTAAACGACCTGACGGCTAATGAATCAGCCTCAAACCTATTTTCCCGCCTTCACCTCATCGATGAAGTCGCAGACCTCTTGCGCAACGCGCTCAGCGCAGTCCAGTTCCATCAGGTGGTACTCGCCAGGCAGAATTTTGAACTTGCACCCCTTTGTAATCTCCTTGGCGTACTGGTTGCTGTCGTAATGGTCTTTGTACAGGATGTCCTCACTGCCGAACATGTAGTATACCGGCACATCGATTGAGCGCAGCGTCTTCTCGCATGCCTCGTTACTCTCCCATAGCAGTTGTGGTGATGCTGCGTACTTGCCCACAGCGGCATCCAGTTCTTTGGCTGCGCTACCTAAGCTCGCTACCTCTGCAATCTTCTTGAAGATACCGCTTTTCTTACGCATGGCTTTGAGCATCAGCGTGATAGGCTTCTTTTGGTTCATCAGTTCAACCCACTGGTTAGCGTTCTGTGGTTTCAAGTGAGGAGCCATGTAGAACGAGCAGAAATCAATCAGCATCTCCGGATGGTTCTTTACCAGCCACCAGCCCGGCGACGTACCGTGACACTTGCCCACATAGTGGAATTTCTTGAGACCTTTCAGTTTGGCGAACTCATACACTTGCGTTCCCCAGATCTCACTCCAAAAGATGTCTCCATCCTTGCTTTTCGGTTCTGTCTCACCACTGACAGGCATCACAATGCCATAGACATGAAACCGTTTCCCTAACTCTTCCACCACCGGCATAAAGGTGTGGAAATAGAATGCACCTGTGATGATGATTTCCTTGTGCTCTGCGCCACGTTCGCAGTACGTCACTTCTTTGCCGCTCGGTAACACTACCGACAGCGCCTGACCTTTTACTTTGTTTGCTTCCATAATATCCAAATTTTATTTGTTTATATCAAAAATTGTCTTCTCGCTTTTCTCCTTGTCGTTCAGAAAACGCTCGTAGTACCCTGCCCACGGGAACGCATAACTCGTCTCATGGTTGCAGAACACGGCCTCCGGCAGCACGATACACATCCCTAACAGACCCACCAGCAGCACGATAGCACCCACTATCCAGTCCATGCTTGTCAGAGCCGACCATTCCACGCCGTAGCACAACACCACACCGGCTACTCCCCAGCCGAAATAGGCGGTTATCGAACCCGGGCCGTAAATCGTGCGCTTGCCTGCCGTGCGGAAATGCACGTACATGATAGTACCTAAGATGGTGTGGATGATGACCTCCAGAAAACTCAAACCAATCGTTCCCAACACCACGCCGCGCGGCACGATTCCGCCGTGACAAAGGCTGTAGATGGCAAAACCGATATATACAAACACACCAATCAGGTTCGTCAGCATGTCCGTCAGCCTGTTCATCGGATAGTGGTCTAACTCGCCTGACCTGCGCGCGAAATTATATTGATAATGGAATCCACCGGGGAACACCCATTCCTCCACCACATGCAACGGCAGCAACACCGCGATGCCTGCTACAATAATCAGTTCGGTACTCCATTCTTGCCAGTTCATCAGGATAATGACTGTCATCACGGTAGCGATGGCCAACGAGAAATCAATCCACGTCCGCCCACACCAACGATTCATCAATGATTTGTTTTCCATTTTTCTACGATTTTTAAGTTATTTTTCAATTGACGGTGCAAAATTACTGCTTTTTTACCATATAAACATATCATTTTTAAGGAAAAACTTTGCAAATTCTATGATAATTCAAAATTTTGTTGTATCTTTGCATCAAAATTTGGCAATTTATGGGAAAAACGATAGAGAAAAAGACAGTTTCTTCGTACCTTCCGATGCTTCAGCAGCAAGGTGTTTTGACGGTCGGAGAATACGCATTAGTGCCTGCGCGATTGAGCAAGATTGTGCAGGAGAAGCAGGTGTTTCGTTCTATGGAAGGACGGGTGTTCCTTATCCTTGAGGGAGAAGTGACGCTCATGATCAACCTGCGCAAACAGGTTCTCACTGTCGGACATGTGGCGGTGATTCTGCCGGATAGCCTGTTCTCGTACGAGGCTATCTCTGACGACTGCCGATTCATGGCACTCTCTTTCTCCACCATGCCGGCTTTCGAGATGCCGCACGAGAGTTTCTTGCTATCCTTGCCGGAAGATGCACAGAAGCAGGTGTCGGACTGGTTCATGCTCATCATGCAGTTGATGCAAGCGCGTGCCTCCGAACGCACCATCGGCTATCTGGTCAACGGATTGTTGTCACAACTGACCGAGCGTTTTGCCACTCTTCCCAAGACCGAACCATCCCGTTCGCAAGCACTCTTTGACCTCTTTGTGCATGAACTGAACCATTCCGGCAATGTGCGACATGACATCCCTTATTACGCACGAAAACTCAGCGTCACTCCGAACCATCTGAGTGCGGTTGTTCAGCAGCATAGTGGCTTGACGGTGATGCAGTGGATCAATCGTGCGTTGGTGCTCGAAGCCAAGGTGCTACTGCGTCATACTGACATGCCGGTTGCCTCTATCGCGTATCAACTGGGCTTTGCCGATACCACTTTGTTTGCGCGTTTCTTCCGCCGCGAGACCGGTCTCACAGCCCGCGACTTCCGCAAAGCATAACAACTGCCGCCAGTGTCCTTTGACCTGACGGCTCCGGTGGGTGTCCCCGTACCTCACCACCTTTGCAGACGATGAGGTCGGGCGGTTACTTCATTTTGCATACCTCCTTTCTTGCTCTCGCTTGGCTAATTGATAGAATACATTTGTCCGCAAATAGAATAGTTCGCGGTATTGCTCGCACGCTATCATGCGTTCAACCTCTATTTCCTGCGGCAAAACGCCTGCAAAGACTTCGATTGCGGTTGTCAGATTGTCGTGGACTTTTTCGAGTTCTGCGCTCGCCACTTCTTCCAGCGAATCGGCTATCAGTATGTTCTCGGAATTGTATTCCATAATTATATATTTTTACTCTTCTTTCGCTTTCTCAACGAGGCGTTTGCCGAGGTCGTGGGCGTTCTGCAGGTCGATCGCAAAATGCTCGTCGCGGTAACGGCGTTTGTCCTCCTCCGAGAAGAGGTTGAAATCGTAGCGGCTGTAGTCGTTGAATTGGTATGTGTTGCAGGCATAGAGCGTCTCGGCATAGCCGTAGATGTCCTCCATGCACTTGGCGTTCTCTTCCAGAATAGCCGGATAACCGATCACTTTCATGTAGTCCTCCGGGCAGTTCATGGTAAAGATCATACCGGTATAGATGGTCTTGTCACGAAGTACCACATGCTTGCCGCCTTCGTGACCGGAACCGTTCTCTGTGGGCTCATAGAGATACGTGCCGATGGGGAACATAGCGCGCTCCATGAACGAACGGAGCATACCTGTCGGATAGCTGTAATAAACGGGGGAACCGAAGACCAGCACATCCGCTTCGCGGCAGCGTTCGAGTATCGGACGCAAGTCATCCTTAATGGCACAAAGACCATTACATTTGGAGTTCTTCAACTTGCAGGCGAAACAACTCTTACACCCTTGGAATTGGATATCATAGAGATGAATCATCTCCACTTCCGCCCCGGCTTCCTGTGCGCCTTTCATGGCGGCTTCCAACATCTGTGCTGTGTTTTTGTTCTTGCGCGGAGAACCGTTGATAAAGATTGCTCTCATGATTATAGAAATATTTGCGAGTGCAAAATTACAACTTTTTTCGGAAACATGCAAGTATTTGGGCGAAAAACTATGGAAAAAATCCACTTAGTCGTCTATGCGGACAAACTCATATTTGCTGTTGAACTCAAGTTCGAGACCGGAATTGAGTTCGGCTTTCCAACGTTGGTCGTCTTTGCCCCACTCGGTAATGAAGGCGTTGGGGAAATTGGCTTTCACATACTGACGTACCAACTCTGGAATGAGTGCAGAAGGCACTTCGGTCTGCTTGCAATCCACTTTGGTAAGTTCGCCCGCCTTGTTGAATTCCAAAGAACGACCATCGTTGAACTTGACATCGTACTCTACGTCCAGCAGGCCTTTATCCAAGGTGACATAAGCGATTTGGGAGGCGTCAAAATGTGCTGCGACGATGGCTTTTGCCGGTTCCGGTACTTGGTCGAAAGTGATCACTTGTTCTTTTGCGCAAGCCGTCAGGCTGCAGAGTGCCATAAGCACTACAGAAAAATACTTTTTCATAATGATAAACTGTTAAAGGGTTAAACTGTTATTTATTGTAAATCCCGAATGGTCTTCGCCACGTTGATGAGGTGGTCGGCAACACGTTCGGAGTTTTGCGCGAGAGAGATATACTCGGTTCCGGCTTGCGGTTTGCAGATACCCAACGAGAGCCGCTGGATATGATTGCGCTCCATCTCGTCGGTCAGACGGTCGATCTCGTCCTCTATCTGGTTCGCACGGCCGAGCGCGGACATGTCCATTTTATGGTACGCTTGCATGGTCGCTTCATGGAGTTGTGCGATGAGGTGGTTCATCTGGTCAATCTCGTTGAGGGCGTAGTCGGAGAAACGTACTTCCTGTTGGCGCAAGTTGTCGGCGTACTCTACGATGTTCTTCGCGTAGTCGCCGATACGCTCCAAGTCGCTGACCGTGCGGATGGTGGAGACGAGATATTGGTGGTCGAACTCACTAAGTTGGCTATTAGAGAGCAGCAAGGCATAGTGGACTAATTCGCGGTTGAGATAGTTGAGTTGGCGCTCCGTGCGGTTGAACTCGTCGCGTTCGGAATCGTCTAATGTCGTGACATCCCGGATGGCGCGTTGGTAGTTCTGCAATGCCATTCGCGCCATGTTCTCGATCTCCTCTTTGAGCTGGCGGATAGCAACAACCGGCGTGCGCAACATTTGCGGGTCCAGGAAATAGAGATGGGGTTCGTCGGTCTGCTGTGCAGGCTGGCCTTTGACAAGTTTGCAAGCGATGTTCACAAGGGCGTTGGTAAGCGGAAGGGCTACTAACATGGTCGCGACATTGAAGACCGTGTGGAACATAGCCAACTGAAGTTGCGGCGTGTGGAAGAAACGCTCGAAGAGGATTCCGAAGCTATATGTACCGCCGGAGGTGAGTTTGATCAGACCTCCTGCGCAGAGAAAGAGCACGACGCCCAAGATATTGAAAATGAGGTGGATCATCGCTGTGCGCTTGGCAGCCACGCCGCTGGTGAGACCGACAATAATCGCCACGACGCACGAACCGATGTTACTACCCATCGTGAGGTAGATACCTTGGTCGAGCGAGATAAGCCCCGTGACAGCCATCGTGATTGCGATAGAAGTCATGACGGACGAAGACTGGATGATGGCGGTAATGATAGTACCTAAAAGCACCAATAACAGCGGGTTGCGGATAGAGGCAAGGAAGAGTTTGACGGAATCGAGTGCCGCGAACTCATCCATCGCGTTCGCCATCATACTCAGACCGACAAAGAGCATACCGAAGCCCGTGAGGATACCGCCTGTTTTCTTCCATGTGTCGCTTTTGGAGAAGAGCATCATAAACGCTCCGATACCTGCGAAAGCCGCGAAGATGACGGTTGTGGAGAGGCTGTTCGAACCCGATAGACCGAGTGCCACTAATTGCGCCGTGACAGTTGTACCGATGTTCGCGCCGTAGATGATGGTGGCGGCTTGCGTTAGGGACATGATTCCCACATTCACGAAACCGATGACCATGACCGTTACGGCTCCACTGGACTGGATGGCCGCCGTTCCAAGCGTTCCGATACCGACGCCGACCAGCTTGTTATTGCCGGTGTGCGAGAAGAGTTGTTTGAGCCGCCTTGAAGCCGCCGACTCAAGGTTGCTACTCATCATCGTGCAGGCGACCAGGAATACTCCGATACCTGCCGTGAGAGTCAAAAGAGCTGTTAAAATACTGATAATATCCATATGTTATTTGTGATTTGTTATTTGTGATTTTATAATAAAAAACGGTACAAACTCGCATGAGTTCATACCGTTATAGTTTATGTCCGGGCATAGTTATAGCGCAAAATGGCTTTTCGCGGGGCATAACGACGCACTAAACCAAGCCGCTGTTTGTCGGAGGTGAAAGGAGACGAGCCTAACCCCAGCCCTTCCCTAAAAGGAAGGGAGATATACATCACAAACTGACGGCTGATAGTTGATGGCTGACAGCTTATGTCTGTCTCGTCCCATTCGAAATCTTCGACCTCTATTTCAGCCGTGGCTTCAATCTGCAAATCCTGCCAAGCATATTGCATATCGCTCCATTCGTCCGCAATCAGACATGCCGCAAAAGCGCTCATTAACACAAGCACGATCACATAGGCATATTTCCGAACAAACTGAATCACGGTGCAAAAGTACAACAAATATTTGGAATACACAAGGATTTAACGGTAAAAAATTAAATTTTATTTAAATTTTTGTACTAAATAGCCTGTAAGGTGTATATTTTTTCAAATTCGTCGGCACAAAAAATTATCCAAAAAATCTTTATATTCGTCAACCATTAAAGACAATTATCAACTAGTACTGATGCGATAACTTTAAGAAAAAAACAGACAAAACACTTTTGAATGATTAAAAACTTTGTTTTTTTGTGTCAATTACTGCTAAAAACTCCTTAAAAATATATTTTTAGATAGTTTTTACCACCAATTCCCCCAACTCTTCGAGTTAAATCATTCAAAAGACCGCCAAGTGGGCACATAAAAAACATATTTTTTTTCAAATCGAAAAGTCTGAATATATTCATAAGTTGCTGAATATAAACAATATACAGAGCAAGTTACTTAAGTTAACGCATCAGTAGTAAGTGTCTATTTTTAATAAACAAAAAAACATTTTCGAATTAGTAGTGATGCGTTAATTTTAGAAAAAAAACAACCTCACTTGAAAGCAAGGTTGCTGCTTGAGATGGAAATAGGATCGTGCAATGTTAGAACACATCCGTCCTGCGCCGCGGTGCAGGTAGAGTGTTTGTTCCGGGATCGTCAGGTAAGTCACTACCGACCTTCATAATGTTGCAGCTTCCTGCCATGGCAACTACCTCGGTCAGAGGGATAGTATATAGTTTCTTTTTCATAATGCGATATATTTTTCTGGTCAACTGGTCTACTAGTCTTCCGGTTGACTAGTTATTTTACTAATTGACCATCGATGCTATAAACGTTATTGCCACGGATGATATACACCTTGTCTTCAACAATCATCTTACGAACGGTTAGATTGTTTTCTTCCGCGGTCTGCTCGATGTCGGTGGTAACTTGCGGTGCATAAACGATGCGCAGACCGTAGTGCGTGTTCGTGCCGCCCTCCATCGTGAGGTTATAAGGTGCGTAGTTCAAGTTCCAAACCGCTTTGCCGTCATAGGTCAGATAAAGCATGGCATCATTGTTTACCAGTGTCGGATCACCGGTGATGGCAATGGTGTATTCGCCTGCTGCCGGTGCGAAGAGGGCGAGCGGATAGTCGGCGCGGTTGTAGGTCGGGGAAGTGGTATTGACGCACAGTTGGGTATTATAGCGGTTGACCCACATCTGCGGCACGGCGGTACTAACGCCCATCTTCGCCAGATCCTGTCCTACGGTATATTCTTCCGCTTCCTTGTTTTCATCCATGCGTACGATGATGCGGTCAGCTACTTGACCATCGGCGGAAGAGAGTGCTACTTCATAGCGAGTAAAGGGCGTGACGTTTGCTTTCGCTCGGCGCGGAGCAGCAGACGGGTGAATATCCCGTTCTGCCACCACGTTTTTCGCCGCTATAGGCTGCACGAAGATCGGTTGACCAACTTGGAGCTGATCACTGTTGAGGTGGATTGTCGTATATTGTTTGGTATCTGCATTATACACCTGTCCTAAGTTCTCTATAGCACCTACGTTAAGGTATGCTTTGAAGGTAGCGGGATTGGCTATACCGTTCCAATCGGCGTAATTGGCATCCACCGAAGACGGATATTTGAGGACATCCAATTCGTTCGTATGCAAGGCAGCGCTTGTGCTCTTACGGAAGCGGATGAAGGAGGCGTTGGTGGTCAGATAGATCATATACGCGCGTCCTGGAAGCATGACCTGTTTGGAAGCAGGATCGTCCTCGACGTAATTCCATGCTTTCGAAGCACCGGTAGCGCGACGGGCACCGTCGTAGTAGATGAGATCGAAAGTGGAGCCAAGGGTCTGCGGGGTATAGTTCTCGCCGTCATTGGAGAGAGAGACATCGCCCAAAGCGTATGCGGGCACCTCTACCTGCCACGGTACAGCAATCGCGTACCACGTCTTTGCCTTGAATCCGCCGGGCTGCGAGAGGTCGAAATAGGCATTCTGGTTAACCGCCACATCGCCAATGATCTCTCCCGATGACGAAGGTGTTGCCTCCAAGATCAGGTCAAGGGTAGTAAGGGTCACGTTGTCTTCCACGTTCAGCAAACCAGAAACATGGACGATGGTGGTCGTCGTTTCGGTATTGACATCAATGGTCGTTGTCTCACCTTCGTTCACGACGATGGACTCCTGTGGTTTTTCCGTAGGTGCGAAGGTCGCCGAATAAGTAGCGTCAGCGACTACAGGTACAATAGTAGCATCCCATCCGCTGAACGCATACGTGTATTGCGCGTCTTCCGGCTTGGTCGGCATAGCGCCGGAGTAAACAGGGGTAGTGCCAACTTCCAGAAGTTCCGATTGCAGCACTTCCTCGCCGTTCATAAAGGTCACGGTGTAGCCCTCTGCTACTTTGTAGCGATAGGTGGCATCACTATTGGGGAAGAGGTGATAGTTCGTTGCGCAATTGGCTGCAAGGTCGGTGTCGGTACTGTAGTAGCCGCCTTGGAGTTTTAGGGTTGCCTTAGTATCTGACCGGTAAGCGCAGGCAGCGGTTGTGCCGGTAACGAGGAATTTTCCGCCTTTGACTGTTACGTTTCCTATATTCTTTCCGTCATCACTAACGCGTGCCTCTATACCATAACCGATTCCCGAAGTCTCAACTTGTATCTCACCGCCATTGATGACAGCAATACCCCTTGAGACTATACCGCAAGCCGGTTTGCCGTCAGAGGTTACTACCTGTACCTTACCGCCGTTCATGGTGAATGTACTTGCAGTCGGATCGATGCGGACACCTTCGTTGTAGGTCGTTGCTTTTGAGCGCAGCAATACAGTACCGGCATCCATTTGAAGATTACCATTTGCCACATACACACACCATGTTTTGTCTGTAAATGCAGATTCCAAATGCAGAGTGCCCGATTTGCTTTCTGTGAGGTCGGTAATGGTAAAGGTGACATCTGCCTTGTTGATATAAAGCAATGCCTGAGCCGTCGTACTGGATAGCGTATGTCCGTTGAGATTGAGCGTACAGTTCTTTGCACCCGTGTAAGAAAGCATTGAGGTGGTGGTAGTTACTGCATCTTGCAGCAATGTTATAGTCGGCTCGTATGTTGCAGATGCATTAGCGGCAGTGAATGTAGCATCAATGGTCGTATAATATGTAGTTGCTCCGTTGACAGTGACGGATGCTACAACAGGTGTGGTCGTGTAAGTTGCCGTATAGGTGGCATCGCCTGTGACAGCACTTACTGACGGAGACCAACCGCTAAAAGTATAAGCATACCCGGCATCGGTTGCCTTGGCGGGCGTGGCGCCGTTATATGCAGGCGTATTGCCATAGGGTACATTCTCATCTGTCTCCAGCGTTGTGCCGTCAGCATCTTTCCATGTCACGGTATAAGTGTTTACCGTGCTGCTGAATTGCGCCGTATAGATGACATCTTCGGTGACCGGAGCTATTGGCAAGTTCCAACCATTGAATGTATAGGTGTATTGTGCCGTGGCGGCTTTGACTGGAGTCTCGCCGGAATAAATAGGAGTAGTGCCTTTCTCCCACAGACCGGATTGCAATGTTACATCATCGTTGTTGAAGGTGACGGTATAAGCCTCTGCCACCCGATAGATGTAAGTAGCATCGCTATTCGAGAAGATATGATAAGAAGTTTTGACATGCGGCTCAAAGTACGTGGTTGTATTGGCACTGTAGTAACCTCCCCGGATATTCAAATTATTTTTTGCCCCATTTTGGTTAGTCACTGCTGCTGTATGATCGGCTTCAATCTTAAAGTTACCACCTGTTATAGTTACGGTTCCATTACTATACACAACTCCTATTGCATCGGATGTCGATTCCAAGTGGATGGTACCGCCATTGATATTTGTTGTACCTCCGGTCGCATTGACAATACGACTGTTTTTACCCGCAACATTACCGGTATATTTTGCATGTACTGCTCCATTTTCTTTCATCGTAAACGTTCCGCCGGCAACTTTCAGAGCACCAATGGATACAGTAGATGAAGTCGCCTCTATCGTTCCTGCCTCTAATACGAAGGTACCATTATTCACTATTACGCAGTGAAAACTCAATGTGCTGCTTTCTGCGGTGGTGAACGACAATTTTCCGTCGTGATTGGCTGAACCGTCGGTCACGGTAAACGTGTTCTCTGCACAACCGATCTGGAACAAACTCGTGCCTGAACCTGATAATGTATGTCCGTTGAGATCCAGTGTAAGATCGTGTGAAGCACTGTAAGTTCTTGTCGATGACAGCCCTGATATATCCTGCAACAGCGTAAGGGTCGATGCTGCCGTTGCGCTATTCGCAGCCGTCCATGCATCAGCAAACGAAGTATAGTATGCAGTTGTGGAATTAATAGTCACGGAGGCTACATTCACAGCCCAGTTTGCTGTATAGTTTTTATCGCCTGTTGAGCCTGCTGAGATGCTGACAGCGGTCTGAGGTGTAGAGCCGTTGCTGCCTGTCCAGCCAAGGAAAGTATAACCTTCTTTTGTCGGGTTGTTGAGCGTGAAGGTTGCTGTCTCTACATTGTAGGTCGTGGGGTTAGCAGGAGACTCTGTACCGCCATCAAGAGTATAACTGATGGCGTAAGGAATAATCTCCCACTGTGCCGTGCAAGCAGCACCATCAATAGGCATTGTTGAAGGCACTGCCGGTGTCCAACCCATGAAGTTATAGCCTAAGCGTGTCGGGTCGGCAGGTGGTGTTACGGTTGTTCCGTAGGCTTGCGTTATTGATGCAACTTCCGAACCGCCATTGCTGTCAAAGGTAATGGTGTATTGATTTGCTGTCCATGTAGCCGTGTAGGTGAGGTCATTTGACGGCATCACTGCTGCCGGTGTCGTTACCCCCCAATCTTTGAAGGTATAACCTGTTTTAGTCGGTGTGGCAGGGGCTGTGATTGTTGTGCCCGGTTTCGTGACACCCGAAGTATAGGTACCCGTCAACGGATCACCATCGGTCGTCCATGTCAGGGTGTAACCCTCGGCTACTTCGTAGAGGTAAGGACTCTGATTATCCAAACCGAAGACATGGTACGGCGCAGTCGGGTTGAGTTGGTTGTTGGTCGTATAATAACCACCCCGTATAACCACAGAGGCATTTGCTGATGCCTGATTTGTCGCATAAGCGGAGCCGGTGGCAGAGATGCTAAACTTACCGCCATCGACTGTTACCGTACCGCCGGTACGATTTATACCATAACCGTCTGCGGCTGCTTCAACTTGGATCGTACCGTCATTGATGGTTGTGGTGCCGTTGGATGCCGTTACACCTATACCGTTTTTCGCATTGGTAGTCACCACATGTATCGTACCGCCATCCATCGTGAAGGAGGAATTTGCATTAACAGCCCTTACACCTGCGCATGTTGTCGCAACCAGGCTTGCGTATATCGTACCGGCTTCCAATTTGAGATGACCTTGGTTGATATACACGCCGTAGGCTTGATCTGTTTTTGTTGCATTAATCCTCATCTGTCCCGACTTGCTTTCGGTCTTGTCGGTGATGGTAAAGGTACAGCCGGCTTTATTCATATTCAATATGAGTTGCGCTGAGGTACATGTCAGCGTATGACCGTTGAGGTCGAGCGTACAGTCAGTATTTGCGCCGCTATATTGCAACGAAGCCGAACTTGCATCTCTCAAAAGAGAGTGATGGTTACAGCGAGTGCCGCACCCTTGGCGTCCGCAAACGCTTTGTCGAAATCCGTATAGTAAAGTGTATATCCACTCGCATTGGCAGTCACGGATGCCACGACAGGTGTGGTCGTGTAAGTTGCCGTATAGACAGCATCACCTGTGACGGCACTTACAGCCGGTGACCATGTATCAAACGTATAAGCATATTCGGCATCGGTTGCCTTGGCAGGCGTGGTGCCGTTATATACAGGCGTATTGCCATAGGGCACATTCTCGTCCGTCTCCAGCGTTGTGCCGTCATCATTCTTCCACGTCACGGTGTAGGTATTAACCGTGCTGCTGAATTGCGCCGTATAGATGACATTGGCGGTTACCGGAGCTATTGGCACATTCCAGCCATTGAACGTATAGGTGTATTGCGCCGTGGCGGCTTTGACAGGAGACTCGCCGGAATAAATAGGAGTAGTGCCTTTCTCCCACAAACCGGATTGCAATGTCTCATCTTCGTTCTTGAAGGTGACGGTATAACCTTCAGCCACTTTGTAGCGATACCCTTCGTCGAACTCTGCGCCGGAGGTCAAATCAAAGATGTGGTATGGATTAGAAACATAAGTCCCTAAACGGGTGTTAATAGTATAATAACCGCCTTTTATAACCAAATTAGCATCTGCCTCTTCCTTATAATTCATATATGATGCGGTAGAGCCGGAGATGTTAAACTTGCCCCCATTAATGGTAATCGTACCACCGTCACGTCTGACTCCGCAGGCTGTTCCGGCAGCCTCTACATGAACCGTACCGCCATTGATAATAGTGGTGGAGTTGGCATATATGCCACGACCGTCTTTGCCGTTGGTAGTCTTCACATGTATTGTACCGCCATTCATAGTGAAAGTACCGTAATGAACCGTTACACCGTGAGTTGCAGCGGAACCTGAGTTTACCTCTATCGTACCTCCTTCCAATCGGAAAGCACCATATTTTACATACACCCCAAAGATAGCAGATGAATGACTCGTCGTCAGCGACAATTTTCCTGACTTGTTTTCCGTTCCGTCAGTAATGGTAAAGGTGACATTGGTGTTGTTGATATGCAGCGGACTCTGTTCGGGAGTATTGCTTGTGAGCGCATGTCCGTTGAGGTCGAGGATACAATCCTTGTTATTGCTGTTATTGTATGTCAACTTTGTGGTAACCGTTACATCCTGCAGCAGTTGGATAGTCGATGCAGCCGTTGCACTATTGACAGCCGACCAAGCATCGTCAAATGTCGTGTAGTACGTTGTGACTTCATTGACAGTAACAGAAGCCACTGCCGGAGTCCATGTCGCCGTATAAGAACGGTTGCCGGTAGAACCTTCCGAAATAGTGACATTTATCGTCGCACTCCCCAAGCCGGTACCTGTCCATCCGGCAAAGACATAATTAGCCTTGGTCGGGTTGTTGAGCGTGATTGCACTGCTCTCTACCGTATAACTCGTTGGGTTCTCCGAAGCCACACTACCGCCCGCCAAATCATAGCTGATGGAATAGTATATCGCAGACCACTTGGCGAACAAGGTCGTTGCAGCAGTTACCTCATCCGAAGCAAAGTCCCACTCATTGGTGCATGCAGCCTCTTTGTACCAACCGCCGAAGGTGTAACCTGTAGCTGTCGGAGCTGTCGGAGTAGTCGCATTAGTGTTCTTTTCAATCAGTTGTGACTCCGGTGCTGAGCCATGACCATTGGTATTGAAGGTCACTGTATAGCCCTCAGCTACTTTGTACAGATAGGTTGCATCATCATTCGGGAAAACATGGTAGTTCGTTGCGCATTGGGCGGCAAGATTTGTATCGGAATTATAATATCCGCCTCGTAGCGTGTGTGTACCTTTACTACGATGCACACATGCGGCAGACGAGCCGGTTGCATAAAAATTACCGCCGGTAATCAAAATGTTTGTATTATTGCCGTATGCTTCCACGGCATATCCTGTTCCAGCAGCCTCTACTTGGATGGATCCGCTCGAGATAGTCGCAGTACCAAAGGTAAGCACACCATAGGTCGGATTATTGGCCGTCGTTACCGTGTGTATGTTACCTCCACTTATTTCAATCACGCCAGAGGCTCCGCTATATATACCTATAAACAATGTTCCTGCTTGTGTGTTCTTCGCGTATATCGTACCTCCTTCGAAACGTAGCGTACTTTGGGACACTTCAACCGCCCATTTTTGACCATTAATATGGGTATTACATTCTATACGTCCCTCTTTTGCTTCGCTCAAGTCGGTAATAGTAAAGGTAATACCATTTTGAGCAATTTTAAGCAGAGGTGTTGCTGAGCCGGAGATGATATGCCCGTTGAGGTCAAGCATACAGTTCTTCGATGCATTTGTATATTCCAAGCCTGTTGTTAAATCTACATCGTCCAGCAGTTTCAGCGTTGAAGCAGCCGTTGCACTATTGACAGCCGACCATGCATCCGCAAAGGAACTATATTCCGTGGTAACACTATTGATAGTGACGGAAGCTACAAGCGGAGTCTTTTCTGTTACCGTATAGCGGTACGGCAGCTTCGTACTCGGCAAATCATAGACACGGCAGGTTGCCGCTTTGTATGTTTCAAGGTTGGCGGCGGTGTTATAATATCCGCCGTTCACTGTCATCGAAGCACTGCCCTTGGCGAGAACGCAGGTAACCGTAGTTTTGCCGGCGGCATAGAACTTACCGTCGGTAACGGTTACGTTTCCATTGGCACCTTGGGCTTGCACGGCATACGCCGCTTTGGCCGATGACTCGACGCGGATGGTACCGCCATTGATGGTTCCCTTTCCTTGCGCAAAAATGCCGTAGCCTGTGCCGCTGTTGGCATTCATCTGTATTGTTCCGCCGGTCATGATGACCTCGCGATTAGCTCCGGCGTAAACACCAGCCATAACTCCTGTGCCTGTATTTTGCCCATAGACAGTACCCGCCTCTAAACGGAATACACCGGAAACGAGACTAACTACAAAAGCAGTCGACGCTCCGGATGTGCCGGCAAGTCTTCCCTCCTTCGTTTCGGTACGGTCGGTAACCGTAAAGGTGTAACCCTCATCATTAATCGTCAGCAAAGGCATCTCTGTTCCGGAAACGGTATGCCCGTTGAGGTCGAGGGTACAATGGTTTTTAGCGGTGTAAGTCAGTGCAGGTGTGTTCGGTGCATCTCTCCATACTTGGATGGTAGGCGTATAGTCCGAGGCGTTTGCTGCCGTGAAAGCGTCCGCTATGGACGGATAATAGGACACCACGCCGTTGGCGGTTACTGTTGCCGCTACTTCGGTGGCTGCAAAATGCGCGTAATAGGTAGCATTGCCCGTAGCGGCAGGTGTCTCACCGATATTGTATTTCGTACCGCCGCCATTGGGTTCCGTAGTCCAGCCGTCGAAGGTATAGGTGAAGCCGTTTGCCTCGTCATCCGCTTTCACGGGGGCGGCACCGTTATAGCGCGTCGTCTCGCCTTGACCTACATTCTCGTCCGTTTCGTAGGTCTCAATGCCGTCTTCGGATTTCCAGAGCACATCATAATACTCCGCACAGGTCTTGGTGTAATCGGCGGTAAGTATGATTTCTTGCTGAGAGGTGTTGGCGACGGTGTTCCAGTCGTTGAAGACAAAGGAGCAGGTTCCTTCATCCGGTTTGCTTGTTTCCGGTGCGTTGGAAGATATCCATGTGGCATTTGGCTGCGCAGGCTGATACATGCGTTTGAGTTCCGTGCCGTCTTCCAGTCTCCAGATGATGCACCATCCCCAGTGACCGTGGGCGTAGGTCCATGTGGTGTTCGCCGCATTGCCTGCCGTAGCCTGATAAGAGCCGTCCGCATTATGCAGTTGGGCGGAAGTGACAGGAATAGTGTAATAGTATGCATCATAATTTTCATGATCCACCTGGTAGGTCTTGTTCGCTGTACCGGCAGCGGTTACGAGATTGACGGCTGCCCCGTCTGCGGTGCTGAAAATATCGGCTCCGCCTTCGGTGGTGTAGAGTTTGCCGTTCACAATGAGCGTTCCGTTGACTTGGAAATGCGCCGAACTCATGTTTTGCAGTCTTCGGATTTCACGGTCAGAGAGTGCCGCCCATGACGGCGAATAGCTGATGCGACGAACATAGGCTCCGGCGGCATATCTGCCCGGTCCTGCGGACGGGTATCCGCCCCGGCTGGTTGTATAAGTGCCGGCATTGGTGCATGCCTGTATATCATAGACATACACATTCTTGGCAGAGGCGATATTCATGGTTGCGCCTTGTTCTACCGTGACCGACGCATCCGGCATGATACACACGTCTTCCGCAATCGATACCGTAGCACCGCTCCGCACCGTGATATCCATATTATTGGTAATCGGCAGCACAAAAGCAGAGGACGAGATAGATTGACCCATTGCTGAGAACGAAATGGCATTGATTGCTGCCGCACCTTCCAACACATAATGCTGCCGGTCGTAGAGGGGATCATACCATTTGGTCAGTTTGGCACCGGTACCCGTTAAGCGGAACAAGCCTTCACTCGTCCCCACCATAGTAATCGACAGGGGGTTGTCACTGCCGTTGCCATAGACGCTGGAGTACACCGACTCGGTTGCGCCTTTATGGATAGTGAGAGGCACTTCGATGTTCTGAATATAATACTGGTTGAACGGAAAGACCTTGTACGTACTACTTCTGTCATACATATCTAACGTGTTATTTCCTCCACGCCAGTCCGTTATGACAAATCCTTCATACACCGTTGCGCCGGAAAGTGCCTCTATCGCTCCTTCGCCATAGATATATCCCCAACCGTAGAGTTTGGCACCGCTATTCAAAGTAATCTTACTTTGGGTGTTTCCTTCGGACTGCATTTTTATTGCGCCGTATTTGCCGGATGTGGCACCGTTGGGTCCATACCCGGACCTGCTCGACAGTTTGGCACTGACGCTAATGGCTCCGTTGACCGTCAAGGTCGCACCCGGACTCATTGTCAGCGTCCGATATACCTCGGGCGTGAGAAAGGTGTTGGAGGTCAAGGCCGGAGTTGTGGTATAACAGGTAAAGCCCTCGTCGAACGGGATAAGGAGGGTTACATTGGCAGGTATCGTATAGTTTCCTGCCGGAAGGGTACCGTTGTTAATCAGCACAATGTTTTGGCGGCAGCACCACAGGCACTGATGGCTTCGTTCAAATCCGTATAGGTCTGGTTAGTACCTTTGATTTGGAAGATCGGCGTGCCGGCAGGGACAAAATCCACACCGATACTGATATTACCGGGGAGGGCATACGAGGAAATCGTTGTGGACGAATAGTCGAAATAGGTCTTGGTCTCTCCGCTTTTGGTGTACCAGCCGTATAACATATACCCCGCATCCGGAAGAGCCGTAAAGGTAAAGTTCTGGTTAGTTGTTACGGAGTGCTCCGACTCTACCGTCACTTCATCCGAATCGCCGTATTGGTATTTGAAAGTACCGTTTTCAGAGGTGAGGAACGTGCATGTATAGGTTGGATTCGCCTCAAAAATGGCATAGATGTTATTGGGGGTAGGACTGCCTTCAGTGGTGCTCGATGCCGAGGTGCTATAGGCGTATTTGGCATCCGTGGATTGGGAGTCCGAACCGCTACTGTTGGACGACCACTTTACGAAGTGGTTTCCCGAGGTCGGCTGTGCATGGACGTAATAAGTACGATTATCTTCTTCGCTCGGACCAATTCCATCATCGCAGTTCCATGTGGCAGACATAGTGTTCCGCCAATCGCCGTCTTCCGGAACATAATCGCCGTTAGTGGTCATATATACCTTGCCCTGTCCTGTAGGCGTTGCCGTTACCGTTACTTTTGCATAATGTGGGCCATCATGACCTGCCCACGCAGGAACGGTGCCGCAGATAACACACAAAACGACTACCAGCATTCTGATAGCAAACAGACTCTCATCAACAATAGTTTTCTTCATATGTACCATAATTGTAGGACATGCGCGCACGCAGAGGCGCATACCAAAATCGGCTGCAAAATTACAAAAAAATCTGCACATATGCAAATTTATTTTCAGTTTGCAAGCAAATTAAACCAATTGACATCACAGGTACAACAATTTTTCGAGATATGCAAATAATATTTTGATTTTGCAATGATATATGCGAAGTTTCTTGCGTTCCTTTCTAAATCGGAATATTTATTTCTTATCTCGCTCTGCTCGAACGATTACTTCTCCCCGCCACGGATCTCTGAGGCGGAGATGCCGAGGTTTTGGCGGATGTAACGGCTGAGGTGGGCCGGGGAAGAGAAATCAAAACGGTATGCGATGTCGGTTAAGGTCAGCGAACGGTCACGGAGAAGACGGGCAATCTCAACCGAGGTGTAGCGGTTGATCCAATACGCAGCTCCGGAACCGCTGATGGATTTACAGGTCTCGGAGAGATATTTGGGTGTGACGCACAACTGGTCGGCATAATAAGCAATGTCACGATGTGTGCGGTAATCGCCACGCTCCAACATCTCAAGAAAGCGGTTCATGAGGTGCGCATTCTGGTGGGTAAGGTCGTTGGACTCGGCGTAAATCTCCGCATGAAAATCAAAAAAATCAATGATCATCGCTTGCACGGCATTGAGCGTCAGGTCGAGATAAAAACGATGCTCTTTCTCCGCGCAACGCGTACGCACGTATTCCATATTCTCTTTGCAACGCTCAGCCTGCCGCGCGTTGAGATGCATGACCGGATCGTTGAAGAGCATCATATGTCCGCGTGTGCCGTAATTGCTGAGCGGCAACGCCATCTGGATAAATTCCGGCGTGACATAGACGGTAATGGTCTGAAAATCAGGGCTCGCGTCGGCTATCTGCGCGTTCTCGCTTCGCTGCATAATGATACAATCCCCGCGCTGCAAAGGGAACGACGCACCGTTGAAAAGCAGCGTCGCTGTTCCCTCCAAGCACAAAGCGTGCGTCAGGTAACCCGTGTGCGCGAGTTGCAAGTCCGTGGATAATATGTCCGCAAACTCAATGGGTTGCATGCTTATTGACAGCCTTTGTAATTGAGACCATAGAGATGAATCATCTCCACTTCGGCGCCTGCTTCCTGTGCGCCTTTCATGGCGGCTTCCAACATCTGCGCGGTGTTTTTGTTCTTGCGCGGAGAACCGTTGATAAAAATAGCTTTCATCATCAAAATTCAAATCGTTCCAACTTCATTTGACCGCAAGCCTCTATCTCGGCTACGTATTTCTTGAACTCCGGCGTCTCGGCATGAGCCTTGAGCGAAGCATCATCTTTCCATGTCTCGCAGAACATGAAAACGTCCGAGCGGGTCGCGCTCTGGAACACATCATAAGCAATGCACCCGGCATGGTGACGGGATTTCTCGGTCAGAGCTACTGCAGCACGCAGAGCGTCATTGTACTTTGCCGCGTCTGCGGCCTGAAAAAAGCAATTTAATCGTATCATAATAGTTTGAATTTAGTTTCAAAATAATGTCGGTTCGTTCTTGAGGAGCATAGAGGTTTGGACGGATGGTTTGATAGTGTCCGATTCCTGTACATGTCCCAGCAGCAACGGCGAATTGGGGTCATGCAAACGATAGTTCTCCAACGTTTTTGCGTGGTCTTTGTTGGCATAACAATACCGGCAGCCATTCGGGCAGGAGTTGTAGTCGCCTAATCCCCGGCTCTCCATGCATGCACAGCCAAGGCGGTTGCCTTTGTGGGTCTGCCGTTTGAAATTGATGCCCAATGCCTCGGAGAAAATCTCCGTCGTCATACATCCGCTGCGATGGATGCCGAACTCCTCATAGTCCTCGCGCGTAGCGCATGTCTGCAAGTACAGGCCATAATTCTTGGCGATGGCGCCTAAGCCTTGTGCTAACGTGCGTTTCTGTTCGTCGGTCAACGGACGTAGTTCAGGCATGTTGACCTCCAGTTTCTTATACATCTCTACGAAACTGAAGATGCACCGGCTGACGTATGGTGTCAGTTCGCGCGCTATGCGATCGAATGTCTCCAAATGTCGCTCAATGGTATAAGTGTCGGTCAGCAGAACCGGGTCGTACCGCCAAGCTATTTTCTCTTTGCCCACCAACGCAGCCAGTCGTTTGCAGGTCTCTATGCTCTGCTCGATAGAAGGCACACGCGGCTCGATGTCTTTTCCGTAAGCCGTGATGGTATAATGGTAATAGCAGTTGAAATGGTCGCTGATCTCATGCAGGCGGTCGAGTATAGGCGCATAGTCCTTGGAGCAGAACACCACCACGTCAATGGTCTCCGGGGTCAACTCGATACGGTTGATGAGGTTCGGAAACAACGGATTGCGCGAGAGCACATAGCCTTCGCGAAAACGATTGAGCAGCCACTCGGAATAGTACTGCACAGTATCTGTCCGTCCGCCTGTATTGAGTATCATCGTTTATCTCTTACGTCTTTTTTGTCCCATTCGGTCATAGTGGTTCCACATCTCCCAAATGAGTATTTCTTTCTTCTCTTCGTCTATCTGGTACACCAGCCGGTGCTTGGCATTTATGCGCCGGATATAAAAGATGTCGCCATCGTTCACTTTCTCCAATCCACCTCCGCTATTGGAGTAAGGGTCACGCTTAATCTCCTCCACGATAGCCATCGCGGTCTCGGCGTACGGACTCCGGCTGACTTTCACCCGATCCTTCTCGCCTCCTTTGGTGTATTGGATAGTGTACATCTAATAGTTATCCATTGATCTTCAGAACCCTTATTGCGTCAGCCAAAAACAACCCTTGTAAGGCTCATTACCGCGTTGGATAAGCAGCACATATATCTGTCCGTCCTTCTTGGCAAAGAGCACGGCATCTGCCGTTACCGATGCACGAGGATATTGATAGGCATATAGCCCGTCTGATGTCTTTGTGTAGTCTATCATTCTAATAAACTATTTAATACGCTCCAACGTATCTTCAAAAACCGATATAAGATATGCTCTGCGATCCATGTTTCTGTATGTTTGCGTCGTTTACGGCGCAAAGGTACAAAAAATAATTGACATACACAAGGATTCTGGCGAAAATCGTACGAAAAAATGTTTTTAGTTCCCGAATTTCGTGAGGGCGGTGTTAGCAAGCGAAAAGAGAAGAGACGGCTCACGATATTCGTGAACCGCCTCTTGGCTGGTTTCTGACAGCTGAATGCTGACAGCTATGATTTATTTCTCAGACACTCTCTTTCCCGTCACATCGTACATCTCGCCATCCGGACGGATGAGATAGATATGGTCGTTGATAAGCACCTTCCGCACCTTCGTACTTCGTACATCGTCACTTCGTACATCCTCAATGCCCTCCGCGGGATTGAGTTGTATTACATACGGTTCCCACGGGGTGCCGATATGGTTGTCGGAGACGAAGGTGAGGGTCTTGTCTATGACTCTCTCTTCACCGTTGATGACGGTACGGAGCTCCATCGGCTGGCCTGCACCGTCGCCCGCGATGACGAGGTAATAGAGGCTGTCGGTATGTGCACGGACAGCACCGCGGCACTCACCGCCGATAAATGCCGCTATCTCGCAGGTATCCACTACCGCCTCGCCGTCCATGAGACGAATCGTCATCGTCATGTTGGAGGGGTAAGCGGTGTAAGACCGCTGCGCTGTAAGACCGTTAGCACTGTAAGACCGCTGCGCTGTAAGACCGGCTCCGCCTGTAAGACTTCTTGCCATCAGTTTGCGCTGCATATGGCTGACGGAGGCGGTGAGGTCCGGATAGCTGAAGGACTTAGCCGTGCTGTCGGTGCTGTAATAGAGGTAGCCGTGTCCGGGTTCGAGCGCGGTGAGCGTGCCTTCCCAGCCGTAGATGTCATAGACGGAAACGCCTGTCTGCGACTTGATGATGTCGCCCCACTTGGGCTGCACGCCCGCAAGGGCTTCGTCCACCACCATGGTTGACAGCGGCGTATAAGGCAACCAGTTCCAGCCGTGCTCTATCATAACGCCCATCGAGTCGGAAGGCAGCCGC
>JAFSMP010000031.1 GCA_017447875.1 Paludibacteraceae bacterium | reverse complement strand
GTGTTGGTTGTTGGCTCAGCATAACTATTTCTCAATTATGCTACAAAGGTACAAAAAAAATAGCACATATGCAAGTTTTTTTACACATATGTGCCATTTTCTTAATTTAAACTTATTCAGGAGGGTTTTTCAGTGCCCTCCATCGAAAAGTGCGCTTTTTTTGTGCCCATAAAGCAAAAAACACCTAATTTTAAGAAAAAAAACGACTTCCTTCTTGCATATATCAAAAAAAAGTTGTACCTTTGCAGAAAAACATTGGAAATTATGAATAATAACAAACTTTTGGTACGTTTGGGAATAGTCCTGGCGGTACTCATTCTATTTAATTTAACATGCGTGCGTTGCACGCGCGTGGATTCTTCGGAAGTAGGAATCAAGTTCAATAAGTTATCGCTGTCGGAGCAGGGTACGCTGAAGGCTTCGCCGGTGACGGGTTATGTGTTCTACTGCCCGATCACTACGGCAATTCACACCTATCCGATCTATGTGCAGCGTGTAGATTACAAGCCGTTCACGGTGAATACCAAAGACGCGGCTATCTTCACGATGGACCCGACGATGGCATATTACCTGAATCGCGAGAAAGCGACGGATATCTTCTTCAAGTACCGTACGGATCTGGTGGAGATTCAGGAAGGCTACATGCGGACGGTGATCTATGACGCATACCGTGTGGCGGCCAACAACTACACGTCGGACGAGTTGATGGCGAGTCGTGCAAAGTTTGAGAAAGAGGTGCGTGTGATGCTGGACTCGACGCTGACGAAGGAAGGCTTCACGGTGACGGAGTTCACGAGTCAGATTACTCCTCCGGAGTCCTTGCGTCAGATGATTGATGCGAAGAATGCCGCTGTTCAGGCTGCATTGAAGGCCGAGAACGAGGTGAAGCAGGCAGAGGCGAATGCAAAGATTGCGGTAGCCAAGGCGGAAGGTGAGGCGAAGGCGATGAAGATCAAGGCAGACGCGGAGGCGTACTACAACCGCACGATTTCGGCATCCCTTTCGACACTCATCATTCAGGAAGACTGGATTGAGAAATGGGATGGTAAGTTACCCCAATATCAGGGTACAGCAACTCCGTTGATCAATATCCCGAAGTAAGGAAGATAAATAATCCCAATACAGGCTTATATTTCCAATCTTCCGGATACGTATATAGCTATCTTCAAGATGAATTGAATAGCAACTAGTCATTGATAAAGCGTCATGCTCGGAAGGGCATGGCGCTTTTTGGTTATTGTCGTAAAAACACGACAAGAGTGCACAATGGGCGTTATTCTACGTATCCAATATTTCTTATTTCATAACAAAATATGCGCACTTTAGTAACTCGCCAACAGGCTTTAGTAATTTTTATTCCGGTGATTTTCACAATACTCTCTAAATCAACATTTTACAACACGCTAAAAGAAGCCCTTTAGTATATATTTTTTTGCAGGTTCCGTTTTTTTATTGTAATTTTGCATCGGATTTCGACAAGTAACTCAGGCCTGATTTTTTGTCAGAATCATTAGCTAAACTATGTTAAAATTAAACAATTATTAAAATTACAAAAAAAATCTTTATGAAAAAGAAAATTAAAAACAAAATGGTACATTTTTTGTTGTGTACAGTCATGTATGTTAGTGTGCTTACTTCGTGTTCAAATGAACTAGTCAAACAAGATGTGGACAATGCGACAATGCCCCAGAGAAGACTCCCGCAGGTAAGTTTGGATTATGGTGAAATGCATAATAATCTACTTGATGAATGTTTGGCATTATGCGAAGAAATTGATCCATTAGATTATGTGGTAGAAACTATTGACGATGAAAATTTTTATAGTTTATATGCTGCTTATTCGGATGTAATTTTGCAAACCACCCATGATGTTACATGTACAGTATATGGGGTAGATTTTAATGTTTTTGGCAACACAAGCATATCTTCACCTTTGGAGTATACAACTTTACAGAATCAATTAAATATAGAGGAACATGAATGTCCAGGTATGGATTCAGCATTTCATAGCGTAGAAAACCTTTTTGAGTATTATGCAAGTACACTTTCTAATAATATTGATTTTACTGATAATCCAAATTGGTTGGAGTTGTGTACATATATTGAAGATTATGTAGAAAATATTTATGTGACATGCGAACCTCTGTGCCTCTCGGAAGAAGAGCGAGAAGGATTAGAAGTTATGCTTAGTGTGCTGACTGGTTCATTTAACTATTGGTCACAATCTGAAAATATGGAAGCATGGGGAGAATTAGCATGGAATGCAAATTGCCATTATTTGAACTTAAATAATATGGACGAAACAGAATTTGAGAATTTCCACGAAACATATACGTTATCTTCCTGGGAAAAAGTGCTTGCATTCGCGATAGCCGATTGTAAAGGGGCTAAATGGGGCGGAAAAATTGGAGCTATATTTGCAGGTGTAGGAGCTGTACATGGCGCTATTGCGGGAGCTGCTATTTGTTCTGGGTTTGTCGCTCTTAGATGGGATTAAAATCTTTATACAATGATAAAAAATTATGACAATAAGTTTTCTATAAAAGAAGCCTTTCTGCTCTTTTTGTCCCTCTTTATGATAGGGGTAGAATTTGAACTTATAAAGTATTTGCTTGACGTTTATTGTTTCAAGGTCCCCTATGAAATAAATTGGGAAATGCAGATAGAATTAGGGCTGATTGTAGTCATTGCTGCTACTATCGTTTTATATAGTGTAAGCTGTTGCAAATACCGTATTATCGGGGATAGATTATATGTACAAGAGAAATTGCTGTTTTTTACCTTCATGGAAATGTCTATTCCTATAGACACTATAGACGAAATAAAAATAACACGTTCCTTCAATCTCCCGAGAAAGCACATACAGTTGCGAGCGGCAGATGCCGCATACAATTTGTCATGCAGCACATACCGTGATGAATTGTACAAAGAACTAGTCAGCAGAATGAACAGACTGGAAACATCTTCAAAAATCAATTTTTACAAACAGAAAAAATCATGATGAAAATATTGGAAATAGCATGTGGCTTGGAATTAGTAACCATCGGATTGTTAGTTCTTTATATCGCGTTTTTGTCGCAAAAGGTTAAAGGGCTTCAATGCAAAAACAATTCCTCCGAACGGGAGCTCAATGACTGGAGAGAAAAACTCCTGGACAAGGTAAAAGAAAAAATTGTCTTGACCGAAGAGTCGGAAATGCGTATCAAAAGCGGAGAAGATATTGTATCACGATTTATCTACCAGCAAGAAGATATTAAACGGATGGGGGAAGAATTGTTTGGCATTTTTTCTGCACAAATAGCGTCCATCAAAGAGCAGTTCCCGCAACTCACGGAATTAGATCTGCTCGTGTTCTGCCTCCTCGGCATAGGTATGGACAATCTGGAAATATGCACTTTGCTCCGCATGGAGAGACGTACCCTCTATCGTCGCAGACAACTGATGGCTATGCGCATCGGCATATCCAGTTCGCAATTGGATGAATTTGCAATAAGTTTGTTAGTTACAAACAAATAAGGCATTCTTTTTCATTATTTATCCGCCAAGTTACTATCGCTTGGCGGATATTTGTATAAATTGCGCATAAACTTGCATATTTCATTTTTTTTCACTCAAAATCACAATTTTCTTGCATATGTCGCAAAAAAGCAGTACCTTTGCACCCGCTTACGTTAATACTCGCACGACTTCTGGCACAGCCCTCGTATAGTGCTACGTATTACGCTACGCTCTCCCCACCGCAAACAGCCTACGGCTTGGTTTACATTGGGGACCCTGAAAAGATATAAAAAAACACATATATGACAAAAAATTTTGTAGAAGAACTGAAATGGAGAGGCATGTTGCAGGACATCATGCCGGGTACGGAAGAGCAATTGATGAAAGAGGTGACGACCGCGTATGTGGGTATTGACCCGACGGCGGACAGTCTGCATATCGGTCACTTGTGCGGTATCATGATGTTGCGTCACCTGCAGGCTTGCGGCCATAAGCCGATTGCGCTGTTAGGCGGTGCGACGGGTATGATCGGTGACCCTTCCGGCAAGAGCGCAGAGCGAAACCTGCTGACCGAAGAGACTCTCCGTCATAATGTACAATGTATCCGTGAGCAGTTGGAGCATTTCCTGGATTTCAACAGTAACGAGCCGAATGCGGCTGAGTTGGTAAACAACTACGACTGGATGAAGGACTATACCTTCTTAGATTTCGCACGTAACATCGGTAAGCTGATTACGGTGAACTATATGATGGCGAAAGACAGCGTGAAGAAACGCTTCAACGGAGAGTTTAGTCAGGGCATGTCGTTCACGGAGTTCACGTACCAGTTGCTTCAGGGATATGACTTCGTATATCTGAACGAGCATAAGAACTGCAAGTTGCAGATGGGAGGTTCAGACCAATGGGGTAATATCACCACCGGTACGGAGCTCATCAAGAAGATCACCGGCAACGAGGCGTACGCGTTGACTTGTCCGCTGATCACGAAGGCCGACGGCGGTAAGTTCGGTAAGACCGAGAGCGGCAATGTATGGTTGAGCCGCAAATATACGAGTCCGTATAAGTTCTTCCAGTTCTGGATGAACGTGAGCGACGATGATGCCAAACGCTATATCAAGATCTTCACGAGCCTCAGCCGCGAAGAGATCGAGGCGCTGATTAAGGAACACGAAGAGGCTCCGCACTTGCGCGTGCTGCAGAAACGTTTGGCGAAAGAGGTGACCTGTATGGTACATAGCGAAGCGGACTATAATGCAGCGGTAGAGGCAAGTAATATATTATTCGGAAACGCGACTGCGGACGCATTACGCGCGTTAGACGAAGCCACCTTCCTGGATGTATTCAGCGGTGTGGAGCAATATGAGATCCCGATGGCGGATCTGAAAGCCGGTATCGGTCCGTTGGATCTGCTAGCCGAGAAGACGAATATCTTCCCGAGCAAAGGCGAGGCACGTAAGATGATTCAGGCGAACGGTTTCAGTCTCAACAAAGAGAAGTTGACAGACCCGGCTACTCCGTTGACGGACGCTAATTTGCTGAACGGAAAGTACCTTTTATTCCAAAAAGGGAAGAAGAATTACTATCTTGTGATAGCAAAATAACGATTTTTCGAAAAAAAGTGCAAAAATATTTGCGTATGTCAAAAAAAAGCAGTAATTTTGCACGCTTTTTTGAAAAGTGCTGTCCACTCGTATATCGGTATTACACCGGATTTTGGTTCCGAGAAGCGAGGTTCGACTCCTCGGTGGACAACAAAAGGCTGCGTTGGCAGCCTTTAGTTTGAAAGTTTGAGGGTTTGAGATAGTTTGAAGGTTAACAATATCAAACAACATCAAACGCTAAGCATCAAACAACATCAAACTATTATGTGTATGGAATACACGGTATTAAGTAACACAAACAACATTTAAACAATGAAAGAATTCGCATTAGTAGGTACTCCGCGTAGCGAGTACGGAAAGAAGGCCGCAAAGGCTCTTCGCGCAGAGGAATTGATTCCTTGCAACATTTACGGTTGTGGTTTGAACCTGACCTTCACGGTAGCAGCAGCTGACGTTCGTAAGCTGATCTACAGCCCGGACACCCAGATCGTTGACCTGACGGTTGGTGACACCAAGACCAAAGCTATCGTTAAAGAGTTGCAGTTCCATCCGATCGATGGTAAGACGCTGCACATTGACTTCCTCGCAGTAGATGAGAAGAAGCCGGTTGTAGTAGAGATTCCTATCCAACTGAACGGTCTTGCTGAAGGTGTTAAAGCCGGTGGTAAACTGGTTCAGAACATGCGCAAACTGAAAGCTTGTGGTATCTACACCGCATTCCCCGATCGCATCAATATCGATGTTACCGAGCTCGGTCTGGGTAAGAAGATCGCTGTTGCTGACGTGAAGGTAGAGGGTCTGTGCTTCGTGAACCCCGCTGACGCTTGCGTCGCTGAGGTTAAGGCAACACGCCAGAGCAAACAAGCTTAATCAGACCGCGGCATAGCCGCTGAAAGACGATGGACCGCTGCGCTAAAGGATTAAGGACAGAAATGCCCCGACCGATAGTAAATCAGTCCATTGTCTTTTGTCTTTTAGTGAAACGGTCTTTATTCCAAGTATGAAATATCTAATAGTCGGTTTAGGCAATATCGGTGACGAGTACGCAGGTACGCGGCATAACATCGGTTTTATGATGATTGATGCTTTTGCGGCATCGAAGGAGGTGAAGTGGGAAGACAAGCGGTACGGGTTCATCGGTCGCTGCCGGGTGAAGAACGCTGAGTTGGTGTTGCTCAAACCTTCGACCTACATGAACCTGAGCGGTAACGCTGTTCGGTACTGGTTGAAGGAAGAGAAGATCCCGGTGGAGAACATGTTGGTACTTGTCGATGACCTAAACTTGCCTTTCGGAACAATACGTATCCGCAAGCAAGGCTCCAACGGCGGGCACAACGGTCTGGGTAACATCCAATCGGTGTTAGGCACGGACGCGTACGCGCGGGTGCGCTTTGGCATAGGGAACGAGTACACGCGCGGGACGCAGATCAACTTCGTGCTGGGCGAGTGGACCGATGAGGAGAAGAAACAGATTGAAGAGCGGTTGAAGGTGACGACAGAGATCATTCCGAGTTTCTGTCTGCAAGGTATCGACCGAACTATGAACCAGTTTAGCAATAAATGACATGAAGCGTTTTTGGAATCACCCATGGGTGTGTGCGGCATATAATATCCTGTTGATTTTGGCAGCCTACACGCTGTCGCGTTTATTCTTCTATTGGGTGAGTCCGGACCTCTTTCCCGATGTTTCGTTCTCGCATCTGATGGAGATGCTATGGGGAGGTTTTCGTTTTGACCTCACCGCTGTACTGTATCTCAGTTCGGTTTATCTGCTGTTGATGCTTCTTCCGTTACCGATGTCATGGCGGCAGAATGAGGTTTATCAATCGGTGGCTAAGTATTTCTTTTTGATCCCGAACCTCATCGGTTTGGCGGCGAACAGCATAGATATGGTGTATGTACGTTTCACCGACCGCCGTACGACCATCACTTTCTTCGACGAGTTCCAGAACGACGGTAACTTACTCGGTATCTTTATGCAAGGCGTCGTCCAATACTGGTACGTCACGTTCTTCGCTTTGGCGCTTATGACGGCTTTTGTGTGGCTATATAGACCGCTTCGCTATAAAACCGTTGACACTGTAAAACCGTTTCACTGTAAGACCGCTAACGCTGTAGGATATTATATCTTCGAGACGCTCCTCTTTGTAGTGACGGTCTATTTCATTGTCATCGGAATCCGGGGCGGTTTCGGTAAATATACCCGTCCTATCACGCTGAGCAATGCGCTTCAATACACCAACAGGCCACAGGAGACCATCCTGGTGCTCAATACGCCGTTCAGTATCATGCGTTCGTCGGAAGGCAGTACCTATACCGACCCGAAGTATTTTGAGTTGGAAGCGTTGGAGACGATCATGACGCCGTGGCATAAGAATGAAGGAGAGAAAGAGTTAAAGGTGAAAGCTGAAGGGTTTAATGTAGTGGTGTTCATCCTGGAGTCTTTTGCTTCGGAGCATATCGGTTTTTACAATGAGGGTAAAGGTTTCACGCCTTTCTTGGATTCCCTCTTGGCGCAAAGCGTCACCTGGGAGTACAGTTTTGCGTCCGGACGCAAGTCCATTGACGCCATGCCGTCGGTGCTCTCGTCTATCCCGATGCTCATCAACCCCTATGTGGTAACCCCCTACTCAACCAATGCCGTCTCGTCCATCGCTGACTGTTTGCGCAGAGAGGGGTATACCACCGCTTTCTTCCACGGTGCGCCGAACGGCAGTATGGGTTTTCAGGCCTACGCTCGCAGTGCCGGTTTCCAGAAGTACTACGGCATGGACGAGTATCCCGATGCCAAACGGGATTTTGACGGCACTTGGGCTATCTGGGATGAACCTTTCTTGCAGTTCTACGGTCGCACGATGAGCACGATACCAGAGCCCTTCATGACGGCAGTCTTCACCGCGTCGAGTCATCATCCTTTCCGTGTACCCGAGCAATACGAAGGCGTCTTCCCGCAGGGTTCGCAACCGCTCCATCAGTGTATCGGTTATAGCGATAATGCCATGCGGCAGTTCTTCGCTTACGCCCGTACGCAGCCTTGGTTCGACCATACCCTCTTCGTCATCACAGCCGATCATACCAACCAACTATGTACCCCTACCTACACGAATGCTTTGGGACAATATCGCGTGCCGGTGGTTTTCTATTGCCCGGCGTTGTTGCCTGCCGAACAACGGCATGACATCGTCAGCCAAACGGATATTATGCCTTCCGTATTGGGAGCGGTGGGTTATGAAGCGCCTTATTTTGCCTTCGGTGAAGATGCACTGACCACCTCCAAAACGCATAACTATGCCGTTTGTTACAACAACCCTGTCTATCAAATCATGAGTGACAGTCTGTTGATGCAGTTTGACGGAAAACAAGTGACGGCGTTGTATAATTACCGGTGCGACCCGTTGCTGCAACAACCGCTTCCGGCAGATCAGGCACCGGAAGAGATGGTGCAATACCTCAAAGCGTACGTTCAGCAGTATATATACCGAATGATCAACAACCGATTGACCCATGAGTGAAGTTCGCGTAGATAAGTTTCTATGGGCCATGCGTATCTATAAGACGCGCTCTATTGCTGCCGATGCCTGCAAGAACGGGCGTATCAGTATGAATGGCGTGCAACTCAAACCCAGCCGCACGTTCCATATCGGCGACACGTTCAACGTGCGCAAGGGTCCGATCACGTACACCTATAAAATACTGCAGTTGACGGAGAACCGGTTAGGCGCCAAACTGGTGCCGGAGTACCTGCAAGACTGCACGTCGCCGCAACAACTGGAGATACTCGAGTTGGCACGGATGGCAGGCAACGGCGGTCGCGACAGAGGTATGGGAAGACCGACGAAGAAGGATCGCAGAGACATAGAAGTTTTCATGTCCGACAACTATTTAGACGAGAGCGACGATTGGAATGATGAAATGATTGAATGATGCAAATGATGAAATCCAAGAAAGACAACATAGCGGAATATATTCTATACTTATGGCAGATGGAGGACTACTTGCGGGCGTTTCCGCAACATGCAGACGCCACGCCGGAGTTGCATGAGTTGAATGAGATGATGCATCGCGAAGGGATTGTGGAGTCCGGTCATCTGCAACTGGCGCAGAATGCCTTGGCAGAGTTGGAGGACTTACATGCGGAGATTCTTAACGAGGATGCACTATACCGCGCAGCGATCATCCGTCTGCAGCCGAGTCTGAATCTGCTGAAGGCCAAGACCGACCGTCCGACGATGTCGGACATCGAGGCATGCCTGCTGCTGCTTTACCAGATCATGCTGTTGCGGTTGCAGCAACGCGAGATCACGCCGGAGACCGCTTCGGTGCAACAACAGGTGACACCTATATTACAATTTTTAAGTCGCACCTATCATGAGAACCAAACAGCGATTTGAGAACATATTGGCTTGGTTCGAAGCGAACATGCCGGTGGCAGAGAGTGAGCTGGTGTTTGCCAACCCTTTCCAATGCCTCATTGCCGTGATGCTGTCCGCACAATGCACGGATAAGCGGGTCAATATGGTGACGCCTGCTTTGTTTGCAGCCTACCCCACACCGCAAGTTTTGGCTCAGGCAACGAGCGACGAGGTGTTCGAATATGTGAAGTCGGTCAGTTATCCGCGCAGTAAAGCGGAACACTTGGTGCAGATGGCGCAGCGGCTTGTCGAGGCCTACAACGGGCAAGTACCCGATAATATCGAAGACTTACAGACCCTTCAAGGCGTCGGTCGCAAGACGGCGAACGTGGTCTGCGCGGTTATCTGGAACCAACCCACCATGGCGGTCGACACCCATATCTTCCGAGTCAGCGAACGGTTAGGTCTCACGACGAACAGCAAGAACCCGCTGCAAACGGAGAAAGCGCTGGTACAATATATCCCGAAAGGCATCATTCCCAAGGCCCATCACTGGCTACTACTGCACGGCCGGTATATCTGCCAAGCCCGCAAGCCCAAGTGCGAACAATGCGGATTGACACAATATTGCAGATTTTTTGAAAAAAAGTGAGCACATACTTCTTAATTCACTAAGTTCATACGATTAATTTAATAAAAAATTTATTAAATTCTTGTGTATGTGCTTTTTTTTTTGTACCTTTGCAGCGTAATTATAAAACAACAATAGTATGGCAGAAAAAGTGACACCATCGGCAGACAAGCTGAAAGCGCTGCAGGCAGCGATGGCAAAGATCGACAAAGAGTTTGGTAAGGGAGCCATCATGAAACTCGGTGACGAGAATATCGAGAATGTACCGGTTATCCCGACCGGCAGTCTGGGACTCAATTACGCCTTGGGCGTAGGCGGTTACCCGAAGGGACGTATCATCGAGATCTACGGTCCGGAGTCCTCGGGTAAGACGACGCTGGCTATCCACGCGATGGCGGAGGTGCAGAAGGCAGGCGGTATCGCAGCTATCATCGATGCCGAGCATGCTTTCGACCGTTTCTATGCCGAGAAACTGGGTGTGAACATCGGCGAACTGCTGATTGCACAGCCGGACAGCGGAGAGCAGGCTCTGGAGATTGCCGATGAGTTGATTCGTTCGGCAGCGGTGGACCTGATTGTTATCGACTCCGTAGCGGCGCTGACGCCGAAAGCAGAGATCACCGGAGATATGGGTGATAACAAAGTGGGACTGCAGGCACGTCTGATGTCGCAGGCTTTGCGTAAGATGACGGCTTCGGTGAACAAGACCGGCACGACCGTTATCTTCATCAACCAGTTGCGCGAGAAGATCGGTGTGATGTTCGGTAATCCGGAGACGACCACCGGTGGTAATGCGTTGAAGTTCTACGCATCGGTGCGTCTGGATATCCGTCGTACGGGTCAGATCAAAGACGGCGAGCAGATCAAGGGTAACCAAGTGCGCGTGAAGGTAGTGAAGAACAAAGTCGCTCCTCCGTTCAAGAAAGCCGAGTTCGATCTGATGTTCAACGAAGGTATCTCGCGTATCGGTGAGATTCTCGATTTCGCAGTGGCTGCCGAGGTGATTAAGAAAAGCGGTTCGTTCTTCAGTTACGGCGACACCAAACTCGGTCAGGGACGCGACAAAGTGAAAGAGGTTCTGGCAGATAATCCGGAGTTGTGCGAAGAGTTGGAGGTTAAGATCGGAGAGAAAGTGAAAGAACTTGGTCTCGAAGCTATCTTAAATAAGATTGGAAAATAACCGACAATATATCGTATCCCCGCGGGAGGCTCATGCGATGGAGCAACAATGGCGGGTGGTGAAACGTTCAGTAGATGCACGGCAGCGAGAGTTGCGCGTGCATCTTACCGTTTTAATAGATGACCAAGGTAAGCCGATCGCCAAGGATGCCCCTATCCCGCTCTATGCTCCGCCGGTGTATCAGGATGTACATGAGGCAAAGCGACAGACGGTGATTATCGGTGCAGGTCCGGCAGGGCTTTTTGCAGCGTTGACTCTGATAGAACATGGAATCAAGCCGATTATCTACGAGCGGGGCAAGGAAGTGAGTGAACGAAAACGCGATATCGCATTGCTCAATAGGAACGAGGGGCTCAATCCGGAGTCGAACTACTGCTTCGGTGAAGGAGGAGCCGGTACGTTCTCGGACGGCAAACTCTTCTCGCGATCCAAGAAACGCGGTAACATGCAGCGCGTGATGGAGATTTTCCATTATTTCGGTGCACCGGACACGGTATTGTACGAAGCCCATGCCCATATCGGTAGCGATAAGTTGCCTTCCATCATCAAGAACATGCGCGAGTGTATCCTCACGCATGGCGGAGAGATCCACTTTGAGACAAAGATTGATAGCCTTAAAAGTCTAACAGTGAAACGGTCTAACAGTGAAACGGTCTGTCAGTGTAACGGTCTGTCAGGCGAAGCCGGTCCATCGTTGGCGCAGCCAACGATATTGGCCATTGGCCATTCCGCGCACGATACCTATCGGATGTTAGCCAAAGAAGGGGTGAAGTTAGAGACGAAAGGTTTTGCGATGGGTGTGCGGGCGGAGCATCCGCAGGCGCTCATCAATAAATTGATGTATTTCAAGGGTCGAGATCACGAGATCACGAGATCACGAGATCACGAAAACATCATCAAATACCTCGGCAATGCGTCGTATAGTTTGGTGACGCAAGTCGATGGACGAGGAGTCTATTCGTTCTGTATGTGTCCCGGCGGACATATCGTGCCGGCAGGAAGCGACGCGGGCAGTTGCGTCGTCAATGGAATGAGTGCGAGTCATCGCAATAGTCCTTATGCCAACAGCGGAATGGTGGTACAGATCAACCCGGAGGACATCCCCGGAGAGGATCCGCTTCGCGGATTAGCGTACCAAGAGGAATTGGAACGCATGGCATTTGAGCACGGAGGCCCGCAAGCCCAAGCTCCGGCACAGCGGCTGAAAGATTTTGTAGAGGGGAAAGCAAGCAAGGACCTGCCGGCATGCAGTTACTTACCGGGCATCGTCTCAAGCCGTTTGGACCAGTGGTTACCGGCGCATATAGGGGCACGGCTGCAACAGGGTTTTCGGGATTTCGACCGTAAGTACCCGGGCTTCCTGACCAATGAAGCAGTGATCGTAGGCGTCGAGAGTCGCAGCAGCAGTGCGGTGCGTATCCCCCGTGATCCGGAAACCCTACAATCGGTGAGTACGCCCCTGCTCTACCCTTGCGGCGAAGGAGCCGGATACGCAGGCGGTATCACCAGTTCCGCCCTGGACGGCATCAACGCGGCTCTCAAGATTGTCGAGTTGGCACAATAATTGTGAATTAAAAATTACGAATTAGGAATTAAAAATTATTTTATCATGAAAAAAGTCCTTCTCTCCGCCCTGCTATTGGGCGCGGTGCTGAGCCTCAGCGCACAAAGTAAGTACGATCACTATTATGTGAATCTGCCGATTGAGATCGAGCGCGTACAAGAAGTGAAGTTCCCGGCGACGTCCGTTAATATCGCGCAATACGGCGCTGTACCTGACGGCAAAACCGATTGCACGGAGGCTTTCAACAAAGCCATCAAAGAACTGAGTAATCAAGGCGGCGGACATGTCATTGTGCCGCGCGGCGTATGGAAAACCGGTCCTATTCAGATGAGGAGTAACATCGACTTGCATTTAAGCAAAGGTGCGACCATCTTGGGTTCGGAGAACAAAGAGTTGTATGTTCAAAAAAATGACAATCTGCGCGATGGAAGCAAGAAATGCCACGCGCTTATCTATGGTTCCAAGCTGGAGAACGTAGGTATCACCGGTAAAGGCGTGATTGACGGTCAGGGCTTTATCTGGCGTCCTATCAAAGAGAAGAAACTGGTTCGCGGTGGTGCACAGGAGTTCTGGGACGAGGCATTGAGTTTAGGCGGCACACTGAAGCAAGACGACAAGACGTATCGTCTCTGGTATCCGTTCAACCTCAAGCCGGAACTCGGCATCCCCAATATCGCTGCTACGCCGGAGATCCAAGAGAAGATGCGTCCGCATCTGGTGAATATCACGGACACGAAGAATCTGGTTGTAGAAGGTGTGACGCTGCGTAACAGTCCGAAGTTCCACCTCGTGCCTACGCGTATCCAGAACCTCATCATTGAGAACGTGACCATCGACTGTCCGTGGTGGGCACAGAACGGCGATGCGATGGACCCGGGTAACGTACAAGTGGCCCTGATCGCAGGTTGTCACGTAAGTGCCGGTGACGATGGTATATGTATGAAAGGCGGTGTAGGCGAGAAAGGTGTAGAAGCCGGTCCGCAACGCGATTTCCTCATCACCAACGACACGGTCTATCGTGCACACGGTGGTTTCGTCATCGGTTCGGAGTTCTGCGGTGGCATGGTACGTCTGATTGTCAAAGACTGCATGTTCGATGGTACGGATATCGGTTGCCGTTTCAAATCAGCTCCGGGTCGTGGCGGTGTATGTCAGGACATCTACTGCTATAACATCACGATGAAGGATATCCGCGAAGCCGCTTTCCTCTTCCAATCGGGTTATGCTGATCGTTCGGCCGGTGGACGTGGTGCTACGGACACGGATGACAAGAGTAAGTTCTATCCCGAGTGGAGTAACTTCACTTTCCGCAATATCACCAGCGTCAATGCCAAGAAAGCGGTCGATATGGTGGGTCTGAAAGGTCTGCCGGTACATACCATCCTCTTTGACGGCGTTAACTGGTACGGCACACGCGAAGGCATGACGATTGAATTCGCAGAGGACATCCAATTTAAGAACTGCATCATGACCCCGCAGAAAGAACACTCCATCAAGCACGCCAAGGGCATCATATGGAACGGTCAACCGCTGGAGTGAGACAGACAGGCAATAAAAAAATGCTCGCAGTGCTGCGAGCATTTTTTATGTCCATGAGGAGGATTAGAGTTGTGCGCCGATAGCGTTGTACTCTACACCGTTCTTGCGGATGATGAGCTGACCGTTACGGAAGAACTTCTCAGCCTTAACAGAAGCGTTGGTGTTGTTGATACCTTGCTCTGCACCAAGTGCTTCGATACGTACACCGAAGATGTTGCTGGTGTTAACGACGGTTTTGATAACAACGTCACCTGCGTCATAGCTACCTGCTGCGAGAGTGATCTCACCAGCATAAGCCGGACGGATACCGTCGATCTTTACACCGCTACCGGTCAAGTCTTTACCGGTTACCGATTCGCCATAAACATAAACCTCTACACCGCGCTCGCTATCGCCGTTCGGCTGATAGTAAACAACGAGTTTGCCCTCTGCTTTGGTCTGGAATGCACCGAGTTCAATCGTTGTACCCGAAGCTGCACGGAACATCGTACCTGCCTTCAGCGAGTCAACGCCATCCCATGTCGGAGTCGGCATAGTCGTGTTGTATGCCTCTTTTACATTCCATTTGTTCTCAGCCTCAGTACCGTCCGATTTCTGGAAACCTACGAGTTTCGAACCGTTAGCCAGCTGGTACGGAGCAGTACTGGTAACAACAGAAGAAGTCATAGCCGGATCCGAAACGCTAAGCGCCTGGAAATCGATGTAGTTAGCTACCTCGTTCAGCACAACTACTTTCTGTGCGTTGATTGTCATTGCAGTTGCAACAGCAGCTGCGAAGAGGAAAAATTTCTTCATAATGTTGAGTTTTTAATTGTTAATATTAGGGTTAACTAAAAATATTTCACAAATCCGCTGCAAAGTTACTACATTTTTAGGATATAAACAAGTATTTATTGACAAAAAATGTAAATTTTTTATGCAGAGGGGTATTATTCGTATAAATTTGCTACTTTGTGGCACATATATACATCCAAATTGGTATGCCCTGTTACCAAAGTCACCGTCTTGGCATCCGATGCATCATTGGGATCCAAGCCATAATTCTTTTCCCATTCGTCCGGCATACCGTCGTAGTCCGAATCGGCAGGAGCAGTGCCGTTGTTCAGTACCGGCCAACCGCCTACGTCAGACTGTGTATCAATCAGTCCACCGGTGGAACCGTTGGAACCCTCGTAGGTATAATTGCCGTTGCGTACTTCGCTGACTATACGCGTATCAATGATATCGCGCACGAGCGAGCATCCTGCTTTAGCAAGCACTGTTTCGTAGGCCTGTACTGCCGTCTGTTCTTTCTTGAGCAGCGTCAGTCCTTCCGTCCAACGGGCAGATGCCTTCACATTACTGCCTTTTTGGGTCGAACCTTGCCAGTTATCATTGGTCACCACCTCACTGCCGTACATATAATTGCCTTCCAACCAGAACTTACCCGGTATCAGTGTGTGCTTGTCGGAGCAGAACGAACAACTGACCGTCGGATCCACCAACCGGTTTTTAGCTCTCGTCGCAGGACCGTTTTTGTAGTAATTATTGATCATATTGATCTTACGTACCTGATCGTAACCTTCGCCTCCGTATGTTGAATTACCACCCCAGTTATAGACCACATTATTGACGTAGTCAACCGGTCCGAAGCAGGTGTTGTTCACGTACGAGTGGTCGAAACGCGGATTACGGCTGTCATGGTGCGCCAACAGGTTATGATGGAACGAAGCGTTCGTACCGCCCCAGATCCCGCCGTATCCGTGACTGCCTTTGCCGTGTACAGAGTTCTTGAGTGACTCGGACACAATGCAATACTGCATCGTAAAATCCGTATTGCCGTAGCAACTCACGCACTCGTCCACCGACCACGAGCAACTGAGGTGATCGAGCACAACGCCTTTCGAGTCATTGACAGAAACGGCATCCGATTCCGTATTGCTCACATCCCCCAGACGGACACGTATAAAACGTACAATCACATTATCCGCATTGATGACCAGCGGATAATCGGCGATACAGATACCCTCACCGGGTGCCGACTGACCGTCTATGGTCAGGCTACCGTTCTTGATACGCAATTCACGCTCCAAGTGGATTGTGCCGGATTGGGTGAATATCACCCGTCTTGGACCAAGTTGCGTGACCGCATAGCGGAGTGTGCCTGCCATCGGCAATCCCGTATTGGGATTCATGGCATCGTCAAGACGGCTGACGCGATACACGGTACCTCCGTCACCGCCCGTCACTGCGGCTCCGCCGCCCTCTATATGCTGACAAGCCGCTACCAACTCGGGGTACGAGTTGATAGCCGGCTCATCAGGTTGCTGCTTATCTTTTTTCTTACATGCTACCGCAATGATTGCCAACAAGCATAGCAGATATGTCTTAGCGAGCGACATAATCGTAGTCATTCCAAAGCGTTCCGTTCGATTGACCGATGTTCACCGCGAAGATCGGCCAGTACTGACGTCCATTCAGGCGCTCCGGATAATCGCGGTCGAAGAGCATGTAATTATCCGGTGCAAGTACACGACCATTCGATTCGCTTGCATACAAAGATCCTTTCAATCCTCCCGTCAATGTATAAGGCGGAGTTCCGAGTTCTCCCTTGTTGAGACCATATACGGAATCAATCACGAAACCTTTGATACCTGCCGCAAAACTATACTCATCGCCCACATATTTATAGTGGTAGTAGATCGTATCCTGCAATTCCGAGAACTCTCCCGAGTGAGCGTTCATCAACTCCAGACGAGCGTGTGCTTCCATCAGTGTCTCTTTGAGAATACCCCAGCGCATCAAATCGTATTTACGCAGATACTCACCGGTGAATTCCAATTTGCGCTCCTCTTGAATATCCTTCATGCCACTAAGGGTTTTGGAACTTGCTTTCGCACGCGTACGTACTCTATTATAACATGCGTTACCATCGATGCTATAGGTGTTCGTCGGCATGTCTGAACCGATACCACCAATCGAAGCCTCAGCGGCCATCAAGAGCACGTCTGCATAACGGATGATTGGGAAGTTAATACCGTCATCGTTACCTGTACGGTTACGTTTCATCCACTCTACGCGGTATTTATTACCGTACCAACTATCCACCATAGCGCGTTTCTGATACAGGAATTTCTCATGATTATCCACATCCACACCGGGGAAGGCATTTCTTACTTTCTCGGGGTCACTATTAAATTCCTTACCGTCATCATATATCCAGATATAACGTGCCATAGTCACATCGCGGCGAACATCGTCCGATTCAAAGTCATAATAAAGCGTCGGAACAATACCCACAGCCGAGTTGCTCGAACCGCCTTCGTTATTCTTCAAACCGCCAAGCGCTTTATCCATTTTCGTGCAGTTATACTGGAGTACCTGACCACGGGAACCATCTGCAAACGGGATCTCCCAGATGACCTCGGAGTTGTAATAATTGGTCTCATCAGCACATATCTTCTTGAAGATATCTTCGTAGTTAGCCTGGAATTTGACATCCTCGTCGCCATTCTTCAGAATCTGCGCACAAGCCCACATTACTTCGGTGTTGAGTTCAGCACGCAAACTTGCATCCGATACGAGGAACTCCGTCTGGTCACGCCAAGTAGCGGGACGAACACCCTTGCCGGCATACATCAGGTCCATACGGGCAAGCATTGCATACGCAGCGGCTTTGCTTGGACGGCAGGTACTGTTCTTTGCGGTACCCGGACAGTCTTTAGACCACGGCAGCAACTCTGCTGCTCTTTTAAAGTCATCGCGCAGATGGCTCAACACATCCGTACGATCGGACTTCGGGATATTCAGACCTTCCGGATCCTTTGAGATAGACTTAAAGCGGGCAGGTACATCTCCCCACAGTTTGACCATCTCCAGATAGCAGAACGAGCGGAGGAAATACGCCTCACCCAACAGATATTGCATCTTGGGGATTTCCAAATCTGCATGCTCCTCCAGACCCTCAATGATATTATTGCAACGCTCAATAGACGAATTGAGGTATCCCCACGGGTCCTTACCATTCGACGTTGATAGATCTGCGCTGGTTGGCGTCATTGCATAGATATTCCAATCGGCCGTACCGGAGTTCTTGGTTCCGTGCTCCACATCGGTATCCATACCCATATAACCGCACGCCAGACGGTTTCGGTACGACTTATCCTGACCGAAATTCTCGTACACGCCTGCTATCACTTGCTCAGCATAGGTCTCATTGGAGAACACAGACGCCGCGTCCATCGCCGAGGGCGATTTCGAATCAAAGAAATCACAGCCCATAAGCGCTATGCCTGTAGCTACTAATGTTATATAAATATACTTTTTCATATTCTTTTGTTTTTAGGTGTCTGACGATTGATTAGAAAGAAAGGTTAAGACCGAAGTTAAACGAACGATTCTTCGGGAATGCCGAGAAGTCCACGCCTGTTGCCAGCGGATTGATTTTCGAACGGGTATCCACCTCCGGATCTGAACCGCTGTACTTCGATACGCAGAACAGGTTGGAGCCGGAGAAGAAGATACGCAATTTCTGAATATACGCTTTCTTGATCCAGCGATCCGGCAGCGAATAGCCTACTGTCAAAGAAGACATACGCAGGAAGGATGCATCCTCTACATATTTGTCTGTCAACGCTATGTTGTCGCTGATCGGGTTAGCCGTCTTGGCGTTCGCATTATGGCTGTCGATAGCGGCTGCCATCGCTGCATATTCCGCACCCGAAATCTGACCGGAAGCATCTGTTGCATATCCGGCAGGAATATAGGTACCATCTGCGTTAAACAAGGTGTAACGGGAACCGAACTTTACATCTGCGGTATTGTTACGCAGTTTGGATTTGTCGAAGATTGTTCCGTAGTCCAGAGCCGACAGGTTCAACACCTTATTACCGATGCTGTAGGTAAACTGCGTACTTACATCGAATTTACCCCAAGCATCACCACCGATATTGAAGCTCAGACCGAAGCCACCTTGAACGATCGGCTGCGTATTACCCAAAATAACGCGGTCTTCATCGTTGATCACGCCGTCACCATTCTGGTCAACGATTTTCACCATACCCGGACGAGCCTCGCCAAGGATTGTACTAACCGGTTTGCCGCTTGCATCATACCAACGGTTATTATTCGGGTTGTACGAAACGAAATCCGCAGGAGTATAATAACCGGCGGTCTGATAACCCCAGATATTACCCACCTTATCACCCGGACGCAACTTGAACTCGTAGTCCGTATTGTTATAGTTGGACGAGAAGCATTGTGCAGAAACCTTATATTCGTCCATACCACCCAGGTCCTTCACCTTATTCACATTATGCGAAATATTGGCGTTTACGGTTAAACCGTAACTCAGGCTCTCGCTTTTCTTGTCGAGGATTACGCCGTTGACAGAGAACTCGACACCCTTGTTGTCCGTCGAACCGATATTACGGTACTGGTAGTTATAACCACCCAGACCTCCTAAGGCATATTTCAAGATCAGGTCTTTCGTATTATTCCAATACAAATCCAAGGTACCGGACAAGCGCTCGTTGAAGAAACCGAAGTCGAGACCAAGGTCACGAGTGATAGTGGTCTCCCACTTGAGGTTCTGGTTAGCAGCAATAACATCCGCACCGCCATCCGCCAACTTGGTATCAAACAGGCCGCTGTAGGCTGCCGATGTTGCCAAATACTCCGAACGCAGATAACCCAGATCCACGTTGTTGTTTCCTACAGAACCATAGGAGACACGCAACTTGAAGTTAGACATCACCGATTGCGCCGGTTCCATCCACGGTTCGTCAATGATACGCCATGCAATAGCTCCGGACGGGAAATAACCCCATTGATTACCCTTTGCAAAACGCGTGGAAGCATCAGCACGGAAAGTAGCGGTGAAATAATAGCGATTGAACAGGATATAATTCGCGCGGAGGAAGAACGAAAGCATGTTATCCGTCGGATTGACATAGGACTTAGCGGTATATGCTTTCGCCGAACCGATATAATTAAATACCTTTTCACCCGTCAGGCTCGAATCATATCCATATCCGTTGGTTGTACGGAGTTCGCCTTTTTGAATCTGCAACTCCTGACCAACCAAAATATCCAGATCATGCTCATTGCCCCATTTCTTTTTGAACTCAAACGTGTTGGTATTCTTGAAATGTTTGGTCTTCTCATCGGTACAAATCACATGACCGTAACCGACACCTTCTGCATAGGTGAATCCATCTCCGGCACGGGAGTAATACGTTGTCGGACCGTAGTAGCGATCCTGGCTCTGGTCACGTCCCTCATAACCCAACTCACTCTTGATGGTAAACATCTTCAAGAACTTGTAGCTGATGTAACCCTGAAGGGTATATTTATCGTCTTTTTTCTTACGATAGTTATGCTTGATTGTGGTGATCGGGTCATAGAGCGAACCGAAAGACTCATAATCATCCAAACCGGCTACATTATCTTTCGCAAACAATTCAATCGGCGAATAAGCAATGGCGTTACGCACACGGCTCTCCGTCTTCGAACCGGCATCTTGAGCGGTATTGGTTCCGGCACCGATAATCTCGGTATTGGAATAACGAGCTGTAAAACTGAGTGTCAAGTCTTTGATCGGTTTGAATTTAGACTTGAAGCTCAGGTTGTTACGGTTATAATCCGAACCGTACATAATTCCTTCGTCATCAATACGGGTATAAGAGAGTGCAAAAGAAGCCAACTTATTACCTCCGCTCAACGTGAAGTTATGGTTACTATTCAGACCATGATATCCGAACGTCTCATCCTGCCAATCCGTAACTTTCTGACCATGCCAATACTCCTGAATCTCAGGGATGGACATCACTTTCGATTTATCCTGCGTTTCGGCATAAACAGGATCAAAATATTGGTTAAAGTTCGTAGCGATACTTGCGGCATTTCCTTTAGCCTTGTAGTGCGCATATTCGTACTGCATCAGGATGAAATCATCCACATCCAGCATCTTGTATTTCTTAGCCATCTCCTTCCAACCCATATAACCGGTATAGTCGAAATGGAATTGGAATTTATCGTCCATCTTGTTATCCACATCCTTGGTCGTAACAATGATAACGCCGTTTGCACCTTTCGCACCGTAGATAGCGGTTGCTGCTGCGTCCTTCAACACGTCGTAAGACTGAATATCCGAAATAGGAATGTCGGAGATCGAACTTACCTCCATACCGTCCACGATGTACAACGGCTCACTGCTCTGCGTCAGCGAAGTACCGCCACGGACACGAATTTTCACATCCGCATCGGGATCACCTTCGGTCGCTACAACCGATACACCGGCCAACTTACCTTGCAGTGCCTCTGCAGCACTGGCTACCGGGATGTCCTTGATCTGGTCTGCACCTACAGATGCCACCGATGTTACCAAGTCGCGTTTCTTGGTCGTACCGTAACCGGTTACCACCACTTCTTCCAGCACTTCGCTGTTCTCACTCAGTACGACATTCAGCACGTCGCCCGAGATCGCCACCTCTTGCGTCTTCATACCGATGTAGGAGAACACAAGTTCTTTGGCATCATCCGGAACTTCGAGGGTATAATTACCGTCAAAATCCGTCACTGTACCGATCGAGGTACCCTTCACGACCACCGAAGCGGAGATAATCGTCTCGCCTGTCTGGTCTTTTACTGTTCCGCTAATCACACGCGCCTCAACAGCCATACCTGTTAAAAGCAAGGCCGCCAGCATCATGGTACGAAACATACTAAAATTCAGTTTCATAAAGAGATTTTGTTTGTATTGATAAAAAGTTAAATTGTTTATTCCTCATTAAACGCGCGTATATACGCTACAAATCGGCGGCAAAGGTACAAAAAAAAACACACACAAATGTGTATTTTTTGACGAAAAAAGTGCACATAGCCCTATTTTTGTCATTTTGACTTTGCAAATCTAAAATCTTAAATCTTAAATTAGAATGCTTCAGCATAATTGCATCCTTCTCTCCATCGGGAACAACCGTAACGGGTGTTACCACGGATGATGAGACCTTGCCGGCAAACGGGACACAACATACCTGCTTTGTTAGTCTTCACATCCCGTACCACGTCGGACGTCATCTGCTTGAGTTCATTCAGGAAATCCATGGCCTGATATTCACCGCGTTCGATCTCACGCAGTTTCTTCTCCCATAGACCGGTCAGTTCCGCCGACTTGAGCAGCGGAGAGATGATCATATGAATGAGGTTGATACCGGTCTCGGTAGCCCGGAGGCTCTTGCCCTGCTTCTGTATATACTTGCGTTGGTACAGTTTCTCGATGATGGCCGCACGGGTGGAAGGACGACCGATACCGTTCTCCTTCATTGCCTCCCGCAACTCATCATTCTCCACCGTTTTACCCGCCGTCTCCATCGCCCGCAGCAGCGTGGCCTCGGTGTAGTACTTCGGCGGCGTGGTCGTCTTCTCTTTGAGCACGGGTTCATGCGAACCGCTCTCGCCTTTCACAAAAGCCGGCAGGGACTTGGAGGATTCATCATTCGCATCATTCTCATCATTGAGTTCGCCCTGCGAACGCTCATTCCCGAACACCGCCCGCCATCCGGGTTTAAGTACTTCCCTACCCGTCACCTTGAAGTCGATCTCACCGGCTTTAGCCAGCACGGTGGTGTTGCTCACCTCGCATTCGGGATAGAAAGCCGCAATGAAATGCAGCGCCACAAGGTCAAACACCTTCTTCTCGTCCGCCGTCAGTCCTTCCGGTCGTTGTCCGGTAGGGATGATGGCATGGTGGTCGGTCACTTTCTTGTTGTCAAACACCTTCTTCGACTTCGGTAACTTCGCCCCGATCAGCGGTGCCACTTGCGGATAATAATCCTTGATACCCGCCAGCGTAGCCGGTACTTTCGGGTAGATGTCATCGCTCAGGTACGTCGTATCTACACGCGGATAGGTCGTCACGCGTTTCTCGTACAGCGATTGGATGAGTTGCAGCGTCTGCTCGGCAGAGAACGAATATTTCTTATTGCAATCGACTTGCAGCGAGGTCAGGTCATACAGTTTGGGCGCATACTCCAGCCCTTTCTTCTTCTCTACCGAAGTGATGGTCAGCGGCAGGTCTTTGATGCTGTCTACGAGTGCCTGTCCCTGCTCTTCGCTGGTGATGGTCCCCCTTCCGTCTGGGGTTTCCCCCGTTTCATCGGGGGCAACCGTCACCACCGGAATCTGCGCACTGAACAACGTATCACGATAGTTCGTCTTCAGTTCCCAATAGGTCTTCGGCACAAAATGCTCTATCTCCGCCTGACGTTTGACCACCAAGGCCAAGGTCGGTGTCTGCACACGTCCCACGGAAAGCACCTGCCGGTCACGTCCTGTCCCTCGCGCGTACCTTATTGTATATGCGCGCGTGGCGTTCATGCCCAGCAACCAATCGCCGATAGCTCGCATCATACCCGCCTCATACAAGTGCTGGTACTCCGATTGATCTTTTAATGTCTGAAAACCCTCGCGGATGGCTTCTTCGGTCAAGGAACTGACCCATAAGCGCTTCACGGGACACTTACATCCCGCCTGCTGATAGACCCAGCGCTGGATCAACTCTCCTTCCTGACCGGCATCACCGCAGTTAATCACCTCATCGGCTTGCTCGATCAGCGCTTTGATCACATTGAACTGCTTATGCACGCCTTCGTCTCCATGTACCTTGATGGAGAAACGCGGCGGGATCATCGGCAGTGTACTCAGGTTCCACCCTTTCCACTGCTCCGTATATTCCTGCGGATCCAGCAGTGCGCAGAGATGTCCGAAGGTCCAGGTCACCTGATACCCGTTCCCCTCGAAATAACCGTTCTTGCGCTGGTTAGCACCCAGCACCCGGGCGATATACTCGCCCACCGACGGTTTCTCTGCTACACAAACGATCATGAGAGTTAGTCTTTTTGAGCACCGTACCCGTAGCCGTATCCGGCTTTAAGGCCTTTGACACCGTTGAGTACACCGGCTACGTTATGCATCCGCTTCTGCTCGATCATCTCATTGATACGGTCGATCATCTCCGACGGAGTATATTTGTAGCGGCAAACGAAGATCGTCATATCGGCCAGGCGATCCAGCAGGAAGGTATCGCTCACCATCTCCACCGGCGCCGTATCTACGATGATATAGTCGTAGCGCTTGCGCAACTCGGCGAACAGCTTATCCAGACGACCGTTCTGCAACAACTCCGACGGGTTCGGCGGAATCGTGCCGCAAGGAATGAGATCGAGGTTCTTATGCTCACCGCTCGGGATGATGATATCGTCCACCTCCGTCTCCGGCTCTGCCAGATAATCGGTCAGGTGACCTTTGGTGTTGAGGTTGAAATAGATAGACAGCATCGGCTTGCGGATATCCAAACCCACCAGCACCACTTTCTTACCCAATATCGCCAGCGACAAGGCGGTGTTCGTAGACACATACGACTTACCCTCTCCATTGATACACGAGGTAACTAAGATCACCGGTGACTTCGTCTCCGCAGGAATCACAAATCGGAGGTTCGTTCGTATCAAGCGGAACAACTCTGCCGAGACGGTCGACTCGCCTTCATGAATAGCGATATGCGCATTACGCGAGTTCTCCACCAGCGCACCCAATACCGGTGCGTTAATCCGACGCTCGTATTCCTTCTTGTCGTCGATCTTATCGTAGAAAAGGATCAGCAGATAAAGCAAACCGGCCGGGAAAGCAAGACCCAAGAACAGGCATACAGCCAGCAGGCTAGTCAGTTTCGGACGACCGCTCTTCACATCGCGTTGCGGCATATTCAGCACTTTCGCAGGCGTCGATGTGGCTGCCAACATCAGCGCATTCTCCTCGCGTTTCTCGTAGAGATAGAGATAGAGCTGCTCCTTCAGTTTCTGGTCACGCACTACGCGTACATACTCGCGCTCCTGCTTCGGCGCATCCTTGATTTGACGGTTATACTTGTCATCCTGCATCTGCAACTGGGTCTGACGTATCTTCAGGCTCTCACGCACCGAACTGATCGTAGCGATGATGTTCTGCCGCATAGAGGCCAACTGCATATCCAGTTGCTCAAGAACCGGGTTACTCTCCGTAGCCGTACGCTGGATACGCATACGTTGCAGCAGCAGCGCGTTATACTCCGACAGGCTCGATCCCAACGAGGCGTCCGTGATTCCGATATTGGCAGGAATGAGGTTATGCCGCTTCGTATCATCGCGCAAGAACTCATCCACGTAATTCACCAGGCTCAACTGCGTCTCCAACTCCGCCATCGCCCGTTCCTCGGCACTGCTGGCATGCAGGAAAAGCTGTGCCTGCGTCTTCATATCCGCGATATGGTTCTGCTCCTTGTAATCCGACAACGCCTGTTCCGCCTCCGATAACTCACCGGTAATGAGGTTCAGACGCTCCTCGATAAACTGCGCAGTGTTCGATGCAATCAGGTTCTTGTCCGTCATCGCATTCATGTTATACTGCTCGATGAGCTGGTACAGCAATACTTTGTCGCGCTCCGGCATCGGAGAAGTGATGCTCATATGAATGATGTTCGACTCCTTCTTGTGCAACCGCACATTCAGCATGCGCATATAGTCGGCCACCACCAACTCACGTACCATATGGATCACGCGATAGGTCGTATCCGGACTCAGCGGACGATTCGGATGAATCATGATGGTACCGGCTACCGTCTCTATCGGTGCACTCAGGTCTTTCACGCGCGTCGTCTTGCGCCGGAAAAAGCCCATCTTCGACTTCACTTTATAACCCGACTTAGTCGGCTTGACCGTCACGGAGAACGGACGCTCCTTCGCCTTTTTCGTTAACGCGATATAATCAATCTTCATCGCCGGCGAACGAAACTCGCCTTTCCAGCGCAACCCGTCCCGGACATAGTTATACTCCCATAGATTCAGGGCATCCAGCGATTGGTACATCATTCCGCGCGACGACAACACCTGCACCTCGTCATCTGCCATCGAATTACTTCCGAGACCTATCATCGCCAACGCGTTGAACTGGTCTCCGGCCATATCGCTCTTACGTAACATAATCGTTGTGTCCGTCGTCCACACCTTATTCTTGCGCAGGTAATACAACGAACCCATCAACACAAAGAAGACGACACCGATGACAAACCACCACCAATGCTCCAGCACCACGCGCACGATCTTGCGCACATCTATCTCGTTTTGATTATTCTGATTCATATCACTTCACTATAGTTACTATGACAGCCGCCGTACTGGCTAATGTTCCTACTACGCTGACCCAAAGACCGGCATTCGTACTGCTCACCGCACGTACTTTGTTCGGTGACACATACACCACGTCATTCTGCTGCAAGAAATAATACGGCGAGGTATAAATGTCCGTACTGCGCAGGTTCAGACGACCGATCTCCAACTTACCGTCCTTCTCACGCGTCACCAGCACATTGTCCCGGCGGCCGTAAGGCGTCATGTCTCCGGCTGCTGCCAGCGCATCCAGGATCGTCATACGTCCGTTCGTCATGCCTATCGTACCCGGACGAGCCACCTCACCCATCACCGACACTTTCGCTCCGGCGATATTCACCATCACCAGCGGATTCAATATCTGTGCCTCCAGCTGTTTCTTCAACATCTCCTGCACTTCCGTACGCTTCAGTCCCGCTACATGCACCTTACCCAATACCGGAAAATCAATATCGCCGTTCTCGTCTACGATATAGTACTGCAAGGCCGGAGTGGTGGACAGCGTCTGCTCACCCGGCTTGGCATATACCACCATCGGCAAGTTGTACGGCACCACCGCCTCCTGATCCAAGGCCGACACGAAGATCGTCAAGGCATCGCCATTACGGATAATCAACTCCGATTGAGCGCGGAAAGACATATTGATGGAATCTGCCCTATCCGGCTGCGCGTTAGCCAGATAAGTCATCTGCTTCTGCGTCGTACAGCTGGCGATCAGCATCGCGCAGAAACTTACCATCATAATTTTTTGAATCGTATTATGCATATTCAATCTATAATTTCAAAATAAGCGTGCAAAGATACAACAAATAATTGATATACGCAAGTGCGCGCGAGAAAAATCAGCAAAAAGTGCGCATTTTTGTTAAAAAATGCACGTCTTTCCACTTTCCACTTTCCACTTTCAACTATTTTTTGTACTTTTGCATGTTATTTTGTGCATTTTTATGACACAGCAGGATTTATTAGCCATCAAGCAGCGCTTCGGTATCATCGGTCAGAGTCCGCTGCTCAATAGAAATATAGAAATTGCGGTCCAGGTGGCTCGCACCGATCTCAGCGTGCTCATCACCGGTGAGTCCGGTGTCGGTAAAGAGCATTTCCCGAAGATCATTCATGCCTTCTCCGCCCGCAAACACGGACCGTATTTTGCCGTTAACTGCGGTGCTATCCCCGAAGGAACGATCGACTCCGAACTGTTCGGACATGAGAAAGGAGCCTTCACCGATGCCAAAGCCGAGCACAAAGGCTATTTCGAGATCGCTGACGGCGGAACCCTCTTCTTGGACGAGGTAGGCGAACTGCCTCTTCAGACGCAAGTGCGTCTGCTCCGTGTGCTGGAGACCGGCGAATACCTGCGCATGGGTTCCAGTACGGTGCGTAAGACCAACGTCCGCGTAGTAGCAGCTACCAACCTCAACATGCGCCAGGCGATCGATGACGGACGTTTCCGCGAGGACCTCTATTATCGTCTGAACACGGTTGAGATACGCGTGCCCGCCCTGCGCGAGCGCAAAGAGGACATCCCGCTGCTCTTCCGTAAGTTCGCTACCGACTTCTGCAACCGCTACCAGATGCCGCCTCTCTCCCTTAACGAAGAGGCGACACGGCTCTTGCAAAACTCCTACTGGCGCGGTAACATACGACAACTCAAGAACCTTGCCGAACAGATGGCAGTCATCGAGATGGACCATCAGATCAATGCCGACACACTCCGCAAATACCTGCCGCATGAGGAGAACCGCCAGGAGATCGTGCTGCGCAATCCCTCGCAGGACACCGGCAAGGACTATTCCCACGAACTCGGCATCCTCTATAATATGGTCATGCAGAACCGCAAGGAGATTGAGGAGTTGCGGGCACTCTTGAGTAACGATCGTCATCTTGACGAGCCTCCTGTTCGACATCTCGATATCTCGACATCTCGAGATCTCGAAAAAGCGCCCGCTATCGAAACCTCCACCCGCGAGGCCGAGGATATCCTTCCCGTGGAAGAATCCTCCCTCCGAATCGAAGACGGCGAGAAAGAGCGTATCAAACGCGCACTCGAGATCTCCGGCGGTAACCGCAAAGTAGCCGCAGAAAAAGTCGGTTTGTCCGAAAGAACCCTATATCGTAAAATCAAAGAGTATGGTCTATAAATCTAACAGCGATAGCGGTCTAACAGCGAAGCGGTCCTACAGGCGATTTATCGCCGGTCTTACAGCGATAGCGGTCATAGTGCTTTGCGCTATATCTTGCAGTATCAGCTACAAGTTCAACGGCGCAAACATCAACTACCAGACCACCCACTCTATTTCCGTGGCGGATTTCCCGAATAACGCGCCGATGGTCAATCCTACCCTCTCCAGTTCGCTCACGGAAACGATACGCGACCTCTATGCGCGGCAGACGCGTCTGCAGATACTGCGCAAAGGCGGTGACCTGGAGGTAGAAGGGGCCATCATCGGATATGACCTCACGCAAGGAGCTATCTCCGTGGACAGTTACGCGTCCGAGAGCAAACTGACCATCCGTGTGCAGGTACATTTCACCAACAATGTCAACCCCGAAGAGTCCTTCGACAAGACTTATTCGGCGTACCAAACCTTCGATGCCGCCAAACTGCTCAGCGATGTGCAAGATGAGTTATGCGCCACGATCGTAAAGGAAATTGCCGAGAACATATACAATGATACGGTAGCAAAATGGTAGTTTTTTGCAAAAAAATTTGCGTATGTCAGAAAAAAGCAGTACCTTTGCACCCGATTTTCGTCGAGAGCTATATGCTCGAGAAAAAAATCCACATTAAGCGATTTTCGTCTAACAGGCGAAGCCGGTCTTACAGCGAAGCGGTCCTACAGTGAAACGGTCCTATAGGCGAAGCCGGTCATAAATTTGAAATTTTAAATTTAAAATTTATATTATGTACGTACTAATTACTATTTTAAGTGTCATCGCTGCTATCTTGCTCATCCTGCTTGTTTTGGTGCAGAATAGCAAAGGCGGTGGTTTGGCTGCCGGTTTCGCGAGCGGCAACCAAGTGATGGGTGCTCCCCGTACGGCAGACTTCTTGGAGAAAGCTACCTGGACGCTCATCGCCCTTATCGTTTTCTTCAGCATCGCTGCTGTCGGCTTCAATGCCGGTCAACAGGTTGCAGCTTCGGACGAGTCCGCTATCGTAGTAGACGAGGCTCCGGCTGCTGCTCCGGCTGCTGAGCTTCCTGAGCAAGGCGAATAATCCTCGCTTTCCACACGAAAAAACCCTGCCACCTCGGCAGGGTTTTTCATTATCGTCCCTCTCTCCTTCCCGGTATTGTGCCTTTCGGTCGCATCTCTCATCCAAGGCACACGATTGGACGACAAGAAGTAATCCTGCCCTTGTACGGAAATCATGATTCCCCGGTCATTAATCATCAATATTTCTATTTCTCCCATAATTTAGACACATGGTTATAATTCAACACCCATATATCTCCTGCTGAATTTTCAAAATCTCCAGTATATACGACTACCCTATGCTTTATCGGTGTACTTGTCCATTCATTCAATTTACGCAGGTTTTTATCAAAATCAGGCTGATATGTCATCGCGGATTTTACCTCGATAGCTACCAATTTTCCCTCTTCCTTCAGCAATATATCCACTTCGTTCTGGTTACTATCGCGATAGAAAAACACATTTCCTTCCTTACCTTGATTAAAGCGATGCTTGAGGCATTCCATAACTATCATATTCTCAAAAATAGCCCCGCGCATCTTATCCAATGCCAATTGTTGCGGAGATTCTATATCTAATAAATAGCAGGCCAACCCAGGATCATTGAAATAGATTTTGGGAGTTTTAACAACGCGTTTGGATATATTTTCATAATACGGAGGTAACAGTGTTATCAAATACGATGCCTGCAACACCGACAGCCAATGACTAACCGTCTTTTTATCTACTCCTATTTCATTTCCTATCTCAGTTGCGTTAAACAAAGAACCTATCCGCGCCGCACATAGTTTCATGAATTTCATGAACTGCATTTGGTCTTTTATCTTCAGCAAGTCATGCACATCTTTCTCCAAATAAGTCTTCACGTAACTCGGATAGAACAAGCGTGCAATATTCTTGCCTGCACACACAGCCGGGTATAAACCGTCATACATCTGCTCATTGGGCGCTTTTGGGGCAGCGATTTGCTCTTCCAAAGACATCGGTAACAACTCATATACACCCGCACGACCGGGCAAGGATTCCGTCAAACCTTTTAGCAATTCAAGATTACTACTCCCTGTCAAAAAGAATCTGCGCTCAGGATGATTATCTACTATACCCTGTATGTAATCTAAAAGAATAGGTACCTTTTGCACCTCGTCAATAAACATACCCTCCGGGTGTTGATTTAGAAATGCAACAGGATCCTGCTCTGCGAAAGCACGCACATGCAGATCTTTCATACTATATTGTCTGTATTCCGGAAAAAGATGCTTAAGCAAAGTTGATTTGCCGGACTGACGAGGACCTGTCACCGATATTACCGAAAAATATTGCGCCGCCTCTTTTAGAAGAGACTCCATCTGACGCTCAATATACAACGTTGAAGTAGCCATAACATACCGTTTACAAATTTCGGTTGCAAAGGTACTACTTTTTTTCGAAATATGCAAATCTTTTATAGAAAATTTTATGCAATTAGGGAGTTCAAGTCCCGATTTGCATATATTCTTACACTTTTTCGGTCATTTTGGGCTATCAAACACATCAAAGGCAGCGGGGAAGCTGCCTTTGATGAGTTATAGCAGGGACTCCCGCGACCACACCGCGACCATCTCGCGACCATTACGGACGTCTCTGTAGTTTTTTTGACTAAAACTATACTTATACCACCTCCAATAGAAACCAACAACCCCTCCCGATTGGCAGGGTTTTTCGTTATCGTCCCTCTCTCCTTCCCGGTATTGTGCCTTTCGGCGATATTCTTATCGCCGCATAGTTCTTATGCCTCCGCTATCTCCTTTGCCAGCGCATTAAGCGCCAGGAAGCGGTATCGTTTCGTACTGTGTGGTATCTCTCCGGCCTTCGCATATACTGTCGCCTCTATCTCTGCTCGCTCAAACAACGTCTCTTCCGGCTCTACCAGTAATAGTTGCTCTTTCGCGCAGGCTTCGAAATATACTCCGCTCGGTTTATAATATGCATAGTGTGGATCTTCCGGCTTAGGAAAACCATTCTCCAAAAGAATAATCAATCGACATCCGGCTTCCCGCAACGAGCGGCATATCTGCTTCTCTCCTGGAGAAATAGCCGCACTTACAAATATCGTCCCGTTAGCTGCCTCTGCCAAACAGTCCTCCTTCTTCGCTCTTATCTCGTCCTCTGTCATCGTGCGTGAGCATTGCAATACCCGCTTCATCGGATTTTCCGCAAGGAACATGTTTCCCAGCGTCGTGTACATCCCGCCTCCTATCTCCGTCTGCTGCTTGATCTTAAACAACTCCGGGTTTGCCTTCTTGATGGCATATCTTCGTGGGTTATCTTTTACATAGTCGATAAGCACCTGCAGGCTCGCGCCCTTATGTAGTATCCTTTCGTGGTATCGGGCTATATCCTTCTCCCATATACTTCCCGTGCTTGCAAAAATGCGAGCAAAAGGTTCCATATCTCTCCCTGTATTGCGCCTTTCGGCGATATTTTTATCGCCGCTCATATACTCGCTTTTATAGATTTTCGTGCATGCCGCTTTCAGCCCCCTGATGACCATCCCTATGCTCTGTGGTATCTCGTCTTTTACATGCAGGACGATATGTATATGATCGGGCATTATCTGCGCTGCTATTATTTTTAGCTTATATCCCTTCGGAGCATAGAATTCCGGTAATCCATATATGAGTTTCCATACCTCATATCCCATATCATTGATTTTCATGGTTGCCGTCTCCGGCTTTTCTCCTTCTATATGCCCGAATAAAGGAAATCTCTCTGCCACATTCAACGTAAAATGATATATACCGGATGTCTTATAATTCCATCGTTTCTCCCTATGATGCCGCGTAGTATCTACTTCCCTCCGCCATCCTTCCGGTGTCTTATATATCTTCGTTGCTTTTTCCATTATCTCTCTTACATTTTAAGTATTGCGCCTTTCGGTCGCATTTTTGCGGCCGCTATAATACCTTACCAACCCCGCAGAATTGCGAGGTTGGTAAGTCTTGTCGCCTCAAGGGCGGAAAGATTCCGTTAGGGTAACTCGATGGTCTCTCCTCCACCAGCCTCCTCGGACGGGCCTCCGTAAGTACCGCTCGTGCAGATTACGCCCTGCGGCAGCATTTCGGCTTGCTCTACAATAGGTTGTTTATACATCTTTTTCATAATTTACATAGTTTTAAAATTAGGAGACATAGTCCACCTCATTTCGCTTAATCAAAAGCGGATAGCGCTCAGGATGGCGCAGAGACTCCACTTCCAGATCAACATCCAGCTTAGGCCATTCGATAGCATTATTACCGCTCATACGAACATCCAGTACTTCATTGATGGTTGCATCCTTCATCCAAGGCACACGATTGTACGACAAGAAATAATCTTGTCCCTGTACGGAAATCATGAT
>JAFSMP010000030.1 GCA_017447875.1 Paludibacteraceae bacterium | reverse complement strand
TGATGTCTAAATTTATAGGAAAGCGACTAAGATATTAGGAATATGTCTGAAATGACAGTAACATGTCTATGAAATTAGGACAAATGTCTACTGACGTAGAAAACTAACAAAAAAAATGTCTACTAAATTTAGGAAAAGACAAATTTTCTGCAAAGGTACAGCAAAAATCTGAAATAACCAAATTTTTCACAGAAAAAGAAAAAGGAATAATAATCTGCTTTATCTCAAATAAAAAGCAACGCGCCTCATTGAGGCGCGTTAGGATTATTTCATTGGTTTAATCATCATTTTCGATGAAGGCTATTACAAAGTGCATTTGAATATTCCGATAGTCCGATATTCTCCAAACTCATCCAACTCTATGGGTTCGTAATCTTTATTAAGCGGGAGGAGTTGGACGGAAGCATGTTGCCAGCCTTCATCGGTAACGGTCTTCTCGCTGTGATAGCGTTTGATGGTGTAACGTCCTCCGTATTCGGAATCGTACTCGCCACTTTGCGTGAGAACAATTTCTCCTTCGCGCGAACCGGCTGTATACCATTCAAAGATACAGATATCTCCGTCTTTGATTTTTGGAAGCATGGAATCGCCTTTGGCATGGACAGCAAAGTGACGTTTTGCGGCAGGTTCAGGAAATCAAGAATCAGCCTGTCCTTCAACAAGAACGACGCGCCCGGGTATTGTGACAACATTGCAGGCGTATACTGTTTCTCTTTGCTCATAATACTGCCGTAAGTCTGCGTGACAATAGTGCGTCGTAACTCATTAGTTGTCAACTGCTGCTGAGCGGCATAAAGCATATAGAAAACTGCCTCTTGGTAACTATGTGTGCGGTTGAGTATCTCCAAATGGTTAGAGAAAGTGGTAATGGTAAGGATAGACGGTAACGGAGCGAATTCCATTTGTGCAGACGGCATCTGCATAATTTCCAAATTCTCTATTTGTGCAGACGGCATCTGCACAATTTCAGATTGCGTCTTGTGCTGCACAAAAAGGCTGTTGGTTAACGATTTGGCTATCTCACAGAACTCCGGCGTGCTGTATTTATCATAGAAAGTCACCATGTTATACAAGTTGCGCCTTCCAAATCCTCTGCTACCGGGTTCTTGCTGCTGCAGGTACTCCGATAGTTCATCTACCACCTTAGCTCCCCAACCGGCAGACTTGATACGAGCGGATATATATTGTCCGATTTCCCAAGCCATTTGAAGCATCTCGGTATTCACTTTTCGAGCTACTTCAGAACGATGGAAAACAACAATATCATGCACCTGACGAAAGTCTTTTTCTTTCTCTACAGGTGTTGATGCTTGTATATTTACTGTTTTGTCTGCCATAGGCGGTGGTTGGTTGATTTGATATTTTTTAATCGGTCATATATGCGGGACAGAGCCTACATTGCTCCGGGTTTAACGTCTTGGAGAGGGGACGGAATTTGAATTGCGAACGATATTGGCTCCAGTTTAATTGGGAACGCAGTGTGTTCACAATTGGATATTCGCGATAGCGGACTCGAGATAATCGTGCCCTTGGGGCTAAGAACCGCAGTCTCCTATGTGGAGCATGGGAGACTCGAACTCCCCACCTCGACACTGCCAGTGTCGCGCTCTAGCCAGATGAGCTAATACCCCTTCCCGCTTTTTACGCTGTCGGTGAGGTCAGACCTGGATAGTACTAACCTTCAATTACACCTGCGTGTAACTGTTCTACCGGGAATACCAAATCCCAACTCTTGCCCCACACTATATTTCCGTCTTCTATCTCAAAACGGCGAAAATTACGAGGGTCAAGATACTTATTGTACTGCGGATGAGGGTGACGACGGATGAAGTCACCTATATCCACTCGGCGGGTCGTTTGGTCGCTAAACTGCAAATCCACAGTACAGTTACCCGCGTCTTTTGCTCCTATTATACAAAGTCTGCTCATAGTTATAATTTGGTTTTAATGGTTGTACTTTTTACTGCTTGCCTCAATACGAAGAATTTAATCCATTTTGTAATGATATTCTTGCTATATTTCCGAATAAATTCCTCGGCTGTCTTTTGATCCTTGGATGACAACGGTTCTTCCCCTGCCTTCTCGCGAACTCGGATCTCTACCAAAACACCATTATCCATAATAAGTTCAAAAATACTTTGACATCCTTTATGGGTGACATGCACATGAATAGGCTCATGTTCATTCGAATAGAAGAAAAAGACAAATCCGAAATATTCAAAAATCTTTGGCATTGTGTTGGTTATTACATTTTGCGCTGCAAAATTACACAAAAAAAATGACATACGCAAATTTGTATGTCATTTTTTGAGAATTTATTCAATTTTTATTGATTTATGTCACCGCTTTTTTACGCTGCCGGTGAGATCCTGTCTGGAGGAAATCAGGAACTCTTTCGGATCCAGGTTTGGTTGCGACCTAAGAAACCGCGTTTGTCGATAGAACCGCGAAGCACCAGTTTGCCGTCTTTCAGGTAAATCCTGCCGTAATAGAAATTGCCCGATTCAGGATCCAACACTCTGCCTTCTTGCAGTTGGTTATCTTTCGCGTTGTACTTCATCCCGCGAATAATGACCAAGCCTACAATCGGGCGGTTCTTATCCTCACCGGGACAGAGCGTACAAAGCGTCTCCGGTGAATCAATCAGCAACCGGGAGATCGCTCCGTAATACAACCCGTCTTTTCCTTGATACAGGTTCACTACCGAACGTTGTTCACCGGTCTTGTCATCTACCGTTACCCATTCACCGAGCAAGGAACTGACTTGTCCCGATGCGGTGATGCTCATCATAATAAAAAGGGCTAAACCCAACCATCTGTGTTTCATATCTTCATTGAATTTGTTGCAAAGGTACAAATTTATGCGCATATGTGCAAAAAATGAACGATTTTTGCTTAAAAATTTGCATATATCAAAAAAAAGCAGTAATTTTGCAGGCTTTTTTGATTATTATGCGTAAAAAGGGACTGTTCATATTGCTTATAGCGATCGTGCTCACGGGATGCGGAGAGTACCAGCGTTTGCTGAAATCACGGGACGCGGAGGAGAAATACCAGGCGGCGCTGATGTATTTCAACAACAAGCAGTATGTGAGGGCGCAGCAGTTACTCGACGACGTGAGTGCGTACTACAAGGGTACGGAGCGTTCGGAAGATGTGCTGGCGTATCTGGCGCGGTGCTACATGGGTCAGAAAGCCTACGAGTCCGCTACCGATTATTACCAGGCGTATATCCGCAATTACCCAAAGGGTAAATATGCGACGGAGGCGTATTTTCAGGTAGGGCACTGCCAGTATCTGGACTCGCCCGATGCCCGTCTGGATCAGGACATCACGAAGAAAGCGATCGAGGCCTTCCAGGTGTTCGTAGAGCAGTATCCCGAGAGTCCGTATGCCGCGCAGGCGTATGAGGAGATGAGTGAGTTATACGACAAACTGGCGCTCAAGGAGTTGTACAGCGCACGGCTGTATTACAACCTCGGTTCGTACTTAGGCAATAACTACCTCAGTTGCGAGATCGTAGCGAAGAATGCGCTCAAGAACTACCCCAGCAACAAGTACCAGGAGGAGTTCAGTTGGCTCATGATGCAGTCCAAATACCAGCAGATGGTACACTCGGTGGAAGACAAGAAGATGGACCGTGCACGCGATGCCCAGGATGAGTACTATAACTTCATCACCGAGTATCCGGACTCCAAGCACCGCAAAGAAGTAGAGAAGATGTTTAACAATATCCGCAAAGTCATCAAGGAATGATGACTGTTGAAAGTTGAAAGTTTAAAGTTTAAAGATATATGGATTACAAAAGCAGTAAAGCCCCCAAGAACACGGTGACCCGTGACATCAACCAGTTGACCGAACCGGTAGGAAACGTGTATGAGACGGTAGCTATCATCGCCAAACGTGCGAACCAGATCAGCGTAGGCATCAAGCGTGAGTTAGACGCTAAATTGCAGGATTTCTCTATCCCGCAGGACTCTATCGATGAGACCTTCGAGAACAAAGAGCAGATCGAGATCAGCCGTCAATACGAGCGCCTGCCCAAACCGACCTTGATGGCTACCCAGGAGTTTATCGACGGCGACCTCGTCTATCGCTCCGGCAACCGCGATGACGCTCTCAAATAAGCACATATTAGTCGGTATCAGCGGCGGGATAGCGGCGTATAAGATCCCGGAACTGATCCGTTCGCTCACCAAAGCGGGCGCAGAGGTTCGGGTAGCGACGACGAAGAACGCCCTGGAGTTTGTTACTGAGTTAACCCTGCAAACGGTTTCCGGAAGCAGGGTTTATTCAGATGTGTTCGCGGCTATCAACGAACATGCCACCGAGCATATCTCCCTACCCGACTGGTGCGACGCGATGATCGTGGCACCGGCTACGGCGAACGTGTTGTCCAAGAGTGCGGCCGGTATCGCCGATGATGCCCTCACTACCACTATATGCTCGTGCGTCGCGCGCAAACCTATTATCTTTGCGCCCGCGATGAATGATAAGATGTGGGAGAATCCCGCTACGCAACAGGCGATCGCAACCTTGCGCAGTTGGGAACAGGTGAGGGTGCTCGAACCCGACTGCGGTGCGTTAGCCTGCGGCGTGAACGGCAAAGGACGGATGCCGGAGATAGAGGTGCTGCAGGAAGCGGTGACCTATGCTTTGACTCCGCAGACGATGCCCGGCCGACACGTGCTCATCACCGCCGGCGGCACGCAAGAGAAGATCGACCCCGTGCGGTTCATCAGTAACTACTCGACGGGTAAGATGGGTATGGCGCTGGCGCATGCCTGCGCACGTCGCGGAGCGGAAGTGACCCTTGTATGCGGTGCCGTGACTGCTCCCCTGCTCAATCCCTTCGGTCATATCCGCCGCATTGATGCGATCTCGGCACAGGCGATGTACGAGGCCTGCATGGAAGTATGGCCCAAGAGCGATACCGCTATCCTCTGCGCAGCCGTAGCGGATTTCACGCCGGCAAGCCCCGCCTCCGAGAAGATCAAGAAGGAGGCAATCAGTGATCCGTATTCAGCTTTCAGTATTCAGTTAAAAGAGACGAAGGACATCGCCAAAGCCTTAGGCGAAAGCAAGCAGGTTGGCCAAAAGCTGATCGGTTTTGCGCTCGAGACCGAACATGAAAAAGAAAATGCGCTCCGTAAGATGGAACGCAAGCACTTGGATGCTATCGTACTCAATTCGTTGCGCGACCAAGGCGCAGGTTTCGGTACGGACACCAATGTAGTCACCCTCATGCGGGCGGATGGCAAGACAACCGAGTTACCTTTATTAAGCAAATCGGTTGTTGCCGAAACGATAGTAGAAACGCTTATTTGAAGATTCCGAAGAGTCCTTTTTTCTTAGGCTCTTCTTCAGCAGCAGCTTCCTCTGCATCCTCCGGATGCCATTCTTGCCGCTCTTCAATCTGACCCAACTCTTTCTCCACGTATCCGATCACATCTTGCAGACCTTCTACAAAATGAGCAAAGTCTTCTTTGTAGAGAAATACCTTATGTTTCTCGAACGAAGGAGCTTCTTCTCCCTCAGCCTGTTTGCGTTTGCTCTCCGTGATACAGAGATACAAATCTTCATTCCGCGCCTTGCGTACATCCAGGTAATAGATACGCTTGCCGGCCTTCACTGAACGACTGTAAACGATCTCCTGTTCACGTCTGTCTTCCTTCTGATTTTCCATGTTTTCTTGTAAATTTGTTAAAATTCGCTGCAAAGGTACGATTTTTTTTGGATATATGCAAAAATTTGTGAAAAATAATCGTATTTATTTCTATAAATAGAAATTTTTTACTTAAAATAATCGCATTTATTTGCATAAATAGAAATTTTTCACTAAATTTGCAGCGTTTTTTAGTAAAAGACACTATATGATTAACAGAACCATGGTGCGAACGCGTATCATTCAGACGCTTTTCGCTTACTATCAGAACCCGGGCAAGACGACCTTGCGTGTGCATAAGGAACTGGATAAGGGTTTTGCCGACACCTATGATTTATATTTTATACTGCTGGATTTCATCAATGAGTTGACGGCGTACGCGCAGAAGCAGATGGAGGAGCAGATCGGTCGGGCACGAGCTACGCACTCGGACTGGACAGCGAATCGCAGGATGGTGAATAACCGTCTGGCGCAGCAGATTTTTGATAACCGTGCCTTACGTGCCCGCATCGCCGAGCAGCGTTTGTCTTGGGACAGCGGTATGACCGCCGTGAGCGATGTGTACCGGCGGATGGTAGAGAGCGATTTCTATCGCGCGTACATGGACGCGGAGTCGTGTACGTACGAGGATGACAAGCGTTTCTGGCGGCAGGTGTACCAGTATCTGTTGGCGAACAGCGAGGTGCTGGCCGAAGCCTTGGATGAGATGGAGGTGGTGCTGGACAAGTCCAACTGGACCACCGATGCCGATATCGTGATCAGTTATATCATCAAGACCCTCAAGCGTTTTAAAGCGGACAGCACACCGGAGGAACCGCTGCTGGAGATGTTCGACAGCGAAGAGGAACTGCAGTTCGGCCATCGTCTGCTGGACGAGGCGCTCAAAGGTCATGACGAGTACGAACGGCTGATCAATGCCCACCTCAAAGGATGGGACGCAGACCGTATCGCCGGTATGGACCGCATCATCATCGAGACCGCACTGGCGGAGATTCTTACCTTCGATGAGATAGCGCTGACCGTCTCGATGAACGAGTATATCGAGTTAGCCAAGGAATATTCGGGTGACAAGAGCTATATGTTCATCAACGGAATCCTGACCGAGATCCTGCGCGAGATGCGTAATGAAGGAAGTTTCGTGAAGGCGTTTACCGTGAAGTAAAGTTGAAAGTTTAAAGTTGAAAGTTTAAAGTTTAAAGTTTATAGTTTATAGTTTATGTTGAATTTGATTTTATTACAAGCAGAAATGGCTGCTGAAGGTCAGCAGCAGAGTCAATGGAGTTTTTGGATCATGATGATCGCCATCTTCGTCGTCTTCTATTTCTTTATGATTCGTCCGCAGACCAAGCGTCAGAAAGAGATTCAGAAGCAACGCGAGAGCATGAAGAAAGGCGACAAGGTCGTTACCGCAGGCGGTATCTACGGTGAGATCAAAGAGGTGCAGGAGACGACCTTCATCATCACTATCGCCAAGGATGTCACCATCAAAGTAAGTAAAGACAGTGTCTTCGCCGATGCATCGGATGCAGCGGCTTCCGCAGAGCAGAAGTAAATGGTACATGGTAAATGAGACGTGAGGTTCTGACATTCCTGCTTTTCCTGATCATGGCCGCCGTGTTATGGTACGGTCATGCCCTGCAATCGGTGCGCAACACCCGCGTACCGGTGCTCATTCATTATACGGGTAAACCCGGGGCGATAGGATTGGGAGAAGAAGGACTGCCGGACACGGTGATGATAGAGGTGCGTGATGCCGGAGCACGGTTGAACGCCTATCACCGCGAACCGCTTCGTCTGACGATTGATCTGAGAACCTATATCCACGGTGAGAAAGGGACGATACAGGTGCCTTCGGATGCCTTACGACGCAGTATCAGCGATATTTTGCAAGGTACAAGCCGATTGATTGAGACCACTCCGGAACAGATCACCTGCACTTATTTTACGGAGCAGGAGAAGACCGTTCCGGTGGTTTTTGCCGGACAAGTGAGCCTGGCGAATGAGTATCAGTTGGTAAGCACCCCTACTCTTCGTCACTCCTTCGTCAAGATTTACGGACAAGACAAAGCACTGGCTGCCATCGACACGATCTATACCGAAGCGGCGCAGGTGGAGGTGACGAGTGACACAACCGTGACACGCCTGGCATTGGCTTTACCCAAAGGCATGCGGACTCCGACCGACAGCGTGGATATGGTGGTTTTCGCCGAGCGATTCACGGAGAAGAAGTTTACCATCCCTCTGCATGCCATAGGCGTGCCGGAAGGATATACGATTCGTCTGTTCCCGCGTGAGGTGGAGGTGACTGTCCGCGTAGGTATCAGTCATTTCGCACAAGTGCAACCGTACGACCTACGCGCCGTATGCACGTTTTCGCCTGCACGTAAAGACCAACTGGATGTGGAACTGCATTATACCAAACCCTATATCACCTTCGCCTGGGCCTACCCCGCTGAAGTGGAATATCTATTGATACAACAAGAACAATGAAAAACGAAATAATCGTACCCCTTGCGGGTAAAGAAGTTAATCGTGGCCTTGTGCCTAAGAAAAAGATACAAATGGTGGACCTGCAGTCGCAGTATGCGAAGATCAAGCAGGACATAGATGCCGGTATTCAAGAAGTGATTGACTCAGCCGCTTTCATCAAAGGACAGAAAGTGGCGGATTTTCAGGCGCACTTGGAGCAGTACACCGGAGCCAAACATGTGATTAACGTAGGTAACGGAACCGATGCCTTACAGATCGCCCTGATGGGTCTGGGACTCAAACCCGGCGATGAGGTCATCACCCCTACCTTCACCTTCATCGCAACCGCCGAGGTTGTCGCCTTGTTAGGTCTGACGCCGGTCGTAGTGGATGTGGACTGGGAGACGATGAACATGGATATCGAAGCCGTTCGCCGTGCCATCACGCCGCGTACCAAAGCCATCGTACCGGTGCACCTGTTCGGTCAGTGTGCCGACATGGAGCCGCTCATGGCGCTGGCTAAGGAGCATAAGCTGTTCATCGTGGAAGATGCCTGTCAGGCTATCGGTGCGCAGTACACATTCTCCAACGGCGAGACCAAGCAGGCCGGCACCATCGGACATATCGGTTGTACCTCCTTCTTCCCCTCGAAGAACCTGGGATGCTACGGAGACGGCGGTGCTATCTTCACCAATGACGATGAGTTGGCAGCGCGTATGCGTGCGATAGCGAACCACGGTATGGTCGTTCGGTACCACCACGACATGATCGGTGTCAACAGCCGTCTGGACAGTATCCAGGCCGCTGTGCTGGATGCCAAGCTTCCGCACCTGAATGCGTATATCGCAGCGCGTCAACAAGCTGCAGCGTACTACGATAAGGCCTTCAGCGGTAATGACAAACTGCTGATCCCGGGTCGTCAGGCGCACTCGACGCATGTGTTCCATCAGTACACACTACGTGTAGTAGGAGCCGATCGCGACAAGCTGCGTGAAGGACTGGCTGAACGCGGTATTCCTGCTATGATCTACTACCCCGTTCCGCTGCATCAGCAGAAAGCGTACCTCGATCCCCGTTACCAAGACGGAGACTTCCCTGTAGCCGAGAAACTGGCAGCCTGCGTGCTGTCCCTGCCGATGCATACGGAACTTGATCAGGAGCAACTCGACTACATTGTTACCAATGTACTCGATCTGATTCGTTAAAACGTTAAATCGATAAATTGTTAAATCGTTATGCAAAAGGTCAGTCTTCAACAATCGCTCACCCAGACGACGAAGTTGTCTCCGGCGCAGATACAGGTCATTCGTTTGCTCGAAGTGCCTTCTATCGAGTTGGGACAACGGATCAACGAGGAGTTACAGGAGAATCCTGCCCTGGAAGAGGGGAAGGACGAGAGTTTGACGGCGGAAGGGATGAACGGATTAGAGGACGAGTTCGATGATAACTACATGCCGGATGACGGCTACAGTGACGGTCGTGACCGCGACCCGCTGCAGAACGAGGATTTCAACTACGAGCAGTACGTGTCGGACGATGAGACACCGGGTTACATGCTGCATCAGCCCAATAACCCCGTGGATGAAGACCGGCGCGAAGTGCCGATCATCGGAGGCAGCAGTCTGATAGAAGAACTGAAGGCGCAGGTGTACCTGACGAACATGACCAAAGCCGAACGGCATATCGCCAAGTGGGTATTGGGTAATATCGACGATGACGGTTACCTGCGTCGCACGACCGAACAACTGGTGGATGACCTGCTGTTCCAGGAGCAGATAGATGTGACCGACGAACAGATGGCATCCATCGTAGCGCAGATCAAGCAGTTCGACCCGCCCGGTATCGCCAGTGCTAACCTGCAGGAATGCCTGCTGACGCAATTGAACCGCAAGGAACAGCAGACCGACGCTACCCGTTTGGCCTACACGATCTTAGAGCAGTACTTTGAGATGTTCTCCAAGCATCATTACGATAAGATCAAACAACGTATCGGTTGCACGGACGAGCAGTTCCAAGCGGCTGTGCAGGAGATCGTCCATCTCAATCAGAAACCCGCCAACGCCTTCACCGGTTCGGTCTATGAGACCCAACGCGAGACCATCATCCCGGATTTCACGATCGAAGAGCGGGATGAGGAGTTGTACGTAGTACTGAACACAGGCGATATACCGGAGTTACATGTGAGTCGTGAATACAGCGCGATGCTCGAAGACTACAGCCGCATGCCCAAGACCGCAGAGAACAGGCAGGCGACGCAGTTCATCAAGCAGAAACTGGACAGCGCCCGCTATTTCATCGACGCCATCAAGCAACGCAACGAGACCCTTATGCGCACCATGACCGCCATCCTCAAATACCAGTATGAGTTCTTCCTGGACGGCGAAGAGACCAGTCTCAAACCTATGGTGCTGCAAGACATCGCAGACAAGACCGGATATGACGTATCGACCATCTCGCGTGTGAGCAACAGCAAGTACGTCGCTACGCGGTTCGGCGTCTATGCCTTGAAATATTTCTTCTCGGAGGCGATGACCAACAGTGAAGGAGATGAGGTATCGACACGGGAGATCAAGAAGATACTGCAAGAACTGGTTGATGCCGAAGATAAGACCAACCCCTGCACGGACGAGCAGATGGTGGAGGTGCTCCGTGAACACGGTTACCCCATCGCCCGCCGTACCGTAGCCAAATACCGGGACCTGTTAGGCATCCCCGTAGCCCGTTTACGCAAGAGCATATGAACCGATGGACCGACATAGCAGCGAAAGCGTTGAGTGTGGTACTCTACCCGCTATTCGTTCCCACCTACGGCATGGTGCTTTTCTGCCTGGCTTTTGCCCGGCAGATGCATGTGCTACCGGCGGTTTGGTTCGCTGTAGCGATCATCGGTACGTTCGTGCTCACCTGCGTGTTACCGGTCACCGCCATCTGGATCCTCATTCGGCAAGGACGGGTGACGGATTTGCAGATAGCCGATGCCGGACAACGCACCATGCCGTTCGTCTATACGATCATGGGCTTCGGTTTCTGGTGTTACCTGATGCTGGCGGTCTTACATGCCCCGCGGTTCATCGGTCTGGTCAGTATCGGTGCCACGGTAGCGATCATCCTTGTGGCGCTCATCAACCGACGATGGAAGATCAGTGCGCACCTCACCGGCATTGGCGGACTCGTGGGCGGTATGATGAGTTATTATATGGGTATCGGTGCCGTTCCTTCTTACGGTACCTTGGCTTTATGGCTCGGCCTGTCGTTAGTGTTAATGTACGCGCGCGTGTACCTGAACGCACATACGCCCGCGCAGGTGTGTGCGGGATGGCTGCTGGGAATAGCGTGTACTTTCTTACCTTTCTATCTCTATGGGGCATAAGTTACGCACATATGGTTTATGGATCCTGCTGGCGCTGAGCACCGGCATGCAGGCGTATACCCTGAGTGACCGAGCTTTTATCTCACTCGTCACCTGTGCTCCCGGTCAGGAACTGTACGCACGGTACGGCCACACCGCCATCCGCGTATGCGATCCCGAGTATCCGTTCGACATCCTGTTTAACTACGGTATCTTCAGTTTTAACACCGACCATTTCTACTGGAAATTCGTGAAGGGCGAGACCTGGTACAGCTTAGGCACCTCGTCCGCCAAGTGGTTCTTCGAAGACTATGAGGAAGAGCAGCGCCCGGTGTACGAACAGATGCTGAACCTCACGCCCGCCCAGCGCGAGAACGTATGGCAGGCGCTTTGCGAGAATGACAAGCCGGAGAACCGCGAGTACCTGTATAACTTCGTCTTCGATAACTGCGCCACACGGCCGTATGAACTGATCAAGAGCGCTATCGGAGACTCGATCGTATCGGATTATATCGGTTATAAAGGACAGACCTACCGTCGTTTTATCCGTCATTATACCGGTGCCCTGTCCTGGGAGAACGCCGGCATCAACCTGCTCTTCGGTCCCAAAGCGGATCGTGTGATGAGCAACGAACAGCGGCTCTTCTTACCCGAAGAACTGATGTACTACCTGCAGCAAGCTCATACACCGGACGGTACTCCGCTGGTGAACCGCAGTCATATAGCACCGTTTGCGGTCAGTCCTACCCCTTGGTACGCCTCCTGGCCCTTGGGACTGGTGCTTTATTTCCTGTTAGTGCTCACGATGAGCCTCTATGACCGCAAGCGCCAACGCTGGTCGTGGTGGGTGGAACTGGTTGCTGCCGTACCGTACGGTCTGCTGCTCGTCATCGTGACGTTTCTTACTTTCTTTTCCTGCCATCCGCTCGTTGGCTTCGGATGGCGTTTACTCATTATTCCTTTGACACATCTATGCGCACGAATCGTTTATATAGTACGTTAATAGCCGGTCTGATGACCGTTGGTATGATAGCCGCTCCGCGTCTGACGGTAGTGGCTGTAGTGGACGGTCTGACCACCGAGAACCTCAACAGCCTGCGTCCTTTCTGGTCGCAAGGCGGTATGCGGACGCTCACTGAAGAGGCTTATCAGACCACCGTCCGTTATCCCCATCTGGTGTACGGCGGTAATGAGACTACTGCGACACTCGTCACCGGAGCGACACCCGATCGGCACGGATACACGATGGACGCATATTTCGCGCGGCGTGACCGGAATATCCATACGATGCTCGAAGACAAACAGGCGCAGGGTATCGGAACCGAGATGCATCTCTCTCCGGCCGCCCTGCTCTCCCAGACGATGACCGACCGTATGAGACTCTTATGTCCTCAGGCGAAGATTTACGCTATCGGTCTTCAAGCTCAGACCACCGTGCTACTCGCCGGACATACCGCCAACGCCTGCTGTTGGCTCGATGCGGACAGCAAACAGTGGGTAACCACTACGGCCTACAGCGACGGCCTGCCTTCGGCAGCGTATGAACAGAACACCAGCGGACGGATAGCTACCCTCGCTGCACGGCGTTGGATCCCGCGCATGGATATACCTACCTATACCTGCCCTACCGAACAGGAGAAGAAGAAAGGCTTTGCCTATGAAGCGGCAGAGGTGCTGATGCGTTCTCCGCAAGCCAACACGCTGGTTATCGAACTGGCACTCGCTATCCAACAATCCGAGCAACTCGGTATGGATGCCCAGCCCGACCTCGTTATGCTGCAACTCAACACCCTGAGTCCGCAGGCGCAGTCCGACCGGATCAGCAGTGCCGAACAGGAAGATATGTACCTTTGGTTGAACCAGGACCTGGGTTACCTCATGGAACAACTCGACCGTCGTATCGGACGGGCGAACTACCAGATACTGGTGGTAGGCCGACCGGTCTTAGGCACCGATCCGCAAACCCTCAGTGACCTCCATATGCCGGTGCAGCCGTTCAACGTCGACCATGCAGCGGCACTCACCGGCACCTATCTCATGGCGCTCTACGGTCACGAGCGATGGGTGGACGGCGGGTACGGACAGTCGATATACCTCAATCGGAACCTGATCGAGCAGAAACGGTTGAGCCTGGAGACCATCCAACGACAAGTGGCCAATTTCCTCATGGATTTCGAAGGCGTACAGATAGCGATGCCGGGTTACGAAGCTATGCGGTATCCGACGCTCAACTCCACCCTCTGCAAACGCCATACAGGCGATGTGGTCTTTATGCTGCAACCCGGATGGCAGTTGATGCAAAATGAGAAACATGCTATCGACCGCGTCGTCGATGACAACCCCACCTCCCCCGTTCTGCTATGGAGCGGAACGATACGACCCATGCCGCAGGAGCAACTGGACGCTACTAAAGTGGCAGAGTTGATATTTTAGATTTGAGATTTAAGATTTTAGAATTATGATATTTCACGAGATTAAAGTTAGTTATGAACGCCAGACCGGCGAAGATAACCCGGGTAAGGTCAAAGAGATCTACCTGGTAGATGGTGCAGTCAGTTTTGCCGATGCGGAGAACTGCCTGATGGATGAGATCAAACCCTTCATCTTCGGAGACTGCGAGGTGCAGAGTTGCAAACGCAGCCAGTTCTTTGAGGTCTTCCCCAACGAAGGCGGTGCGTATTGGTACAAAGCCCGCGTGGAGATGATCACCATTGACGGCGAGAAAGAGACCCGTAAGACCGTACCGGTGCTGGTGCAAGCGAACATGCTGGATGATGCGGTCTTTGCCCTTAAGCAAGCCCTGAAATCCTACGACTGCGAGATCATCTCCGTAGCCAAAACACCGATCATGGATATCCTGCACGCTGTACAATAATGCCGCTGCAATTTGACATACGTGCGATCATCAAGAGCAAAGCTCCGAAAGCCAAGATTCCGAATTTGGTCATCCGGTATCTGGAGCGTATCGTGCATGTCAAGCAGATGAACGCGTTCTTGCGTAAGTACCCGGACCTCAAAGGATACGAGTTCATCGATCGGGTGATCCATGAAGAACTCGGATGCTCCGCCTCGATCGAGGGCACGGAAAACATCCCTGCCGACGGCAAACCCGTCATCTTCGTGAGTAACCACCCCCTCGGTGGTCTCGACGGGATGATCATCGCGCAGATGATCCATGAGACACGACCGAGGCCTTTGAAGGTGATCGTCAATGAACTGCTGATGTACATGGAGCCGATTAATAACCTATGGGCACCGGTGAGCAAGACCTCGCTCATCAGCAAAGAGCAAGCCGCGGAACAACAACGGATGTGGGAATCCGAGACCGATGTACTGACCTTTCCGGCAGGTGCCTGCAGCCGACTACAGCATCTCGACGGTCACTGGCAGATACGCGATCTGGAATGGCAGAAGAACTTTATCCAACGTGCCCGTGAGTACCAACGGGATATCGTGCCTATCTACTTTGAAGGCAAGAATAGCAAGTTCTTCTACTTTTTAGCCTGCCTTCGCAAACTGCTGCACATCAAAATCAATATAGAGATGCTTTACCTGGTGGATGAGATGTACGGTGCACACGGCAAACATTTTAAGGTGCATGTGTTGCCTCCCATCCCGTACACCACCTTCGATAATACCAAAACGCCCAAAGAGTGGGCACAACACGTAAAATCAATTGTATATGGAACCTGTCATTAACCCTGTTGATACGGAATTACTGCTTGATGAGTTAGAGGGTCATTTGTTACGTCCGTCGAATAAGGCAGATAATCTCATCTATGACATCACGGCACACGAGTGTCCGAACGTGATGCGGGAGATAGCACGTCTGCGTGAGATCAGTTATCGGGACGGAGGCGGTGCGACCGGTAAGGAGATGGACATGGACGACATGGACACGATGGAGAAACCTTACCATCAACTCATCGTTTGGGACCCGGAGCATAAGCAGATCATCGGTGGATACCGCTACCTCTTCGGTAGTGACGCTGAGATACGGAACGGACAACCATATATCACTTCCGCCCACCTCTTCCATTATTCCGACAGGTTCATTCAGCAGTACCTGCCCTACACCATCGAGTTCGGACGCGCCTTCGTGCAACCTGCTTACCAGACACGGGAGATGGGAGTAAAGGCACTCTTTGCGCTGGATAACATATGGGACGGCATCGGGGCACTGGTGTATAATAACCCGCAACTGAAATATATGTTCGGTAAGGTGACTATCTATCCGGACTACAACAAGACAGCACGCGAACTCATCTATGCGTACCTCGATCAGTACCATCACGGACCCGAAGGACTGATGACACCCTACCAACCACTTCCGATTGATCCCGTGATACCTTCGCCCTTTGACGGAGAAGACAAACAGGAGAACTACCATATCTTACAACGCATCGTGCGCGAACAAGGAGCGGTTTTACCTCCGATGTTCTCCGCGTACCTCAACCTGACCAATGACCTGCTGTTCTTCGGCAATGCCATCAATGACGAACTGTCGAACGTGTTCGAGAGCGGAATCGCCGTGGAGATCGCTACCGTCTATCAGGAGAAGAAAGACCGTTATATCAATCCTTATATCGAATGGCTGGCATCGCAGAGGCAATAAGAGAGATTCGGGCATCTATTCCGGCATCCGTCACACTCGTATGCGTGAGCAAGTTCCAACCCGTGGAGGCGATACGCGAAGCGTATGAGGCCGGAGAACGCCATTTCGGAGAGAGCCGGGTTCAGGAACTGAAAGCTAAAACGAGCCAACTGCCGGCTGATATCCACTGGCATTTTATCGGACATCTGCAAACGAATAAGGTGCGGGATCTGCTGAAATTACGTCCCTACCTCATCCAGTCCGTGGACTCCGAACATCTGCTGCAAGCCATCAACGACGAAGCGGCCAGACAAGGCATCATCCAGGATGTGCTGCTCGAAGTACATGTAGCCCAAGAAGAAACCAAGACTGGTTTTAGCCCTTCGGAGATGGAAGATGTAAGATTGAAGATTGCAGATTTTAACCATGTCCGCGTACGGGGATTGATGACGATGGCGACGAATACAGAGGATGAGCAGGAGATAAGACGGTGTTTTCTAACAGCGCAAGCGGTCCAACAGCGAAGCGGTCTCACATCTAACAGCGAAGCGGTCTTATCTATGGGCATGTCAGACGACTATAAGACAGCTATCGAGTGTGGATCCACGATGGTTCGCATCGGCAGTTCCATTTTCGGTGAACGAACATACAACAATGACAAATAAAATGACTATTAAAGCAGTTTTTTTTGACCAAGACGGTGTGCTATACAACTCCATGCCGTATCACGCAGAGTCGTGGGCGTGGGCGATGACCAAGCATGGTCTGCCCTATACGGCGATGGAGACCTATCGCAATGAAGGACGCACCAGTGTCGGTGTGATTCAGGAGTTACATCAACGGATGTACGGCACGCCTGCTTCACCGGAGTTGGTGGAAGCGATATACAAGGATAAGACAGCGCATTTCACCGAGATGACCGGTGGTTTTCCCGGTATCATTCCTGACGTGGATCGCGTGCTGAACTTCCTGCACGAGCACGGTATCGCCTGCTGGGTAGTGACGGGTTCCGGACAGAAGAACCTCATCAATGCGCTCAATGGCACCTTTAACAATGTCTTCTCCGGCATTATCTCTTCTTTTGACGTACAAAAAGGCAAGCCCGATCCGGAACCCTATCTCAAAGCATGGGAACGGTGCGGATTCAAGAAAGAAGAGTGTGTCGTGGTAGAAAACGCACCGCTGGGTGTACGGGCGGCGAAAGCAGCGGACCTGTTCACCTGCGCCGTAAACACCGGCATATTACCCGACTCTGACTTGGCAGCCGAACATGCAGATAAGATCTTCCCGGACATGGCGGCTTTACTGCAATGGTTCGAGACAACAATAACCAATAACCTATAACCATTATGCCATACGCATTAGTCACAGGTGCCTCCTCCGGTATGGGCTTGGAGTTTGCCCGCCAGTTAGCCCAACGCGGCTATAACCTGCTCATGGTCAGCAACGAAGAAGCGGTGCTGGACCGCGCCAAAGAACTGTCCGCCACAGGGCTGGTGATGGACCTCAGCCTACAAAGCTCGGCGCGTGAGTTATACGAATACACGCATACGCACGATATGGAGGTGGAGGTGCTGGTGAACAATGCCGGTGTGTATCACGATAAGGATATCCTTGATGACAGCGAAGCCTTCACCGGGCTCATTATGAATCTGCATATGTACACGCCTGCCATGCTCTGTTACCTCTTCGGACAAGACATGCGGGAGCGTCGCAAAGGTTATATCCTGAACGTATGCTCCGTGACCTCGAAGATGGCAGCGCAGCGCTTAGGTACGTACGGTGGTACCAAGGCTTTCCTGTCCCATTTCACCCGCGCCCTGCATATCGAGTTACGCAAGTACGGTGTACATGTGACGGATGTCAGCCCCGGAGCGGTGGACACCGGACTCTACTCCATCCCTCCGTTCATGACCAAAATCGGTAAGTGTCTTGGTATCATCGTCAGTCCGCAGACGCTCGTGCGTCGCGCCTTACGTGCCCTGTTTTGGGGTCGGGCAAAAACAACAGTACCCACCGTTTTCTGGCGGATACTGTGTTTCATCATCCTTCTGATTCCTACCTGTCTCTTACGTCAGATCAGAAGACTCGGGTGGTTCTAAGCCTTATTTCTTCTTAGCGCGAAACTCCTCCTGTGCCTTGCGTAACTGCTTCAGGTACGCATCACTGGTATGCAGACGGGCAAAAGCGGCACCGGTGATCACACGGGCTGCATCCACGTCGCTCTGCCAGTGAAAACCGGCAATAACACGACTCTGACCGTACTCAAAACCTTCCTTAAGAATCGCATCCTGGTTCTCCGGATAGATCTCGCATAAGATCAGGGCGGTGGTCCATCCCAAAGTCGTATGCCCAGAGGGGTACGAACCATTATGACGTAACGCCTCTTCATCCTCCGGCACTAAAGTCGGCTCATTAAAAACCATATACGGCCGAGGGCGCATATACGTAATCTTCGCACTGTCGCAAGCAAAATGCGTCGTATAATTGGCATCCGTCAGCAATTTCCATAACTCCGGCGTGTTCTTTTTGGATATCTCTACTCCCATTACCGGAGAGAAAATAACCGCCATGCGTTCGATGCTGTACTCCGCATCTGCCTTCGCCTTCGCTCCACGCTCCGTGGGACGCATACGCTTACCCCACTCGTACTGCGCTGTGTCATACGCATAACGCATCTCACCCGCTTGAGGCGGACCCGGCATGTAATGCAGGGCATTGGGCATCTCCGGAGATTTGAAATAAGGATGCGGCTTACCGGCTGTCATACTTAACGACAGCAACAAAGCGGGAATAATCACAAGAATCTTCTTCATATCCATTGAATTTTTAGATACTCAGTACCATCATAGCCTGCCAGGAGTCTTCCTTGATATCTTTCTTCTGGTGGATGGCTTTGCTGAGCGGCACGAGGACGATATCATCGTTCTGAATACCCACCATAACGTTCCGCTGGCCATCGATGAGTGCCTGTACGGCAGCAACACCCATTCGAGAAGCCAAGATACGGTCGTTGGCGGTAGGACTACCACCGCGTTGCAAGTGACCGAGCACAGTAACACGCGTGGAGTACTCGGGGTGTACTTTCTCAATCATCTGCGCTACTGTCGCAGCTCCTCCTTCGATTGCATGCTCCTGAACGAGCACGATAGACGAGTTCTTCGACTTACGTCTGCCGCTACCAATCGCTTCTTCAATCTGCTCAACGATAGGCTTACGCTCCGGGATGATAGCGGCTTCACAGCCACCGGCAATAGCAGCATTGAGCGTCAGGAATCCTGCATCACGACCCATGACTTCAACCAGGAACACGCGTTCATGCGAAGTAGCGGTGTCACGCAGTTTATCGATACACTCCATGATGGTATTCAGCGCGGTGTCATAACCTATCGTGGCGTCTGTGCCCCACAGGTCATTGTCGATCGTTCCGGGAATACCGATCACCGGCACATCAAACTCCTGTGCAAACATACGTCCACCAGTGAATGTACCATCACCACCGATCACGATCAGTGCGTCGATATGCTCCTTTTGTAAAGTCTCATATGCCTGCTTACGTCCTTCCGGAGTCTTAAACTCCATACAACGAGCGGACTTGATGATCGTTCCGCCACGCGGGATGATACCCGACACGTCTTGTGAAGTAAAGGTCTTCACTTCGCCGTCTATCAGACCTTTATAACCGCGATAGATCGCTTTCACTTCTAATCCTTGCGCAATACCTGCACGCACAACGGCACGTACGGCAGCGTTCATGCCCGGAGCATCTCCTCCGGAAGTAAGTACACCTATTGTTTTTAACATAACTGTCTAACAGTTTAACAGTTTAACGATTTAACAGTTTAACCCACCTGCACGTCAGAATTAATTTTACGAATCAGACCCTTTAACACATCTCCGGGACCGAACTCATAGAACTCCGTGGCCCCATCTGCTATCATATGCTGTACACTCTGCGTCCAGCGAACGGGGGCTGTGAGTTGTTTGAGTAGGTTTTCGCGAATGATTTCGGGTTCTACAGAAGCCTGTGCAGTCACGTTTTGATAAATCGGACAGAAAGGTTTGTGGAACTCTGTCTTGTTGATCGCTTTGGCCAGATCTTCGGCTGCAGGAGCCATGAGCGGCGAGTGGAAAGCACCACCTACCGGCAGACGTAAAGCACGACGTGCACCTGCTTCTTTGAATACCGGACAGATGGCATCGATCGCCTCTTCTTCTCCGGAGATCACAATCTGACCCGGGCAGTTGAAGTTAGCGGCTACCACTACCCCATCCTTGTGGGCTTTGCAGATCTCATCCACTTGTTCATCTGGCAAACCGAGGACTGCTGCCATCGTGCCGGGATTGGCTTCACAGGCAGCCTGCATCGCTTGCGCACGCGCGCTCACTAATAATAAGGCGTCCTCGAAGCGCAAAGCGCCACATGCTACCAAAGCCGAAAACTCACCGAGACTGTGACCGGCAACCATATCCGGTTTCTCAATCGTCATTAGACGTTGCGCTACCACGGAGTGCAGGAACACAGCCGGTTGCGTCACTTTGGTCTGCTTCAGATCCTCTGCCGTGCCGTTGAACATCACATCGGTCAGCGAGAAGCCAAGCAGCCTGTCGGCTGCCTGACACATCTCGCGTGCTTCAACGTGGACATCATACAGATCTTTGCACATACCCGGGAACTGGCTTCCCTGCCCCGGGAATACGAATGCTTTTGCCATGATTAGAGAACAACCGGCTCACCCATCAAACCACCCATCAGAATGACAACGAGCAGCGCCAAGATAGCGTAGAACTCAGGGAAAGCAGCCATAATCATGGTACCTGCGGTTACGTTGTGACCACTACCGGTAGCAGCAACACCGTTAGCACAAACCTGGCCTTGACGGATAGCAGACAACAGGGCAACGAGACCCAGCGCGATACCACCACCAAGGATAGCAGCTGCTTGCAGCGTATTGATACCTGCAGTAAGGTACTTTTGAACCATGAAGTAACCTACGAAGCCGTAGATACCCTGCGTAGAAGGCAGCGCGGACAAGAGGATGTAGATACCCATAGCGTCCGGGCGTTTTTTCAACGCACCTACTACGGCGTTACCGCACATAGTCAGACCATACACACTACCTACGCCGGACAGACCGACCATGAATGCGATGCCAATGAAGGCAATAATCAAATTTAATGTCATAATAGTAATTTTTTTATTTTAATTTATTAGATTATACTTTTATTTCTTGAAAGGTTTGTACTCTTTCCCGCCACCTTCGAAACCGGCATTTTTGTAGAACTCCACGAAGGTCAAACGCATCGGGTGAACAACCGAGGAGATCAAACAGAGGGCGAAGTTCAGCGAGTGGCCGAATACCAAGATCAGCAAGGTCGGTAGCCATCCAATCCATGAAGGACACGCTCCACCGGCCTGCAAAGCCAAGGCGTTGAACACGTTTCCGAGGATACCGCCGGCCAAACCGAGGGCAAACAAACGAATATAGCTGAGGATGTCACCCAAGAGTCCGCTGACCATGTTATACGTACCCCACAGGCCACCGCCGATATTGAGTAACAGCACTTTGCGGTCGGGGTTGCTGTAGAACATGATGAACAAAGCACAGAGACCCAATATAGCATAAATGCTATATAATCCGATGGTCGAGAGCGAACCGGCAAAGATAGCCCATACGATGAGCGTCACTAAAGCAACGAGCCAAGCGCAGTCATATGCTGCATACTTGAAACCATCGCGGAGCGTAATTTTCACTACCTTGAAGCCCATCGCAAACAGGATCTGGAAGACACCTATCATGATAGCAAATACCATCATCGGGTGGTACGAACCGCCCATGACATGCACGGTGGCATTCGTCTCGGTAATGAAATACTGTTTGATAGGCGCCAATACGGCCACCTCTTCCAAGTTGATACCGAAGAACATGCCGGTCAGAATACCAACGACCATGGTCGTAAAGCCCATGAACACGCCAAGCCAACCCCACTCTTTGAGTTTCGGAGCCTTGAAGATGACTGCAAGACCTGCCAAAAGGATGACGAGGCCATAGCCTCCATCGCCCAAACAAAGACCGAAGAAGAGCATGAAGAACGGCGCAAAGAACGGCGTCGGGTCCAATTCTGCATAGTTGGGCAGCGAATAGAGACGCGTGATCGGTTCAAAGAGCCGCGTATAGAAGTTATTCTTCAGTTCTATCGGCGTATTGTCTTCTTTGGTCGGCGTTGTCTCCTCGTAATAGACTTGAGACTCAGCCAACATAGCGTTCAGTTCTGCTTCCTTGTCTATCGGGCAGAAACCCTCGAACAAGCACAAAGCACCTTCTACCAGTTTATCGGTAGAGAGTGTAACACGCTTCCAATCAATCTGTTGACGCGCCTCTACAAGCTGCGCCTTGATATCTTCGATATTCGCCAGTTGCCAAGCCTCGATACGCGCATTAGCGGCTGCGAGCAGACCTTTGAGGTGCTCTACTTCTTGGTTCCATGCAGCTGCGGATTTTTCAGGAACGGGTAACAGAGTTGCGTGATCTTCGATATTCGAGGTCTCGAGATCTCGAGATGTCGAGATAACGACAAAATAGGTCTTGCCGTTGGCTTCGTTCACTTTTATACCCCACTCTTCCCGGAAAGCTTTGCTTGCGCACTCATAGAAATGCAGGGTATAACCGGCTTCCTTGAGTTCGGCAATACGTTTGGCATCAAAATCTCCCCATACGGCAGCTTGTTTAGCGGCTTCCTGGGCGGCAACGATACGCTCGTTCACCTCATTGCGCTCGGCAATCAGTTGATCGGGCGCACCTTGCTTGAACAGACGACGCAGTTCATCTTCGTGCCGCAGAGCGGCTTGGAGATCCGCATCATCTTCGATGAGACCGGCTGCTTTCTGCGTGATATGTACTACTCCGAGTTCACGAAGTTGCTCCAAGGAAGGCTCGTAGTCACGATGGAATACCAGGAAGGTATATTTTTTCATTTGTGTAATCATGCGGCAGCCTCCCTTTCCTTTTTGGATTTCACGATCTTCTGACTCGATTTATTCAGGTTCTCCTCGTCTTCCATAAAGCGTTTAATCTTACGGATAGCGTCTTGATAACCAGGTATTTGTACTTTCTCAAAGAGGTTCACTTTCTGCGTTGTTTTCTTACGCGCGTACTCGAGCAGATCCACTTTGCGACGCACAAACTCCTGGCGGATACCTACATCGGCGATAGCTTTGAGTTGCTCAAAACCATCTGCAAACCATTTCGGGCTGGAGAACAGCGAGAACTCTTTGGTCGAGTACACCACCTCATCCAGCACAGGCACGCGCACGCCCGCGATCTTTTTAATAGACATGCGTACGTCGTCCACGTGAATGAGCGAGGTGTCAAACTCTCCCCAAAGTGCTATCATCTGATCGTAGTCCTTGATGCGGCGGTTCACTTCCTCGTCGAGGTCAGCCAACTCTTTCTTGGCTTTCTTCACCTCCAGACGAAGTGCCGTTTCCTTGCTCTGCAGCGTAGGAAGCGTTCGTTGACGCATTTTCAGGTCCTTCTCCAGACTCTGCAACGATGTTTTATTAAATTGATAAGTTATTGCCATAACCTATTATGCTTTCGGCCAATACTTGTCAACAAGTGCAGCCTTGATATTTACTTCTTCGGGCTTGAAATATTTGCCAAACAGCGTCCATGCTATATCGAGCATTTGAACGGTGTTGATGTTCACGTCGATCGCCAGGATCTCGCGGCTGTAGTCGCGTGCGAAATCGAGGCAGCGCAAATCGTAGTCCGTCAAGTCGAAACCGTTCTCTTTCTTGGTCTTGGCGTTGGCGGCATCGGCGTACAGACGAACAGCAGCGTTCATCACTTGCGGGTGATCTTCGCGCGTCTTCTTGCCGGCAACCAACTGTTTCAGACGAGACAACGAACGGAACGGATCGACGATGACCTTACCGATCTCGGAGTCACGACGCAGGTACAACTGACCCTCCGTGATATAACCGGTATTATCCGGAATTGCGTGTGTGATGTCACCACCGGAAAGCGTCGTCACAGCGATGATGGTGATCGAACCGCCACCAGCCTGCTCCGGGAACTGAACGGCCTTCTCGTATATCTTAGCGAGGTCCGAATAGAGCGAACCCGGCATAGAGTCTTTCGACGGAATCTGGTCCATACGGTTGCTGACGATAGCCAACGCATCGGCGTATAGTGTCATATCGGTGAGGAGGACGAGCACTTTCTCGTGTTTCTCTACTGCGAAATACTCAGCTGCAGTCAGCGCCATATCCGGAATAAGCAGACGCTCAACCGGCGGGTTCTCGGTGGTGTTGACGAACGAGATGATGTGATCCAGCACACCCGCGTTGGTGAAGACGTTCTTAAAATAGAGGTAGTCATCGTTAGTCAGACCCATACCTCCGAGGATGATCTTATCGGCCTGCGCACGCAGCGCTACGTTGGCCATCACCTGGTTGTACGGTTGGTCCGGATCCGCAAAGAACGGGATCTTCTGACCGGACACCAGCGTGTTGTTCAAGTCAATACCGGCGATACCGGTAGCAATCAGTTCCGACGGTTGTTTACGACGAACGGGGTTCACGGAAGGACCGCCGATCTCGATCTCTTTACCTTCGATAGCAGGTCCGCCATCGATCGGGTCACCGTAAGCGTTGAAGAAACGACCGGCCAGTTGGTCCGAAACCTTCAAACTCGGAGCTTTACCGAGGAACACCACTTCGGCATTGGTCGGGATACCTTCGGTTCCCTGGAACACCTGCAGCGTCACCTCGTCACCGATGATCTTCACCACCTGCGCCAACTTACCGTTCACGGTAGCCAACTCGTCGTTACCTACTCCTTCGGCCTTCAAAGAACACGTAGCCTTGGTAATGGCCGTGATCTGTGTATATATCTTTTGAAATGCTTTAGCCATAGTACTTACTTTTTAATTTGTTTTTCTGCCAACAGTTCATCGAGTTTCTTCTTGTAATCCTCGAACTCCTTGCTGTGGAACTCGCAGTAGTTCATCTGCTTGCAGTAATTGATCACGCGCTTGAAGTAATCGGTAACGTCGAGGAAGTTATCGAAGTCGTAGTCATGGTTGCAGATGTCCATCACCAGACGCAGCATGTATTGCTGACGCTCCAGCGGACACACGGCATCGATCTTATCGAACGCGTCTTGCTGCAGGATCACGAAGTCAATCACTTCGGCTTTCCAGAACGCCTCGTGGTAGTCCACAGGCACACCGTCGTCACCGAGGATGTTGATCTGCTCCTGAATCTCCTTACCGCGTTGCAGATAGGTCTTCATGTCGTTGACCATCGGCAGCCAGTCTTTGTCGATCAGTTGGCTGATATAGTCCGCGAACTCAGGATATTCCACATATTTGGAGTACGAATCAATCGGGTTTACAGCCGGATAACGCTTACGGTCCGCACGTGCCTGCTCGAGTGCATAGAAACAACGTGCCACTTTCTTCGTTCCTTCCGTCACCGGTTCCTTGAGGTTACCACCGGCCGGTGATACGGTACCCAGGAAAGTAACCGAACCGGTCTCACCGTTATTTAAATATACGTATCCTGCACGTGCGTAGAAAGCACCGATGATAGCGGAAAGGTCCATCGGGAAGGCGTCCTGACCCGGAAGTTCTTCCAGACGGTTAGACATCTCACGCAGTGCTTGTGCCCAACGGGAAGTGGAGTCCGCCATAAGGAGGACACGCAGACCCATCGAACGGTAGTACTCGGCGATTGTCATGGACGTATAGACAGACGCCTCACGGGATGCGACAGGCATGTTCGAGGTGTTGGCGATGATGATGGTACGCTCCATCAACTTACGGCCGGTATGCGGGTCATCCAGTTCCGGAAACTCCGTAAAGGTCTCCACAACCTCGTTGGCACGCTCACCGCAGGCAGCGATGATCACGATGTCTGCTTCGGCTTGTTTGGAGATAGCGTGCTGGAGCACGGTCTTACCGGTTCCGAACGGACCCGGGATAAATCCTGTACCACCCTCGCAGAGCGGGTTAGCGGTATCGATCGTACGCACACCTGTCTCCAGCAACTTGAAGGGACGCGGTTTCTCGCGGTACGCCAGGATGGCTTTCTTCACCGGCCATTTCTGCACCATCGTCACGTTGTGGTCATTACCCTCCGCGTCAGTCAGCACCGCCATCGTCTCATTGATGGTGTACTCACCCGCCTTGGCAATCGACTTCACGGTGTACGTGCCTTCGAACACGAACGGCACCATGATCTTATGCGGCTGATGGTTCTCATCCACTTCACCGAGCCAAGCAGCAGCCTCAACCTTATCGCCCACTTTAGCGATCGGCGTAAATGACCATTTCTTCTGCTCGTCCAGCGGGAAGTTATACTCACCGCGCTTGAGGAACACACCTGTCAGTTTGTCAAGGTCGTTCTGCAAACCGTCGTAGTTACGGCTCAGCAGACCCGGACCCAACGTCACTTCCAGCATGTGACCGGTGAACTCCACTTTGTTGCCCACTTTCAGGCCACGGGTGGACTCGAACACCTGCGCGTACACATTTGCGCCGATGACCTTGATGACCTCCGCCATCAACTTGGTCTCGCCCACATAGATGTAGCAAATCTCATTTTGTGCTACAGGACCATCGACCGCCACAGTCACGAGGTTCGCGATGATACCTTTTACTTTTCCTGTTGTCATATCTTAGTCTAATTTAATTCCCTTTTTCATATCTGCGACTAACTCGCGGAAGATCTTTTCGCCTTCTTCGATGGTGAGGATGGACCAGCGATGCAGCATCACTGCCTCGAGGTAATACGCAAACACCATCTCCGGCGAGAAGAAATCGAACTCCGTGCGGTTTTGCAACCACTCGAACCGTATCGCATCCTGCGCTTTCTCGCGTTGCATCAGGTCCTCGATACCGGCCAGCGCCAGAATCTCCGTCCAGTCACCGGCTACCTCGTTCAGACCGAAGTCTTTCTGGTTCACGTGGCTGCGTAACTGCTCAGCCACTTCCCCTTCTCCGACGATCTGGGTCTTGGCATCGAACCCGTGCTTACGGCATATCTGCGCTACCAGGACATTGTTCATATCCTGATTGAACGCAAACCACTCCCGCACGAACGAGTTCCGCGCTTTCAGCCCTTCGGCCAAAACCGCCTCGTCCATCGGCGCACGCAGCAGCTCCAGGTATTTCTTATCCGACGCGGACAGCTGTTCATCCAGCAGTTCGTCCAGTTTCTCCATGGAGATCGGACTGTCACTTCCTGCCTTCAGTTCCGGCAATCCCGCCAATAAATATTCGTAAGTCATATCAGAAGAGTTCTTCTACGAGTTGCGGACGAAGCATTTCCTTGAAATAAGCGATGAACTCAGCGTCACCGAAGGCAAGTTTGTACCCACCCTTTGCCGGCTGAATGGTGAAATCGGTCTTGATACCCTTCACCTCGGCGATCTTCACGCCTTTCTCGAGCAAGCCTTTGGCATTAGCCGCAAAGTACTTCTTCAGTGCCTCGGCATCCTTGGTCTCGACGAGCACTTCGCCGTTCTTAGCCATCTGCTCTGCCAACTTCGCGATCAGACCCTGCATGAACTTCGCATCAGCCGAAGCAGCCTTCACGCTGTCCGCAGCGATCTTGTCGGAGAGCAGGTTCACGATCTCGGTCTTCACCGCATTGACGCTCTGCTCAGCGTACAACTTCAGTTCCGCACGTGTCTTCTTGTCCAGGTCAGCCGCTTTCGACTCAGCTTCCGCTACGAGTGCAGCTGCTTTCTTCTCAGCCTCTGCGATGATAGCAGCGGCTTTCTCGTTCGCCTGCGCTACGATCTCCTGCGCCTGCACATTTCCTTTCTCTACGCCTTCCGCGTAGATTTTCTCAGTGATTTCTGAAAGATTCATATAGTATATAGATTTTGATGATTCACAATTCGGCGGCAAAGTTACAAAAAAAAATTGACATAAACAAGAGTTTATGCCATTTTTAATGATTTTTTATATTTTTTTTCAATTTTGGTATGTTTTTTTCCACTTTACTCCGCATTAAAATCATTAAACCTACGGAGGGAAGTGCGGTAAGCGATACGGGCGTCGGTGTAGGCATTCTCGGCTTGGAGAAGGAGTGCCTCGGACTCCATGAGTTCGGTCATGGTGCCTATTCCCGCCTCGTAGTTCATCATAGCGATTCGGTAGTTCTCCTTAGCCAGATCCCTGCTGGAGCGATGTTGCGCTACCAGTTTGATCGCCTCCGTCAGTTGGTCATAAACATGCGCGTTCTGAATCTCCATCTTCGCACGCAGGTCATCCCGCATCATCTCGGCCTGTTGGATCTGCAGTTTATGCTGCTTGATCTTATGCGCGGTCTCGCCCCATCCGGTCAGCGGAATAGACAGGTGTGCAAAGGCGATCGCGTTGAACTTGTTTTTCTCGAAGAAATTGGTATATCCTCCGCTGATGCCGATCGCCAGGTGCGGCAGGGTCTCACCGATCGTCACTTTTTTCATCAATTGGTTATAGCGGATATTGAGGTCCAGCAGTTTGGTCTCGGGTCGACTGCTGATATTGATGGACTCCGGCGTCTGCGGCAGTTCGTCTATTGTCTCTTCTTCGGGTAAGGTCTCGAGCATCAGCGCGTCGCTGTACGGCAGTCCGGACAGTTGGCACAGCAGGCGGCTGGCGATACGGATTCCGTTCTCCAGTTGCAGTGCTTTGGTGTTGATCTCGTTCTGCTTGAGTTGCACACGCATCAGGTCGTTGGTCGTCACCAGACCGTGGTTATATGCAGTCTGTGCTACGTGAGCGATCGTGTCCAGCAGGTCGGATGCCTTACGCACCGTTGCCCGTTTCTCCAGCAGTCCGGCCACGAGCCAGTAGGTCTCCGTCACCTCTTGCAGCACATCGCGCTCGGACACCTCTTGCTTGAGTTCCGCAGCGCTGATTCCCAGTTTGGCGAGTTTGTTGGCATTGACGATCTGTCCGCCCCAGTAGATAGGCTGCAGGGCTCTCGCTTGTGCCGAGGCACCCCATCGCAGCAGTTTCAATTCCGAACTGAGTTGATAATTCGGATCATCGACCTGTCCGATTGCGGTAAGCAGTTCGAAGGCTCCCTTGAGGAAGTCACTTGTGTTACCGCCCAGTCCCACCTCGGTCACATCCGCATCAACAAGATGACGGGCAGCACCGAAAGCAAAACCTTCAAGACTGACTTGCGGGAAGTATTTCCACAGCATCTGTTTCTTCACCTCACGGGAGATAGCCACCTCCAGTTGGGCCGAACGGATGGTACAGTTATGCTGTCTGGCACTGCTCAGGCACGAGTCCAGCGTCAGAACCTGCAACTGCGCCTGTGCGCAGAGAATACAGAGTACAGAATACAGAGTACAGACTATATATCGTTTATTTCTCATAACGGCGGGTAGATTTTTCGAATAGTTTCCAATAAGCGACCGGCAGCAGCGTCACTACCATCGGCATGGTGAGGATCGCACCGAAGCAGATGACCACACCCATCGGCATCCATAGGTCGGTAGCAGCAAGGATCATCGGTACAACACCCAGCGCTGTGGTAGCCGTCGTGAGGAAGATTGGTCGCATACGACGCTGTCCGGCGAGGTACGCCGCCTCTTTGGCGGTCAGATGCTCGTGCTCTACCAGATGGTCGGAGTACTCATACATGATAATCGCATTGCGCACGATGATACCGATGAGCGAGATCACACCCAGGATAGCCGTCACGGATATATCCATATGGAAGATCCACATACCGAAGGCCGAACCGAAGAGGCACAGCAGACTGGAGCTGAGCGCGAGGAAGGAGATGTTCAGTTTCTTGAAGTGATAGACGAGCAGCACGAGCAGCACGAGTAAGGCCGCTCCTACGGACGCTATCAGTCCCGGCAGCATCATCAGCGACTGCTCCAGCGCACCGCCGTAAGTGATCTGCACGTCGTCCGGCAGGGTCTTCTCCAGTTTGCGCACGTACTTGACGATGGGTCGCATAGCGGTCAACGCCGCGGTCTTGCCACGCGTGTCGGCGGCTACCGTGATCGTACGGATACTGTTGCGGCGCTTGATCTCCGAATGGTGGAAGTCCGGTTCGATATCCGCCACTTGACGCAGCGGAACCCACAGACCCGGCACCAGCGTCGGGATCATCAGGTTACCGATATCTTCATAGCAGAGCGAGTCCGTTCCGGAGGTATAGAGCACGACCGGCGTCTTGTATCCGTCTTCCCAGAGCGAGGTCATCCCTCGTCCGTGCAACGCCCCGTTGAGGTAGATCGAGAGCGTGGACTGCGTGACGCCCAAACGGCTCGCCTCGTCGTCCTTGAGTCGCAGACGGATGGTCTGCACGGTCTCGTCGTAGTTCGAATGAATCCAGGTCAAGGCAGGGAACTGCGCCAGGAACGCTTTGAGCGTGTCTGCCACCACCTCCAGTTCGCCGATATCCGAGCCCTGCACATGGATCTCGATGGGGTTCGCCACAGCCTGATAATCCAGTTGTTTGAATCGGCAGTAGGCATTCGGGAACGCATTCTCGTACTGCGGTTGATATTGCGCGATAAGGGCTACTGTCGCTTCCGGCGAGACGGTATTGACGATGAACTGCGCGTAGTTCTCACCCGGTATCTGCGGCGCATAGGTAGCATGGAAACGCGGACTGGACATACCCACAAAAGCCGTCACACTCGCTACCCGTTCGTCAGCATTAAGCACCGAACCCAGACTGTCCACGATCGCTTGTGTCTGGTCGATAGACGATCCTTCGGTCAAGTGGATCTCCACCGCAAAACTGTCGCGGTCGGCTTTCGGCATCAGTTGGATATCCAGCAGGGTGAAGATATACGCACCCAGTACGACCGAACCCAGACTCAGCCCTATCGTCCACCACGGATGGCGGAAACAGAGGTCGAGCAGTTTCTGATAACCGGCCTGCAAAGCACCGAAGAACTTATCCTGCGTACGTTCGATGAAGGTCGGTTGGGCATCCGCCGGTTTGCGACGGATGAAACGACTCGCCATGAACGGTATGATCCAAACGGCATAGAGGATCGAGCAGGTTAGGGCAATGAAGATTGCCCAAGGGAAGAGCTTGATAAAGTCCGCCAGACTACCGGTCATCAAGCCTAACATCGGGAAGAACATACCCGAGATAGAGGTCGTCGCCAGCACCATCGGCACAAACAGATCCCGCGTTGAGACGGCTGCCGAATACCACCGCGAGTGACCCTGCGACAGCAATTCGCTATACCCGTCGATCACAATCACCGAGTCATCGACCACCATACCCAGCACCACAATCAACGCGGCTAAGGTAACGGTATTCAGTTCGATGCCTGCCAGGTACATGATACCCAAGGTGATCGCGATACAAACCGGCAGACCGGTCGAGCTGACGAGCGCCGTACGCATCGGGAAAAGCACCAGCATCACCGCGATCACGATCAGCACGGATACCACCAGGTCTTTAAGAAACGAGCGCACGCTCGCGTTCACGACGCGCGGTTGGTCGGTGATCTTATGCATGCGTACGTCGGGCGGGAGACCGGCCAGCACCTGCTCCAGTTTCTCATCCACTTTCTCTCCGAAGGCGACGATGTTATTACCCGGTTGCATCTCGATATTGAGCAGCAGACAGTTGCCGTCGCCTTTCTCGTCGTACCGCCGGATATATTTGGTCACCTCCTGGTACCGCCGTTCGATATGGGCGATGTCGCGCAGACGTATCGTCTGCATCGTGACCGGATCGGAGAAGATGATCTGCTGACCCAACTCATACTCCGTGCGGTACGGCATATCCACATGCACCAGGGCCGCCCCCGTATCGTTGGCTATCTCGCCGGTCATCGTGCGGAAACCCTGTGCCGCCAGACGCGCCAGGATGATATTCTGGTCAATCGAGTATTTGGAGATCCGCTCCACATCCAAGGTCACGGCTATCTCTTCGTGTTGCTGTCCGAGCAGTTTGATACTCCCCATCTCATTGATCTCACGCAGACGGTCAGCGGTGATATTGGCATAGTCCTCCAGTTCACGCGGCGAACGCTCGTTGCTCTCCAGCGCCAGGAGGATACTGCTCGTGTTACCGAAGTCATCGATCACGACGACAGCCAGCAGACCCGACGGCAGTTGCACCTGTCTTAGCAGACTGATACCGCCGCGAATCTTCGACCATGCCTCGTTGCTGTTCATCACTTTCTGCGACAATGCGGCAAAGACATAACACATACCGTCCTTGCTCAGACTGTAGGTCTTGCGTTTGTCGATCTCCTGGAACGTAAACAGGTATTGCTCAATCGGTTTGGCCACCTGTTCCTCCACCTCTTGCGCCGTAGCACCCGGATAGACAGCCACGATAAGTCCCTGACGGATAGTCACTTGCGGAAACTCATCCTTGTTCATCCGGTCGAGCGCAAAGATACCAAATGCCACCAGCACGAACACAATCGCATAGATAATACGGTTATGACGCATCGCGGCTTCTATATGATTGCGAGTACTCATGGTTAAAATTCGACGATGGCGCCGTTGAACATTTTCTGATAGCCTTTACTGATAACCGTGTCGCCGAGTGCGATACCTTCGCTCACCAGCACGCCGTTCTCGACGAAGTCACAGATGGTGATCATCCGTCGCTCGGCACGACCGTTGCGAATCACCCACACGCTATGACCGCTCTGCTGCGTCTGGACACAACCGGCGGAGAGGATGAATCCTCTCTGTTCCCGGTCGGAGATCAACGCACGGCAGACCATACCAGGCAGCAGGTCCTTCATCGCCTCCGGAGAGGTGATATTCGCCTTCACAAGATACGTATGGGCCAAGTGCGTAGCCGAGATCGATTTCTCACTTAGACGGGCTTCGTACTGCTTGCCTAAGGCCGGCATACTGACAATCACCGGTTGACCGATAGTCAGTTGTCCCACCTCGTTCTCCGGCACCGTGAACTCCACGCAGTAGGCACTCAGGTCCATCAGCGAACCGATCGGTTGACCGAAACTGATATACTGTCCTACATCCACATTGGACATATTGACGATACCGCTCTGCGGCGCACGCATCGTGCAGTCCTCGTAGCGCTTACGCGACGAGATAGCCATCGAGCGGGCTTTCTCCAGACTCGTCTCCATATCCACCCATTTGAGGTCACTGATACCGCCTTCTTTATGCAGCGGTTGCAGACGATGCCAGGCATCATCCGCCTGACGATAGATCGCCTCCGCACTCTCTAACATCGATTTCGCCTGCGTGCTGTCCACCGTGGCGATGAGTTGACCTGCTTTCACACGGTCACCGCTCTTGACGAACACACCGGTGAGCTGACCGCCTAACGGAAAGACCAACGAGATATCGACCTGCGGACGAATCTCACCCACATAGGTGTTCGACACTAACTGACTACTCTCCCCTACTACCTCTATCTCCACCGGGATCGGTTTGTCTTTGAGGTGCGTGTACTTACTTTTCTTGCCACATCCGCACAGCATTACTACTGCCGCCAAGGCCAAGATGAGTTGCTTATGCAAGTTCATTTTTACTGAATAATTTGAAATTTGCGGCAAAGGTACTGCTTTTTTCTGACATATGCAAATTTTTGGATGTTTTTACGCCAACTGATTCTGCACAACTTGTGCAACCATCTTGCCGTCGGCATTCGGTAGCGCGGCTTTGATGGCTTTGACGAACAAACCCATGCTCTTCTTCTCTGCTGTCCAACCGTTGGCCTCTTTGGCCTGATTGAATGCACGTACGATATCCTCTTCACTCGCGGCCTGCGGCAAGAAGGTCCCCAGCACGTTGATCTGTGCCTGCTCCGCATCCACTAAGTCCTGACGACCGGCAGCGATATACTGCTCCACCGACTCCTGACGTTGCTTGACCATCTTCTTGATGATCTGGATCTCGTCCGCTTCGGTCAGTTCTTTACCGGCGTTCTCCTTGCTGGTTGACCAGTTCAAAAACGCACTCTTAATCGCGCGCAGACTCTCCGTGCGCACCGTGTCATGGTTTTTCATTGCCTCCATGATCAAGGCATTCAATTCATTTTTCATATGCTTGTTTTTGTTATATTTATCGTATAAAATGCATAGCCTGGCGAGGTTCGTAGGTGGGTTTCTCCCTACCCTCTGTGGCTTTGAGCAGATACGCCATGTTTTTCGCTAACGATCGCATGGTCTGCAGGCCTTCGGCATCCAGCGCCGCTTCGCCTTCCAACCGACCATAGACGATATTCCAGTACTGCGAGGTCACAATCGGCATATTGAGCAACTGAAACGGCATATTGAGCGTCTGCAGCGCTGCTGTTGCACCGCCTCGACGACAAACTGCCACACCGGCTGCCGGCTTACCGTTGAAGGCTGCACCATTCGAATACAGCATTCGCTGCACCAACGCGATCACCGTTCCGTTCGGTTGCCCGTAATACACCGGCGAACCCACGATAAGTCCGTCGCTTGCTGCCATCTTAGCGCTTACCTCATTGCAGATATCGTCGTCAAACACGCAGCGGTTGTTGCCCTTCGTCTTACACGTCGAGCAAGCAATACAGCCTCTAACCGGCTTCGTTCCGACACCTACGATCTCGGTCTCGATGCCGTTTTTCTCCAACTCCTGCGCCGCTTCCTTCAGCGCCAGATACGTGTTCCCGCTCTTCCGCGGCGAACCATTAATCAATAGAACTTTCATATTTGCACGATTTTGCCTGCAAAATTACACAAAAAAAATGACATACGCAAGTACGCATGTCATTTTTCTATAAATTAGATCAGAATTACTCCTGCATCAAGAGTTGCATAACGACTTTTGCAGAGGACACCCAAGACATGGACGTCGTTCTCAACCGCTTGTTTGGCGGCTTTAATTTAAACGACTTAGAGGTATATGGGAAAGGGACAGACTTCGAGCAGAGCGTAATAATCGACAGAGCGTAGCGGCGGAGAACACCTTATGGGGAAAGAAAATAAAAAACGATACCAAGTTACGATAGTTTTTTGACATAGGCAAAAATATTCCGATTTATAAGACAAGACTACACATGATATATCAGGCACACCATATATCAAACACACGCACGCGCATATAAATCACAAAATTATTTGCATATCTCGAAAAAATATTGTACCTTTGTGCAGTTTTTCGGAAAAAATGAAGTGCGGTTGTAAGATTTGGGCGGGAAAATCGTATTACATATAGAAAGCCTTTACAAATAGTGGCAAATGGCACATGATTTGAGGGCAAAATAATACAATAACAAAACTAAAATAAAAAAACGTACAAACGCACGAAAGCAGTTCTAAATTCCCATGACGCACGAGCAGTTTACGCAAATATATTTACCGTTCAGCGGAAAGATGTATGCGCTTGCATACAACTTGCTCCGTAACCGTGACGAGGCGCGAGACTGCGTGCAAGATGTGTACTCCGAGTTATGGATCAAACGGGACACGATAGAACCCGACAAACCACCACTTCCGTTTGTGTTAACGATGGTGCGGAACAACTGCCTCGACCGTCTCAAGTCCAGAAGTGCACAAGCAGATGACGAAACCCTTGAGACGCTTTTAGACCACAACACCGAAAATCAGATTGAAGCGGCAAGTGACCTCAACGCAGTAATACAACTGATTGACAAACTGCCAAGCGACCAACAAATTATTTTACGGTTACGCACCATTGACGGACTGGAGATCGAACAGATACAAGAACTGACCCATTTCAGTCGCGAAAACATTTATACCTTGCTATCGAGAGCAAGAAAAACATTAAAAGAACTGACTGCAAAGTTATGACATACAACATGACCATAGAACAAATCAAATCGCTTCTTTCTCGTTTCTATGAGGGACAAACGACACCGGAAGAAGAACGGCTGTTGGCTGCGTATTTCCGTCGTGAAGATGTGCCGGAAGATTTGCAGCAAGACAAGCAACTCTTCCTATTGCTTGCGCAGACATCCGAACAGGAGATGCCGCAGGACATAGCCGAGGAAATCACCGCTTTTGTGGAAAACATCGTTCGAGTGGAACGAGATAAGAACAACCTCGGGCAAACGAAGATACAACCACTTATCCCTGAAGACAAACAGCACAAAGGTGTGATCTTCCGTTTGAAAACACCTCCGAAGATGTGGTATCGCGTGGCAGCAACGGTGGCTATTCTTCTCACAATAGGCGGCGGTGTTATCTCACACCAGAAGCAAAACGACCCATTCCGCGACACGTGTAGCACACCGGAAGAAGCTGCAGCAGAACTGCACAAAGCCAATGCGATGATTACCAAGGCATCGCAGCAATGCTTAGCCCCTACTCGCAATGCTTTTGAGCAGGTAGAAGACACAAAAGAAATAATCAATAAACATATAACATTCTAAAAACATATAGTTATGAAAAAGATTATTATTGCAATCTGTATCCTTGCATGTGCAATGTCTACGCAAGCACAGAACAAGATATTTACCAAGTATGCTTCGATGGATAGCATCAGTTTTGTCTGCATCAACAAAGCCATGTTCAATCTTGGCTCATCTTTCATAAAAACAGCGACAGGAGATGATTCCTTAGGGAAGTTGAGTAATATAGATAAACTCCTTATCATCAGCGCGGACAACAAACAGGGCAAGAAACAGATAGACAAAGACATCAGTACGCTTTCTAATAGCGATGAATATGAAATCCTTATGACTAGTCATTCCGAGGAAGGGGATAATGTGTTCATCTTTTCCAATAAGCGCAAGCCGCACGAACTGATCATCGGCTCTGTCGGAAAACTGGATAGTTCGATGATTGTCATCGTCGGCAATTTCACAAAAGAAGAAGTCGCCAAGCTGATGCAATAGGTTATCACTCTTTTCTATAAAGAAGGCTTTGTAGCGACCGTTCTGCGGCTATCAAAGTTTTTTCGCATAAATTTCTTCATACCATAGTATGTGGAACGGTTGCTCTATGCCCTTTACCCAACAAAATCAGACAAACAATGAAACACTCTATATTTCTTTTCGCGGCGATGCTCTGTGCAACAATGACCGCAACGGCGAATGATGCCAAAATCTCCGGTCGTATCAAAGACGCTAACGACAAATCAGCCGTCATCGGCGCAACTGTCTTGCTGATGCAGGACACGGTGCAGATAGCCGGAACGACCACCGACAACAACGGCAAATTCACGCTGAATGCCGAGAAGGGCGATTATATTCTTGAACTTTCTTATATCGGTTATGAAACCATCCGTATGGCTCTTACCGTGAACGACAACACCCACATCGGCGACATCCTCATGCAAGAAGGCGCGACGGAATTAGGTGAGGTGGTAGTGGAAAGTCAAGCCATTATTCAGAAAGTGGACAGGCAAATCCTTCTGCCATCAAAAGAGCAGATGCAGGCTTCCTCGGATGGCGTTTCCCTGCTACAGAACTTGCAAATTCCGCGTATCGTAATCAGTCCGATTGACAACTCCGTCAAAACGCTTTCTGACGAGAGTGTACAGTTACGCATCAACGGTGTAGAGGCAAGCACGGCAGATGTAAAAGCTATCAATCCGAAAGATATTATCCGCGTGGAGTATCATGACCAACCGGGCGTACGATACAACGGTGCAGCTGCGGTGGTGGATTATATTGTCAAACACCGCGACACCGGAGGCAGTCTTATGCTTGCAGGAACAAACGGATTGACCCTGCCGGGTATCGGTAATTACTATTTGGCGGGTAAGGTTCATTTCGGTAAATCGTCTATACAGGCAGTGGCTACTTATGCGCCGTACGATATTTATTGGACGCGCACCAACAATGAGACCTACCATTTTACTACTGGCAAGGTAGAGAACAACGAAGTAGGCGAACCGACACGCTATAAGACTTATCCCATAAATGTCTCGTTGAACTATAATTGGACGAACGGCGACATGAACATGCTGAACATCCGCTTGCGTGATAATATGGCATATACTCCTTTCGGACCGTCAGACCGCGACAGCCGTCTGTATCAGCCGACGGACTCGTTTGAAATACACGACCACGAAAACAGCAGCAGTCAGTCACCGTCATTGGATATCTACTATCAGCACAACCTGCCGAACAAACAGCACTTGTATTTTGATGTGGTCGGTACATACATCAACACGCACAGCGACCGCCGATTTGAGCAGTTGCCTCTTTCTACTTTGAGCGATAGCGGTCTTTCTACTTTGAGCGAAGCGGTCTATGTTTTATCTCGTGTGAGAGGAGACAAGTGGTCTCTCATCGGCGAAGCCATCTATGAAAAGGAATGGGAAAATATCATGCTCACCATAGGTGCACGGCATAACCAACAATGGGTGAAGAACACGTACTTAGGCAGTACCGCCGCGACCGTCAATATGACCACCGCCGAGACCTACGCGTTTGCAGAAATGCGGCACAGAGTAGATAAGTTTTCGTATGTGGTAGGTATCGGAGTTATGCACACTCTCATTGACCAAGCCGGACAGAAACAAAGCACGTGGATTGCACGCCCGCAGTTGACCATGAGTTATGATTTTGGAAAAGGTTGGTTCTGGAAATACAAAGGTTATGTGTCTGGCTACCAACCCTCTTTGTCGCAGTTGTCCGATATTACACAACAGATTGACAAGTACCAAATGAGGCGAGGCAACCCCAACCTGAAATCTGTCATGTATGTGTCGAATGAGATGGAACTATCGTGGCAGTCCAAGCATGTCAATCTCAACCTTTGGGCAAACTATAGCTACGACCACAAGCCTATTATGGAAGAAACCTTTGAGGAAATCATAGACGGGTCGCCTTATGCCATCCGCATGTATGACAACCAGCGCGGCTATCATAAATTGAATGTCTCGCCGAGTTTGCAGGTTAAACTGCTTGATAACAAACTGATGTTCAATGTCACGCCATTTGTCAAATACATGGTCAGTCTGGGCAACAACTACCACCATGAGCATGTTAATTACGGTGTGCGTGGAGGCATTTTCTATCTGCTGAAGGGTTGGCGGTTCTATGCCGATGTAGTCACGGCACAGCATAACTTGTGGGGCGAAACGCTGACCATCGGCGAGTTGACGCACGATATAGGTATCAATTATAACTCGGAGCATTTCGGTTTTGGTATTATGATGGTTAATCCATTCTCTCCGCACGGCTCCAGAACCGTCACAAAAGACTTGTCTTCCCTTGCCCCGACTTCCAATACCGCCGTTATGCAGAACTATCGCCAAGTGCTGATGCTCAATTTCAACGTCAATCTGGACTTTGGAACCAAGCACCGCGAGGGTTGGCAACGTCTCAACAATGAGGACAAAGAGAATGGTATCTTGAGTGGTACAAAATAAGATGCTTCTGTACATCCGAGAATCCCGTAACCGGTAACCCCTAACCCCTACCCCTAAAAAAATCGCCCAAAAGGACGATTTTTTTTGCATATATCAAATATTTTCACTACCTTTGCACCGTATTTCGTCACTATGCCGTCGTATCATCCACGTATTTCTTACGTACAATATACGGACGATATACGGAGGATATACGGACGATTAAGCCGAGACGAAGCAGAGAACACGCTAATAACAACCATCGTATCCGCCAAGATTGACGGATCATAAAACCCACACGCGTATGGCACATGTAGAAACAAATGTAGCAATCGATTCCTTCCAAGGGAAACTCAAACGCAATGATCGTATCGTTTACCGCACACGAAATGGTCGCACCCACGCATATGCGTTCGACCATCCCTTCCGCGGCACTGCATCGGAAGAACAGGCCCAAACCCGCTCTACCTTCGGCATGGCTGTCAAGCAAGCCTCAGCCATCCTCAAAGATCCCGAACAGAAAGCCGATTGGGAGCGCCGTTATGCCTCCTACCGCAAGCACTATCGCGCCTCTTCATCCTCCCATTACTACTCCACTCTCCGCGGCTTCATCATCGCCACCCTCAACGCCGAACTGAAATCCGGCAAGTAAGACGTTTGTCCCTTACCACGGATACTATCCGTTTAGATTACGTCCCCGACAAGGAGCGAAAGCTCCGCTGCTCCGTGCATCCTGCTGTCTTTAAACATTAAACTTTAAACTTTCAACTAAAAATCTATGATTTTTCTTGCATATGTCAGAAAAAATTAGTATCTTTGCACACTTTTTGTGTGCAGGTCGCCAACCTGGCACAAAGAGCACAACATAATATTAATCCATAAAAGACCCGGAGCGTCGTCCCGTTAATCGGGAAGAGTGGCCTCCGCCTAGAAGGGATTAGAATCCATAAAAGACCAAATTAAAACAACTATGGCAAGCATTCAAGACATTCAAGCGTTGGAAGAACGTATCTACGATGCAGTTCAGGAGTACCTCGACAATCCTGATGGGTATTGCCATTAAAAAGAGGATAATATGAGTAATCGTTGCTTATATAATACCACATTTCGTCAGTTCATAGACACAGCTCCTAAAGAGATTTTAGGTACGTTACACTTGAACTATCATGGTGAAGCCTTGACTACTACGGACGATGCTTGGATTGGCGAGATAACTCTATTGCAGCAAGTCCTTCTTCCATGGAAAGAAGAGCCTTCACAAATCATCTTTGAGTATGACATTCCTCGTTTGGGAAAACGCATAGATGTAGTTCTTTTACTGCGTGGTATTATCTTCTGTTTAGAGTTCAAAGTTGGGCAATCATCCGCGTTGCAGGCTGATGTGGAGCAAGTAATGGACTATGCTTTAGACCTGAAAAACTTTCACTTATATAGCCACGACAGAACTATCGTTCCGATTCTTGTACCCACCAGTTATACCACTGTAACAACCGAATTTCAGCCTTCGGTTTATGACGATAGTATATACAATCCGTTAATATCCGGAGCGGATAATCTCCAAAATCTCATAAGCGGAGTATTAGAACACGCAGGTGTAACCACACCTTCTGCAAATAACGACAATTGGATAATCAGCCCATACACTCCGACGCCCACCATCATAGAAGCAGCACGTTCCCTATACGAAAACCACTCGGTAGAAGATATCACCAAACACGAAGCAGAAAAAGTATTCACAGACGCCACTACCAATTATATCTTGCGAGTTATTCAGCAGAGCAAAAAGCAAAATGCCAAAAGTATCTGTTTTATAACCGGTGTTCCAGGAGCAGGTAAGACACTTGTCGGTTTGGATGTGGCGATTAAGCAAACTTACAAAGACGGCGAGTTAGACAAAGAAAACGGAGCAGTTTATCTTTCCGGCAATGGTCCTTTAGTAGCTGTACTCACCGAAGCGCTTGCAAGGGATAATCTTAAGAAGTGTGCAGAAAGAGGGGAGAAGAAGAATCTATCTGACTCACGCCGTGAGGTGAGTGAATTTATCCAAATCATCCACCGCTACCGCGATAACATGCTCGCAAAAATTAAGAATCCTGTAGAGAATGGTATCGTGGAAATTGATCCCGAAAAAGCTGTCAAACAAGAGGCAACCGGCTATGGAGAGGTGGAGCATGTGGCTATCTTCGATGAGGCACAACGCAGTTGGACGCATAAGCGTATCGCTGATTATCTTAAACGAGGTGGTACGTACGGCAACAAACTGAAAGTGCCTAACTTCCCTATGTCGGAGGCTGAGTTCCTAATTTGGTCACTTGATCAGCGAGAAGATTGGGCGGTGATTGTATGTTTGGTTGGTGGTGGTCAGGAGATTAACACCGGCGAAGCAGGTATCTCCGAATGGATTAAGGCGCTCAACAATCGTTTCCCATACTGGAATATCTATATCTCCGATAAACTGACCGAACCGGAATATGCAGAAGGACGCGTAAATGAGTTGTTACAAAATAATGACCGAGTGACTTTCTCTGACCAGCTACACCTCGCCGTTAGTCAACGTTCCTTCCGAGCTGAGACGATGTCCGCTTTTATTCATTCGTTGTTATCTTTCCAGCCGGACGCTTCTTCGCTGTATAACGACATCAAAGACAGGTATCCTATCGTGTTAACACGTGATATGGACAAGGCTCGTGCATGGCTTAGAAAACAAGCACGTGGGACGCAACAGACAGGTGTGTTGGTAACGAAAGTTGCCGCGCGTTTCAAACCGCTTGCAGTAAACATCCTTGCGCAAGGTGACGAAAATGCCGTACACTGGTTCCTCGAAGACAAGACAGACGTTCGATCGTCTAACTATCTTGAAGATGCCGCAACGGAAATACAAGTACAAGGATTGGAGTTAGACTATGCTTGTGTCCTATGGGATGCTGATATGCGATGTGACGGAAATACATGGACGTACCATAAGTTCAACGGCAAAAACAAATGGATTCCGGAGAACAACGCAGAGAACCAGAAATATATGCTCAATGCCTATCGTGTGCTGCTAACTCGTGCTCGTCAAGGCATCGTTATCTGTGTCCCTGCCGGCAATGACCGCATTACTCCAGAAGGTTTCCCTGAAGACGCAACTCGTCTGCCAGAGTTCTATAACGGAACGTACAAATACCTTAAAAGTCTGGGGTTGAAGGAAATTTAACCACAATTCTTGAAAGCTGCTTAATATAAAATTGTCATGGAAAATCAATCGCATTTCCGAAATATTGATGAACTTGTTAGATGTATTAACAAGGAGAAGGATATGTTGCGCACTGCTTTCGGTGATCGCAAAACACATTCTTTTACTACGGAGCTTGCGATGGAATTAGTCGAATATAAACGAGATCGTATTCAGTACCTGATTAACTATGGAGTTATTCACGAAAGTGGAAATTTTTTAGAGTTAGAAGAAGTATATCTCCGCTTCTTTGAGGATGTTTTGGATGTTAATGAGGAAATTAATATTGCAAGTGTAAAAGAGTGCATAGACTCCCTTAAAGAGAATATAGTTTATTATCAGAAAGAAACAACTGATAAACGCAAATACCATTATCTTTCAATCGTTCAAAGGAAACTGCGTGATATTGGAGTACGTACAATTCGTAACGTGATTGACTTAAAACGCAATGTAGATACTGCTTACAAACAAGAGCCGAACTATGATATTAAAATTCAGAAACTAAGAAACTTGGATGAGAAACGGAAAAGTATTCGTGCGCTAATGGAAGCCTGTGAGAGGCTAATGGAAGAAGATAAAGCCTTTTTCTCATTTACGTCTAATCCACAAATGGCAAGCACCATTGCAGATGTACGTAATGACTTCACTGATGCCTACTATAATTTGCTATCAATTGAAACCCAGATAATAGAATACATCCACTTAATAGAGCAACAAAATCTGCTCATTAAAAAGATTCGTAAGCTTAAATATCTGCGGGATCAGCTGACCATTAAAGAGAGTACCGATATCATTCCTGTTGTATCGAGAATGAACCCTGTTTGGATGGAAAACAGACAGTACAATAGGATGCGTGTGTCTCTTGAAATGTTACAAAGTAGCGAAGAGATGTCGGCTCTTATGCGTAGAGTAGCGGAAAAGGAAGGCATTATTCGCAAATCTCGGACTTCTGCCCTTCCATTAACAGAGGACGAGCTAAGGGAAAATGTTTCACCATTGAATGAGGTTAATCAACAAGAAGTGTGGAGAGCATTCCGTGCAGGTAGCAACGATTTATTCTCATTTATATTGTCGTACGACTATAAGCAAGAACGCACTATAGAGCAACACGCTGTGCTATTCTGCCAATTAGCTGTTCAGCATCCTAACGAATGTCGAATCACAGACAAATATGTAACATACGAAAACCTTGAATATCCTTTAATTTATGCTAAGTAATACACAAGCCATTTATGAACGTCTGATACGAGGTGGATTCCTCGCAGCAGATAGTACTAAAGCAGATATCAAACGTCTGTTTAAAGATGTTGAAGATAACTTTGAAGAATACTCAGAGTTCTTTCAGCAGATAGGTTTTCGTCTTGAAAGTGGAAATGGTTATTACTATTTCTCCACTATCAATGATAGTAAAGTGGATATCGAAAGACGTTTGGAGAATTTCTGCAAATGGATTGATTATTTGGATTTCTTCAAGACATTCGACTCTACGTTTTCTGTTGGCTACCAATTTAGCAAAGCGCAAATAGAAAACGAGATAGATGTTAATGCGGATCTAAAGGATAAGGCTCGTCGTTTATTCTCTCAGCAGAAAACATTCCCGGAGAAGGTAGAGAAGTTAATTAGTGAAATGGAAACAATGGGATTTGCTGAACAAATAGAAGAAGAAACAGCAACGTATAAAGTAACTTCGGCATATCGTTATGCAGAAGATTTGGTGAACTTACTAACAATCCACAACGAAGATGAGATACCTGAATAAAATTATATTTATCAATAGCGCTCATATACGCTATGCGGAGATAATGTTGGATGGTAATGTGCATTTTACCGGTACGCAAGGAACAGGTAAAAGTACACTTCTGCGTGCATTGCTATTCTTCTATAATGCTGACAAAACGCACCTTGGTATCAAGCAAGGTCAACTATCATTTGATCAATTCTATTTTGAGCATGCCAATTCATATATCTTGTATGAAGTTCAGCGTGAGATAGGTCCATATACGATTCTCGTTGCACGTAGTCAAGGAACAACGATGTTCCGTTTTATAGACGCCCCGTATAACAGAGATTGGATTATCAATGAATCAGGTGAAGCTTTGAGTGAATGGACAAAGATTCGTCAAAATATCACAAAGGATGCAACGATTGATATTAGTCCTCTCTTTGGTTGTATGAACTACCGTGATATAATCTTCGGTAATTACCATGAGAGAGGTAATAAGTTTGCCAAGTATGCTATTGTTGAAAGTTCACGATATCAAAACATACCTCGTAGTATTCAAAACGTTTTCCTTAATAGCAAATTAGATGCTGAATTTGTTAAGAAAACTATCATAGAGTCTATGTCTGAAAGCGAGACTGAAGAAGCTATCAAATTGAGCGTATATCGTGATCAGTTAGCTCGTTTTGAACGTCTGTACGATGACATCGAACTCTGGTTTAAGAAGGAGAAGAACGGAGATATAATTGTGCAACGACAAGCACAACAAGTCATTAGTTCTTATAGAGCAATGCTGGCATATGAGCAGCAAATACGTCGCTCTATCCATGAGTTAAACTATGCCGTTCAACAAGCACGTGAGCAACTACCTGTAGCCCAAGAAGAGATCAAGGAAACGGAAAAACTTATTCTAGATGAGAAGAATAGAAGAAAAGAAGTTGAAACTAACTTCCAAAAAGACAAGAGTACTCTCGATCAGAATTTAGGCGTCAAGAACAATAAACTCAAAGAGATTCGTGACAAGCGGAAGAACTATGCACAAATAGGAATCGAAGAAATGTTGCGTCTACATGAGTCTATGCCTAAATTACAGAGTGAACGTGCACAGCAACAAGCAATTCTTGAGGCCTTAACAAAGCAGTTTGATAGTATTGAGGCTAAATATAAATTGTTATTCGGTACGTTAGACAATAACTTCCAAGACTTCAAGAATCGGCAAAACGAGAGACTTAACTATGTGCGCAACGAAATGCAGAAGCAGCGTGAAGTGTTTGAGAAAGAGCGTAGAGCGCAATTGGAGGCTGCGGAAGGTCAGTATAATGCAAGTCGCGAAGAGATAGAACAACGAATAGAAGGCCTTCAAACAGACCAAAAGAATATAGAACTTAAAATTCAAGAGTTACGGACTTGGCAGCCATATGCTAAAGAAAAGGAGGCTGTTCAAGCAGAATTGCACCAGTTGGATATTGAAGAAAAAGAAGCAGGCGCAACAATAATTGCTAAGGAACAAGAAATAGCACGATTACGGACAGAAGCTCAGAGCGAAGTAAATAAAATAGAAACTGAGCATAAAATTCAAGATGAGCAATTACGTACTAAACAGCAACAATTACAGGACGAACTAAATAATATAAACTCTCTTCTATCGCGATATAAAGGCTCTTTCTATGAGTGGCTTGCTCAAAGCGAATTGCCTTGGGAAGAAACAATAGGGAAAGTGGTAGATGAAGAGCGCGTATTGTACGCTCAAGGTCTGTCACCTGTATTAGCGAGCAAGGATAATAGCACCTTGTTCGGCGTCCAACTGGATTTATCTCAAGTAGAATCAACCCATCGTTCTCCTGATGATTATAGAAAACGTGCGAAAGAATTAGATAGCCAAATTGAAGCAATTAAGAAGCAATTAAGTGATCTACTATTAGCAAAAGAAGAGAATATTGCTAAGATTAGCGATCAATTATCCGATAAGATAAAACCACTTCAACAAGAAGCGGCATATTTCCGCGTTCGTTTGGAACAAATACCTCAGTTACGAAGGAATAAGAAAACGGATCTGGCAACTCTCGAACGTAAAGAGAAGGAAGAACGAGAAGCTAAAATAGAGGAAAAGCAAACCGAACTCAATGAGGTTATACTAAAACACTCGCAAGCCAAAAACGAACTTAGTGCTAAGAGAGCATTATGGGAAAAAGCAAAAAATCAAATAAATGCTACTTTTGAGAGCAAAGCGAGAGAACTACGGAAACCTTTGGATGAGTTACAAACAACGCAAAAAGAAGAGTTAAAAGCAGAGGAAGCGCACTATGCTCAACAAAAACGTAAATATGAAGAGGATCGCGATGCCGAACTGAAAGGTGAGGGTGCGGATACTGCCGCTATTAAGAAACAAGAAGAACATATTCGTGATATCGATGGCCAATTAAAGAAAATTGAAGACCAACGCAATTTGGTAATCGGATATCTAAAGGACAAGGAAGAACTCTTCGACAAAGAGGATACTCTTAAACAAGAGAAAGCAGCCATCGAGGAGAAAATCCAAAATCTCCGTGGTCAATATGAAGAGAAAACACGACGTATTAACGTGCGTCTCTCTGAATTGCAAGATAAATGGAATAAACAAGATGCTAAAATTAAAACATGGCAGGATGGTTTGGAACAATATCGTCAAGAGATAGAAGTGGCACATCTTTTATCAGAAATGTATCTCCAAGATGAGAAATCTGTTCAAACTACAAAAACTTGCCAACAGGTTCTCGCCGAATTAAGAGGTTCCATTACTGACAAGGAAGAGAAACTGAAAGAACTGAAATCAAGAGTCCGCTTGTTTAATAACAATTTTACCCCTGATAATATCTTCCACTTCAATATCAATCCTTATGAGGAAAGACACTTTACGGATATCGCAATTAGTTTGTCTGAGTTTATCGAGAAGAACAAAATAGAGGAGTATCGGTCTCGTACTAGTGAACACTATCAAAGCATACTGCAAGCGGTATCACGTGAAGTGGGTAAACTGATGGCTCACCAATCAGAGATAGATAAAGTTATTCGAGAAATTAACCGGGACTATGAAGATAATAAATTTGCTGAGGTAATTAAGAGCATTGAACTTCGTTCAGAACCTTCAGATGATACTATTATGCGTTTGCTGTACAAGATAAAAACCTTTACAGAAGAAAATGATTTCAATCTTGGTGCGGCGAATCTATTTTCTAATGGGAATAACGATGAAATCAATCGTAAGGTTGTAGACTATCTCAGACGGTTTATGCAATTATTACAGAAAGACCCGAGTAAACAGCAACTTACCTTATCTGACACATTCAATCTTCAGTTCCGTATCAAAGAAAATGATCAAGATACAAATTGGGTAGAGCGTATCAACAACGTAGGTTCCGATGGTACCGATATATTGGTAAAGGCCATGATAAATATCATGCTTATCAATGTATTCAAGAAGAAGGCGGCGCGTAATAAGGATCAAGAGTTTATTATCCACTGTATGTTGGATGAAATAGGAAAATTGCACTCAAATAATGTGAGAGGAATACTGCATTTCGCAACCAAACGTAATATCTTCCTCATCAACTCTTCTCCAGAGTCAATGAACGCATATGATTACAAATACACGTATATGCTTGAAAAGGATCAAAAATCCATGACTAAGATATATCGTTTATTAAAGCATGAGAGTAACGAATGAGCCTATCTAAAAATCAAATACAGCAACTCCAACGATTATTGAGAGGTGAGACTATAGCGTGGTCTTCCTTGAATACTGATATGCGAAATACATTGATTGGTGAAGACTTGATTATCATCAAAACGAATCGTAGCCGCAAATCGATATATGTGCCTAATGCTGAGGCTTTAAAGATGTTCCTTGAACACCACTTTGAAGAACTCAGAGGTATGGATTGGAGAAGTGAAGATTTTTCAACTGCCATCTCACGTTCTGAATTAGCTGCAAACTCTGGCAATTCCAAGACAAAAGAGATTCGTTCTTGCCCTGGGTTCATGGTAAATAGTTATGACCCTGTTTATGCAAAATTAAACGGCAAAGATATTGTTATTGCTCCGCAAGAGGGCACGATGCTTTTTGTCGCAGACTGGGATCAATTTGAGATTCCAAAAGAAGTCCTGGTAGTAGGAATAGAAAACATGGAGAACTTCCGTCGTATTAGAGAACAACGACACTTATTCCCGACAGATAGACCAATTCTCTTTGTGTCACGCTATCCGCAGTCTACTGACTTACGAAATTGGCTACAAAACATCTCCAACGACTATCTCCATTTTGGCGATTTTGACTTGGCAGGAATGCGGATCTTTGAAACCGAGTTCCATAAGTTCCTCGGTAGTCGAGCATCGTTTTTCATTCCGGCCGACATTGAAACCAGAATATCTAACGGCAGTACTGAACGATACAATACCCAGTATGCTAAGTTCAAAAGCTACATTCCAAAAGATACAAGGCTTTTGCCTTTGTATAACATGATAAACCACTATCATAGGTGTTACGATCAGGAGGGCTATATCATATGAAATCAATAGAAGTAGTTGCCGCCATCATCTTTGACGAGCAAGAACGAATATTTGCTACACAACGAGGATATGGTGAATGGAAGGATTGGTGGGAGTTCCCCGGAGGAAAGATGGAAGCCGGAGAAACACCCCAACAAGCCTTAAAGCGCGAGATCCACGAAGAGTTAGATGCTGAGATAGAGGTTGGCGAACTATTGCGCACGATTGATTACGACTATCCAAACTTTCATCTGACGATGCATTGTTTCAAGTGCAAACTTGCTGGAGGTCACGTCACGCTATTGGAACACGAAGCCGCTAAATGGCTCAAAACCGAAGAGTTGGATTCGGTGAAGTGGTTGCCAGCAGATGAAGAGATAATAAACGAACTAAAGCAATAACTTATGTCTTGTCCACATAACAATATCGACTGTCCTTGCACGAAAGAAGGCTGTCCGCGGCACGGAAAGTGCTGCGAGTGCGTTGCACATCACAAAAAACACGGAAAAAAACTACCAGCTTGTTTGAGGGGGATTGAATGGCAATCTTAGCTTGTGTCTTTTTTTACCAAACACAACCCACTACTCACAAAAAAGACACAACCCTACACCTCAAAACAAAACAACTGATTAAACGGCAACACCCCAAAACACCCAAACCACCAAGCCTGATTTCATGACCTGGAGCGAGTTGATGGACAAAAAGAAATAATCCGAAATATTAATAGACATTATAATGAACGATTTAACAGTTTCGAATATAGAACGCAAAACGTTTTGAATAATAAGTATGCCATTGCCAATATTCAAAACAGCCTTGGCATTACCGGCATGTTGTTCGAAGACGAATACCGCTTTACCAAAAAGATGGTAGCAGACTTCTATGAAGTGGACGAACGAACAATAGAGCGTTATATTGAACAATTTGCAGATGAATTATCGGCGAACGGATATATTTTATGTAAAGGTAAACGGCTGAAAGACTTAAAGTTACAATTTGGTCACGTCATCAATGTCGGGAGCAAAACAACTCAACTCGGTCTGTTCAATTTCCGTGCCTTCCTTAACATCGGAGTCTATTATGACTAAGAATTAAAAATTGATAATGCTATATGCGATAAATCAACCGATTTTTTAGAAGATGTATAATAAATCCTTCGGTTTAGTATTAGAAGTTTTGAAAAACGCGGAGCAATATATTTAAAGCAGAATGATTTATAAGACACTTTTGAGACAATGTCCTAAAAGATCGATATTTTAAGACAAGTTTTGAGACATGTCCCAAAAATATAAAGTAATCTGTCTATGCCCGATGTTCTGACACCTGCACAACGCCACCGCTGCATGTCTCATATACGCAGCAAGGCGACGAAGCCGGAGATAACGGTCCGGAAATGGCTTTGGGCGCACGGATACCGGTACAGGCTGAACGTGAAGAGCGTGCCGGGCAAGCCGGATATAGTGATGCGCAGATACAGAACGGCAATATTCGTCAACGGTTGTTTCTGGCACGGCCACGAAGGCTGCAAGCAGTTTGTCCTACCTAAAACAAATACTGACTTCTGGCAAACCAAGATAGCCCGTAACCGCGAGCGCGACCAACGGAACTACGATGAACTAACGCACGCCGGTTGGCAAGTAATCGTTCTGTGGCAATGTAAATTAACCAAACAGGAATTGGAAACTACCATGCAGCAAGTCGCCGTCACCCTGAATCAAAACTTATTGAAGATACTTAAATAGCTTGTGTCTTTTTATATAAAAACACTAACACCAACCCCCAAAAAAGACACAACCCTATTTCTACTCCGATTAATCCACTCTCTTTTTATCCTACTTGTCCCCTATAGCTTGTGTCTTTTTTTGTCAATTTATGGTTACTCCAACAAGAAAAAGACACAAGTTATTGTCTATATCAATATTTTTTTGTAATTTTGCAGTCGATTTCAATAAACAACAAAGATTATGCTCAAAGTTCGCATCACAGCCATCCGTCAGACAATATATAACGACCTGATTGCACAGTACGAGAATCCCATCGAGCATGCCTGCGACATCCAACAAGGACAACAATGGATATCCGTCAACGTCAATTGCCCGGATGGATTATGTCCTTCTGCATGGGATACCATGAAACCGTTTGTAGAATCTCTGGCACATGGAAAAGGTAACTTCTTTGATGGTTGGATGAAGAATCCCATGAGCGCCATGATCAGCTGTAACGATGGCTTCCGGCCATTTAGTTTCTATATCGAAGCTATCGAAGAAGAATCACAAGCGGCACACGAACAATCTGAAAACCAACCGCAGTCTGGAACAGAAAAAACATGCTCTCTACCACAACCGCGTCTTATTCCCAAAGACAAGGAAGAGGCGCGCGTATATAAATTGGTTCTAGTTTTAGGGAAACAGGTTTTACCCCGCCGCCAGATCATTGCTGACTTGGGTATGCGTCAACAGAGCCGCCACACCTTTATCAACAACTATCTCCGCCCAGCATGGGAACGTAGCCTCATTGACCACGCCTACCCTAATACGCCTAATAAACCGGAACAAGCCTACCGCCTCACAGCAAAAGGTCTTGACATATACGCACAACTGAAATTGGAAAAATAGAAATGCCTGTTACAATCGAAATAGAACGTCACCCGCTGCAACCGTTTCTGCCGGAGAATGCACGAGTGCTGATGCTCGGCAGTTTTCCGCCGCCCAAAGAACGGTGGTGTATGGATTTTTTCTACCCTAACCCGCAGAACGACATGTGGCGGATTATGGGACATGTCTTCTTCGGCGACAAACAGCACTTTGAAGTACAAAGTGATCAGGTACAAGGTACAAAGGGGCGTAAAGCGATCTTTAATTACACAGAGATCGTCTCTTTCTGCCGAGAGCAAGGTATCGCTATCTTTGACACAGCGCAAGCCGTTAGACGCTTGCAAGGCAACGCGGCTGATGAACATCTGGAGATTGTCGAGCAGACAGACATAGCCGCATTATTGCAACAAATCCCGCAATGCCATGACATCTGCTGCACCGGCGGCAAAGCCGCAGAGACATTAGCCAAGCTACTACATACCGCTACACCCAAACCAGGCGAATATATCGAAACCGCCTTCGCCGGCAGGACTATCCGTTTCTGGCGAATGCCGTCTTCCTCTCGCGCTTACCCGCTATCGCTGGATATGAAAGCCGCTGCCTATCGGCGGATGTTCGAAACTATCGGTCTGCTATGAAAACCTTTACTACCACATATACCTCACCTCTGGGACCTATCGTCATCGAAAGTGACGGCCAAGCGATAACAAGTCTGCGGTTCAGTAGCGAGAAAGCCTCAACCGCCCCAAAAGAGGCCCCAAAAGAAACAACTACTACGATACCTATTATCGCGGAAACAATCCAATGGTTAGATGATTATTTTGCGGGCAAACGACCATGTAATGTGCCGCGACTCGGCCCGCAAGGCACCGCTTTCCAGAAGCGCGTTTGGACGGCTTTGTTTACCATCTGGTTTGGTCAGACCAAGACGTATGGAGAAATCGCCAAGATGGTGGATTGTCGTTCCGCACAAGCGGTCGGACAAGCCGTGGGAGCCAATCCTATTGCTCTTATCATCCCCTGCCACCGAGTCATTGCCGCGCATGGCAAAATAGGCGGGTACGAATACGGCATAGAGATAAAGAAACGATTATTAGAACTGGAGCAACTATGATAACTATTCAACACCAAGAGACCGAGAAAAGCGGCGTTTTTGAGGCATGGATGAGAGCCACGGAAGAAGGAGCATGTGCCGAGCCGGTGCAAGTAGGTGAAATGACGCACCAACGCCCCACTTCACAACGGGTGATAATTGACCATACACGCGTTTTTGACGGTTTTGAGGGACGCGGCATTGCCCGGCAGATGGTTCTTGCCGCAGTGGATTTTGCGCGCGCCAACAACCGTAAAATCATCCCTGTCTGCTCCTACGCCCAAGCCCTCCTCACCCGCACCGACGAATACCAAGACATCCTTGTATAAAGGAGAGTTGATTGTATAGACGCAAAAGAAAAGAACCCCTGAGACGAATCTCAGAGGTTCTCAAAGTGGCGGCTACCTACTCTCCCACAACGCAGTGCAGTACCATCGGCGATGCTGTCTCTCTCTCTGCGCCCTCTCTCTGCCCTGTGCCCTCTCTCTGCCCTGTGCCCTCGCCCCTCTCCGCTCCGCTGTCTCCCGCCTCTGCCCGCTCCGCTCTCTCTCCCGCGCGCCGCAGGCGCGCACACCGCCGCCCGCCCCGCGCCTCTGATGCACCGGGAGGATAACGGCGCCGCTCACTCATGGGACATAAAAAAACATTTGGGGCTCTCTCAAAAAGAAATAGGTCTCTCTCTTTTTTTTTCGAGCGACAGCGAAGAAGGATATATAAATACTATAAGGTACGCGCGTGCGCGTGAGGATAAATTGAGCGTTTAGGCAAAGGTTCCACACTCAGCACTCATGGTCAGCACAATGCGTGTAGGGTGTTTCGGGTTCGAGAGTGGCGTGAGCAATGCCGTGCTCAGATAGTTCGTGCTTGAGTTGGTGTGACACTTGCGGCCAGTTAGCCAAATTGTCCACAACCACATGTGCTGTGAGGGCTGTTTCGGTGGTACTGATAGCCCATATATGGACGTGGTGAACTTCGCTCACATGTTCGTTTTCCAAGAGTTCTTGCTCTATCTCTTTCTTATCCACGCCTTCGGGAATACCGTCCACGGCAAGACGCAAGCTATCGGATAGCAAGTCCCATGTGGAGATAAGAATAACCGCGGCGATGATGAGGCTGACGATAGGGTCCACCATATTCCAACCGGTATAATAGATGATGATTCCGCTGATGACTACGCCCACCGAGACCAGCGTGTCGGCCACCATGTGCAGAAACGCGCCGCGGACGTTGAGGTCGTTCTTCTGTCCGTGCATCAGCAGGAAAGCCGTCAGACCGTTGATGAGTATTCCGACACCGGCAGTCCACGACACAGCAATACCGTTCACTTCGGCGGGTTCGCTGAACTTATGAATACTCTCAATAACGATAGCGCCAACTGCCACGAGCAGAATGACAGCATTGAGTAGCGAGATCAGTACGGTCGATTTGCGATAACCGTAGGTGTAGCGTTCGTTGCTGTGCACTTTCGCAAGTCGAAAAGCCACCAGCACTAACAGCAACGAGAATACATCGCTTAAGTTGTGTCCCGCGTCGCTCAGCAGCGAGAGGCTGTCTTGCCACAGACCAACGCCTGCC
>JAFSMP010000029.1 GCA_017447875.1 Paludibacteraceae bacterium | reverse complement strand
GCTCGATATTCTCACCTTCTTTAACAGGAACGATAATCATTGCATTCACCTCCTTTCTTGTACCCAGGGCCGGGATCGAACCGGCACGGTTTCCCATTGGTGTTTGAGACCAACGCGTCTACCAATTCCGCCACCTGGGCTAGCTTGCATCAGAACTCGCGCGACTTCGTGCTCTGCACTCGTATAGCGCTACGTTCTGTGCGGCGCTTTTCGGTCGGACTATCGCTCCGTTAGCAGTCCTCCCTAGGGGAGGTTAAGCAGGGTATAGCACCGAAAAAGTGTGCAAAGGTACTGCTTTTTTTTGAAATGACCAAATTTTTAAGCAACTTTTTTATAAAAAAGTGCATTTTTAGCTTATCTCACTCCAATTATAGCTTTGAGACACGCGTAATATGTCCAATTGGCGCTTGTAAATACGGTTCATCTCATCTTCCAACAACGGATCTTGGTCCAGTATATCCAGCGCTGCCTGACGAGCGAGCGTCACCAGTTGACCGTCCGTCGCCAGATTCGCTATATGCAGATCAAACGGTGTACCGCTTTGCAAGGTTCCTTCCAAGTCACCCGGACCGCGTAACTGCAAGTCCGCCTCTGCGATACGGAAACCGTCATTGGTTGCCACCATGATATCCATCCGTTTGCGCGTATCCTTGCTCAGTTCCATATCCGTAAGCAAGATACAGAAACTCTGGTCCGCACCTCGTCCTACCCGACCACGTAACTGATGCAACTGGCTCAGACCGAACCGCTCGGCGTTCTGGATCATCATCACCGTTGCATTCGGGACATTCACGCCTACCTCAATGACAGTCGTCGCCACCAGTATCTGCGTCTCACCGCTTGCGAACCGCTGCATCTGCAAGTCTTTGTCCGACGCCTTCATCTGACCATGCACCATAGAGATCTTATATTCCGGGAAGGCCTCACATAATTCGTTAAAACCGTTCTGCAGATCCTGCAAGTCCATCTTCTCGTTCTCCTTGATGAGCGGATAGACGACGTATATCTGCCGTCCTTCCTCGATCTGCTTATGCATAAACGTATAGATCTGGGCACGTCGTTGGAGACTATAGTGAATGGTCTGAACGGGCTTACGACCGGGAGGTAACTCATCGATGATACTCACATGCAGATCGCCATAGACGGTCATCGCCAGAGTACGCGGTATAGGGGTGGCGGTCATCACCAGGATATGCGGAGGCATCTGGTTCTTGGTCCATAGTTTGGCCCGCTGTGCTACACCGAAACGGTGTTGCTCGTCAATGACTACGAAACCCAGGTTCTGCCACTGTACCTTATCTTCCAGTAACGCGTGCGTACCTATTAATATATGGATCGTACCGTTCATCAACCCGTTATGGATCGGCACACGGTTCTTCGGCGTTGTCGAACCGGTTAACAAGGCCACATGTACGGCGTCACCGAGCGGAGCCAAGAAAGATTTCAAGGTCTCGTAATGCTGATTCGCCAGAATCTCCGTCGGCGCCATGATACATGCCTGATAGCCGTTATCCACCGCCAGCAGGCAACATAGCAAGGCCACCAGCGTCTTACCGGATCCCACATCGCCCTGCAGCAAACGATTCATCTGATGCCCGGACTTGAGATCATCGTGTATCTCATGGATCACCCGTTTCTGCGCACCCGTCAAGTCAAACGGCAGACTCTTGTACAAGGCATGGAAGCGGCTGCCCACTATCGGCATGGTGAATCCGGGAAATTGCTCCCGACGTTTCATTTGTCGGAGTATCTGCAACTGCACAAAGAACAGTTCCTCGAACTTCAACCGAGCCCGGGCATTCTGCATTGATGTGGTATCCTTAGGGAAGTGCACATTAATCAGTGCATCTCTCAGGCTCATCAACCGGTAACGCTGCAATACATCGGCGCCAATCGTGTCCGGCACGCCGGCTTTAAGGTCCGGCAACAAACCGGCTATCATGGTGCGCATAGTTTTGGACGTTATCCCTATGCGCTTCATCTTCTCCGTCGTATTGTAGTACGGTTCCAGCCCTTGCGTCATCTCCGGCGTCACCTTACTCATCGGGGTCAACTCCGGATGTACGAAGTTATAGATATGATTGAACACGCTGGGTTTGCCGAATAGCAGATACTTCACGCCCCGTTGCAACTTGACGTACTGTCCCCCCCTGAACCATACCAGTTCGCACTGATGGTTACCATCGAAGAACGTTGCACTGAGTCGTTGCGCCTTACCGATACCTATCGTATGCCATTCGGTCACCTCACCGACGATCTGCACGTACGTATCCTCATCCTCCAACTCGGCTATCTTATAGAACCGACTGCGGTCGATATACTTATAGGGATATTGGCGCAGCAGGTCCATCGCTGTGCGCACGTTTAACTCACTACGAAGAATGTCGGCACGTTTCGCACCGACATTCTTACAATACGCTATATCTCTATAAGCTAAGTCCATTATTGGAGTTTGAAGTTCACCGGTACCGTGTACTTCACACGTACAGGTTTACCACGTTGCTTACCCGGTTTCCACTTCGGCATGGTCTTGATGACGCGGATCGCTTCTTTGTCCAGCGAAGCATCACCACCCGAACGAACCACCTCTACATCCACGATTGAACCGTCTTTGTTCACCACGAACTGGCAGATCACACGACCCTGAATACCGTTCTCCTGCGCAATAACAGGATACTTCACGTTCTCACTCAGGTATTTGAAGAGCGCTTGCTGACCACCCGGGAACTCCGGCATGGACTCAACGACCACGAAGACTACTTCTTCTTCCTCTTCCTCAACCGGCGCCTCTACCGGAGCAGCAATAACGACTTCCTGCTCGGTCTCCTCGGTGTTCACCTCGATGGACTCGGTCTCTACGTTATCCTCCACTACGTTCAGCACTTCCACTTCCTGAACTGCAGGGGGTGGGGGGGGAGGAGGAGTCTCCTGGCTTGTCTGCTGAATCTCTACTTCTTCCTCAAAGAGGAACTCCGTGTCCGTCACCTCGTACTTGGTGACCTCTCTCTCAGTCCATTCCAGAGCTACATAGACGAGACTGAGCACGAAGACCAAACCCATCAATACATAGACGAGTTTGTCGTTCTCAAGACTGGCTTGTTCTGATTTTTTGATATGCATATCTTGTGTTTTTTAGGTCTAATTACCAAAATCGGCTACAAAGGTACTACTTTTTTTTGATATATGCAAATAAAAAATAAAAAAATTGCCATATATACCATAAAATTGCACGATACCACCGAAAATGAAAGTTACCGGAGTACTTTTTATCGAGCCAACGCCACATTCGGATACGTTCTTTTTTATAATGTATAGTTCGCCCTACTGACCGCGGATTGGATACAGATGTATGGTTGCGCCAAACGGTCGTATAGGTGTATAAATATCCGAACTGTGTAATCTGAGAGAACAGTCCGTAAAGCGGATAGTCCAGCACCGGGAATGATTGCTGTTCCAATTCCGTCAAATTTGTCTTTTCCAATAATTCCGACCGGAAAAGTACTGTACTATTCGTATGACATGCGCCTGAAAGATTATAATGGAGCCGGATATTTCCCAGTGGTTTCTCGGCTGTATCATTATCCACTAATTTTCCTTCCCGTTCATCATAAGACGCCGTGTGAACAAATCCCGTCTCCGGGTGCGCATGCAGATAATCGACCTGAAGTTGTAACTTATGCTTGTCTATCCAATAATCATCCCCATCCAGCATGGCGATATAATCACATCCGTCTGAGAGGATATGGCGGTATAGATCGATGGTATTGTTCACCAGACCCCTATTCTGCGACCGATGAATGAACACGATACGCGAATCTCGGACCGCATAGCGTTCGCATATATGCGGCGTTTCATCCGTCGAAGCATCATCCCCGATATAGATCCTTACCGGCTCGTCGCACTCCTGCATCAGCACGCTCTCTATCGCTTGAGCGATAAAGGCCTCCTGGTTATATGTCGCAATGCAAACAGCTATCATAGACGGATACCAGTTTACGTCCGATCGTATCAGACGCAAATTGATTGGTGATTTGAGAGTTGCGATTGGTGATTTCTGTCTTCCATAAGATCGTCTCTATAAACTCCGCAAAAATGCCGGGCTTGTTTTGTGCTATTTCTTGCGGCACGATAAGGTCGGCCACTTCCTCCGCGATGCCTACCGGTGTCGAGAGAATCGGAAGACCGGCAGCTGCAGCTTCTGCCAGTATTACACCATAGGTCTCGTAGCGGCTGGAGAGCACAAAAGCATCTGCTTGATGCATCTCTTTTGCCACTTGTTCGGGTGTTAGTTCGCCTGTCCAGCGTAATAGGTTTTCCGGTATTTCCAGGTCATGTGCATAAGCACGTACCTCTTCGTAGTCTATACCCGTACCAACCAGCACAAGTTGCCAATCCTTACGTTTCTCGGAGAGCATTTTGGCTGCCCGCAAAAGACCTTTCACGTTCTTCGCTCGCTCGTCAAAACAACTCACATGAAGGAGTGTTTTTCGCTTTTCCGAAATGTCGGCATCCCGATTCTTCGAAGGTTCAAAGAAAAAATCGTCCACTACATTATCTATAGTGCCCCATTTTTTCGCACGAATACCGGCCTCTTTCATCGCGCATTGCAGGGGCTCGCTGACAGTAAGAACCATCGCTGCTTCTTGAGCCACATGCTGATAAAATCGGCGATTAAAGAACGACATCTTCCGGAAAGCACCATTCTGAGGCAGATACCCGCTCCAGTGCTCTACAGTGACATAGGGAATCACGTAGCGTTTCTTGAGCCAAAGGGCTAATAATCCTTGTTTCTGAATGACATTCAGTTGCACCACATCGGGCATCCAGCCTTCCCGCTGCAACGCGCGCCACTGACGCCATATCCCACACCATCCCGGTGCATCTATCACCCGCACATCGACCCCTTGCGCACGGACAGCATCCGCATGCTTCTGTACAAAAAGACCCGCCATTGCGTCGAGCTCCGACGGGTACCATGGTGTCAGATACAAAACTCTCACCTTTACCTATACTGCCACTCTCTCAATTTCTGAAACCAAATAGCGAGACGGAAAATCGGTTTGTAATATTTCTCCACCGAATAATAGGTCGTGGGGGTAGAACCAAACTGCTGATAGTGCTTGGCTATCCCACGGTCCATCGATCCTTCAAAATCAAAATGCACATGTTTCTCCCGCGCCAGTTTCATCGCTTCCAAGGCCAATAACGCACTCGCTCCGGAATCACTGAAGGCCGGGTCATACACCGGTATCAGGTAGTACATGTTATGCTTATCCCATATTAAGAATGCCGCTGCATAAGGTTGTCCGTCAGCGTTGCAGATACTCAGTATCTCGCATTGACCGTGACGCCGCGCTTTATGCTCCAGCACCAGGAAGAATTCCCGGGTATAACTCAGTTTGCGTTTACGCGCCTCCATACAACGCGTGTGAAAACGATAGAAATCCTCCGGATCCATCTTACGCTCCGCATGCAGACTCAGTGCTTTCTGCAACTGTCTCCGTTTATTCTTGCTGAACGATGCAATCACAGCATCCAGATCACTCAAGTCATCCACACGGTAGGTCACCCGCTTATGCGTCTTGAACCCTAACCCGTGCATCGCCTCCACGCATAGACTACCCGGCAGGTACTGCTGGTAGTAATACGCCAGTTGCATGGCATCCAACTGGTTCGCTATATTGCGACACACTTCGGCGGTCTTCCATTTGTCAGCAGTGATCTCTGCCGTCACCCATATACCGCCTATCTGCGTTTGTTGGGGCATAATAATATATTTGAACCACGCGCGCTTGCGCAAGAGATAAGGCATGGCTCCCAATATATTTCCTTCGTCGTCTTCCGCCAATAAGACATCCCATGTCTTACCTGCGCACACGGCATTCATCCACCAAGGGGTCATCATGATCGGCACGTACTCCTGCTGATCCACCCACTCAATATAGCGTTCTTTGTTGGTCATCAGAATATGTCGTTAAAATTAGCCTCCTCCTGCTCCTCATTGAGCGATTCGGTCGCGCTTACTTCATCATTGTTTTTTTTGTATTGCTCCGGACGATATAAGATCTGCACGTTCTCTGCGATCACCTCGGTCTTACGACGGATCTGACCGTCTTTCTCCCAAGAACGTGTTTTGAGTTTACCCTCCACATACAGTTTCATACTCTTGCGGATGTTCTGCTGTGCCCACTCCGCCAGGTTGCGCCAAAGCACTACCGAATGCCATTCTGTTACATCAGGCACCTGCGTACCGTTCTGCATTACGTAACCACGCTCCGTGGTAGCCAAATTGAAAGTTGCGATGGCAACGCCGCGATCAAGATAACGAACTTCAGGGTCATTTCCGACATTGCCGATAAGAATAACTTTGTTTACACTCGACATAATACTAAAATGTTTTGATGTTGAAAAGCGCCACGAATCACGTGGCGCCTGGATTTATGGTTAACCTTTTTCTTAGAAAGCCAAAGCCATACCAACTCCGTTGGAGGTCGGACCGAACTTAAGCTCCAAGTTCGTGGTCTGACGAGCACATTTCTGGTTGTAAATCTCGTAGGAGTTATTACGACGAATCGTACCTACGATGATACACGGGATAGAAGCGGTGAACAGAGCCGAACCGGATACGAGCAAGATAGTACCCGGGATGCACATACCTGCGAACAAAGGATCATCCCACAAGGTCTCCGAATTTTTATAATATCCGGATTTAGCGTTGTCTACCGTCAAACCGGCACCTACACCGTAGAGCACACTACCGCATACGAGGAAGGTAACACCGCTGGCGAACATGCTCCAACCGGACTTACGCAGTTTCTTACCGCTCATATAGCGCTCGTAAGCATCCTGGCAGTTTTGTTGAACGAATGCCACGTACTGATCTTCCGTCATACGTTGGTCACCCATGTAATACGTTTTGTCCTGTTTGGTAATGGGAAGACCCGTAGCCTGCGGAGCATAAGCTGCAGCACCGTAAGCCGGAGCAGGAGTATAAGCAGGAGCTGCTTGCTTAGCCTGGTCAAATACTTTCACCGTACCGTTCTGGTAAATAATCGTGTTGATCTCATTGGTGGTCAACACAAACGTCGGACCATCCTGGTTATTGAACTCTTTGTACTTAATCTCCGAGCTCGATACCTCGAGAATCTTAGCCTCTACGCGCTTTGCATCACGCGTAACGATAATGTCCTGTGCATACATTCCTACTGCAGAAACAGCAGCAACAATGAGTAAAAAAAACTTTTTCATGTTTGATAATCTTTTTAGTAAATAGTAGAGCTTGTTTGCTTTTGCGCTGCAAAGGTACTGCTTTTTTACGATATATGCAAATTTTTGGCGGATTTTTTTTGCACATGTCAATTTTTTTTTGTAATTTTGCAGCGGATTTTGAAAACGACACTAATAGTACGACATATTCTATGAGACACACATTCGTTTGGGTAGCATCTTTGATGCTGGTTTTGACCGGCACACTGCGTGCTCAGGAAGACAACCTGCAGTATATCCGCTGCGTTGCATTCTACAATCTGGAGAACCTCTTCGACACCATTCATGACGAAGGAAAGAACGACTACGAGTACCTTCCCGACGGAGGTATGAAGTGGAACGCGTACAAGTATGAGAACAAGATCAAGAACATGGCGTATGCCGTTTCTCAACTGGGTACGGACATTGATCCGCGCGGTGCTACGTGCGTTGGCGTTGCCGAAGTGGAGAATATCGGTTGCTTGTATGACTTGTGCGCAGAGGCAAACAGCAAATACAACCGCCGGTTCAAACCGATTCTGATAGAAGGTCCCGACCGGCGTGGTGTGGATGTGGGATTCCTCTACGATACAGTGCTGTTCAAGCCCACCAAGGTATCCGGCTATGAACTCAAAGCCCATTACTCCGACGGCGGAGAGATCAAGACGCGTCTGCAGTTATGCGTATCCGGTTATTTCGTAGGTAGCGGACGTCCGGAGAAGATCCACGTCATCGTTAATCACTGGCCCAGCCGTTACGGAGGTGAGTTATCTTCCCGTCCGGGACGTGACACCGCAGCTATGCTCTGTAAGTCCATCTGCGACTCCATCTACCTCAAAGAGCCCAAAGCGAAGATCGTGATCATGGGAGACCTGAACGATGATCCGGACAACCACTCGTGCAAAGAGGTGCTCAAGGCACGCAAATACCGCGAAGAGGTGGAGCCGCAGGGATATTTCAATACGATGTGGCAGATGCTCGACCGCGGTATCGGTTCGCTCGCTTACAACGGCAGTTGGAACCTGTTCGACCAGATCATCATCTCCGAACCGCTCATGAACGAAGACCAGGAGAGCGGCAGATGGGCGTATTGGAAAGCGCAGATCTTCAACAAGCCGTTCTTGACCGTACAGGAAGGAAAAGATAAGGGTACGCCATTCCGAACCCACAAAGCCGGCGTTTGGCAGAACGGTTACGGAGACCACTACCCCACCATGATTTACCTTATCAAAAAGAAATAATTATGGAATTACATCGTAATGCTTCTCCCATCCGTATGCGCAATTACGGGCGCATCGTTCAGGACATGATCGCGTATGCCACTACCCTTGAGGAAGGACAGGAACGTGAGGCGCTTGAGTTGTATATCGCGCAATGCATGCGGCAGCGTAACTTAGTTTGGAACCGCGATCAGGAAGCCGGGCTTAACCGCGTACGCGAAGATATCATCCGTCTATCCGCAGGCAAGTTACGTTGTGACTCACCGGCTTTTGAGCAGATGATACAACAACCTAACGCTTCCCCCTTTGCTGCTAAGAAAAAGAAAAAATAATAATGGAACCAAAAGAGTATAAAGTATTCGCCGGATCCAAAGGCGAAGCATTAGCACAACGAGTGTGTGACGAATTGGGTTGCCAATTGGGAGTTGTGCGTATCGACCGTTTCTCTGACGGAGAGTTCTGTACCTATTTTGAAGAGTCCGTACGCGGTAAGTCGGTCTATCTCGTACAATCGACCTGTCCTACTTCCGACAACCTCATGGAGTTACTTCTGATGATCGACGCCGCCAAACGCGCCAGCGCTTACAAGGTCATCGCCGTCATTCCCTATTTCGGTTGGGCACGGCAGGATCGTAAGGACAAACCCCGTGTGTCGATTGGTGCCAAACTGGTGGCGAACATGCTGCAGACAGCCGGAGCGGACCGCGTAATCACCGTCGATCTGCATGCCGACCAGATACAAGGGTTCTTCGATATTCCTGTGGATCATATATACGGTTCCAACGTGCTCGCTCCGTACGTAGCGAGTCTCAACCTCCGAAAACTCATCGTGGCTTCACCGGATGTAGGCGGTTCCAAACGCGCATCGAACTTCGCGAAGAAATTACATATCATGACCGACCACGAAGTGCCGATGGTCATCTGCTACAAACATCGCCCGGATTTCAACAAGGTGTCCGAGATGCGCGTCCTCGGTGATGTGTACGGCAAAGATGTCGTTATCTTTGATGACATCGCTGATACCGCTGGGACGCTCTGCAAAGCCGCAGAGGTCATGAAAGACGGTGGAGCCAAGTCCGTACGTGCGGTGGTCACACACGGTGTACTGAGCGGAGAGGCATGCGAGCGCATTGAGCAGTCTTCGATCGAACAGATCATCTGCACCGACTCGCTGCCTATCGATCCTACGCGCTGCTCCAAACTGCATATCGAGTCCCTTGCCCTCTCTATCGCACAGACCATCCGCGCGATCCAAAACCACACTTCTGTCAGCGAAACCAACATCAAATGAGAAGAAATTTTTTTCTAGGAATCCTTGGTGTTCTAGGTATCCTAGTTTCCTGCAATAAGAAACCCGTCGCTGTTGAGCGGCCGTCTTTCTCTGCCGACTCCGCGTATTCTTTCATCGAGCGGCAGATGGACTTTGGTCCCCGTGTGCCGAATAGCAAAGGACATAATGACTGTGCCGTTTGGCTCATTCAACAACTGCGTTCCTACGGAGCACTCGTAGAACTGCAGAAAGGGCAGATGCCGGACTACCGCGGGAACATGCAGCAGATATATAATATCATCGGTCATTTCTCCACGCCTGCGATTGCTACGCGCTCGCGTATCTTATTAGGTGCTCATTACGACACCCGTCCATGGTGCGATGAAGAAGAGGTATATGCCGATCGTTTCTACAATGTCCCGGGTGCCAACGACGGCGCCTCCGGTGTCGGTGTGTTACTGGAAGTGGCACGCCAACTCAGTTTGCGAGACAGCCTCACCACGCCGGTGGATATCATCTTCTTCGATGTAGAAGACATGGGTACACCGCGTTTCTACACCGGCATGGAGCATTCCGACACCTGGTGTCTCGGTTCCCAACTCTGGGCGACCGACTATACGAATCTGTCGGCAAAGCCGGTCTACCAATATGGTATCGTGCTCGACATGGTCGGTGCACCGGATGCGGTCTTCCCGCGCGAGATGTACTCCACCAACTACGCCGGTAACTACCAGCAGAAGATTTGGAATGCTGCCCAAAAACTCGGATACGGTTCGATGTTCTCCACCCAACAGTCCTACCCCATCACCGATGACCATTACTACGTCAACTACATAGCCGGTATCCCGTGCGTGGATGTGATCCACTATGACGTACGTAATGCAACCGGTTTTCCTTTCTGGTGGCATACCCGGCAGGATGATATGAATAATATTTCCAAAGCTACTCTGCAGGCAGTTGGCGAAGTTGTTATGTCTCAACTATGAAACCATTATTAGAAATAAAAGATCTGCACGCTTCGATAGGCGGCAAAGAGATACTGAAGGGCGTCAACCTCGTTATCAATGAAGGCGAGGTGCATGCTATCATGGGACCCAACGGAGCGGGAAAGAGCACGCTGAGTGCGGTGCTCACCGGTAACCCTGCGTACGAAGTGACGAGCGGTGAGGTGTACCTCAAAGGCGAGAACCTGCTGACGATGGAACCCGAGATACGCGCACGCGCAGGCGTGTTCCTTAGTTTTCAATATCCGGTTGAGATACCCGGTGTGAGCATGACCAATTTCATGCGCACCGCCATCAACGAGAAACGGGCGTATGAGGGAAAGGAGCCGCTGAGTGCGAAGGAGTTCCTGAGTCTGATGCGTGAGAAGAAAAAACTGCTCGAACTGCCGGACAAACTGAACAACCGTTCGGTGAATGAAGGTTTCTCCGGTGGTGAGAAGAAGAAAAACGAGATATTCCAGATGGCAATGCTCGAACCGTGTCTGTCGATACTGGATGAGACGGACAGCGGTCTGGATATCGATGCGCTGCGTATCGTAGCCGAAGGGGTTAATCGTCTGAAGACTCCCCATAACGCCTCTATCGTGATCACCCACTACCAGCGTCTGCTGGATTATATCGTGCCGGACTTTGTGCATGTGCTGGCAGACGGTAAGATCGTGAAGACCGGAGATAAGAACCTGGCACTTGAATTGGAAGAAAAAGGCTATGAGGGTCTCTAAAGGCGAGACATATGAGCGCGTTTTCGTGAACGAAGAGGTCAAGCTCTGCATCGAGCAAGAGGCCGGTTCGCATGTGAAGATACATGTGATCAATGCGTCGTTCTGCATTACGGTGAATCAGATAGGCGAAGGATGTAGCACGGAGATCTACGGTTTGGAGCACTTGCATGGAGAAGATAACGTAACGGCCGAGACGCATGTGACGCACGCGGTAGGTGGAGGAAGGTCGAACCAACTTATCAAGTTCGTGTTGGATGACAACAGCCGCGGACGGTTTATCGGTGACCTCAAGATCGCACCCGATGCCCAACAGACCGAAGCCCATCAGACCAACCGCAACCTGCTGTTGAGTGAGACCGCCGAGATGCGTACCCAACCGCAACTGGAGATCTACGCCGATGATGTGCAAGCCACGCATGGAGCGAGTACCGGACAACTGGACGAGTCGGCGCTCTTCTACATGCAGCAACGCGGCATCGACAAAAACAAAGCGCGTCAACTGCTCGTTAACGCGTTTATGAAAGAGGTGATAGACACCATTTCTGACGAGAAAATTAGAGAAGAACTATTGGACGCGGTTGATGGCGTAGTCGAGTAAGTCCAACAGACTTTTTTTCTCTGCACTGTCACGGAACACGCTCAACGCCTCCGTGGCTTGTTTTTTATAGTTCAACATCTGCTGCACGGCGTACTCGTCCCCTTTGAAGCGCAGCACAAACGCCTTCACCTCTTGCAGCGCTTTGTCTAACTCGATCGTCTCGCTATGTGCCGCTAACAGTTCTCCTATCTCACGAATATGCTCCGCCTCATCTTGCGGTGCCCGACGCAGGGCTTCGATAAGCGGAAGGGTCACCTTTCCGTCCCGCAGGTCACTCATAGTCGGTTTACCGATCTCTTCGAGATCGCTGTAATCGAAGATATCGTCCTTGATCTGGAAACAGAGTCCGAGCAGACGTCCGTATTCGCGGAGTGCCGCCCGTTGCCGTTGCGTACACCCTGCACTCTCGGCACCCGCTTCGGCACAGGCTTGGAACAACTGCGCGGTCTTCTGCTCGATGACCTGGTAGTACTGCGCCTCATCGATCCACATGCTCTGACCGACATGGAGTTGCACCATCTCACCGCTCGAGAGACTCTTGCCTAAGTTCGCTACGATCTCCAGAATACGGATGTTGCGCACCTCTGCCGTCAGACCGATCACTTTCGCCAGCATATAATCACCGATCAGCACCGCCACCTTATTGGTCCATTTCACATGCACCGCCGCAGCACCTCTGCGCGTATCCGAACTGTCCACCACATCGTCATGCACCAGACTCGCCGTATGCAACAGTTCCAGTGCCACCGCCGAACGCAAGGTCTTGTCCGTCACCGGATTGCATATCTTCGCCGCGAGAATCGTCAGGATTGGTCGTAACTGCTTGCCACGCCGCGAACCCACATAACGAAGCACCTCTTGCTGCAATTTATTATCTGCACGCAAAGAAGTCTCCATCATTCGTTCGTACTGTTTCCATTCCGACTCGATAGGGGTTCGTATGTCTGTTAAACCGGCCATTTTCTCAAAAAACGCTGCAAAGATACTGCTTTTTTTGCATATATGCAAATATTTGTACTTTTTATGTCAATTTTTCCACCTTAATTTGTAAAATTATTTGTAATTTTGCGCTCGATATAAAACGCGCAAATTCATTTAACTAAAAATAATATCGTATGAAACAATTCATGGACAAAGACTTCCTGCTGCAAACAGCGACTGCACAGGAGTTGTATCACAATCACGCGGCTAAGATGCCGATCATCGATTATCACTGTCACCTCATCCCGCAGATGGTTGCCGAGAACAAACGTTTTGAGTCGATTGCTCAGATCTGGCTCATGGGCGACCACTACAAATGGCGCGCTATGCGTTCCAACGGTGTGGATGAGAAATACTGCACCGGTAAGGACACCAGCGATTGGGAGAAGTTTGAGAAATGGGCAGAGACCGTTCCTTATACTTTCCGTAATCCGTTGTACCACTGGACACACCTGGAGCTCAAGACCGCTTTCGGCATCGAGGAGCGCCTGAATCCCGAGACCGCACGCGCTATCTATGACAAGTGTAACGACCTGATCGCTAACGATCCGAAGTTCTGTCCGCGCGGACTCATGAAGCACTATCACGTCGAGCTCGTTTGTACGACCGACGATCCTGCTGACTCGCTGGAGTGGCATAAGATGGTCAAGGACGATCCGACTGCGGAGGTACGTATGTTGCCGACTTGGCGTCCGGATGCAGGTATGAACATCGAGGCCGCTACTTGGAAGGCGTATATTGAGAAACTGGCTGCTGTGGCAGGCATGGAGATTCGCAACTTCGCCGACATGGTAGATGCGCTCCAGAAGCGTCATGACTTCTTCGAGTCGATGGGTTGCCGCTTGTCCGATCACGGAATAGAGGAGTTCTACGATGAGCCGTACACCGACTTGCAGATCAACGATATCCTTGAGAAAGCGCTCACCGGCAAGGCATTGACAGCGCACGAGATTCGTCAGTACAAGCATGCTTACCTCCACGCTCAAGCTGAGATGGACTATGCTTCCGGTTGGACGCAGCAGTACCACTACGGCGCCATCCGTAACAATAACTCCAAGATGTTCGCTCAACTTGGCGCAGATACCGGTTTTGACTCCATCGGTGAGTTCACGACCGCAAAAGCGATGAGTCATTTCCTCGATGAGATGAACAGCGAAGGACACCTCGCAAAAACTATCCTCTATAACCTCAACCCGTGTGCCAACGAGGTAATCGCTACCATGCTCGGTAACTTCCAAGATGGTTCTGTTCCGGGTAAGATTCAGTTCGGTTCCGGCTGGTGGTTCCTCGATCAGAAGGACGGTATGGAGAAGCAGATGATGGCGCTTTCGAACCTCGGATTGCTGAGTCGCCTTGTAGGTATGTTGACCGACAGCCGTTCGTTCCTCAGTTATCCGCGTCATGAGTACTTCCGTCGTACGCTGTGTAACATCCTCGGCAACGACATCGAGAACGGTATGATCCCGTACACCGGTTACGAGAAAGCCCGCGTTCAACAGATGGTAGAAGACATCTGCTACAACAACGCAAAGAATTATTTTAAATTTTAAGCAATCATTTAATTAAAATCTTAATATTATGGCTAAAATTATTACTTTGGGCGAGATCATGCTCCGCCTCAGTCCGGAAGGACAAGATCGTTTCATTCAGTCTGATCATTTCCGTATCATCCCGGGTGGTGGTGAGGCAAACGTAGCTATCTCGTGTGCTAACTACGGTCACGAGGCTTATCTGGTAACCAAACTGCCGAAACATGAGATCGGTCAGATTGCTGTTAACTCGCTGCGTCGTTACGGTGTGAAGGACGATTACATCGTTCGTGGCGGTGACCGCGTAGGTCTGTATTACTGCGAGACAGGTGCTTCGATGCGTCCGTCGAAAGTTATCTACGACCGTGCACACAGCGCTATCGCTGAGGCTGATCCGAAGGACTTTGACTTCGACAAGATCATGGAAGGTGCAGCATGGTTCCACTGGAGCGGCATCACTCCGGCTATCTCGGACAAAGCTGCAGAGATCACCAAACTCGCATGTGAGGCAGCTAAGCGTCACGGCGTAACCGTTTCGGTTGACCTGAACTTCCGTAAGAAACTGTGGACCAGCGAGAAAGCTATCTCTATCATGCGTCCGCTGATGAAGTACGTAGATGTATGTATCGGCAACGAGGAAGACGCAGAGCTGTGCCTCGGCTTCAAGCCCGATGCAGACGTAGAAGGCGGCGAGACCAACGCTGAGGGCTACAAGGGCATCTTCGAGCAGATGATGAAAGAGTTCGGCTTCAAGTATGTTGTTTCGACGCTCCGTGAGAGCTTCAGCGCTACGTTCAACGGCTGGAAGGCGATGATCTACAACGGCAAGGAGTTCTACCAGAGCAAACGTTATGAGATCAACCCGATCATCGACCGCGTGGGTGGTGGTGACAGCTTCTCCGGTGGTCTGATCCATGGTATGCTCAAGTATCCGGACAACCAAGGTGCAGCGCTTGAGTTCGCAGTTGCTGCTTCGGCTCTCAAGCACACTATCAACGGCGACTACAACCTCGTAAGCGAGGATGAGGTATTGAGCCTCGCAGGTGGTAATGCGAATGGTCGCGTTCAAAGATAAGGAGGAATTATGAAAAGGTTTGAGTATAAGATCTTTACCAAAATATTTCACGCTGAGGAGAGATTGAATGAACTTGGCGAGCAAGGTTGGGAACTAGTGACCGCTTGGGGTGGAGATTTTTATATGAAACGTGAAATACAATAAGAATTATGGCAAAATTTGATAAATTTCAGGTGATGGCCAAGATTAAGGCCGCACCGATGGTTCCTGTTTTCTACCACAAAGATGTGGAGGTTTGCAAGAACGTGATTAAGGCTTGTTACGAAGGCGGTGTACGCGCTTTTGAGTTCACCAACCGTGGCGATTTCGCACACGAGGTATTCGGCGAACTGAGCAAGTGGGTAGCTAAAGAGTGCCCCGAATTGGCACTCGGTATCGGTAGCGTTGTGGATGCTCCGACAGCAGCGCTGTACTTGCAGTTAGGCGCCAACTTTGTGGTTGGTCCGTTGTTCAACAAGGATATCGCAGTAGTCTGCAACCGTCGTTGTGTGACGTACTGTCCGGGTTGCCTCACACCGAGTGAGATCGGCCTGGCGCAGGAAGTAGGCTGCGACTTCACGAAGGTGTTCCCGGGTGATGTAGTAGGTCCGAACCTTGTGAAGGGTCTGATGGCTCCGATGCCGTGGTCGAAGATCATGGTTACCGGTGGTGTGGCTCCGGAGAAAGAGAACCTCGAGAAATGGTTCGCTGCAGGCGTATACTGCGTAGGTATGGGTAGCAAGCTCTTCCCGTCCGACAAAGTAAAAGCCGGCGACTGGAAGTACGTGACCGACAAGTGCAAAGAGTGCTTTGACATCATCGCTGCTTGCAAAAAGTAATCTTTGAATCTTGAATTTTAAATTTTGAATTATAATGAATGACGTTAAGAAAGCTGTCATGACCAACTGGCGTTGGGTCATGTGTGCGATGCTTTTCTTCGCCACTACGGTCAATTATATGGACCGCCAAGTGCTGTCCTTGACCTTCAAAGAGTTCATTCAACCGGAATTTCACTGGACCGACTCCGACTACGGAACGATCACCGGTGTGTTCTCGATTGCGTATGCTATCTTCTGCCTTTTCGCCGGTAAGTTCATCGACTGGATGGGTACGAAGAAAGGTTACCTCTGGGCGATCATCGTTTGGTCGTTAGGTGCCGTCATGCACGCAGGTTGCGGTTGGGTAACGGAGAATATCGTAGGTCTGGAGAGCAAAGCAGAACTGCTGCAAGCAACAGGCGATATTGTCAGTTCGATAGCGATGGTCAGTGTGTATCTGTTCCTCGCTTGCCGTCTGATTCTCGGTCTTGGTGAGGCAGGAAACTTCCCTGCTGCTATCAAGGTGACTGCAGAGTACTTCCCGAAGAAAGACCGTGCGTTCGCTACCGCTCTGTTCAATGCAGGCGCATCGGTAGGCGCACTCGCCGCTCCGGCTACTATCCCTCTGCTCGCCAAGAGCCTCGGTTGGGAATGGGCGTTCATCATCATCGGTGCGCTGGGCTTCCTCTGGGCAGGCATCTGGATCTTTGTCTATGACAAACCGACCGAGAGTGCGCATGTGAACGAGGCAGAGCTCGAGTACATCCAGCAGGATGATAAAGATGCTCCGAAAGTAGAAGCGAAAGAAGAGAAACAGATGTCCTTCAAGGAGGCGTTCAAGCACAAACAGACTTGGTCGTTTGCGTTTGGTAAGTTCATGACCGATGGCGTTTGGTGGTTCTTCCTGTTCTGGGCTCCGGCTTATTTCCAAGATCAATACGGTATCAAGGCTTCTGACCCGCAAGGTATAGCATTGATCTTCACGCTCTATGCGATTGTGACGGTAGTGTCCTTGTTCGGTGGTTACCTGCCGAAGATCTTCGTGGAGAAGAAGGGTATGGAACCCTATGCAGGTCGTATGCGTGCGATGTTGATCTTCGCGTTCTTCCCCTTGTTCGCCTTGTTTGCACAACCGCTGGGTGGTGTATACGGACCTTGGGCAGTAGCGATCATCATCGGTATCGTCGGTGCGGCTCACCAGAGTTGGAGCGCAAACATCTTCTCCACCACGGGTGACATGTTCCCGAAATCGGCAGTGGCAACCATCACCGGTATCGGAGCTATGGCAGGTGGTGTAGGATCGTTCCTGATCAACAAAGGTTCTGGTATGCTCTTTGACCATGCGGCTAACTTAGGTGAAGCATTCCAGTTCATGGGCTTCAGTGGCAAACCGGCAGGATACATGATCATCTTCTGTATCTGTGCGGTCGCTTACCTCATCGGCTGGAGCGTGATGAAGACGCTGGTACCGAAGTACAGCCCTGTAATCGTCAAGTAATATGAAACGAATCATCTTATCTATAGTAGCGGGCATGATGTCCGCTACTATAGCATGGGGAGCCACCGGCATCAACTACGATGGCAACACATTGGATCTCAACAATGATTTCACGCGTACCGAGTGCGGCACGCAGAAAAAGAAAACAATGAAGGAGATCAGCGGTATGGCTTGTTCCCGTCAAACACCCGGATATATCTGGGAGCATGGTGATGAGAATCTGGACAGCGACCGCCGGATTTTGGCCATCCAACCCGATGGAACGCAACAGATGGAGGTGAAAGTGTCCACTTCTTCTACTCGTGACGACTGGGAAGATATCGCTACCGGCATCTATGGTGGTAAGAACTATATCTTCATTGGCGCTATCGGGGACAATGACCTGCAATTCAAAGACAAGTATTACATCTATTATTTTGAGGAACCGACCATCACGAGCGGCTCGACGACGATCACAGCAAGCGAGATTGTTTTTGGATATCCGGACAACAAGGCTCATAACACCGAGACACTGATGTACGATAATGTAGAGCAGATGTTTTACATTGCGACAAAGGTCGAGGGAGTTTGTTCACTGTATAAACTGCCGTTCAAGACCAATTACTCGGGTATGCAAACGCTGACCAAGGTATGCGACCTTGGTAATGGTTCGGTATTCAATCTTTGTACCGGCGGAGACATTACTCCTGACGGAAATTGGATGGCTATCAAGAATAAGGAATATATTCTTCTTTGGGAGCGTCAAGGAAGCGAAAGTTTGAGCGAGACAGCCAAACGTCGTCCGGTTCAGATCGCTGCTTATCAGGCGGAGGCACAAGGTGAGTCACTGGCATGGGATGACTATACCACGTTCTATACCACCTCCGATCAAAAGAACGATGTACCTATTTTTAAATACACGCGCGCAGTAGATCATTCGATAGCGGAAGTGACCGGTATCACCGTCAATGGTGAACCGCTTGCAGGCTTCAAGAAAGACCAACTGACGTACAATGTGGTACTGCCTTATGGTACAACCGAAGTGCCGACCGTACTTGCAACCGCATCGAGTGACGGAACGATTGTAGTGACGAAGCCCGCTTCGCTGCCGGGCGCAGTAAGCGTTACTTGTACCTCCAGAGACGGAAAGAACAGCGTTACTTACACGATTAACTTCACCGTTTCTGCTACGCAGAGTAGCGATGCTACGCTGAAGAGTCTGAGTGTCAACGGCTCACTTATCAAAGGTTTTGATGCGAATAAGACGGAGTATGTGGACACAATCGCTTATACGGCTGAGTTGCCGGTAGTAAGTGCGGAAGTGAACGATCCGACCGCCAAACTCGCTATCAACCAGGTGACGGAAGTAACCAAGGCCGGTAATGATGCGACGGTGGTAGTAACCGCACAAGACGGCACAAAGAAGACCTATACCATCACCTTCCGTCGAGCGGACGCTATCAAGACGATCAACGAAGTTATTCTGTCGAACAGTTATAGTGCCTATATCAACTCGGGTGAAACGATTATTCACGGATGGTATCTCGCCGGAGAGACGGCACCGACTATCAAGAGTTATATTGTCTCTGAAGGAGCTACTTGGAAGCAAGAGGGTAATACCGTGACACTGACCGGCGCAGACGGTGCAAGTACTGCGTATACAGTAGACATCCAAGCCGTTAGTCCGGTAGCTTATACCGACCAAGAGATTGTCTTTGACGGTTCCGAGACATACATCAAGGGTGCGTACGGATGGGACAACACCAAGAAATGGAAGTTCTCCAAGACCGACAACGACTACAGCCGTGAGATAGCAGGAAAAACTCACGTTGAATTGTTCTTACCGGCTTGTGATACGGTTGTACTGAAAGCCGGAGGAAACAATGAACGGGACATCAAGGTATACATCAACGATGCTCAATTAGGCGATAAAGTGAAGTTGCTTAAGGCCGGCAACACCTTCGTCGTAGGGCAATCTGCTCCGTTCATGATGAGCATCGTTTCCGCACAGACGAGCGGTGACGGTGGTATTGCGGCTATACGCATGGCGAAAAAAACGACTACCGGTTTGAATACTATTGATGACCGTCGCCAAAGCATCAAACGGATAGAGAACGGCATGCTGATGATTGAGCGAAACGGAGCGGTGTATAACGCACAAGGACAGATTATCCGCTAACGCGCGTACGCGTATATAATAAGGAGAGCGACTCAATGAGCCGCTCTTCTTTTATTCTACCACCTCTGCATCAGGGATGTTGTCTTTCGGATCTGCATGAGGGATCAGAAGTAACATCAAAATATAGAGCAGCAGTCCCGGAAAACCGGTAGTAAAAATGGTCAATGCCACATATGCCACACGCACGATCGTCGGATCTACGTCCATATAATCGCCAATTCCTCCCAATACGCCTCCAAACACCCGGTTGGAAGAACGAACTAATTTCTTTTGTGCCATAAATATCCTTTCAATTTTAAATTCTTAATTTTAATTCTACAAAAACTGTACCAAACTGAGTGCTGTCATGGCTTCGACGACAGGAACAGCTCGTACGGCTACGCAAGCATCGTGACGTCCTTTGACTCCTGCTTTCGGGGTCGAAGGTGTGGGTTTGAACACACAGCGGAAGACAATGTCGGTGCCATCCGATATACCGCCGGATATACCACCGGAGATCGCATTGATGGCAGAACCGGGTTGCGTCACGCCTCTGAATCCCGTGCCGTACTCGAAGCCTTTGCAAGCATTGATGCTTAGGACCGCATATGCCAGATGCGCTTGGATCTTATCGAAGATCGGTTCACCGGTTCCTACCGGTAAGCCTTGGATGCGGCACTCGATGATACCACCTATCGAGTCACCCTCACGCTGGTAAACCGCTATCGTCTCGGTGAACTTCGCCGGATCGGTCTCTGCGCCTACTTGGACCAAGTCCGCATGAATACGGACTCCTTTGGACGCGAGTTCCTGCTTTGCTAAGCAACCGGCCACTACCCGTGCGGCTGTCTCACGAGCACTCGCTCTACCTCCGCCTCTCCAATCGCGGATGCCGTATTTCTGCTCATACACGCGATCGGCATGACCTACGCGGTACGTGTGCCTAAGGTACTCGTAGTCTTCGGGTCGAGCATCTTTATTGCGAATAAGAAAGGCGATAGGGGTACCTAAGGTGACACTGTCCAGTACGCCGGATAACCACTCGACTTCGTCGGGTTCATGGAGGGCACGTTGGGAGGCCCCGACTTCTCCGCGACCGGCACGGCGAGACAGTTCCGACCGAATCATAGCGAAGTCAATATGCAGTCCGGCAGGTACGCCATCCAGCACACCACCTATCGCTGCTCCGTGTGACTCGCCGAAGCTCGTAAACGTCCATTTATCACCAAAAATGTTCTTAGCCATGCGGCACGATTTTTACATATTTCGATGCAAAAGTACTGCTTTTTTCGTAAATATGCAAGAAAAACACAAAAAAAAGCGCAAAAATTTGGTCAATTCAAAAAAAAGCAGTACCTTTGCACGCTTTTTTCGCGTTATGCCTCTGGCGATTGCATTAGGTTCGACCGAATAGTAGTATATGCCTAACGCGGTATTATGAATCCGATTAATAGATAAGAAATGGATTTGATTAAAGTAGCTGAGCAAGCATTTGCCGGCGAGAAGAAAGAGTTCCCTGCATTCAAGGCAGGTGATCAAATTACGGTAGGATACCGTATTAAAGAAGGTAACAAAGAGCGTGTTCAGGAGTTCCGCGGTGATGTCATCTGCATCCACGGCAGCGGCGACAAGAAGCGCTTCACAGTTCGTAAGATGAGCGGCAACGTTGGTGTAGAGCGTATCTTCCCGATGGACAGCCCCTTCATTGAGAGCATCACTGTGAACAAGTACGGTAAAGTACGTCGTTCGAAATTGTATTACCTCCGCGAGCGTACGGGTAAGAAAGCCCGCATCCAAGAGCGCCGCGTCAAGTAAAGCTCAAACAATCAGGGGTTCCGAAAGGTTCCCCTTTTGTTTTTTCAGAGGCAAGTAGAGGGTAAGTAAGGGTAATATCGTATCCCACCCACCCTTATAATATATATACTTATATATATTATCCCGTGAAGATGAATTTTGTTTAAACTCGAGAGTCCATATAAGCCGACAGGAGACCAGCCGGAAGCGATCAAGGCGCTGGTGGAAGGAGTGAAAGCAGGTGCGGAGGCACAGGTGCTGTTGGGCGTGACCGGAAGCGGTAAGACGTTTACGGTAGCGAATGTGATTCAGCAACTGAACCGCCCTACCCTCATCATGAGTCATAACAAGACGCTCGCTGCGCAGTTGTACTCGGAGATGAAGGCGTTCTTTCCGCATAATGCGGTGGAGTATTTCGTGAGTTATTACGACTATTACCAGCCGGAAGCGTATATCCCGAGTACGGACACCTATATCGATAAAGATCTGAGCATCAACGAAGAGATCGATCGGTTGAGGCTGAGTGCTGTGGCGGCACTGCTGAGCGGACGGAAGGATGTGATCATCGTCAGTTCGGTCAGTTGTATCTACGGTTTGGGTAGCCCGCAGGACTTCACGGCGAATGTGATTGAGTTGAAGCGGGGCACGGAGATCCCGATGGACACACTCCTGAAGCAACTCGTAGGCGCGCAGTACGTGCGTAATGATGTGGAGTTGGCACGCGGACGGTTCAGGGTGAAGGGCGATACGATCGATATCGCCTTAGCGTACGCCGATTACCTGGTGCGGATTGAGTTCTTCGGCAATGAGATCGATGCGATACTGACGGTGGATCCCTTGACCGGACAGGTGATTGAGGAGTTTGAGCACTATAACCTCAGTCCGGCCACGATCTTCTTGACCAGTGCCGAACGGATAGCCGCAGCCAAAGAGCAGATCAAAGCGGATCTGGCGAAACAGATACAGTACTTCATCTCGATAGGTGAAGAGCTGTACGCCAAGCGGATCGAGGAACGGGTCAACTATGACCTAGAGATGCTGGATGAGTTGGGTTACTGTACCGGTGTGGAGAACTACAGCCGTTATTTCGACGGTCGCGAAGAGGGCACTCCACCCTACTGTCTGTTGGATTATTTCCCGAAGGATATGTTGCTGGTGATTGACGAGAGTCACGTGACCGTTCCGCAGATACGCGGTATGTACGGAGGCGATAAGGCACGTAAGGATAACTTGGTGACCTACGGGTTTAGGTTACCCGCAGCACGGGATAACCGGCCATTGAAGTTCGATGAGTTTGAGCAGAAAACGGGGCAAACAATCTATGTGTCGGCGACGCCGGACGAATATGAGTTAGAGCGGAGTGAAGGTATCGTGATTGACCAGTTGATACGTCCGACAGGACTGCTGGATCCGGAGATAGAGGTTAGGCCGACGAAGGATCAAGTGGACGACCTGATGGACGAGATCAAGTTCAGGATTCATCGCAACGAACGCTGTCTGGTGACGACCTTGACGAAGCGGATGGCAGAGGAGTTGGACGAGTACCTAAGGAAGTACCGGATCAAGAGTGCCTACATACACTCGGACATCGATACCATCGAACGGGTGAAGATCATGGAGGACTTGCGAAAGGGCGAGTACGATGTGTTGGTGGGTGTAAACCTGCTGAGAGAGGGTCTCGACTTGCCGGAAGTGAGTCTGGTGGCGATCCTGGATGCCGACAAGACCGGATTCTTACGCGATCAACGCAGTCTGACGCAGACGGTGGGTCGTGCCGCACGACATGTACACGGTAAGGCGGTGCTGTACGGCGATAAGATCACTCCGGCGATGCAGGCTACCATCAACGAGACCAACCGACGTCGTGCCATCCAGATGAAGTACAACGAGGAACACGGGATCGTCCCGACGCCGATTAAGAAGGAAATCAACACCTCGGCACTCGCAGGGCTGTATAAGGATCCGGAGGAAGAGAAGCGGAAGTTGACCGAGAGCATCAAAGCCGGTTGGAAGAATGCCGCTTGGCAGACGATGGACGCGAAGAAATTGGAGAAGGCGATTGACGAGAAGCGCAAACAGATGCTCGCCGCAGCAAAAGCGACGGACTTTGAGACCGCCGCTTTCCTACGAGATGAAATGATCGAGATGCAGAACCGATTGCAAGCTATTTCTCCGCAAGGATAGTTGCCGAATAGGGTTCTACGACCACTTTACCACCTTGTATTTCACCTAAACCTTGTACATCTGCTTGTCCGTCATGAGCCAGCACGGTGTAGGTTCCTTCATCCACCTCAGCTTCCGCGAGTTTGGCACCGCCGTTGAGGAGCACGATGAGCGATTTAGCCGTGTCGATGCCTTCGAGGTCCTTGATGCTATAGATGATGAGTTGCGGGTTGTCGGTCATGAGGAAGCCGACATGCTCCTTGACGAGTGCAGCCGTACCGAGACGGAAACCCTTGTGCGCACGGCGAATAGCAATCATCTGCTTGTAGTATTCAAACAGATCGTAATATTCTCTTTTGTTCTCCCAAGGGATGATATTGATCGAATCGGGACTTTGGTAACTGTTATCAATGCCCTGTTTGGTACGGAAGAGTTCTTCTCCGCCGTAGAGGAACGGCATACCTTGCGAGACAAGGACAGCAGTCTGCGCGAGTTTATTCATACGGATCTTGGTTGCCTCGGTCTCTTTCTTAGCGCTGACCTCGATACGATCGCGCAGGCAGTAGTTGTCATGGCAAGTGATATAGCTCACATGCTGATAAGGCTCACCGCTCCACTCCGGGCAGCCGATTAAGCCAATCATCGCCATCGAGCGACCGTTCGCGTTACCCGATGCAAAACCGCGTTCGTGGTCGAAAGGCGAACCGATGAGGGCGTTGCGGATATCATCGCTGAACGCACCTACGCGCGGCATGAGATAGGTCCACTGTTTCATGGCGAGCGAGTCATACGGATAAGCCGGAGCCATCGCTGCCCAACCTTCACCGTAGGTGAGGATCGTCGGGTCGATCTTATCGAGCGCGGCACGGATCTGACGCATGGTCTCCTGGTCATGGATGCCCATGAGGTCGAAACGGAAACCGTCGATATGGTACTCGCGTGCCCAATAGCAGACGGACTGTACCATGAACTGGCGCATCATCTCATGGTCGGAAGCAGTCTCATTACCGCAGCCCGAACCATTCGCATAAGTGCCATCCTCGTTGAGGCGGTAGAAATACTGCGGTACGACACGACCGAGTGCGCAACCCATCGCATCGAAGGTGTGGTTATAGACCACATCCATAACGACACGGATTCCGTTCGCGTGGAGAGCTTGGATCATCTGCTTCGCTTCGCGAATACGTGCGGCAGGGTCAGCAGGGTTGGTGGAATATCCGCCTTCGGGAACATTATAGTTGACGGGATCGTAACCCCAGTTGTAGCGGTTGTTCTCCAGTGCGGTCTCGTCGATGGATCCGTAGTCGAACATCGGAAGGATCTGGAGGTGGGTGATACCGAGGTTTTTCAGATAACTGAGCGGTTTCTCTTCGGTGAGTCCCAAGAACTTACCTTTGTTGATGACGCCCGAATAAGGCGACATGGTGAAGTCACGGAGGTGGGTCTCATAGACGACGATGTCGGTCGGGTCTGCCATGATCGGGCGCACGTCGGAGTCCCAGCCTTCGGGGTTGGTGGTCTTCAGATCGATGATCGCAGCACGTTGACCGTTGATGCTGACAGCTTTAGCGAAGATACCCGGACTCTCCGGAGCCCACTCGCCGTTCTGGAACGAACGTACGGTGTAGAATTTTCCAGCCAGATCTCCCTTTACCGCTGCCTGCCAAAAGTCATTCTCACCTTTGGTGAGAGCAACAGTCTGTTCATCATTTGCATCATTCGCATCATTGTAAATGAGCACTTCCATCTGCTCTGCGGCATTGGACCAGAAAGTGAATTGTGTTTGTTGGGAACTATAGAGGCACTCGTCCTCCAATGTCGGCTGCTTCTTCGATGTCGAGCAAGCCACTAATGCTACAGAAAGCATAAGCAAAAATAGTTTCTTCATAGTATTAACAATCAAATTGCGACTGCAAAGATACAAAAATTTCGTCATATATGCAAATAAAAGTGACAAAATGCACAAAAAAGGCACTTTTCTTTAGAAAAATTTGGTCATGTCAGAAAAAAGTTGTAATTTTGCAGGCTTTTTCGCGTGAAATGTGTCATGACGAGATGACGTTATGACGAAATGACGAAAAAGAAATTATTATTAACTAAATTAAATCAACAATTTACTACAATGGTAAATCATTATGAAACAGCCTTCGTATTGACTCCCGTTTTGTCTGAGCCGCAGACAAAGGAGGCTGTAGAAAAATTCGAGAATCTTCTCACATCGAATGGCGGTACCATTCTGAACCGTGAGGAGTGGGGCTTGAAGCAACTCGCTTACCCTATCCAAGGTAAAAATTCAGGTTTCTACTTCATTCTTCAGTTTGATGCAGAGCCTGCAGTAATCGCTACCCTCGAGACCGAGTTCCGTCGTGACGAGCGTGTAATCCGCTTCCTGACAACGCGTCTTGACAAGTACGCATTCGAGTACGCTGAGAAGCGTCGTAACAAAGGTAAAAAAGTAGAAGAGGAGGCTTAATCATGGCACAGAATGACGAAATTCGCTATCTGACTCCGCAAGGTTCGGACCAGAAGAAGAAAAAGTACTGCCGTTTCAAAAAGAGCGGTATCAAGTACATCGATTACAAAGATCCTGAGTTCCTCAAGAAGTTCCTGAACGAGCAAGGTAAGATCCT
>JAFSMP010000028.1 GCA_017447875.1 Paludibacteraceae bacterium | reverse complement strand
TTCATCGGCAGGGAGCCATTTGACAAAGTGTAACTCATTGGGAGCAAGCCACTTAGCGGCTTCGTGCTCTAAGAGCGTGACGTGGGAGTTGGCAAGTTTGCAACGGAAACAATGCATCGTCAGATGGAAGTTCGGATAGTCGTAATCAATAGTTCGCAAGAGTTCACCAACCTCTATCTCGGCATCTAACTCCTCGTGAATCTCACGATGCAAGGCTTGTTGGGGTGTTTCTCCGGGTTCTATCTTTCCCCCGGGAAACTCCCACCAATCTTTCCACTCGCCATATCCACGTTGCGTAGCAAAGATTCGTCCTTACTCATCAAAGATAACCGCAGCAACCACCTCGATTCTTTTCAGTTGATTTCTTGCGTATATGAGATATTTTTTGTACCTTTGCGGCGGGAAATAGAATAATAAAAATCCTATAATCATATGCAAACGATTCTTCTGAACAATGGCATTGAGATGCCGCTCTTGGGCTACGGACTCTTTCAGGTACCGCCGAAAGAGGCAGAACGGTGTACACGTGACGCGCTCGAGGTAGGTTACCGCCTCATTGACACCGCACAGGCCTATGGTAATGAACAGGGCGTAGGAGACGCGATCCGTCGCTCCGGTATCCCACGCGAGGAGATCTTCATCGTCACGAAGATATGGATCACCAATGCAGGCGAAGAGAAAGCGGCGAGGAGCATCGAGCAGAGCCTGCGTAAACTGCAAACGGACTATGTGGACTTGTTGCTCATTCACCAGGCTTATGGGGATGTGTTCGGCTCATGGCGTGCGATGGAGAAAGCGTACGCACAAGGCAAGACCCGCGCTATCGGTGTGAGCAATTTCCAGGCATGCCGATTCTATGACTTTGCGTCTGTAGTGGATGTCAAGCCTGCCGTAAACCAACTCCAATGTTGTGTCCTCTCGCAGCAACGAACCATCCTTCCGGAGATGGAGCGTTTTGATACAAAGATGATGGCTTGGGGACCGTTAGGACAAGGATCGGAAGACCTGCTCAAGAGTCCCGTGCTTGCCGCTATCGGTGCGCAATATGGCAAGACACCTGCACAGGTCGCCCTTAGATGGCTCATCGAACGCGGCATCGTTGCTATCCCCAAATCGATGCATAAGGAACGCATGGCAGCAAACTTCGACATCTTCGATTTCTCGCTCACAGAGGCAGACATGAAGGCCATCGAACCGCTCAATCAGAAGGACACCGGCTTTCGCGACTTCGCTGACCCGAACTACCTCCGCCGCATCCTCGGCATGTTTGACCTAAAGTAAAAAATAGTTTTGCACGTTAATCCTATAAATTTTGAAAACATGATTTTCTTTGCCATAATGTGTTACGGTAGCGGAGTGAGAGGATAGACGATATTGACGATCAGGATGTTGGCTGCGAGGATGATGATGTTCATCAGCAGACCGATCTTCATGAAGTCGCTAAACCGGTATCCGCCCGGACCATATACGAGCATGTGGGTGGGTGAACCGATAGGCGTAGCAAAACTGCTGCTGACGGCAATCATCAGGGCAATCAGGAACGGATAGGGTTCGTACCCCAGTTTCTCTGCCGCTTCGTACATGATCGGGAAGAACATCGCACCGGCAGCGGTATTGGAGATGAACTCCGTGATGAACGTGCCGGCAAAGCAGATTGCTGTCATGACCACGATCGGGTTTGTTCCGCATATATCCAGGATACCGTTCGCCATTCGTTCGGCGATACCCGTCTTCTGAATCGCCACACCCAGCACAGCGCTGCAAGCGAAGATCATGAGGATATCCCAGTTGATGGACCGCATGGCCTGTTCGGGTGAGCAGCAGCGAAGAAGAAGCATGGCGAACACCGCCAATATCGCGCATTGCAGCAGCGACAACACGTTGAAAGCCGACAGGGCTACCATGGCAATCATGACCGCACTCGATACAAACGTCCGCCAACTGATATTCGGGATCTGATCCGACTCAAAGAAATGTACGTCGCGACTCATGGCTTTCGTGTCTGTGGCGAACTCCTTCACGCTTTCCAGCAGCAGTGTATCACCGGCTTTCAGTACCACCTCACGCGGTGACTCTTCGATACGGTTTCCGCGGCGACTCACCGCTACCAGCGTCACCTTATGCTCTTTTTCAAAGCCGTTGGTGCCCATCGTAGTTCCGATCAGATGACTGCCGAAGGTGATATAGGCCGTGCGGAGGTAGTGCTTGCTCTTAGGTGCATCCTCATAATGGAAGATCGGATGGTCGGCATTGACCAGTCCTTGCGACTGCTCCAGTTCCAGCAGTTCGCCTATCTGACCCGCATAGATCAATCGGTCACCTCCCATCAGCGGTTCGTCGTCCGGCACAGGCGACAGTATCCTCTCGTCGTCGAAATGGCGTAACTCAATCAGACTGCCGCCGCGCACCGTATTCAGACCCAGTTCACCGATGGTCATGCCGATATGCTTGTTATCCGAAGGAACTAACATCTCCACCGTGTAATCGCCCGTGCTTTCGAAAGCCGCTTCCGGCGACTGCCGCTCCGGCAGTAACTTCCGCAAGGCGATGATACTGAGTACACCTACCGCCAGACAGAAGAGACCCGGGATGGCGGTGGCCAAAATATTCATCGCTTGTCCGGTGTGCTGTTCATACAATCCGCTGATAATCAGGTTAGGCGGTGTGCCGATAAGGGTACATACACCACCCATTCCGGACGCGTAACTCAGCGGGATAAGCAGTTTGGACGGCGAGATACCCAGTTTCTTCGACCACATCTTCACGATGTTCACAAACAGCGCTACCACCGTGGTGTTACTGAGAAACGAACTCAGCGCTGCTACCGGTAACATCAGTCGTAGCACCGATTTCCAGTAGTTCTTCGGTGTACCTAACAGGTGCTTCACAATCCATTGCAGTACTCCCGTGTGCATCAGGCCTGCGATCACCACAAACAGCACACCGACCACGGCTACCGAGGTCGAACTGAAGCCCGACAGAGCCTCTTTCGCGTCCAGCACGCCCGTTACAAACAGCACACCTACCGCACCCAAAAACACCACGTCCGAACGTAACTTGGTAAATAGCAGTATGCTGAACATCACCAGCACAGTCACTATCGTAATCCACGCATGGATAGAGAACCCTAAAAACATATATTCCATGATTTATAGCTATTTCGTTGTTCTTTCTCTTTAAGCCGGCATCAGGATCAGCCAGGTAGCGATGGTATGACTGGCCGCGCCGAGCATGATGAACACATGCCAAATGGCATGGTAGAAGGCGCGCTCTTCATCTTTGCTGAAGAAATAGGCTCCTATCGAATAGAAGATTCCTTCCGCAAAGACCCAGAAGAATGCCGCGTGACTCATGTTCTGCCACATCGGGTAGAGGATCAGCAGGGCAACCCAACCCATGGCCAGGTAGAGCGCCAGAGACAGATGCGGGTGCTTGCCTAACGCCACGAATTTCCCGATCGCACCTGCGAGGACACACGCCCACAGGAAGATGAATAAGGATATCCCCATCCAACCGCCTACGACCGACAGACATATCAGCGAGTACGAACCCGCTATCATGACGTAGATGGATATATGGTCAAAGATCCGCAAGCGCGCTTTGGCTTTCGGTTCGGTCACCGCGTGGTACAAGGTAGAAGAGGTGAACATCAGAAGCATGCCGAGCAGGAACAGAGCCGTACCGGCAATTTGACATTTGGCATTGGACATTTGGGATTGGCAGGCCAACGCCATCAGCGGCCACGCAAGGATGAGTGTGGCGAGCGTAGGGAAGATGTGGGTCAGTGTGTTGGCCTTCTCTTCGGCAGGTAATTGTGTCCAATATGTGCGTACTCTGTTCATCGTTCCCCAAGCGGTATTCCGAAATCGGCTGCAAAGGTACAACTTTTTTTTGAGATATGCAAGAAGAAAGCATATTTCGACAAAAAATTACTTTTCATTTGCATATATGAAAAATTTTTTGTAATTTTGCGCCCGATTTTGATTAATACCCAAAGAATATGAAATATCGATTTACTTTTTCGTGCGAAGAAGGTGATCCTGCCTTCCGCCGCGTGTTTGAAGCGGACGCAGACGCTACGTTTCTGGATCTGCACAATGCGATTCTGAAGAGTGTGGGTTATCCGGACGATCAGATGACGTCGTTCTTTATGTGTAACGATGAGTGGGAGAAGGGTCAGGAGGTGACCTTGGTGGAGATGGAGTCGGGTCCGGAGTACGACAATATGGTGATGAACGAGACGCGTCTGTCGGACTTGATTGATGAGGTGGGTCAGCGTCTGATCTATATCTTCGATCCGATGTTCGAGCGTTATTTCTTCGGTTCACTTAAGGATATCAAACCGGGTTCGATGAACGGCGTAGAGTGCGTGGAGAGCAAGGGTAAGGCGCCTAAGCAGTTGAAATCGGAAGATCCGTTCGCCGGTATCGGAGGCGGTAAGGGTGACGATGACTTCATGCTCGACGACGAGTTCAAGGACGAGTACGACTTAGGGGACTTGGATATGGAAGGATTCCAGGACCTGAGTTTTGACGATGGCACGATGTTCTAAGACATTGTTGCTGATTCTCGGTCCGACGGGAGTAGGGAAGACGGAACTGGCGTTGCAGGAAGCGGAGCGGTACGGAAGTCCGATCGTGAGTTGCGACAGCCGTCAGGTTTTTCGGGATATCCCTATCGGTACAGCGGCTCCGACGGCAGAAGAGCTGGCGCGTGTGAAGCATTATTTTGTAGGCACGCGGGCATTGGAAGAGGATTATAATGCGGGTCAGTACGAGCGGGATGCGATGGCGCTGTTGGATGAGTTATACAGAACGCATGACATAGTGGTCATGACCGGCGGATCGATGCTCTATGCCGATGCCGTGTGTAAGGGTTTGGATGACCTTCCGGCCGTGCCAAAGGAGGTTCGTGCGTCGGTGCAGAAGGGGTATGAAGAAGCCGGTATCGGTTGGTTGCAAGCGCAAGTGCAGCAGTTGGATCCGGTGTACTGGCAGCAAGTGGATCCGCAGAACCCTGCCCGTCTGATGCATTGCGTGGAATTATGCCTGACGACCGGTAAACCCTATTCATCGCTCCGAACCAACACCGTCAAGGAGCGTCCGTTCCGGATCGTGAAAGTAGGATTGGAGCGAGATCGCGCACAATTGTACGCGCGCATAGACGAGCGCGTGAAGCAGATGATGAGGGACGGATTGGAAGACGAAGTGAAACGCGTATATGACAAACGGAACTTGAATAGTCTGCAGACGGTGGGATACAAAGAGCTGTTCGCTTATCTGGACGGGGAGTATGACCTGAACAGGGCGATTGAATTGATACAACAAAACACGCGTCATTATGCCAAGCGGCAGTTGACTTGGTTCCGACGCGACAAAGAGATATATTGGTTAGATGCCAACGAGAGTTATGAGAAAAATATTCGTATTATTGATGATCTGCTTAGCCGTGATGGCGTGCAAGCATAAGAGTGTGGACTTCAGTTATAGTCCGGAATCGCCTCGTGCGGGTCAGACGGTGGCGTTCACCAATCTGTCCTCCTCGGGTGAGGACTGGAGTTGGACCTTCGGTGACGGCGCGATGTCGACGCTGAAATCGCCCACGCACACGTACAAGCAACCGGGTACGTACAGCGTGATGCTGAAGGTTGACAAGAAGAACAAATGGACCGCGACGAAGCAGATCACGGTGTATGACACGATACCGACCTTCGAGTGTACGGACACGAACCTGGTAGTGTACAAAGACTACACGTTCAAAGCAGTGGTGTACAACCCGTATAACTACGAGGTGAAGTACGAGTGGTATCTGCCGGGTGAGACGGAGTATGCGGTGGTGACAGACACGACGATGAAGAAGTCGGCTTTACATCTGTATTTCTTGCAACCGATGGCGGAGGCTCCGGTCGGATTGAAGGTGACGCTTAACGGCGTGACGACGGTGATTGAGCAGACGTTCGAGGTGTCGGACCGTGCAACGAACTCGGTGGTGATGCGTACGGTTCAGTGCGACTACCGTCAGCGTATCTTCGGCAGTAAGGCGGAGCAACCGATCGCGTTGGCGGAACGCGACTCGACGGTAATGAAGACTGAGCAAGACACGGTGCAGACCTATAACGGGTATGAGTTCACCTTGGCGGAGTTGGCGACGGTGTTCCCGGCCATCGAGGGTTTTCATATCGCCAGCCGTAAGTTGTATTTCCGCGGAAACGGGTTATGGGTAGCGAATATCGACGGTTCCAACATCGTGCAGATTGACGACGCACCGTGTTCGGCGATGACCCTCGATACCAAAGACAGCCGTATCTACTGGGCAAATGCGCAGGGCGTATGGTACATGCCGTTCATCGGTTCGGACAACAATAAGTTCGTGACCGTACCGGAGCAGTTGAACAGCCTTAGTGACGTGACGAAGATTGCGGCAGATGGAGAATCTAAATAAATCTATATATGCAACCAGACTACATTTTTGAGACCTCATGGGAAGTGTGTAACCGCGTAGGCGGTATCTACGCGGTGTTGAGTACGCGTGCAGCTTCCATGCAAGTCGAACACCCGGACAAGGTGGTTTTCTTCGGTCCTGATTTCGGTGAACACAGTGATATCTACTTTAAGGAGGACAAGAAACTGCTTAAAGACTGGAGATCGAAGGTGAACGAATTACAAATGCCTATTCGTGTCGGTCGCTGGCGAGTGCCGGGAGAACCGATCGCGGTGCTGATTAAGTTCGATGCCGTATGGTCTCAGAAAGATGAGATCTACGGTTGGGCATGGCGTAAGTTCAATGTGCAGAGTCACGCGGCGTACGGCGATTATGACGAGTCGTGTATGTTCGGTTGTGCCGCAGGCATGGTCATGGAGAGTCTGTATCACTCTTTATGCAAGAAAGGTCAACCGAAGCCGAATGTATGTGCACATGCCAATGAATGGCAGACGGCTTTTGCGGTGTTCTATCTGCAAGATCACTGTCCGCAGATAGCGACTTTGTTCACAACCCATGCAACGGGTATCGGTCGGTCGATAGCGGGTAACGGTAAACCGCTGTATGACTATTTCGAGGCGTATAACGGTGACCAGATGGCCTATGAGTTGAACATGGTGAGCAAGCACTCGGTGGAGAAACAGGCGGCGCACCATGCGGACTGCTTCACGACGGTGAGTGACATCACGGCGCGTGAGTGTGCCCAACTGCTGGACAAACCCGTGGATATCGTGACGCCGAACGGCTTCGAACCGACGTTTGTGCCGAAGGGTAAGGCCTTCGATACGAAACGTGCTGAGGCGCGTGTGGCCTTGAAACGGGTAGCGGAGCACCTGCTCAATGAGCGGGTCTCGGACGACGCCCTGTTCATCGGTATCTCCGGCCGATTGGAGATGAAGAACAAAGGTATCGATGTGTTTGCCTTGGCGATGGATAAGTTAGCGCAGAAGATCCACCTTAGTCGTCAGCAGGAACGGGATGTGGTGGTATTTGTGATGGTACCCTATCTGGACCGTGCTCCGGCGCGTAAGGGTAAGGTGAGTGCGGTCTTTGCACCGTATTACCTGGACGGTCATGATCCGCTTTTCGGTAAGACCTATTATGATCTGCTGATCGGTTTGGACCTGACGGTCTTCCCGTCGTACTACGAACCCTGGGGCTATACGCCGCTGGAGAGCTGTGCTTTCCATGTACCGACGATCACTACGTCCTTAGCCGGTTTCGGAGCCTGGGCTGCGCAACAGAAAGAGCGGTACGGTGTGGAGGTGATTGAACGCAATGACTCCAACTACGACCAGGTCGCAGAGAACATCGCGGAAGATGTGATTCGTTTTGCGCACCTGAGTGACGAGGACACGGCACGTGCCCGCAAGGAAGCGGCGGCTATCGCCAAGAAAGCAGAGTGGAAGTCGTTCTTCAAGTACTACCGCAAGGCCTATGAGATCGCTTTGAAAAACAGAGACACCCGAGTGAATGAAATGCAAAACCCAAGATTGTTATGAGAAGATATATAGTAGCAGCGTTGCTGCTGACAGTGATCAGTTGTCAGTATTCAGATATCAATGCATGTACCAATTTTCTGGTAGGTAAAGACGCTTCGGCGGACGGCAGTACGATGATCTCTTATGCCGCAGACTCGTACGGCATGTACGGTTTCTTACATTTCTCGCCGGCAGCGGATTATGAGGAAGGAGCCATGCGGGTAGTGGAAGACTGGGACACGGGTCGTCCGTTGGGATCGATCCCGCAAGTGAAACATACCTATTCGGTGGTAGGTAATATGAACGAGCACCAAGTGACGATCGGTGAGACAACCTGGGGTGGTCGTGAGGCCTTATGGGACACGGTAGGTGTCGATTACGGCAGTCTGATCTATATCGCTTTGGAGCGTTCGAAGACCGCCCGTGAAGCCATCGAGTGGATGATCACGCTGGTGAATGAATACGGGTACGCCTCGGAAGGAGAGTCGTTCTCGATCGGTGACCCGACCGAGGTATGGATCATGGATCTGATCGGTAAGGGTCCGGGTCAGAAGGGAGCCAACTGGGCGGCTGTTCGTATTCCGGACAACGCGATCGCTGCGCACGCTAACCAGGCGCGTATCACGACGCTGCCGGTGGGCAAGAAGACGAAACTGAATAAAAAGCTCAACTGCATGGTGAACGGCGATTGGATGTGGGATAAGGACCTGATTGCTTTTGCTCGTGAGAAAGGATATTTTACCGGTGAAGACAAGGACTTCAGTTATCAGGCCGCGTATAACCCGTTTGACTTCAGCGGACTCTATGTATGTGAGGCACGGGTATGGTCGTTCTTCCGTCATTTCAGCGATGACATGGACCGCTATCTGGATTATGCAACGGGTAAGACTTTCCGTGAGACGCAGGGTAAGGATGAAGGAGAACATATGCCGTTATGGATCGTACCGAATAAGAAAGTGACAGTTCAGGATATGAAAGAGTGCATGAGAGACGAGTATAAAGGTACACCGCTGGACATCACGCAGGGAACTGATGCCGGTCCGTGGAACAGTAAGTTACGTTACGGAGGCTTGGGCTTCAAGTGCGCGGTGAACGGTACGGACACCTTGCAGTACTGGTATGAGCGTCCGACGGCTACGCAACAGACGGCATGGTCCTATGTGTCGCAAATGCGCGGATACAGTAAATACGGTATCTTCTGGTTCGGTGTGGACGACGCTTCGTGCTCCTGTTATACACCGATGTACAGTTGTCTGACTCATGTACCGGAGTGTTTCGCAGAAGGTAACGGAGACAGCTATACGTACTCACCGACGAGTGCATGGTGGACTTTCAATATCGTCGCTAACTGGGCGTACACCAAGTACAGCCGCATGTATCCGCATATCCGGGAGAGGCAGCAGATATGGGACGATAAGTTCAATACGCAGGTGGCCGGCGTGGATGAGAAAGCGAAGCAGATGAGTGAGGAGGATGCGCGTTCGTTCTTGACGGCTTATTCCTGCTCGCAGGCAGAGAACCTGGTGAGCGATTGGCAGAAGTTAGGTATCTACCTGATGACGAAGTTCCTGGACGGTCAGGAGCGCAAGGAGGAGAACGGTGATTTCAAGCGCAACCAGTACGGTCATTCGGTGGGTCCGAACCGTCTGGCCTTGCCGGAAAGCTTCTTGAAGATGGTAGCACCGGAGATCACGCATGAGTAACGAACCGACACAATGAGAAGATACACAAACATAGGTTTTTGGACTGTAGGCCTGGCCTTGTTGCTGGCGGGTTGCCAGGTCATGGAGAAGAAACAGCAGGTAGGAGCCGTGGCTGAACTGAACGGTCATTATCTGTACCAATCAACGCTGGACGAGTTGTGTATAGGTCTGGACAGTGTGGACAGTGCCCGCGTGACGGAGCAGTATATCCGTCAATGGGCGGAAGATGTGCTGATTTACGGCAATGCCATATCGCACACGAATGAGCGTCTGGAGGCGATGGTAGCGGAGTACCGGAAGACCCTTTATACGCAGGTGTATGAAGAGCGGTTGGTTGCCCAGCGAATGTCGAAAGAGGTGGCCGACTCCGCGGTGCAAGCGATCTATGAGCAGATGCCTAACCGGTTTAAGTTAGACGAGAGCATCATGAAGGGTGTGCTGGTGATTGTGCCGAAAGATGCACCGAACGTACCGAAGTTACGTCAATGGTTGATGAAAGTGGGCGCAGAGCGTATCGAGGAGGTGATCCAGAGCGGTAAGGCGGGGCGTAAGACGAAAGCAGGTAAAGGTAAGGCCGCTAATGTGCTGGATGAGATCGAGAAATACGTGTATCAGAATGCGACGGGGTATGAACTGTTCACCGATCGATGGTTGACGACGACGGAGATGCTTCGTCATATACCGATGGAGCGTGCAGAGTTGGAGAATAAGTTACGGTATAGCGACCGTATCGAGGTAGCGAATGACGAGAAGACATATATCTTGCGTATCACCGACAAGCACATGCGCGGTGAGGCGATGCCGGTGGATTATGCACGGCCGCAGATCGAGAAGATCGTGCTGAACGCCCGTCAGGTGGAGTTCTTGCAAGCCGAACGGGAAAGGATGTACCAAGAGGCAATTGACAAACAGCAGTTAAAGTTTTACGAATGAGAACATACAGTATTATAGCATTTTTGGCGCTCAGCCTCAGTATGGTTGCACAGAGTGTGATCGATGAGGTAGTATGGGTAGTGGGAGACGAAGCGATCCTGCGCAGTGAGGTGGAAGAAGAGCGAATGAGGGCGCAGTATGAGGGTCAGCAGATCCCAGGTGACCCGTATTGCGTGATTCCGGAGCAGTTGGCGATTCAGAAGTTATTCTTGCATCAGGCAGAACTGGACTCGGTGGAAGCCAATGAGTCGACGGTGAGTCACCAGGTGGATATGCGAATGAACTACTACATCTCGCAGATCGGATCGAAAGAGAAGATGGAGGAGTATTTCCGCAAGCCGAGCAGTGAGATTCGCGAAGAGATGATGACATCGGTTAGGCACCAGATGATCATCCAGCAGATGCAGCAGAAGTTGACGTCGGGTATCAAACCGACGCCGGCCGAGATACGGCGGTTCTATAACGCCTTACCGTTGGATTCGATTCCGATGATGCCGGCGCAGGTGGAGGTGCAGATCCTGAGTTTCGAACCGCCGGTTCCGGTGGAAGAAACCGAGCGGGTAAAGCAGCGTCTGCGTGAGTTCACGGAGCGTATCCAGAGCGGTAGTGCGGATTTCAGCATGTTAGCACGTCTGTACTCTGAAGATACGGAGAGTGCCAAACGTGGCGGTGAGTTGGGGTTTGTGGGGAAAGGTCAGTTGGTTCCGGAGTTCGCGGATGTGGCGTTTAACCTCAATGACCCCAAGCGCGTGAGTCGTATCGTGCAGTCCGAATACGGATACCATATCATTCAGTTGATTGAGAAGAAAGGTGACCGTATCAACTGCCGTCATATCCTGTTACGGCCTCGTATCAGTGCGACGGACAAGGTGAACGCGATCGAGAAGTTAGACAGTATCCGTCAGTTGATTCTGGCGGACAGTCTGCTCTTCGAGCAAGCAGTCATCCGTTTCTCGGAAGACAAGAACACCGTCATGAACGCCGGTCTGATGATCAATCCCAATACGGGAAGCAGCCGTTTTGAGTACCAGGACTTGGCTCCCGAGATCGCGAAACAGATCTACAGCCTGAATGAAGGGGAGGTGTCGCAACCGTTTGTGATGATGGATCAGAGTAAGAATAAGGAGGTATGCGCTATCGTTCGGGTGAAGAAAAAGATGGATATCCACCGGGCGAACCTGGCAGATGATTTCCAGGCTATCAAGTCGATGCTGGAGCAGAAGAAAGGGGCGGAGTTGATTCATGACTGGATCCTGCAGAAGCAGAAGAATACCTATGTGCAGATTGCTCCGGGATGGCAGGATTGTGAGTTTGAATATCCCAATTGGATTCATTCGAATTGAAAATTGAAAATTTTTCGTAGTCATAGTATAGGATGGATAATGGGCTTATTGTTCATTGTTCATTGTCCATTGTCCATTAGCCAGACCATGGTGTATCTGGAGCATTCGGAGACCTTGAGTTTTGACGGGGAGCGGATTGCTAATGCGCAGATCTTGAAGGGCGATGTGATCTTCCGTCATGAGGAGATGTGGATGTACTGCGACAGTGCCTATTTCTATGAGGGAACGAACTCCTTGGACGCTTTCGGACATATCCGTTTTGTGCAAGGGGATACGTTAAAGGGTTTTGGGGACAAGCTCTTCTATGACGGTAACACCAAGTTAGCCCGAATGCGTCAGAACGTGAAGTTGATTCACGGTCGCGAAGACGAGAACCCGACGATTCTGACGACCGACACCTTGAACTACGACCGTCTGGCAGGCGTGGCGTATTACTATTCGGGCGGAGAAGTGAAGGACACGCTCAATACGCTGACGTCGATACGCGGTAACTACACGCCGGGAACCAATAGGGCGGTGTTCAGTCAGGAGGTGCAGTTGACCAATCCCAAGTTTGTGTTGAACTCCGACACCTTGATCTATAACACGGAGACGAAGGTAGCGGATATCATCAGTCCGACGACCATCGTGTATGAGCAAGAGACGACCATCCGTTCGTCCAAGGGTTGGTATAACACGGATAACGAGCAGTCGATGTTACTGGACCGTTCGGTGGTGGAACATTCGGACGGTAAGTCCATGACGGGTGACACGATCTATTATGACAAGGCGATCGGTTTCGGTCAGGTGCTCGGGCACATGGCGATGAACGACACGGCGCAACATGCCACTTTGTACGGTGAGTACGGTCAGATGTGGGAAGAAGGCAGCAGAGGTTACGCGACAGACAGCGCCTTGATGGTGGATTGGTCGGATAGCCTGCATATCGCCTATATCCATGCCGATACGCTGTTCACCGAAGAGGTGGCTTATACCGACAGTATGCTTATGGCCGACAGCACGATCACGGACAGTACCTATCGGCGGGTAAGGGCGTACTACGGTGTGCGTGTCTATCGCGATGACATGCAGATGGTGTGTGACTCGATGGTGTATATGGGATGCGACTCGACAATCTACCTCTATACCGATCCTATCTGCTGGAGTGAGAACCAGCAGATCTCGGCAGACAGTATGCGCGTGTATATCGTTAACGGAGCCGTCGATCATGCTGTAGGGGTAGTCAACGCCCTGTGCGTGATGAATGACACACTGGAGATCTTCAACCAGATGAGCGGTAAGGAGATCACGGCGTACCTGACGGACGGAGCGGTGCACACGGTGGATGTGAGCGGTAACGCACTGACGGTCTATTATCCGAAGGAAGATGACGGCGGATACGTGGGACTGAACACGACGGAGAGCAGTTATATCCGCGTGTATGTGGAAGAGCAGCAGATTCAACGGATACGTTTCACGAAAGAGACGACGGGTGCGTTGTATCCCTTGGATCAAGTGCCGGAAGGAGCGGAACGGTTGGAGTCATTCTTCTGGGAAGAGACGAGTCGGCCGATCAGTCCGGAGGACGTGTTTCGGAGGGTCGAGAAGCGAGAAGTGAGAAGTGAGAAGTGAGATTTTAGAAAAAAAGATATATGAAAAAAAATTTTTGTACATTGGTAATAGCCTGCATGGCTGTGAGTGCGTGGGCGGTTGAGATTCCTAAGCAGGGTTTCGGTGTTCAGATCGGTTGGTCACAACCTATTATCCGTCTGAATAGTCCGATCGCTGATTATCCCAAAGACTCGATGGTGAACACCGTCAAGTTATACGGATTTAAGGTGGGATTGGTGTATGACGCCAGTTATATCGCGGGTTTCGGTAGCACGATCGGTTTGAACTACACCTTTGGTGTGAATAACAGCAAATGGAAGTCGGACAACCCGAATTACAACCAGTACCCCAAGACTCGTACGGTGATCAATTACCACCAGTTGGAGTTATTCGTGGATTGGCAGTATAAGTTCGAGATCGCGAAGGAGACGTACCTGATGTTATACACGGGTCCGACCTTGCAGTACGGTCTGACCTTCGGTATGCGTGTGGATAAGAAGACGGAGGATTTTGTGAAGGGTGAGATCGTGACGGATAACGGCGATTGGTACAATGCCTATGACACGGATAACCATAACAACAACCTCAGACAACTCAATATCACCTGGGGTGTAGGAGCCGGTTTTCAATACAAGCGTTATTTCCTGCGCGGCGGATATGACTTCGGCCTGATGAACCCGTACAAGAATGCGCAGTTCGTAGATGCCGCCGGTAACACGATGGACCGTAACACCCGCGGACGTCTTGACCAATGGAACATCCGTTTAGGTGTGTACCTGTGGTATAATGACAAATGATACCCAAAGAAGTCATAGAGAAGATCCATTCGGCGGCGAAGATAGAAGAGGTGGTTGCCGATTATGTGACGCTCCGTAAACGCGGGGCGAACCTGATCGGTCTGTGTCCTTTCCATAACGAGAAGACGGGTTCCTTCACCGTCAGTCCGTCCAAGGGTATCTACAAGTGTTTCGGTTGCGGAGCGGCCGGTAACGCGGTGGGTTTCATCATGGAGATCGAGCAGTGTTCGTACGTCGATGCCCTCAAGCAACTGGGTAAGAAATACCATATCGAAGTGCCGGAACGCGAGATGACGGCGGAAGAGCAGCAACGGCAGGATGACCGCGAGTCGATGTTCGTGGTCAATGACTTCGCCAACAAGTGGTTCCAAGAGCAACTGTGGGAGACAGCCGAAGGACAAGCGGTGGGGCTCAGTTATTTCCGCGAACGCGGTTTAAGAGATGATATCATCCGTAAGTACCAGTTGGGTTACTCCCCGGAGAAAGGCAGTCCGTTAGCGGCAGCGTTGAAGAAGAAAGGCTTTAAGGAGCAGTTCATCACGAATAATGTGGACACGAAGATCGGTGTCGGTGTAGTGGGTAAGTCGGAAGACGGACGACTGTATGATCGTTTCCGTGACCGTGTGATGTTCCCTATCTTCACCGTCAGTGGCAAACCTGTGGCTTTTGCCGGTCGTATCCTTAAGAAGAAAGATAATGTCGGTAAGTACGTCAACTCACCGGACAGTCTGATCTACTCCAAGACCAATGAGTTATACGGTCTTTTCCAAGCCAAGCAAGCGATCGCCCGGGCGGATATGTGTTACCTGGTGGAGGGGCAGATGGACGTCATCTCCATGCATCAGTCGGGTATCGAGAACGTCGTGGCGAGTGGTGGTACGGCCTTGACCAAACCGCAGATATGGTTGATCAAGCGTTTCACGAGTAATATCACGGTGCTCTATGACGGTGACGCAGCCGGTATCCATGCGGCGTTGCGCGGTATCGACATGTTCCTGGAGGCAGGTTTTAACGTGAAGGTGGTGTTGTTACCTGACGGCGAAGATCCGGACAGTTATGCGCAACATCATGACTCGACGGAGTTCATCCGTTATATCGAAGAGCATCAGACGGATTTTATTCGTTTCAAGTCAGCGCTGCTGAGTAAGGATGCCGGAGATGACCCCTTCAAACGTGCCGAACTCATCAAGGATATCACTTCTTCTATCGCTATCATCCCGGATATCATCACGCGTCAAGTGTATATCAAAGATACGGCCGAGCGGCTTCATATGAGTGAGAAAGTGCTGACCGTAGAAGTGATGAAACTGCGTAAAGAGAAAGTGACGGAGGCACCGAAGGAAGAACCGCATGTTCCGATGGTTCCGAAGACACCTCTTGAGCAGAACTACTATAACCTGCTTCAACTCATCGTGCGGTACGGCGAACAACAGATTGAGGTGGACGGAGAGGTCTATTCGATCGGAGACGTGGTGATCTGGAGTCTGGAGAACGATGAGATAGCGCCGACGCGACCGGTCTTCCAGACGATCATGGACGAGTTCAAACAGCATAGTAAGGAACCGGGCTTCAAGGCAGAGAGTTTCTTTAAGTTCCATCCCGATCCGCAAGTGAGTGCGATGGCGATTGATATGATCGCCGAGCAGTACCGGTTTGCCAAGCCGGATAACTCCGTCAAGATGGGTGAACTGGTGACACGTCTCATCTTCGAGATTAAGCTGACGGTTATTAACATGCAGATTGACGACCTGGAACAACGTCTGAAGGCGGCTCAGGCAGCGAATGATATGGACCAACAGTTGGTTTTGCTGGCCTACCAACCCAAGTTGCTGGAGCAGCGCAATGAGATCTGCAAACGTCTAGGAAACAGAGTGATCAATGTTGTTTAATGAGATTGCATATGGTCCTATCCATAGCCGGCGCTTGGGCACAAGTCTCGGTATGGAACTCATGCCGCTGGAGCATAAGTTATGCACCTTCAACTGCGTCTATTGCGAATGCGGGTGGAATGAACCGGTGAGTCATCCTCAGTTACCGACCCGAGCAGAGGTTCGTGCGGCCTTGGAGGCAAGGCTGAAAGAGGGTTTGGATTTAGACGTAATAACGTTTTCAGGAAACGGCGAACCGACCTTACACCCGGATTTCTTAGGGATTATCGAAGATACCTGTGCCTTGCGGGATCAGTACTGTCCGAAGGCGAAGGTGAGTGTGCTGAGTAACTCGACGCAGTTAGGTCGGCCGGAGGTGGTGCAAGCGCTGGGGCTCTGCGACAACCGTATTCTCAAACTCGATGCGGCCACCGACACGATGATGCGACGTATCGACCTGCCGGTGAATGAGCACTTGACGGTGGAGACGATCCTAAGATGGTTAGAGCTGTTCGACGGTGATTTCACTTTGCAAACCTGTTTCTTACGCGGTGAACATGCGGGTGAGATCATCGACAACACGACGCCGGAAGAGTTGAGCGCTTGGTACAAGGCGGTGGATCGACTGCACCCGAAGCAGCTCATGATCTATGTCATTGACCGCAAGACGCCGGAAGAGCACTTGGAGAAAATCCCTCGTGACGAGATGGAGGCTATAGCCGCTCCGTTGCGGGACAAAGGATACGATGTGATTATCAGTGCATGAAGATTCTGGTTGCACCATTGAACTGGGGACTCGGTCATGCGAGTCGTTGTGTGCCGCTCGTTCAGCGTCTGTTGGATGAGGGACACGAGGTGATTTTAGGCGGTGACGGCGAGAGTCTGACGCTCCTTCGCAAACATTTTCCGAAACTCAGATATACCTATCTTGCTCCGCTGAACATGCGGTATAGTGCAGGTAAGCACCAAGTATGGGCGATGCTCAAGGCCATCCCGCAACTGTTCTTCTGGTCCCTCAAAGACCACGCGATGCTCAAGGCTCTGTTGCGTGAAGAAGCGATCGACCAAGTCATCTCCGATAACCGCTTCGGGCTGTACCATAAGCAGACAGAGTGCATCTATATGACGCACCAACTGCATATCCTGTTACCCAAAGGCTGGCGATGGGCGGAAAGCATCGCTTCGCGCCTGCACGCACGTATATATGCGCGGTATAATAAGGTGTGGGTACCGGACTATGAGGATCCTCAAAAGAGTCTTGCCGGCGAGCTATCTCATTCAACATTCAACATTCAACATTCAACATTAATCGAGTATATTGGACCATTGAGTCGATTTCAGAATAATCGGAATGATCCGAGTACTCCGAATTATGATGTGGTAGCAGTACTATCGGGTTTGGAACCGCAGCGGACGATTTTAGAGCAAGAGATCATTGCGCGCTATAGCGGCAAGGAAGAACTGGTACTGATCGTGCAAGGACTGATGCATCGTCCGAATACGCGTATCAAACGCGGCAATATGACCATCGTACCTTCGATGAGCGATACCGAATTAGTGCCGGCATTATTAGGCGCACAGCGCATCATCGCCCGTTCCGGATATTCGACGATTATGGATCTGGAGGCATTAGGTCTGATGCAAAAAGCAGAGTTAATTCCGACTCCGGGGCAACCGGAACAGGAGTATTTAGCTACCTATATTGCACAAAAATCACTTTTTTCGTAAAAAAAGTACCAAAATATTTGGTCATGTCAAAAAAAAGCAGTACCTTTGCACCCGCTTTCGTTTAGAGGTATAGTGATGCCCCTTCCGGCGGAAGCCGGTTTCCCCGATTGACGGGGACACCTCCGGGTGCCATCGTATAACGGTTAGTACTCAAGATTTTCATTCTTGCAATAGGGGTTCGATTCCCCTTGGCACTACTGCGCTTGATCTAAAACCCCGCGTGACTCGCGACCTCGTCGCTCAATGACGCCTACGTTTTGATCTACGCTTTCCCCAAGGATTAAAATCCTCGGGGATCCCAGAAATAAAGACCTTCCCTAAAGTCAAGTCCTGAGGCTGATCCTCTCAAAGCCGACGGATAGTACAAAACAACGGTTCGCGAGTCGGACCACAAAACAAACAACAAAGATGGCAAATCATAAAAGCTCTTTGAAGCGTATCCGCCAAACGGCAGCACGCAAAGCACACAATCATTATTATGCAAAAACCGCACGTAATGCAGTGCGTGACTTGCGTAAGACTACCGACAAAGCTGCAGCAGCTGCTGCACTGCCTAAGGTTAGTTCGATGCTGGACAAACTGGCAAAGCGTCACATCATCCACGTGAACAAAGCTTCCAACCTTAAATCGAAGCTCGCAAAGATGATCAACAAACTTTGATACGCATTAGGTCAAACGGAAGAATCTCGCAAGAGGTTCTTCTTTTTTTGTGTCTATTCATGCAAAAATATGCACAATTATTTGCATATATCAGAAAATTGTTGTACTTTTGCATCGCCATTTCACAGAACATGGTACAATCACTGAAATGAAAAAGATAGTTTTACTTGGTTGGACATTATTTGCTTTTTCCATAGCCGGAGCAAATGAAGCAGGTCACTTTTTTGTGGATTTAAGTTCACAAAGTATTGCTGTCTCGCATATTTCTAATTCATTTTCCACTTATGTAGATGTAGCCCAAGGCAGCACATTCACATTGTTCCGGGACACCACTGATGCCTTGGGTATTCGCCATCAATCCTATCAGCAATACTACCAAGGACAAAAAGTGCAATCCCACATGGTGCTTGTACATTCCCAAAACGGAATAGTTCGCAATATGAACGGGGCGGTGATGACCAATTCGTCTGTTCCACAATCTGCTCCGCCCCGTATCTCCAGACGGCAAGCTGCCGCGAAAGCACAGGTTCAAGTACATGATAGTACTATTTCGGCCATCATCATATGTCTTGACGGCAAGTTTTATAACGTATACAAAGTGCCTTCTCCCAAAACATACGAGACGCTGTATGTCGATGCTATTTCGGGAGAAGTGATTTATAGGGAAAGTGCCATCCGCAATGCAGAGGTGATGGGTCGGGCATATACCCGATATAGCGGATGGCAGGATATGTCGGTAAGCGAAAAAGGCGGGAAGTACTTCCTTATAGATTCAGCCAGAAACATGATCACACTATCTGCCGAATTTGTCAGTCCCAATACCGAATACTATCTGTCTGAATCCTATTTGATGAATACCTTGCCGACGGACATTTTGGAGAATTACGATAATCTCTCTCCGGATGAAAGGCAGGAAATCACCTATCAATACGTTATGGGACCGATGATGAAGGATTACATAACAAATTCCTGTGTTACGCTTTATTCCGACACCAGTGATTTCTATACGCATCGAATACAATCCGTTACCATCTCTTCGGCTGATTCAGCATGGTGGTATGAAACGGGAAATCACCGGCTTGATTTATATTGCCGGATATGTGATGCCGCTGGCAATGAGTTGCACAAATCGAACATCAAGAGAAACCCTACATTTCCCGTTACGTTTAAGATGTCGTCTGGAATCGCTGTAACAAAAGGATGTGTTATTTATATCTGTGACAAAGAAAACTCATCCGTATCGTATGGTGACAGTATTGTCGTCACCTCCGTTTCGTCCGGTACTGAAAAATGGTCACAAAAGAACACTTCCGGCTCTTTCCAACTCATAGATGGTCCCATTGAATATGCCGATATTCATTGGGGAATGCAAAAAACACTGGATTTCTACAAAAGTGCTTTTCAACGGAACAGTTTCGACGGGAATGGACATGCCGTTATTAATATGGCTTTTCCTCCATTTGATGACAAATATTTCGTTACCATGCCTAACAATGCTGCCGCCCAATGTAGTTTTGAGCCATTCTTTATGGTTTATGGGAGGGGGGACGGCTACACGATGAACCCTTTGGCGGCATTGGATGTCATAGCTCATGAATATACTCATATGGTAACAGAAACCAATGGTAATGGAGGGCTGGAATACATCGGAGAATCTGGGGCTCTTAATGAAAGTTTTTCTGATCTGATAGCGATGGGTGTCATGCAGTACACCTACGGAAAATGTCCTTGGACTATTGGAGCCGATGTTATGGTTTCTTACCCGAACATGCGTTCTATGAGTAATCCCAAGAATTCCAAAGGGGCCAATGGAGTGGAGTCAAGGGGGGCACAACCGGATACGTATTACGGTTTATGCTGGAAACCGACCGCCAAGCCATCTTACCAGAATGACCAGGGAGGCGTGCACACCAATAGTGGCATACAAAATTACTGGTTTTATCTGCTGTCGGAAGGAGGAAGCGGCACGAATGACAACAACCGTGCGTATGATGTGACCGGCATTGGAATAGACAAAGCCATTCAGGTTGCTTTCCGCAATCTCATCTTCTATCTTGTCCCCTGCGCAACGTTCTTGGACGCGCGTAATGGTGCCAGTCAAGCCGCAACAGACTTATATGGAAATGACTCACAGGAACGTAAATCCGTCATCCGGGCATGGTGCGCCGTCGGTGTTGGAGAACAAGATGACGACATCTCGTGCAAGACCCTCCCTTACACCCAATCTTTTACTTCCGCAAAAAACGACTTTATTGTGCGGAATGTAAATTTACCGGACGGCATTACATCCGTATGGAATTGGGATGCGCAAAATGGCATGGTGGCTAAATGTACCAGATATTCAGCCTATGCTTCCGAATCATGGCTCATATCGCCATGCATCGAAATTCCTGCGGACGGCAATACGCTCATGACCTTTAGCCACGCAGCCAAGTCCTTCGAAGACACTATGCAGATGACATTATGGGTCTCTTCCGACTATGATTTAGGCTATCCTTTGTCTGCTACATGGACACAATGCGTCATCCCGACATATCCGCAAGGTACCGATTGGAACTGGTGCGAGTCAGGAGAAATTGATTTGTCCGCATATAAAGGCAGATATGTGAATATCGCATTGAAATATACAAGCAATACCAATTACGCCCCGCAATGGGGAGTCAAAGACATCTCTATTTATTGTATCAAGCAAGTCGAAGAACCCTCTCCCGACCCGCAAAAGACAACTAAGATCGTCCGTGATGGTCAGTTCCTCATTCTTCGAGACGGAAAAATTTACTCTTTCACCGGACAGGAACTGAAATAATGCCACAAAATTCAACTTATGGCATAAAATATGCACAATTATTTGCATAATTCAAAAAAAAGTAGTAATTTTGCACCGATTTTTGATACAATTATTAAGATGAACGAAAATAATATCCCTATTGTTGACTGTCCGTACGGTGATTATATGATCGGTGACGCGAGTGGTAAACTGATGAATGAGTACGGTCGGTATCCGTGTAAGATCAAGTGTGGCGTGTACGCTTTACTGGTGCGTGGTACGGCACATGCGACCATCAATGTGACCGAATACGACTTCAAGGCGAACGATGTGTTGTTGTTGGAACCCGGCAGTTTTCTGTTGATTCGTGAGTTCTCGGAGGATGCGCTGGTGTATTGGATCGTGTTTGGTAGTAAGTTCCTCGAGAAGCACACGGTGAACAACCGCATGTCGCTTTCGACCTTGCAGTTACATTCGCCGAAACTGAGTGTGAGTGAGAACCATGCGCAGGTGCTTTGTTCGATGTACGACACGATCGTGAAGGCACTCAATGCCCAACCGACGATGCTGGACAGCGAGAAGATGGTGCATATCTTCAACCTGCTGCAGACCAGTTATGCCAAGTATGCGCATGAGCAGGATGAGTATCTAGTGAAACCGCTGGATCGTAAGACGGAGATCTACCAGGATTATTGTCAGTTAGTGCTGAAGCATTATCATGAGTGGCACCATGTGAGTCAGTATGCGGACGCGATGCGTCTGACCTTACCGCACCTGTGTGCAACCATCAAATCGGTGGGTGAACGCACGGCAGGTGACATCATCATCGAGGCGATCATTACCGATGCCAAGAGTCAATTGAAGATCACGAATCTGCAGATCAAAGAGATCGCGTTGAATCTGGGTTTTGACAACGTGGCCTTCTTCAACCGCTTCTTCAAATCGCACGTAGGCCTTACACCGAAAGCTTATCGGAACGGCTAAAAGTGTTTGCCCCAATCAGACATATTGGATGGCTGTTGGCAGTGCTGTGCGTGATAGCACAGGGCTGCTCGCCGCGTGTCGCGGATGAGGCGAAAACGGTGGTGGCGCAGGCGGACAGTATGCGTGCAGAAGGAGGCATGTACAACGACAGCGTGCAGCTGGCGAAGACGTACCGTACGCTCCATAGACGGAAGGCGTTTTATTCCGATGAATACGCGCGTTGCTGCTACCATTACGGCCGCCTGCTGCGCGAGAAAGACGACCCTGTCGTTGCTATGCAGGTCTTCATCAACGCCACCCATTCCCACACCCGCGACTACGCCATCCTCGGGCGCATATATAGCAATATGGGTTCCATCTGCCACCTTGCCGGCGATTACGACCTTTCATACGATATGTACGAGCGGTCAGGAGAGATGTACCTACTGGCTCAAGACACCTTATTATATTATTATGACCTGAATAATATGGCATATGAGTTGGCTGAGCAAGGCAAGAAAGAAGAAACAACGTCCATTTTATCCCGAATAGAGGCGAATAGCACAGATGAGAACGTTATTAACAAAACATGGGAAACAATGGCAGAATTGTTTGTGCGTATCAGCCAATATGACTCTGTCATTTATGCGGTAAGTTATCTTGAGAACAAAGGATGTGCTTATTCGACCCACTATGTACAAAAGGCACAGGCATATTGGAGTTTAGATCAAAAAGACTCTGCACTATATTACGCAAAGTATGTTATTGCTCTACCTCAAGCTTCTGAACAGGATAAATACAACATGTTGTACATTATTGCCAACGGTGACCCGACATTAAGCAACGACAACATACTTGATATATCTGCACAACGTTCGGATATAGAAACAGAGGTGCTCATACCGCTGCATAATCAATGGGCATTAGCAGTACAACTATTAAAACAGGATCTCAATCGTCATCCTGACTATCAATGGATTTATGTGGCAAGTGCTACAATATTGGTCATCGGTTTAATTCTTATAATATACATTCGCCGCAAACGTCGTCGGCATTCACTACTTTCTCAGCAGATAGATGATTTAACCCATGCGAACAATGCAGCCATGCAACTACATGAGCAGATTATACAAAAGCATACGGAATACACCAATTCTTTACTTGCCCAGATAGAGAAGAATTGCACATTGATGTACCATGCAGAAAATTTTCCTAATAACATTTATTGGAAAGATTTTGATGCCATGAGTAAGTTAATAAATGACAATTTCGGTATGTTAGTGGCGAAATTACAAAACACATATCACCTTTCAGAAAATGGAATCCGGTTATGCATATTGGTTTTGCTCGGGAATCCCAACGGAAAACAATTAGCACATCTGCTGTTTTATGGAGAAAGCGGTATAAGAAATTTCAAGAATCGCATAGCCAACAAGTTAGGAACAAATAGTACCGAATTACGTACTTTTCTGATAAATTTAGCCATCAATTAGCCACCTCAATATACTTGCCTGTTCAATTATCCACGCCAAAAAATCATAACTCGCAGATTATAAGCCTATTACCAAAAGGTAATTATCCACACTAATTTTTGTGGGGATGCAAAAAAAGCAGTACCTTTGTGCCGTCAAATCAAATTGGTTTGATGGCACTTATTTTAAGTGTCTACTAGTAATTCATTTATAAGTTAAAAGATGAAAAAGATTTTATTAGTGGCATTAGTTGCATTACTAACAATGCCGTGCGTTGTTAACGCAGAAGAAGTGGAAATTACTTTAACGGAAGTCATCAGTTTGCAACCCCTTCCAGGAGATTCCCCGCTGGATGACCCTGAAAAAGAAGGTAGTACTCCTACGCGTCCTACAGATTTCCGTGCGACGATTGACGGAAACTATCTGTCTATCAACAAGCGCAATGATTCTATTCCGTCGGCACAGGCTACGGTGGTCAATGCCATGAATGGCGGTATCGTGCTCAACCAGCAGTTTACCAACTCCGTTTCGCAGCAGATCTCCAACGCAGGCGTGTACGTGCTACATATTGAAACTGCCGGCGGCGCACTCGTCGGGCAGTTTATGGTACAATAAATAACTTAAAATTTTACGATTATGAAAAAGATTTTATACAAAGTTATTACGCTAATCGTCCTTTTGACAGGTCTGACGAACGTAGTTCATGCCACCAATTATGCAGTGATCATCAATGCGGAAAGCAATGGGGAACATAATCATATTCGCTATTGGAATGATTGCTCTGCGGTATATCAAACTCTCTTATCAAAGGGGTTTTCCCAAGACCATATCTATGTCGCCATGTCGGATGGAACGGATTCTCATGATGATATTATGTTAGAAAATTCAAATTATGAGTCTTCTCCTCTTGATTTGGATGGAGATAGTTATTATGATATACGTTTTGCAGCCACTCGAGATGATATAGAATCTATTTTTTATGACACGCTGTCGAATAAAATAACAGAAGATGATGATTTGTTTATTTATACGGTTGGTGAAGGATACGTGGAAAGGCTTCATTTTAGTTACCTAAATCATCCAGACCCTCAATATCCTCTTGATCCTGACAGCATGAGTATTTATGAGCCTCATTATATAAGTTCTCTTGTGCTATGGGGAGAATACCATTTGATGGATATATCCTTCGCACGAATGCTTGCGCATATCCAAGCCCGAACCATCAATATTGTGATGTAGCAAAGTCATAGCGGCGGATTTATAGATGCATTACGCGAAATGGATAATGTGGTCATCACTACAGCATGTGGCGTCAATGAAAAATCGTATTCCATGGAAAACCAACTATATGATGAATTCACTTATCACTGGATCACTGCCGTTAACGGAAAGACACCTCCTACCATAGATTCCGTTAATGTGCCAACGATCTTTTTCGCAGATGGAAATCAGGACGGATTTATCACTATGGACGAAGCCTATCTGTATGCAGCTGACCTTGATGATTCAGATGAAAATCCACAAATGGAATCTCATCCTGAATGCTTGGGACATGCCTTGGCTTTAGATGCGCTTTCTGACTGTCTGCCAATACCCGGATGGGATTTGTATATAAAGGATGACGATAGAGATTACGGCGATGAACCTAATTTAATCACCCCGTATCCATGGATATGCGCCGATATATGGTATGAAGAGGACGGTCAAAAAATTGAGATTCTTCAATCAGGTGAGACATATGATGTTTGTGTTAAAGTTCGAAACAGAGGAGAAGAGATAAGCCCCGGGAATGCCACATTGTATGTGCACTGGACCAAAGCAACCATTGGCAGTACATGGCCATGGGGATGGTATAGTCAATATACATACGATTGTAACGGTACCTCCGTTCGCAGAGGAGATATGATTGGCAGTATTGTCCTGCCTCCCATTGCTGGTGGAGAATCGTATGTAGCAAGAATACCATGGACTACTCCGGATGTTGAAGAATATTCTCCCTGTCTTGAGTTTGCTGGTGATAATTACGCAGAGTTGTGGCACTACTGCATGTTGGCGCGTATTGTGGATGATCAAGAACAGCCGGACGAAACAATCACGGATCTCAATCTTGCAGATTTCGTTTTTAATTATAATAATGTGGTTTCCCGAAATGTTATTCTAACGGCTGTGCAAAATGGAGGTACTTCTCCCGCCCCAAGCGTAGATATCACTAATCCTCGTCCAGGTCAGGATAGTGGACCTTATTCATTAACTTGTGGCATTGAAGGAGTAGCAGACTGGGAGCACATAGCGGAAATACGTTTGACATTTGATCCAGTATTCATGAGTTCGCAATCATACATGACATGGTCGCATTGTTATGCAATTAATAATCAATATGGCAGTTTCTATTTGGAAGATGGTGCTCAATTTGAAGAAATATATTTTTGGGCGGATGACAACAACACATATCCTATTCGATTGAATATTGATTATTATGATACTGAATATTTTTATCCTAAATTTGTAATATATTTAGTTCTTCGGGATAGGGACGGCTATGTTGTTAATGGAGAATTGTTTGAGTTCAAGAATAATCGTCCGGATTTGGCAAATGTGATTAAGCGTCCAACCTATACGGATGAACCGGAAAATGAGATTGAGCAACAATCCATCATACAAGAGGAAGCTTTGTCTATAGATGTATATAATATGCAAGGTGTACATCTGAAGCATTGCGACAATTGCGACATGCAATCGCTCAACCTGCCGAAAGGCATTTATATCTATCGTATCCAAGGTAAAGATGAGTCATTTACCAAGAAAGTCATTAAATAATCATTAAAAAAATTATCGTTATGACAGCAAAAACATTTTTATTAATTGTGCTGAGCTGTTTGCTCGTAGTGGGATGTAAGAAATCCGAAGAAAAGAACGAACCGACTCCTCCGGAACCGACATTCACGAAAATTACCGAAGACCAGTTAAAGAGTTATTTTCCTTATACCGTAGGCAAAAGGTTAGCTTTCGAGAGTGAAGAATCAACTGCGGATTTATACTATACGATCAAAGAGGTTAAATTTACCAATAATTCCAATAAAATGGAACTCTTTGTGTCAATGAAAGAAGAAGGAGTCCATACTACGGGGCTAAGTTACCAAGTTATTGAAATGAAGACTATTGTCACGGATAGCAAGATTCTCAAGACCGAGTTCACGAACTATAGGATATATTCCTCTTCTAAAGTATGGGAGACAACCGGCAGTTATACATATGATGCGAGCAAAAACGATTCCCTGCCGGAGAAAATAGTCCTGTCTAATGGCGCGATTATCCAAAAAGACAAAGGTCTCGTCTATTATGAGGACCATGATTCCTATAAATGGTATTTCTGGGCATTCCTCCAATAGCCCCTTCCGTCTGCCCCTCCGCACCGTCCCATTTCGGGCGGTGCGGAATGGCAGAGCGGTAGGAGTATGAAAATAAGGTATAAATACAAAGTACATTTATTCTGGAAAAGAAAACAAAAATAACATTAACGGTAAAATATTAAAATTATGAGTACTTTTCGTAAACTTATCCTATCTGATGTAAAGCAGGGAACACGTGCCGGACTACAGCACACAAAAATAATTACTGAAAAAGACCGGAAATGCATTGTTCGTGTTTTAGAAGCACGACCTTCGCAGCCGCTTAAGACTCCGGAAGTTAGTTTTCTCATCAGAATGGAGGGACCTACAGGTGTAAAACTAAAGAAAGCAAGAATCATTGTTCCGCTTATGGAGGGGCCCACTGGAGTAGAACAGAGGGAGTTAGGAATCATTACTCCGCTTATGGAGGGACCAACTGGTTTGCCGGTTTGCAAAAAAAATAAAATACACACACATATAATTAACAGAAACTATGGAAAACGAGGAATCAAAAACGCAAAAAGTGGAAAAATATATTGATGAGACGGAAAAGTATCATTACAACCAATCCAGCAAGGCTTCTGAACTGATTCGCAAAATCGTTTTTGCTATTATTGCATCATGCTGGGTGTTAATCTTTGCAGATAACGGAACATATCATCAAACAAACATCTTTTTGAAAGCAACCATTGCTGTTAGTTTTATTTACTTGTTGTTAGACGTATTGCACTATTTTCTAGATACGTGCTCATATTATCATTATTCAACGGAGATATTGAAGAGCCGTTCCGTTGAATATATAGATAAAATATACATTCCTAAAAAAGAGTATCTTGATAAACGTAGTTTTGGCTTGTTCTGCGCAAAAATAGGGGTGGGTTTTGTAGTCGCAATCACGTTTATTTTGGGGATGTTCATAGAGCCGTTATCTGCCTTGTAACAGAATAATTGGAAAAGTAAAACATACCTATTTAATACTAATTATCATTATGGAAAAGGAAATAAAAACAACGAGTAACACCGTTACTTCACCAATAACAGAAGAGAGAAAATTTCCGTGCGTTCGTGAAGTAAGAGATCTTGAAGAATTAAATAACTTAGGCTGCCATTATATCAATACGGCTAATCAGGGGAATTATACAAGGATGATTACTCGCAGTATGCGCTGGCTTACCGTACGAGATGGTAATGGATACTATCTCTCGGAGGAGCAAAAGAGAGCATGTCATCGCATAGAATATCTAACAGCTTTGGATGAAAATAATATAGAAAGACATCTTAACTTGAATATTCTGTTAGAAAAGGACCCGCGCCATTCATACGGCCCTGAATATACTTACATAAAGAGACTAATACAAATAGGTGCAGATGTTCGTTTCGTGGAAAGAGAGAGTAAAGTAAAACTGGTTCTGCAGGAGGATGAACTATATCTTTCATTCTCTAATAACTCCGATAAAATGGTATCTATCGGCTATCACTACATTGGCAAAAACAAAGCGGATGGATTGTGCCAGTATATTGCTAATAAGTTCGATCGGCAATTCGAGAAAGCTCAAAAATTAACAATTATTAATGACAAGATAGCCTTGGAAAGCAAACATGTTGGAGAGCAAATGAGACGTGCGTTTCATTTGACGGATCGAGAGTGGGCGATATATGTTTTAAGTATTATTGCCAGTATAGTAATCGGCGCTGGCTTAACATTATTTTTTAGATATTGTTTTGATTTTTAGAAAAAAATATATGTGTTAAGCATTTTTTTTAATAAATATTTGTATATATGAAAAAAAAACAGTAATTTTGCAGACCTTTTTGAAATAATATCTTTATGTCTAGAGAAGACAAAAATAAAATGCTCCTTTTTGCCCACCAGTGGGTAACTCCTTTTTTCTGTGCAGGTTTGTGGCTTTTTGGCTACTGGCTTGTTCAATACATATATGATGACACCCCTTCTCCTATAGTGGGAGTAGCGTGGATTTTTATTGTATTCTTTTTGGAAATTGTTGTTACATTTTTTGATATATTTGTTGGTCATCCAAATGTTACTATGAAATCTAGAATATTGATTCCTATAGCAATTCTTCTATTCTTTGTTGCTTGTGTTCTTGTCTTATTGTTTCATGTTTCTGAAAAAATGGGAAAAGGATGTGATGAAGACATGAAGATATTCCTCCTAACTATAACATTCGGAGTTGCATCATTAATCAAATTTATGCAAGTATGGTTACCCAACCATTTTCCTACATATATAGTAGACGTTGATGTTGCACAAAGCGGAGGAATCTATAAAAGGAACTATTCCGTTCCCTAAAGAATATTAATTATTAAATAGTTATGTATATGTTATTTACTTGGATTTTTGGTATAATACTTGTATTGGCGTTTTGTTTTTTAGTACTTGCGTTTTGCGTGCGTATGTCATCTACTATTGTTTTGCCAGTAGCTTTTGCGGGGAATACGCATCTTGGAATCCCCAAAGAAAAGGAATATTTAAATTTGGATTTAGACGGATTTATTGATAAAAACGGGAAAACACTCCTACTTGACAAAGCAAATTGTTTTTGTGTTTGTGGTCAATCCATGTTATTAGCAGGAATAGAAGATAATGATATCTTATTTACGAATCCTCTTTCTCCTGATTATAAAATGGATCTTCCATGTGTTACTGTCATAAAGCGAGACCATTTTTCCCAATGTGATATGGTGGCTCAAGGCAATATCCCCCAATATAAAGTACGCCGCACATGGGGACAATATGATATCTCTAAAAAAGATGAACATTATATGCTCCGTAAGTTGGAAGGCATTATCGAAATGCCAGAGTTTATCGCACTCACGAAAGAAAGTGCTTTAAAATGTTCGATGAATACTGACGAAATGAAAAAAGACTTTTTGGAAAGAAGGTGGCCTGCATATAAGAAAAATTACCCAACTTGTCAACAAGACAATGATAAAGACAGTCAGGTGATTATTTCCACGACATTGGATGTAAAAGAGAATAAGGTTCATTTTTCTATTCATCCTCGTCGGTGTCTGGTGGGAGTTGCGACGAATTCGTTTAGTGTTGCAATGGCAGCTTGATATTTAATAAAAACAGCATAAAAACAAAGGACGCTCACACTGAGCGTCCTTTGTTTTTGTATATTAACGTGAGTTCGACATAAGAAACGAATACTAAGTATTTGATTTATAGTAAAATAATCTAAAAATAATATCAAAAAAACTTGCATATATGCGGATGTTTTTGTAACTTTGTAGTGTCCAATCAAACAAAGTACAAACTAAAAACATCCGACATTATGCAAGTTGAAAACGAGTGCAAAGCTACAGAAATTTTTTGTATTATCGATGATTTTTGTAAAGAATTTTCAAAAATTGAGCAAAAAAAGGCATTTTTTGACGGAAAACGTCATAGAAACAAGCCCAATCGGATGAGTGATGCCGAAATTATCCTCATAATGATCATGTTCCATATGGGCGGTTAGAAGTGTCTCAAACACTATTACATCAACCACATCTGCAAACATTGCCGGCATTTGTTCCCGAAAGTGGTATCTTACAACCGCTTTGTGGAATTGGAGAGAGATGTGATGCTGGAAATGGGAATGTTTGTCAAACTATGTTTGCTGGCAGAATGTACAGGAATATCGTTTGTGGACTCCACACCACTGCGGGTATGCAAGAATCAGCGGATCAGCATCCATAAGACCTTTGCCGGGTTTGCACAGAGAGGCAAATGCTCCATGGGATGGTTCTACGGATTCAAGTTGCATCTGATAGTAAACGACAAAGGTGAAATACTCAATTTTGTAATCACTCCTGGAGATACAGATGACAGGCAACCACTATACAATCCAAGGTTTGTGGAGAAGATAACAGGCAAGCTTTGCGGAGACAAGGGATATATAGGTCAATCCTTGTTTGAGAATCTGTTTATGGGTGGGATTCAACTGATAACCAAACTGAAGAAGAACATGAAGAATATGCTGATGAGTCAGGCTGACAAAGTTATATTGAGGCACCGGGCGTTGATTGAAACGATCAATGACGAGTTGAAAAATATGGCGCAAGTGGAACACTCACGCCATAGATCGATTGCTAATTTTTTGTGCAATACGTTTGCTGCACTTGCAGCGTACTGCTTTTTCCAAAGAAGCCTTCTCTAAATCTGGAATTTGAGCAGTCTAATCAGCTTTGCCTCTTTTAAAATTATATCGAACTCACGTTATATTAAGTGATTATTATCGACCTTTGTACATATCGTCGTAGTATTTCTCGTACTCACCGGAGGTGATATTATCGAGCCAATCTTGGTTGTCAAGATACCACTGCACGGTTTTCTCGATTCCTTCTTCGAACTGGAGGGAGGGTTCCCAACCCAACTCGCGTTGTAACTTCGTGGAGTCGATGGCATACCGCATATCATGTCCGGCACGGTCGGTGACGTAGGTGATCAAATCGAGGTCTGCACCTTCCGGACGACCGAGCAGTTTATCGACGGTCTTGATGATGGTCTTGATGATGTCAATGTTCTTCCACTCGTTGAAGCCGCCGATGTTATAGGTCTCGGCAATCGTACCTTTGTGGAAGATCAGGTCGATAGCGCGTGCGTGATCCACTACATACAGCCAGTCGCGTACGTTCTCGCCTTTGCCGTACACCGGCAGGGGTTTGCGATGACGGATATTATTGATGAAGAGCGGAATCAGTTTCTCGGGGAACTGGTATGGTCCGTAGTTATTCGAGCAGTTGGTGACGATGGTCGGCATACCATAGGTGTCATGGAACGCCCGTACGAAATGGTCCGACGAGGCTTTCGATGCCGAATAGGGAGAATGCGGGTTGTACTTGGTGGTCTCATAGAAGAAGTCTTCACCGTAGGCAAGATGGTGCTCCCCGGACGAGGCTTTGGTGGTAAACGGCGGTTCGATACCTTCGGGATGGGTTAACTGGAGTGCACCGTATACCTCATCGGTGGAGATATGATAGAAACGCTTACCTTCGTATTTCTCCGGCAGGGACTCCCAGTACAGTTTAGCCGCTTGCAGCATGGAGAGGGTGCCCATGACATTAGTACGGGCGAAGGTGAACGGGTCCTTGATGGAGCGGTCCACGTGACTCTCTGCCGCCAGGTGGATAACTCCTGTGACCTGCTCTTCCTGCATCAGTGCATAGATCGTGTCTAAGTCGCAGATGTCGGCACGCACGAAACGGTAGTTCGGCTTGTCCTCGATATCCTTGAGGTTAGCCAGGTTGCCGGCATAAGTCAGCTTGTCCACATTGATGATCTTGTAGTCCGGGTATTTGTTGACGAACAAACGAACCACATGATTTCCGATAAATCCGGCTCCGCCGGTAATGATAATAGATTTCATATTCTATATTTTATTTGTTTAAATCCGTATGGGTGGTTTTGACCGTTTTTGTCGCAAAGGACTATTTCGCCAGTAGGCAGGACGTCGTCGATGAGTGCTTCAAAAATGCCGTTTTTATCTTCGAACAGCCAGTATCCTTCCCGGCGATAGAGATGCGCTTTGTATTCAGACCAGATGGTTTCTTCAGGTTCTTTAAGCACCGTGTGAACGGCATCAAGCAGGTCTTGCATCAACTTCTCTATATCAAAATCCGTACCATAGATCTGCTTGAGTGAGACCGGGTTCGGGGCATCAGAGACAAACTCCGTTTGGTTGACGTTCAGCCCGATGCCGGCTATCGCATACTTGACCTCGTTGCCAATGATGGCATTCTCCAATAAGATACCTGCCAGTTTCTTGTCTTTCCAGTATATATCGTTGGGCCATTTGATTGAGACCGCTTCGCTCAAAGAACAAAGACCGCTTCGCTCAAAGACAAAAGACTGAATTACTCTTATTATGGCCACACCTACCGCTATATTCAGGAAATACAGGTTTTTGTTAGGCGGCAAGAGGATCGAGCAGATGAGGTTTTTGTCTTTCTCGCTCTCCCAACTGTTGCCTGTCTGTCCGCGTCCTGCTGTCTGGTAGCCGGCATAGATGAACCTTGGCTCTTGGCCTTTAGCTATTAGTTCTTTGAGGAGCGTGTTGGTGCTATTGGTGCTTGCTATATACATCGAGCAGGTATTTCTGGATCACATGTTGTACGTTCTTCGCTTTGCCCGGTGCGGAGTTAACCAGGACCGCAAACGCCCATACGTCTCCGTTCGGCATGTCGATATAACCGGCAAAGTTCTTCGTTCCGGCTATCGTCCCGCTCTTGGCATGAATCCGTCCTTCGAGAGCTGTCTTGGGGCAGAGCGAAGTGAGCGTACCGCTCTTGCCGCTTACCGGCAGGGATGCCATCCAGGCTTCCGCGTTGGGACTCTTATGCATCACGGCTAACAGTTGCACGAGGGCTTTGGCACTGATCGCATCTTGCGGTGCAAGTCCACAGCCGTCTTTGATGATCGCATTCTGCACCGCTACGCCGCGACGACGCCAGAAATCGCGAAGGAGTTCTTGACTGTTATGCACCGTTCCGGGTAAGGTGTATCGTGCACCGAGATACCGGAACATTGCTTCGGCATAGAGGTTATTGCTGTTCTGGTTGGTCTCTTTGAGCAGTTCCGACAGCGGTTCGGAGTAATGAACATAGAGCTCATGCCGCGGTGGGTTCAGCGGGTTATAGTCCGGCAGGTAATCCGCTTCGCGGGCTACGATGACCCCTGATCCGCGCAGACGCTCCGTGAAATGGCGTGCTAACAGCAGTCCGGGGTTAGGCAGGTCGCCTTTGACACCGAAAGTGCCAAGGTTAGAAGGCACGGCTCCGGTCAGGTACCGTTCCTTGCTGTACGGCAGACCACTGACGAACGCTCCGTCATACTGGATACGATCACAGCGGATACGATTGATGAAGACGATATCGTCCACTTGGGGTTCGGTTCCCATGACTGTCGCCACCGTACCGGGTTCGGCACTCTTAAGCACGATATTCATCGTGTTGCCGTAGTAGTTAAGCGCGAAGATCCCCGGGGCATAGTAGTTGCCGGCATCTTCGCAAAGCCATCCCGGGTTCTGTGCTTCCCCGTCTAACATCGTCATGTCGGCGATGACGGCTCCGTTGATACGTAGTATACCGGCGGCTTTGACGGCTTTGACCCATTGGTTGAGGAAGGCGGTCTTACCTTTCCATCCCAAAGACGGGTCACATCCTCCGCGGATGTACAGGTTACCTTGCAGCACGCCGTTGTCAATGACTCCGGTGTACTCGAGCACCGTAGGAAAGCGAAAACCGGGACCCAGGGTCTCCAGTGCCGCACCGGTCGTCAGCAGTTTCATTACCGACGCCGGTGGTACGACCTTATCGGCACGGTGCTCCTCAATGACCTCACCGGTCGTGAGGTTCTGCACCAATACCGACATGTTCGCTTGTCCCATCAACGAGTTCGTTAACAGGATATTGATAGATAATATGAGAGAAAAGACCGTTAACACTGTAAGACCGTTTCACTGTAGGACCGCTACGCTGTTAGACCGGCTTCGCCTGTTAGATACTTATGCATCGCGGCAGCGGCTTTGCGACCATCCGACATCGCGAGGATGACGGTTGCTCCACCGCGGACGATGTCACCTCCGGCGAAGAGTGTTGGGATAGCCGACTGCATACCCTCGTTGACGACGATCGTACCTTTGCGCGTGATCTCAAGACCTTCAACAGACGACGGGATCAGCGGGTTAGGCGAAACGCCTACGGCTACGATGACGAGATCGACAGGGATGGTGACGGTCTTGCCTTCTACCGGCACGGGACTGCGCCGACCCGACTCATCGGGTTCACCGAGCTCCATCACTTGCAGCACGGCTTCACACACACGACCGTTCTCGTCCGCGTGGTACTCGATGGGGTTGTGGAGCGTGAGGAATTCGATGCCTTCCTGTTTGGCGTGATGCACCTCTTCGATACGTGCCGGCATCTCTTCTTCGGAACGGCGGTAGATGATCATCGCACGCTCTGCGCCCAACCGTTTGGCAGTACGTACCGCGTCCATGGAGGTGTTACCACCACCGATGATCGCTACGTTCTTGCCATAGAGGACAGGCGTGTCGGTGGCCGGGTTAGACGCGTCCATGAGGTTGACGCGAGTGAGGTACTCATTCGCAGACATCACGCCAATGAGGTTCTCACCGGGGATATTCATGAATCGCGGCAGACCGGCTCCTGAACCAACGAAGATACCAGCAAAACCTTGCTCTTCAAGTTGCTGAATCGTGATGGTCTTACCGACGATCGTATCTGTATGGAACTGTACACCCAGTGCACGAAGACCGTCTATCTCGATGTCCACAATAGCATTCGGCAGACGGAACTCCGGGATACCGTATTTGAGCACACCGCCTATCTCGTGCAGCGCTTCGAACACATGTACCTCGTAACCGTACTTAGCTGCATCGCCGGCGAAGGTCAATCCCGCAGGACCGGAACCGACAACGGCGATCTTCGGACCGCTCGGAGTATTCTGAGTACTCGGATTATTCTGCGTATTCTGATTCGCATAATCTGCGCAGAAGCGCTCGAGGTAACCGATGGCAACGGCAGGATGTCCCATCTTAAGATGGATACACTGCGACTCGCACTGTTTCTCTTGCGGACAGACGCGACCGCAGACTGCGGGTAAGGAGGAACTCTCTTTGATGACCGCTGCGGCTCCGAGGACGTCACCGGTCTCCAATTTCTTGATGAATCCCGGGATGTTGATGTTGACCGGACAACCCTGTACGCAGGTCGGGTTCTTGCAGTTGAGACAGCGGTGGGACTCAGTGATGGCTTGTTCAAACGAAAGACCTTGGTTGACCTCTTCGTGCAGACTCTTCACACGCACTTCGGGACGCAGTTCCGGCATCTGTACACGGGGGATGGCTACGCGGTCTTTCGGTTTGCCTTCGAAGGGTTCGACTGGGGTGATCGTTGCCTGACCTTGGCTTTGACTGTCGGTTGACCGTCGGTTGACCGTCGGGTTGCCACCTTCTTTGGAAGCTTTGTAGGCCTCCATCGCCTCTGCCTCTTCCGCTTTGAAAGCTTTCATGCGGCTGAGCATCTCGTTCCAGTCTACGCCGTGGGCATCGAACTCCGGTCCGTCCACACAGACGAACTTGGTCTTACCGTCTACGGTGACGCGGCAGGCGCCGCACATACCGGTGCCATCCACCATGATGGTGTTGAGCGATGCTTCGGTAGGAATGTTATATTTCTGCGTCGTGAGCGCGACAAACTTCATCATGATCGCCGGACCGATGGTGATACACTTGTTGACGGTCTCGCGGTTGATGACTTGCTCCACACCGACGGTGACGACACCTTGCTGTCCGGCAGAACCGTCATCGGTCATGATGATCAGTTCATCAGACCATTGTGCCAGTTCGTCTTGAAGGATAAGCAGGTCTTTGTTGCGGGCTGCGAGGACGGTGATTACTTTGTTACCGGCTTTCTTGAGCGCTTCGGCGATAGGCAGCATCGGTGCAGCGCCTACACCACCGCAGGCACACACGACCGTTCCGTACTTCTCAATACGCGTCGCTTTACCGAGCGGACCTACGACGTCATGGATCATGTCGCCCGGATTGAGGGCTAAGAGTTTATGGGTGGACGCACCCACTTGTTGCACGACCAGATTGATCGTACCTTTCTCTATGTCTGCACCGGCGATCGTCAGGGGCACACGTTCGGACACAGCGTCCACGCGCACGATAACAAAATGTCCGGCACGGCGACTACGGGCAATAAGCGGAGCTTCAACTACAAGCTCCGCTACATTGTCCGAGAAAAATCTTTTAGAAATGATTTTATTCATTAGAAATATTTGGTTTCTTGTCCTACAATCGAGGAAAGTAAGTTATTTGCCAGACGGCTTGCTCCGAAGCGGAAGGACTCGTTATTGAGCCATTCTTGTCCGAGGATTTCTTTGACGAGGGTGTAGTGCTGTACCGCCTCATCGGTCGTGGAAACACCTCCGGCCGGTTTGTAACCCATCTTGACACCGGTCTTCTCCTGCCAAGCCTTGATGGCGTTGCACATGATGAAGGTGGCTTCCGGCGTAGCGTTCACACTGATCTTACCGGTCGAGGTCTTGATGAAGTCACATCCTGCGGACATAGCGAGGATAGATGCTTTCCAGATGTTCTCTGCGGTCTTGAGCAGTCCGGTTTCGAGGATCACTTTGAGGTGTTTCTCGCCGCACACGGCTTTGATCTCTGCTATCTCATCGAAGCACTCTTCATAACGGCCTTCGAGGAACTTACCGACCGAGAGGACGATGTCCACTTCGGTAGCACCGGCTTTGAGAGCGAGTGCTGTCTCTGCTATCTTCACTTCCGGGAAAGTCTGTGCAGCAGGGAAACCGGCACAGCAGCAAGCGATATTGAATTTCGGATCCTTGAGTGCTTTGCGTACGTACTCGGCCATAGCCGGATAGACGCAGATAGCGGCTACGTTGGGGATACCCGGGAAGTCTTTCTCGAAGTTATTGACCGCATTCGCCATCTTCTCCACCTTGGCGATCGTGTCATCAGCACTGAGGGTGGTATAGTCGATCTGGTGCAGACATTGTTTCCACACCTCAACGTTGTTATTCTCTGCGAAATGCTTTGCTTCGATGTCAGCTACTTGGGCTTTTACCTCTTCATCGGTAAACGGGCAGGGATACTGCGCGAATAATTGTTCAAACTTATTCATGGTTGTAAATTTTAAATCTTCAATCTTCATTCTTCAATTCATCGGAAAGCCTTCCGATAACGGTTTCGTTGCCACGCACATGTTCACCAACCGCCACGAACATCTCTGTATCCAGCGGCAGGTACATATCGACACGCGAGCCGAGTTTGATGAATCCCAGGTGCGTGTTCCGGTGCGCCTGATGACCGGGTCTGGCGTAGGTCACGATACGACGCGCCATGGCTCCGGCGATCTGACGAACAGCGATCTGCACTTTGTTCGGCGTCTCAATGACTACCAGCGAACGCTCGTTTTCGGTGCTGGACTTAGGCAACCATGCACCTTTGTGACGACCTTTCTGGTGCTTGGAAACGAGGATGTTTCCTTCTATCGGATACCAGTTGGCATGGACGTTGAAGGGCGACATGAAAATCGACACTTGCAGTTTGCGTTCATGGAAATACTCGTTCTCCTCGGTCGGTTCTACCACTACCACACGACCGTCTGCCGGCGCGATGATGAAATTCGGATCATCGATTTCCAGGATACGTATGGGGTTGCGGAAGAAATAGGTGACGAACACCAACAGCATAGCCGTCAGGATGAGCGTGATGGCAAATACCCAATGGGGTTGTACGAACAGATATATCGGCACATTAACAATAAAGAGCAACAGCACCGTGCCGACGATCAGTCCGCGCCCTTCTCTGTGAATTTTCGGAGTTTTCATTATCTTTTCTGATTATTCGGAATTACTGCCACATCGCGTACGGGAACTGCGCCAACATATCCGCTGCCTGGTCCAAACCCGTTTGCAGTTTCTTCTCGATCATGAACTTGAACATAAACGGGATATCTGCCTTGACGGTCAGTTTGAGACGGGTGTCGGTCGGGCTGACCTCTTTCATCTGGATCCAGAAGTTGGCGTCCATCGGTATACCTTCCGCGCCGAACTTGACGGTGTCGTTCTCAATACGGTCCACGATGGCGATGGTGATCATCTGCGCCAGACCGTCCACTTTCATTCGTACGCGGTCCGGCTCGATCTCCATCTCTTGTATCTTATCTTTGGGAATCAGATCCTTCACGCGTTCGAGGTTCTGCAGGTTACTCAACACGCGATAGATCTGCTGCGCAGAACACGGCGCAGACGTTATTTTGCTCTCGTACTTACTTTCTGCCATAGTATTTTTTCAAATTAGCGCACAAAGGTACAAAAAATTTTGCATATCTGCAAATATTATTGCTTATTTGCGTCGTTTTGCAGTCTTTTTTGGTATTTTTGCACTTCTAATGAGGTGTGCGTGATCCTTTTTTCCATTTCTTTGAGGTCATGCATGACGATAAGCAGATGTTGCGCACGTGCCACCATCGGATCATCCGACGACTCAATGCGTTTGCCATAGCGGTACATCAGGATCGATCCCGTACCGTCGTCACTGACCATCACACGCAAGCCGTCTTTGCCGGTCGCCACATAATGTCCGTGATCCTGGTACTTTTCGTTTTTCTCGTACTTGAACAGCGGCAGTAACGAGTCCGCCTGCGCCGTGAGCAGTTCCATTTGCTCTTGGTAATACGCCAGACTTCGTTCTTGTTCAACCAATGCCACGGAGTCCCGCACGTGTTTCTCCGCGCGGTACTGCTCCACTTTCGAGGGTTTGCTCGTGCATCCCGTGAGCGCCAACGCACACACGAGGATTGCTAAAAGGTGTTTTTTCATTATCAATGGATTGTTATTTCTTTTCTACGTATTTCTTTTTGCTTACGGTCATGTCGTACAGCACGAACTGTCCGGAACGAACGTCACCCGCCTCGAGCCAGAACACGAGTTGATGGCAGTTATGGATAGGCACGGTGATGGTCCGGGGTTCCATCTTATTGGTCAGTTCTACCTGTTTCACCAATCGCTGGTCGGCAAACACATTGAGTACGAAGGGGTGGTCAATGCTGTCACCGAGGTGCAGGAGCCGGTCCATATCATCCCAGTACTCGCTCTTGTTTGCCACGGAGAAGGTGAGGGTCTTGTATTCGCCGTAGGGGTTGAACGCCACGACGGAAGCCTGTCCGCCACTGCGATTGTTCATCAGGTGTAATATACCCATCCCCCCTGCCAAACCGCCTCCGGCACTCACACCGGTGAACGCACTCACGTTGCTACTGCTTATCGCACTTCCTGCGCCCATGACAAACATCAAAACGGCATCTGATACTGTCACGTGCTCGATACCGAGCGGTACGTTCGCCTCCAGCATCACACCTTTGTATATCTGCGAACCGTCCTTCATCTGGAAATAGTTCCGCCGTGAACCACCTGCTTTGAAGCAGTCATCGATATTGAAGTTGGTGAGCGAAGACAAGTACCGTCCCACATAATGGAAATACGGTTTCTCGCACAGGTCAATCAAGTCTATCTCATCCGGGAAGTCCGGTCGCTCGTGGTAGAACAGGTCATTCTTCACCGGCTTGCCGCGGTAGAGGGCGATGTCACCCACACCGATGTAACATTGTTTGTCGCTGTTATTGCCCCGTTTGGCGAATTTCAGGATACGGCATTTATGAATAGGCACTTCGAAATACTGATTGGCAGACATGCAGTAAATCATCGTGTCCAGTACCAACTTGTCATCCGCGAATACCAGTATCCGGTCGTCATTCAGAACCCGGTGTTTGGTGAGCATTCCGGCATAGAAGGACACGTAGTCAAACTCACCGCCTACGTCGAAATTCATATATGCTTCGACCTTGTCGCCCAGCAGTTTCTTACCGGTGGTAAGGATCAGTCCTTCGCTGAATTTCTCTCCGCCCATCGAGAAGGTGATATACGAAGACGTACCGGTGAACCGTACCGCGTCCGGGTCGGCAAAGCCATGCACGGAGTAGGGTTGTATGTTCGACATGAGTGCGCAAGGAGACGGCAGTTTGGATATCTTGTCTTTGTTAAGATTGACCAGTCCCTCTTTGGGTACGGACCGATCGCCTTTTGGGTAAGCGTAAATCTCCACGGCGCCGAACGTGATACCGCCCAAGGACTCGCTGGCCCGCATCTCGCAACTGAACCGGACACGCTCTTGGTTCTTCACGTCGATCACCACTTGTCGCGGCAAGTCTGTCTGCTTGACGATATCCTCATAGAGGATCTTATTCTTGTCGCCGTACACCACCAGCCATGCGGAGGCGTTGGAACTCTTGTTATCCCGCGGACCGACGATGAAGGAGATCTTGTCGTATTTTTTCTGCAACCAGAAGAAAGCATCGCCCGTCGAACTGTCTGTCAGACGTTCGTAGGTCTGTAACTGGAGACCGTTGTTGAAATTATACCGTCCGATACTGATCTTATCCACCGTTGATACCGACCCGTCGGAGTAGTACATCTCCAGTTGATCCACCAACTTCACTTTGCCTTCCGGTAACGCCGGACGCAATGGAGGTTGCACGACGTCCTTCCCCTCTTTCCATACCTGCAGTTGTGCCAGGTTGACATCTATCTCGCCAATCTGCAGGCGGAACGAGACGGAATCAGCTCCGCTCACGTCCAGTTCTACAAATCGCGGTTCGTCATAGTTGAAGACAGGCTTGTCGTACACTCGTCTGCCATCCGCGTGTACCGTCAGAATCGACTTGCCTTTCATGCCGCCGTTATACTGACCGGAAGCCACCCAGAACGACAGTTTGGCATATTGCTTGTTCAGACGGAACGTGGCATATCCGTGGTCGTCATGACCGATCAGTCCTTGCGCCGCGCCTCCAAGGGAGATACCGCCGTTGGATTGATAATAAGCCGCCATGCGGAGCATCTCAGCATTCGGACCGTTGTAGGAGTGTTTGGCATCTGCTTTGGAGGAAGAGATGGTCAAACGATGCTTGCTGGTCGGTTCCGCGATGTCACCGAGAAACGCCTGTGCCTGCATACCTGCCGCTACCACTAGCAGAACGGATAAGAGTACGGATTTGTTCATGATTGTATATGGATTAAGAAATATTCCTTATAAAATTCGCTGCAAATTTACGATTTTTTTTTGAAATCTGCAAGAAAAAAAGCATTTTATACAATTATTTGCTCATTTTATTTGCATAATCGGAAAAAATGTTGTACCTTTGCACGCAAAATAGTTTTTAACCCTAAAAATCTACGATAATGAAAAAGAAAGTTAGGAAGACCTTATCTATCATCTTCTTTGTGATGATCGGTCTATTGATCGGATGTATCGGATTTGCTTATGCGAAGATTCAGACGAAGGCATTACCGGAAGTGTACGAGGATCCGTACCCGGATTCGATGTACGTTTGTCATGCCTATTCCGACATGGTGTATAACGTGATTGTATCCGAGCAGGTTTTCTCGCTCTGCCGTATTGAGGGGTATAAATTCAAGACGGGAGAGGAGCATTATCAGTTGCATTACAATTGGTTACACCCTATTTATCTTCCCAAGCCGGATACTATCTGTTTCTATCGTCCTAACGGAGACTCCATCTTGTATGACAACACGGCGCAGGATACGTATCTGAATACGCCGCCGTTTGAGGTATTGCAGGCGCATAAGCCGGTTCACCTGCATTTCATGTACGCAGCGGATCTGGAGGAGTTATTGGCGGAGCCGATAGCGGCAGTGGGTGTCAACACGCATCTTCACGGAATAGTGAAGCATAATGTTCGTCCGGAGATGGTAGGTTTGCTTCGTCTACGTTATGATGCAGTGAACAAACATCTGGATACGAAATAACGGAGAAAACAAAACATTGAGACATGAAGAAACGAGTACTCATTATCATCGTTTGTGCGCTGGCGGTCGTAGCTGCGATTGGTTGTGCGGTGTGGTATTATTATCAGTCGCAGCAGCCGCAAGAGCCGGAAGAGGTGGAGGCGCAGGAAGATGAGTTTCCGGAGCATGGCACGAATAATGTCGTCTTCTGGGAAGAAGAGGCACCTCCTGCTGACCCGCTGATGGTGGGACGTTGGAGTTGTCTGGAGAATCCCGGATGGCATAAGGTCTATTACGATGACCCGGACGGCGAAGGGCATTACTGGGGCAAAGAGTGGGACGAGTCGGATGACGTGATGGAGGAGGACTTGGGTTACCATGGTAACGGTTGGTTTCGCTGGAATAAGTCGAATGACACCCTCACGGAGTTCTCTACCATGGACTTCCGCGATGTGCCTATTGCGCACACGTACCGTCTGACCGTCATGGATAGTGCCAACGTGGCGATTGCGGAGACGAACAACCGCTCGAACTATAATTTCCGAAAAGAATAATAACACCCTTACCTTATGAGAAAGATATTGTTTATCCTTGCCCTTGCGGCAGTTATTCCTGTCACTGCGCAGGTGGACGCTTTTGAGCAGTTCCGCCGGCAACAGGCTGCGCAGTTCAACCAGTTCAAAGACGACCAGCAGGCTGAGTTCGATAAGTTCCGCAAACGTGTCAACGAGGAGTACGCGGAGTTCATGCGCCGTGCATGGCAGGAGTTTCCTGCTTATGAGGCTGAAGAACCGAAAGAGGAGCCAACGGTAGAACCGGTGGTGTACGAAGGACCGACCGAGGAACCGACACCTGCTCCTGCGGAGCCGACGGAAGAACCGGTTGTGAAGGAAGATATATCTTCTTTGGACGTGCCCAAGCAAGGATTGGAACCAGCACCGGTGCCTATTGCCGTGAAGCCGATCGTGATCGTCTTGCCGGAACCGACACCTGCACCGGAACCGATTGCTCCTGTGCAACCGAAGGAAGAGCCGTATAAGAAAGTGTCTGTCGGCTATTACGGAGCATTGGTTACTATCGGTTTTCCGCAGAACGATAACTTGAAACTCAAAGGTGCGGACGAGAACAGTATAGCCGATGCATGGCAGGCGTTGTCGGACAGCAAATATGACATCACGGTCAAGACGGCGCTCGATGCCCGTAAGGGGAATGCGCTTTGCGATTGGGCGTATATGGATCTGTTGCGCCAGGCTTGCGAGAAACAATACGGCAAGTCGAATGAAGCAACGCTGGCGCAGGCTTTCCTGATGGTGCAGAGCGGATATCGTATCCGTCTTGGAAATAACAACGGTAAATTACAACTGCTGGTAGCCAGTGTGTATGACATCTACGGCTACAAGTATTTCGTGTTAGACGGTACGAAGTTTTACATCGTCAGCGGAGACAAGAACACCAAGATGCATATCTGCGAGTCGAAGTACGGCAAGGAGAAATCGCTGTCGATGCAGATTGCGCAGTTGCCTAAGTTCACCAGTGATCCTACGCAAAAACGTACCCTCAGTTCGAAGAAAGGTATCACCGCTGCTACGAGCGTGAATAAGAACCTGATCGATTTCTTCAATACCTATCCGCAGGCGTGCTATAAAGGCGATTACACCACCCGTTGGGCAGCCTACGCCAATACACCGCTGGATAAGTCCATCAAGAGCAGCCTCTATCCTTCTCTTCAGAAAGCGATAGCCGGTGCACCGGAGCGGCAACAGGTGGAACTGATCCTCAACTGGGTACAGACGGCGTTCACCTATAAGGTCGATGATGATGTATGGGGACATGACCGTGCGTTCTTTGCGCAAGAGACGCTGTACTATCCGTATTGCGACTGCGAAGACCGTGCTATCCTCTTCTCGCGTCTGGTGCGTGACCTGGTAGGACTGGATGTGGTACTGCTGTACTATCCGGGTCACCTGGCTGCAGCCGTAGGATTCAATAATGACGAGCGCGGCGATTACCTGACGTACAAGAACCGCAAGTATGTCGTTTGTGATCCTACCTACATCAACGCCGGCGTGGGACGAACCATGCCGGGAATGAATAATCAGGAAGCGCAGGTGATAGCGTTGAAATAACTACGCCAGACCTCTGAGAATACAGAAACTGTAGAGCATGCCCAGCAACATCGTGAACTTAACGAGTTGCTGGCATGTTTTGTAATCGGACGGTATCTTCGCGGCCCACAGCAAACCGAGTACACCGAGTAACGGTGTCACGATTCCGAATGCGATATAACGTGTGCTGAGGCTTAACCAACCGGTGGGGAAGGGTAGGACGCGATACCATAGATGCCCGATGACGAGCAGCGTGAAGACGATGAGTCCGGTGACGAAGATCTTCGTCCATAGTTCTCCCCATACAACGGGCAGCGAGTGACACTCGTATTCGCGGTCTCCCATCTGGTCCTGCATATCTTTGATGACCTCCCGAATCCAGGTCAGCAGGAACGCAAAGAGGGCGAAGCCTCCGAGCCATGCGTACAGGTCATGTTCCAGCGAGACATATGGCAACACGGCTGCGTAATGCAAGTGTAGATAAGCGACGTTCGTCATTGCAACGATCAGCGGTGTCATCGCTGCCAGCAGGGCGATCGTGATATTACCGATGAGCAGCAGCCGTTTGTAACTCGAAGAGTAGAACCACAGTAAACCGGGAATGATGACAAAGAGCATGCCTAAAGTCATACTGCGCAGTAACCATGCAGTGGCCATGCCGCAGAGGATGCCGAAGGCACTCAGACCGATACTCAACTTCATCGCCGTCGGTTTGGAGACGGTGTTGGTGACGATCAGTTCGTCCGGACGGTTGATCCGGTCGATCTTCACATCGAAATAGTCATTGATGACGTATCCTCCGGCTGCGATACAAACGGTAGCCAGAATAAGCAGAAGCAGCAAGTAACCCGGTAACTGTTCTCCGAACGCGACAGCGTCCAGTATCGGTACCGCTACCCATTTCTCCATGATCCATATCAGCGCGGCGAGGAAGAGCAGATTGCTCCACCTCACCAAACGCATCATGTCTTTAAATGTTTCCAAAATCTAAATTCTTAATTCTTAAATCTTCAATCACTCAAAATCACCGGATTTTGAGTATTGCCCCCTTCCATGCCGGCAGCACGATCTCTATCTCACCGTCGGGCACGAAGTGGATCGTTTGTTTCTCACCTCTCAGCAGGTCCGTAGCCGTGGCTTTGGCCTTTCCTCCGAGTCCCAGATAGACAAAAGCATCATTAGGAACGCGCACGCGTATTAGTTGTTCGCGGTCGTGGAAATTAACCACTACCAGCAGTGTCTCGCCTTTGATATGTCGCAGGAACGCATAATGTTGCTGTTTGTCGAAGCCCTCTCCTTGCGCATAAGTGATATCGTACATCGCGCCTTTCTGGATCGCTTTGCTGTCGCGCGCCAGGGTCAGCAGTTTCTGATAGAACGACCGTATCTCGCGTTGCGCATCGGACATCTTCGCTCCGTCGAACTTACCCTTGTTCGCCCAAGCTTGCAGACTCTTCACTCCCCAGTAATCGAAGATCGTGGTACGACCGTCGATGCCGGAGAAACCTTCCATATCCATGCCTCGTTCTCCTAACTCCTGACCGGAGTAGATCATGACGGGACACTGGTTGAGCGTAGCCGTGACGATCATCGCGGGTTCGGCACAACGGCCGTCGCCGGAGAAGAAACCGCTGGCGAGTCGTTGCTCGTCGTGGTTCTCGAGGAAATACAGCATATGCTTGATACGCGCGTCGCCGTGCTGCATCCATTGGTTCGTGATGCCGGACGCCGGCCAACCTTTGCTGGTCACGCCGCGCAGGTAGTCGTACATGCCTACTTTGTCGTACAGGTAGTCAAAACCGGCTGCCAGATACGAGTCATACTTACCCGGGTCGTAGCACTCGCCGATGAAGATGAACTTCTTATATTTCTTCTTCACCTGCTCGATCGCCCAAGCAAAGAACTCTACCGGCACCATCTCCGCCATATCGACGCGGACACCGTCGATACCCTTGCCGGCCCAGAAGAGCAGGATATCACGCATCTTGATCCAGGTGTTCGGGATCGGATTGAACTGTTTCTCTCCGCCGCCTTGGTAGAACACGCCGTAGTTCAACTTAACCGTCTCGTACCAGTCATTGACTCCGGGATGGGAGGTGAAGCAGTCGTTACCTGTCACTTTCGCCGGAAACTCCTCATAGCCCTGTAGGTCCTTATCCATCGTAAATCGCTCGCCGGGCAGGTAATAGAAGTTATTCAGCGGTGAGAACGCCCATTCGGGATGATCGCCCTCGCCTAAGTCCAGCACACCCGCGGGTTTGCAAGCACTCTTGTACTCACGGCTGACATGGTTCGGCACGAAGTCGATGATCACGTCCAGCCCGGCCGCATGGGTGCGCTTGACAAGGTCTTCGAACTCCGCCATGCGCTTATCCACGTTCTTCGCCAGATCCGGATCGACATCGTAATAGTCGGTGATGGCGTACGGCGAACCGGCTTTGCCTTTGGTGATGGCAGGGTTATTATATTCAGCGGTTGCGTGACGGATCACGCCGGTGTACCAAACGTGCGTAACACCCAAGTCCACAATGGACTTGAGCGCACGCTCGTTGATATCGACAAATCGGCCGCAACCGTTCTCTTCCTTGCTCCCGTCATGTTTGCGTGTCTCGTTGTAGTTGGCGAACAAGCGAGGGAAGAGTTGATAAATAATGGGTTTATTCATTCGTGTGTGTTTTATGGTATTATGTCACATCGACCATGCATGGTCGATTTATACAAGCGCTGCGGTATCGCTGGCGATCATAAGTTCCTCGTCGGTCGGGATGAGGCAAACGGTTACTTTCGAGCCCTTCTTGGTGAGGATACGCTCTTCGCCGCGTACGTTATTGGCCTGCTCGTCCAGTTCGATACCAAGGAAACTTAAGCCCTTCATGATCTCAGCACGGATGTACGGATCGTTCTCTCCGATACCGGCGGTGAACACGAGGATATCCAGACCGTTCATCGCAGCCGCATAGGCACCGATGTACTTGATGGTGCGGTAGATGAACATCTTACGCGCCAGGTCAGCACGCTTGTTGCCTTGATTGATCGCAGCCTCGATGTCACGGCAGTCGCTGGACACACCCGATACACCGAGCAAACCGGATTTCTTATTCACCAGCGTATTGAACGCTGCCGTATCCAGATGCTCCTTATCCATGATGAAGGTGGCTGCACCGAGGTCGAGGTCACCGGCACGTGTACCCATCACCAGACCTTCTACCGGCGTCAGACCCATCGAGGTGTCGATGCTCTTGCCGTCCATCACAGCTGTACAACTGCCGCCACCGCCGATATGGCAGGTCACGATCTTCTTACCCTGCGGTGCTACACCTAAATATTCGCATACACGCGCGCTCACGTAGCGATGACTCGTTCCGTGGAAACCGTAACGACGGATCGCGTATTTCTCATATAACTCATAAGGTATCGCGTACATGTACGCGTAATCCGGCATCGTCTGATGGAACGCGGTGTCGAATACAGCTACCTGCGGAACACCCGGCAGGATCTTCTCAATAGCATCAATACCTTTCAGGTTAGCGGGGTTATGCAGCGGAGCGAGGTCCACACATTGGATGATCTCTGCCTTCACCTCCGGCGTGATAAGTACCGACTTGTTGAATTTCTCGCCACCATGGACTACACGGTGACCGACGGCATTGATCTCCTTGAGGTCTTTGATGCAACCGATCTGCGGATCCACGAGTTTCTCAAGAATCAACTCGATACCTACTGTATGCTCCGGCATCGATTTCTCGAATTTCACTTTTTCGCCGTTCGGTAATTTCACTTGCAGGAACGAGTCGGGCAAACCGATCTTCTCGATACCGCCTTGCGCCATTACCGACTTGCTCTCCATCTCAAAGAGCTTGTATTTAATACTGCTACTACCGCAGTTTAAAACTAAGATTTTCATGATATTACTTAATTGCTTGATTTGCTGTAATAACTACCATTTGCACGATGTCTTGTACTTTGCATCCGCGGCTCAGGTCATTCACCGGTGCGGCGATACCTTGCAGAATCGGTCCAACGGCGTCTGCGCCCGAGAAGCGTTCTACCAGTTTGTAACCGATATTACCTGCCTGCAGATCCGGGAAGACGAGTACGTTCGCTTTGCCGGCTACTGCGCTACCCGGAGCTTTGGTCTTAGCCACACTCTCAACCAGCGCTGCATCGGCTTGTAACTCACCGTCCAGTTGCAGATCCGGTGCCATCTCTTTGGCGAGTTTGGCAGCCTCTTGTACTTTATCTACCAGCTCGTGTTTCGCGCTACCCTTTGTCGAGAAACTAAGCATCGCTACGCGCGGTTCGATACCGGCGATAGCCTTTGCGGTCTCTGCCGTCGAGATAGCGATCTCTGCGAGCTGTTTAGCGTCCGGATTCGGGTTGACAGCGCAGTCTGCGAACAGCAGGAATCCGTTCTCACCCAACTGTTTAGCCGGCGTGAACATGAGGAACGCACCGCTTACGATCGAGCAACCGGGTTTGGTCTTCAGGATTTGGAAAGCAGGACGAATGGTGTCTGCGGTCGTACCGCGAGCACCGGCTAACTCACCGTCTGCGTCACCGGCTTTGATCATCAGGCAACCGAGATACAACGGGTCTTGTGCTTTCTTCTTCGCCTCTTCTTCAGTCATGCCCTTTGCTTTGCGAAGCTCGAACAGCAGGTTCGCATACTGGGGCATCTTCGGGTCGTTGATCGGGTCCACAATCTTCGCCTCTTTGATGTACTCATACCCCTTCTCAGCGGCCATGCTTTGAATCTTGGCTGGGTCACCAATCAAAATAAGCTGCGCAATCTTGTCTTTGAGCAAGATGTTTGCAGCCTCTAACGTACGCGGTTCGTCGCCCTCCGGCAACACAATGCGCTGCGGATTCGCTTTCGCACGCGCAATCATTTGATTCAAAATGTCCATAATATAGTGATTTTAAAAGTCTCTTTCGGTATCTCGGTGTACCGGTATCCCGGTATCTCGTTAATTCGGCTACAAAATTACAAAAAAAAATCCATATGTGCAATAGTGTTGACAAAAAATATTTTTTTTTGCGAAAATATTTGCGTATATCAAAAAAAAGTTGTACCTTTGCAGCCGAATTGTGAATTTTTGTGAAATAACTACAATCTCTATCGTATTATGAAGAGACATATACTTATTATTTCAATGCTGTGCATTGCCATGAGTTTCATGGCGAAAGAGACGAAGCCAACGTTTGTCGTGGTGGACGGTGACACGATCCAATTAAAGGGTGCCCATCCTTGGCGTAATGCTGAGAACGGGCACGGTATCATTCGTGACTTTACCCACTTGTCTATTTCGCCGATGATAGGTTTGAACGTCTTTGACGGTGACTTCCAGAGTGAGAAGAAGCATGCCATTAGCGGTCCGAGTTTAGGTATGACGTTTGAGTACAACTTTACGCCTGTGTGGAGTCTCGGCGTAGAGTACATGTGGTCGCGCTATCAGGTGGTCGGTAAGAAATCCAAGAACAATGCAAATAAGCTTCTTCAGGGTAATATGCACAAGTTGGGATTGAATCTCTCGATGGACGCTATCTCCCTCTTCTTCCCGCACTGGAACCGTAAGTTGTTCAACGGTTTCGCTCTCGTCGGAGCCGGTTATATGTGGTATAAGAACTCTACCATGTATCCGGACTACACGCGTGGTCATACGGCGGAGTATGATCCGATGAAGATGGATAAGTACAATGGTGCATTCTTTATCCAGATGGGTGTGGCATTCGAAGTCAACCTGAACCGTACTTTCGCGGTCGGTGCACGTGCTACGTATGACTATTTCATGAATGACTATACCGACAATCGTGGTTATGCGACAGATGCTGCTTTGGCGTCTAAGAACAACGATGGTATTTTCGACGTAGTGGCATACTTGCGTGTTAAATTCAATGCGACTAAGAAGACCCATACACGTAACATCTATAGCTTAGACTCTTGGAAGCTGGATGGTCTGGCTGGTCCGGAACAAGTGGCTCACGATACCGTTATCATCGAGCGTCATGACTCTATCATCGTTCGTGAGGTGGCTGTTTCGCAAGAGACAGTTCGTGAGATTGAGTATGATAATTCGCAGTACTACTATGTATACTTCGCTAATGCTTCGTACGATATCGACGAGCGCGGATTCGTAACGATCCAACAGGTGGCTGACCGTATGGCGGAGGATGATGACTTGTATGCGATTGTGATCGGTTATTGCGATAATACCGGTGCAGATGATGCGAACTTCATCCTGGGTAACAACCGTGCTGAGGAGGTAATGAAAGGCTTGCACGAAGAGTACGATATCAGCATCAACCGTATGTACGGTATCGGTATGGGTAAGATCGCCGGTAAGGGACGTAGTTCCGCGGCCTTCGGTCCGAACCGTCGTGTAGTCATCCGTCTGGTGAACAAACGTACCTACGATCGCATGAGAGATGAGCTCGAGGAAACCAAGACCATGCGTGCTACGAATGTAGAGGCATTGCCGACTACTGCTGACGCAGGTGATCTGCAGGCTCGTAGAAGCAAGACGGTAGTGGCTTCTAAGTCCACCACGCTCAATAAGTTGGCTCGTACAAATTATGGTAATGCTAACTGCTGGGTATATCTGTACCTCGCAAACCGCAACGTACTGGAGTCGCCGGATAAGATTGAAGAGGGTGTAGAACTCGTCATCCCGGATCTGAATGAGAACGAGAAGAAGATTACGAAAGAGGAGAGTCTGATTCTCTACGGTATGTCCCGCGGTGCGGTGCAGAAATAAATCGTAGTCGATTTAGGGGTCCCATAGCTCAGTTGGTTAGTAGCACCTGACTCATAATCAGGGGGTCCTTGGTTCAAGCCCAAGTGGGACCACACAGGAGGATAGTCCCGCGACTATCCTCCTGTAGCATAAATAGCAATCATGAAACGTCTTTGGCTCATAGTAACTGTTCTGTTGTTCGCCTTTCTTTGCGAACCCCTTTATGCGCTTACGCCTGCGCAGAAGCGCGCTAAAGAGAAAGCCAGGAAGGAACGTAAAAAAGAAGCAGAGAAACGCGCCAAAGAAAAAGCCAAAGCCGCCAAAGCCAAAGCCGCCAAGAAACAACGTATCAAAGACGGTAAACCGCTACTTTATGTCTATTCGTATGATTTGCAGACAGGTGAGCGTCTGCCGGCTACGCATATCACCATCCAGGATGTGAACGCCAAACCGAATAAGAAACCGAAGGTCAATAAACCGACGGACAATAAGTACGCACGGGTGTATAAGACCTTGCCTCCCGGTAAATATTGGTTGCAAGCCGCTAAGATCGGGTATTTCACAACCGACACCATCTTTTTTGACCATCGTGAAGATGAGGACAGTGTAGTCGTATCGCTCTATCCGGAGACGCGTATCACGTTCACCGTTACCGATAGTCTTACGGCTCGTCCGGTCTCGGCGAACATCGTGGTGCGCAAGCATGATTACCGCAAAGTGATGCAGACCACCTCGGACAGCGTACATACGACCCTGGCTCTGCTGATGGATGACCGTGTGCCGTTCTATACGATTGATGCGACGGCCATCGACTATTTCCCCTTCCATGATACCATACGCGTGAATGAGCCTTTCGAAGGCGTTGTCATGTCGCCCAAAGAGATCAAGTCGTTCGTGCTGCATAATATCTATTTTGCGACGGGTAAGACCCATATCCTGGCATCTTCCGAACCTGCTTTGCTGGAGTTGTACCGGTTCCTTTTGGCTCGTCCGGATCGCCGTATACGCATCGTCGGTCATACGGATAATATCGGTTCCGACCGCTCTAACCAGATCTTGTCAGAAGGGCGTTGCCAGGAGGTGCGCCGCTCCATGATTACCCGCGGTATCAAAGCCGAGCGTATCGAGGTGGAAGGTCGTGGCGAACGCGATCCCATCGTGCCCAACAACTCCGAAGAGAACCGCCAGATGAACCGCCGGGTAGAAATAGTATTGCTTTAGCAATAAAATCCATGAATTATTTGCGTATGTCAAAAAAAAGCAGTAACTTTGTGCGCTAATTTGGAATAGTATGCTTTTGAATATATTAAAATCGAAGATTCACCGCGTGCAGGTGACGGAGGCGAACCTGGAGTATATCGGTTCGATTACGATCGATGAGGCGCTGATGGAAGCGGCGAATATATATGCCGGTGAGCGGGTGCAGGTGGTGGATAATACCAACGGTGCCCGAATCGAGACGTACGTCATCCCCGGTAAGCGCAACAGCGGCTGTATCTGCATCAACGGCGCTGCGGCGCACCTCGTGCATGTAGGCGATACGGTCATCATCATGGCCTATGCCCTGATGGCACCGGAAGAGGCAAAGGATTTCAAACCGGCAATTGTATTCCCAACCAATAACAAACTATGAAATTCTTCGAATTACATAGCGAGGCAAAGGGTGTTGGGGCTCGGGCAGGTGTGATACACACTGACCACGGAGATATCCTGACGCCTATTTTTATGCCGGTAGGTACCGTGGGAACGGTCAAAGGCGTACAGCGCAAGGAATTGGAGGAGGATATCAAAGCGCAGATCATCTTAGGCAACACCTACCATCTCTATCTCCGCCCCGGTACGGAGATCCTGCATCGCGCCGGCGGCTTGCATCAATTCGAAGGATGGACACGACCGATACTGACGGACAGCGGCGGCTTTCAGGTGTTCAGCCTCACCGATATCCGCAAGATGAACGAAGAAGGGGTTCGTTTCAGCAGTCATATCGACGGTCGTAAGTTACTCTTTACGCCCGAATCTGTGATGGATATCGAGCGGGAGATAGGCGCCGACATCATGATGGCGTTTGACGAGTGCTGTCCCGGTACGGCGGATCGCAAATACGCCAAGGACTCGATGGAGCGCACGCATAGATGGCTCGACCGTTGTATCGCCCGCTTCGATAATACCGAAGACCTGTACGACTACAAGCAACATCTCTTCCCCATCGTGCAGGGCTGTACGTACCGCGATCTGCGGCAAGACGCATGCATGCGTCTGAGAGACCTCGACCGCGACGGCTATGCGATAGGAGGACTTGCCGTAGGTGAACCCACCGAAGTGATGTACGATATGATTGAGGTGTGCAACGATATCCTGCCGCAAGACAAACCGCGTTACCTCATGGGTGTCGGTACCCCGTGGAATATCCTTGAGGCGATCGAGCGCGGAGTCGATATGTTCGACTGCGTGATGCCGACCCGAAACGGTCGCAACGGAATGATTTTCACCTGGCAGGGCGTGATGAACCTGCGCAATAAGAAATGGGAAGATGACTTCACGGAACTCGATCCGTACGGCACGAGTTACGTCGATCATGCTTACACCCGTGCGTACGCCAGACATCTGATCCACGCGCAGGAGATGCTGGGTCTCGAGATATTGTCGATCCATAACTTAGCGTTCTATCTCGATCTTGTCACGCAAGCCAGAGCACATATCCTTGCCGGCGATTTCAGCAGTTGGAAAGCGAGCGTGATACCGCAAATTATGCAGAGGATGTAATGAAGCGCCTTGATTGGTACATAGTAAAGAAGTTTTTGGGGACGTTCTTCTTCTCCATCGTACTGGTGTTGTCTATCGCTATCGTCTTTGACTTGACGGAGAAGATGGACGATTTCTTTGAGTACCAAGTGCCGCTGCAGGAGATCCTTCTGGAGTACTACCTGCCGTTCATCCCGTATTACATGAATATGTTCAGCTCGCTGTTCATCTTCATCTCGGTTATCTTCTTCACCTCTAAGTTGGCCGGTAACTCGGAGATCATCGCCATGCACGCTACAGGAATGAGTTACCATCGTCTGATGGTGCCTTATGCGTTCTCCGCGACCGTGCTGTTCCTCTTGGGCATCTGGTTGGGCGGATGGGTCATTCCCCGCAGTTCGGCACATATGTTGGCCTTCACGGATAAGTATATCGACCATTTCACCACCGACCATGCACGAAACATGCAACTGGAGGTCGAACCCGGTACGGTGCTCTATATCGAGTCTTTCCAGCGCCGCAGTAGTATAGGTTACCGCTGCTCGATCGAGCATTTCGACGGCAAGAGTCTGGCCTCCCGTATCACGGCCGACCGTATCTACTACGACTCGCTGTTTAATTGGCATCTGGATACTTATACCCGCCGTACGTTCACAGGCATGCGCGAACATCTGGATTGCGGCGACACGCTGCATATCACGCTGCCGATCACTCCGGACGAGATGTTCGTCTCCGCCATGCAGGCGCAGCAGATGACCACGCCTGAGTTACGCCATTATATGGAGCGGCAACGCGAACGCGGTAGCGGTAACGTGAAGGCGTTCGAAGTGGAGTACCACAAGCGCTGGGCGTCACCCGTAGGCGCGTTTATCATGACGCTGCTGGGCGTGACGATGTCCAGCCGTAAGGTGCGCGGAGGTATGGGTAAGAACCTCGGTATCGGTATCGTACTGACCGCTGCTTATATCCTCTTCTCCACCGTCAGCACGACCTTCTCGGTCAATAATGTCATGTCCTCTTTCTCCGCAGCGTGGTTACCGAACTTCGTCTTCTTGGCGCTCTCTATTCCGCTGTACAGACAAGCATGTAAATAATCCACACAGATATAAAAATAGCCTGCAGCAATGCAGGCTATTTTTGTGTGCGTGGTTCTTATCCGACCCAGCGAACGTAGCAGAAGTCCATGCGGTGCGGCAGTAACTCGTTCTGCGGATACATACGCAGACCGAACTTCATACCGCCGGCATAGTCGAGCTGATAGGTCGTCTCGAAGAACATCAGACTGCCGATCGTCTTCACGAGTTTCAACGGCTCTACCTCATAGAGCTTGTCGTTATTGTGCGTGGACGTACGAACAGCTACCAGTTCTACACCGATACCCTTGTCGTTCAGACCCTTGGTGTCGAGTTCAACAGCCACTTTGAACTTGTCACCTACGTTCAGGTTTTGGAAGTTATAGTCCGGACCTTCGATCTTCACTACCTCGATCTCATCCCAGTGCGCTGCGATGTTCTCTTTCCATGCAGCGATACCCTTGGCGATCTTGTAGTTCTCTTCGATAAGCAGGCTGTGACGTTTAGCCAACTTGTTATAGAAGCGATCGAAGTAATCGTCGATCATACGCTTCATGGTGAAGCGCGGAGTGATCTTCGTTACCGAGTTCTTGATATACTGGATCCACTCCGGACTGTACCCCTTGCTGTTCTTTGCATAGTACAGCGGGATGATCTCACGCTCGAGGAGCGAATAGATGGTTGCAGCATCGAGCTGATCCTGGTGAGCCTGGTTCTCGTAGGTACGTTTCTCGGTCAGGTACCAACCTGCTTTCTCTACGTATCCTTCGTACCACCAACCGTCCTTGACGGAGAAGTTCAGTACACCGTTCATCTGGGCTTTCTCACCCGACGTACCGGATGCCTCCAGCGGACGGGTCGGCGTGTTCAACCAGATATCCACACCGGAGATCAGACGTTTAGCCAGACGCATATCGTAGTTCTCGAGGAAGATGATCTTACCCAGGAACTGCGGCATACGGCTGATCTCGATGATACGCTTGATCAGGGCCTGACCACCGCCGTCAGCGGGGTGTGCCTTACCGGTGAAGAGGAACTGTACCGGATAGTTCGGGTTGTTCACGATCTTATCCAGACGCTCCAGGTCGGTGAACAGCAGGTGCGCACGTTTGTAGGTAGCGAAACGACGACCGAAACCGATCACGAGGTTATTCGGGTTCATCTCGTTCAATGCACGAACGATACGACCCGGGTCACCCTGGTTCTTCATCCAGTCCTCACGGAACTGCTCCTTGATATAATCCATCATCTTACGCTTCAGGCTCATACGCGTATTCCAGATGATCTCATCGGGAATCTCAGCGAACGGCTTCCACATAGCGAGGTTCGATTGGTCACCCATCCATTCTTTCGGCAGGTATTTCTTGTAGATCGCTTTCCACTCGGAAGCAGCCCAAGTAGGCATGTGTACACCGTTGGTGACGTATCCTACGTGCAACTCCTCAGGGAAATAACCCGGCCAAACGGGGCTGAACATCTTCTTACTTACCTCACCGTGCAACCAGCTCACACCGTTCGCCTCCTGGCAAGTATTCAGCGCAAAGACAGACATCGAGAACTTCTCGTTGTTGTCCTCCGGGTTGGTACGACCCAAACCGATCAGGTCATGCCACTCGATACCGAGTTTGCCGGCATACTCATTCATATACTTGTAGAACACACCTTCTTCGAAATAGTCGTGACCTGCAGGCACCGGCGTATGGCAGGTGTAGAGACCCGAAGCACGAACCACCTCTTTGGCAGCATCGAAACTCAGACCTTCTTGAACGAGGTCTACGAGACGTTGCAGACCCATGAGCGCTGCGTGACCCTCGTTGCAGTGGTATACATCTTTCTTGATACCCAGTTTCTTGAGGGCCAGCATACCACCGATACCGAGCATGATCTCTTGCTTCAGACGGTTCTCGTTGTCACCACCGTAGAGCTGGTGCGTGATCGATCGATCCCACTCGCTGTTCAGTTCGTTATCGGTGTCGAGCAGATAGAGGTTCATACGACCTACAGCTACTTTCCACAGGTATGCCTTCACCGTACGACCCGGATACGGTACTTCAATCACCATGTTCGAACCGTCTTTCTCTTTCACCTGCGTGATAGGCAGGTTGCTGAAGTTCTGCGCCTCGTAGTTAGCGATCTGTTGACCTTCCGGACTCAGCGTCTGGGTGAAATAACCGTAACGATAGAGGAAACCGATAGCGGTCATGTCGATGTTGCAGTCCGAAGCCTCTTTGATATAGTCACCGGCAAGGATTCCCAGACCACCCGAATAGATCTTCAGAATATGCGTCAGACCGTACTCCATCGAGAAATACGCGATCGTCGGTTTCTTCTTGTCTTTCGGTTCGTCCATGTAAGCGCGGAACTCATCGTAGATGTCGTTCAACTGATTGATGAACTTCTTATCCTTGGTTAACTCTACCATACGGTCATAACTGATCGTATTCAGCAGAACTACCGGGTTAGAACCTGCACGATGCCATGCCTCGATGTCGATGTAACGGAACAGATCTTTTGCATCACCGTTCCAGCACCACCAGAGGTTGTACGCAATCTCTTGCAGTTTGCTTAACTCAGCCGGAAGAGTAGCATGGATATTGCACTCTTTGTAAACAGGCTGATTCACATTACTTACTTTTACTTTCATATACGTATAGTTTTTATTATTTTTTTCTTTTTAATGACTTTTCACGCTAAAAAAGCGAAAACTTTTTATTTTCTTGAACGTAGTTCAGCGAAAAAAAGCGTGCAAAGTTACAACTTTTTTTGGATATGTGCAAGATTTTTTGTAATTTTGCACCGGATTTTATGATTTTGTGTACTATAATTAGCAAACTATGTTTGGTTTGAACGAAATACAGAAAGAAATAGTTCGCAGACGCGACATGCGCGATGTCTTCACCTTTACCATCGATCCGGCTGATGCCAAGGACTTCGATGATGCCTTGTCGTTTGCAGTTGTTGAAGATGAAGAACAATCTTCAAACGATATCAAACAACCTCAAACAATCTCAAACCCGATCTATCAGATTGGCGTGCATATAGCGGATGTCTCTTTCTATGTGCGACCGGGAACGAAGATCGATGATGAGGCGTACCAACGAGGTACGTCCGTCTATCTCGTCGATCGGGTGCTACCGATGTTACCCGAAGAACTATGCAACGACAAGTGCTCGCTTCGGCCCAACGAAGACAAACTCTGCATGTCCGTCATCTTCACCATGAACGCGGATGCGCAGGTGCTCAAATACAAAATCTGCCGCACGGTCATTCGCTCCAATGCGCGCCTCAATTATGATCAGGCGCAGGACATTATATGCGCAAATCAGACTGGCGAGACACTATCGAGAGAGAATCGAGGAGAGAGTATCTCGTGGGTAAGTGCTGAGCAAGAAGAGGCTATCAAGGTTCTACATACCCTTGCCACCAAACTACGTGCAGAACGAATTGCCAACGGAGCACTCACCATCGAGCAGGACGAAATGCGCTTCCGCTTGGAAGAGCACGGCAATCCGACGGAGATCTATTTCGAACGTCCCAACGAGGCGCACCATCTGATAGAAGAGTTTATGCTGCTCGCCAACAAGACCGTTGCCAAAGCGGTCGGTTCCGGCAGACCTTTCGTCTATCGTGTACATGACGTACCCGACTCCGAGAAACTCGAAGAAGTTAAGAAATTCAAACGTCAATGCGCCATGACCGCCAAAATGCGGCATCATGAAGTCTCGGAAGACGCTGTCCGTAGGGCGATCGACATGCTTACCATCCGCGCACAAGCCAAAGCGGTCTATTCCACCTATAACATCGGTCACTACGGACTCGCTTTCTCTCATTATACTCACTTCACGTCTCCTATCCGCCGTTATCCCGACCTGATGGTGCATCGACTCGTTGAGAAATACATCCTTACTGGTAAGAAAGAGACCATGACCCGCGAAGAACTCGAAGAGAAATGCGAACATTGCTCCGCCCGCGAACAGGAAGCAACACAAGCCGAACGCGACTCGATCAAGCTATACCAGGCGATGTGGATGAAGGATCATATAGACGAAGTGCTGGAGGGTTTTATCACCGGTATCACCGATTTCGGCTTCTTCGTGCAACTGGAAGAGAGTCGTTGCGAAGGACTGGTGCATATGATGACCATCGAGCACCCGGAAGATTATGTCTTGGGCGATAAAGTGACTGTAAAAGTGGTGCGAGTGGACATAAATCGCGCGCAGATTGATTTTGAACTCGCATAAATTTGCATAATTGAAAAAAAAGTTGTACCTTTGCAGCCGATATGAGAAAATTTGCGTTCATAGTCCTTGGTCTGATCTGTTTCGTGTGCGCGCACGCAGAAACGATAATTCTACGTACGGGTGCGCGTATGCAGGGTACGATCGTCTTCCAGAATGACGAGGTGGTTATCGTGCGGGACACCGAAGGAGCGCGTTTTCAGTTTCCCCGAACGGATGTAGAGCAGGTGCTCGCAGATGATGCGGTCGAGAGTTCGTCTGCACAAGATCTCGAGGCTTCGCAACAAGAGATCAAAACGTCCAAACGCGTGTCGGCCTTACTGGAGGTAGCCGCCGGTTCGGCGTATGTACCCGGGCAGAAAACAGGATGGACCGGTAGCGCGGACCTGCTGATCGGTACCCATCACATCCGTGACCGACATCTGTTCATCGGCGCCGGTTTGGGTTATCACGGTCTGTTCTTAGATAGGACGTATAGTTTCTTACCGGTGCAAGTGGCGCTGCGGATGCCGTTGATCGAGCAGAAACATGCTCCCGTGTTCGGTGTAGCCTTGGGATACGGTGTGGCGTTGAGTAAGAAATATGTCGGCGGGCTCTATACGGGTTTGGACTTGGGATACCGCTGTCAGGTCAATCCCAAGACCGCTATCGGAGCCGTGTTCTTCGCCCGCTTCCAGCAAGCGAAAGTAGATGTGACGGAGGTCATCGAAGATACGGAGTTTGTTCACTGCACCGGACGTAGTTTCATCACCTATGGTGCTAAATTCACGCTCTATTTCTAAGCATGAAAGCTCCGCGCGAAAATAGAATCACGATTCTGCTGAACGAACAAGAGCAACGTGCCTTGGATCGTTTCTGCGAGCGGTATAACATCACCAACCGCAGTCGTCTGGTGCGCGAATCGCTCATGCGCGCGATTCTTAAGAAAATAGAAAATGATCAGCCTACACTTTTTGATTAGTTTGATATCGTTTGAAATTGTTTGATATCGTTTGAAATAACATCAAACCTTCAAACCCTCAAACCCTCAAACAAAAAACCTCCGTTTGGAGGTTTTTTTAACCGAGGTAGGTTTTCAGGATTCGGCTGCGTTGACCGGACTCGAGTTTGTGGATCGCCTTCTCTTTGATCTGGCGCACACGCTCACGAGTCAGGTGCAGTTCGTCACCGATCTCTTCGAGGGTCTTCTCGGGAGTGCCGATACCGAAGAACTTACGTAAGATATCCGCCTCACGAGGCGTGAGGGTAGCGAGGGAACGACTGATCTCAGTTGAGAGCGACTCGTTGATAAGTCCTCTGTCGGCATTGGGTGAGTCTTCATTCACCATCACGTCGATAAGACTGTTGTCTTCGCCTTCCACGAACGGAGCGTCCACGCTGACATGACGACCGGACATCTTCAGGGTCTCGGCGATCTTCTCCACCGGGATATCCAGCATATCAGCCAACTCTTCGGCACTCGGTTTGCGCTCGTACTCCTGCTCGAAACGCTGGAAAGCCTTGTTGATCTTATTCATCGAACCCACCTGGTTTAAGGGCAGACGCACGATACGGCTCTGCTCAGCCAGTGCCTGCAGGATAGACTGACGAATCCACCATACGGCGTACGAGATGAACTTGAAACCACGGGTCTCATCGAATTTCTCGGCAGCTTTAATCAGACCCAGGTTACCTTCGTTGATCAAGTCAGGAAGGCTGAGGCCTTGGTTCTGGTATTGCTTAGCTACGGAAACGACGAAACGCAGGTTACTGCGTACCAACTCTTCCAGTGCCGCACGGTCACCGTTACGGATACGACCGGCTAATTCTACCTCACGATCCACGGTGATCAAGTCCTCGCGACCGATCTCTTGCAGATACTTGTCTAACGAGGCTGACTCGCGGTTCGTAATTGATTTTGTAATTTTTAATTGACGCATGTTGTAATGTTTAGCGAGTGATTCGGGCGGGATTCGAACCCGCGACCCACAGCTTAGAAGGCTGTTGCTCTATCCAACTGAGCTACCGAACCCCCAAAAAAGCCTGCAAAATTACTGCTTTTTTTTGGAATATGCAAATTTTAATGCACTTTTTTATAAAATTGCATCAAAAAGTTGCGCCAAATCCTGTTTGCGGCACGCACCGACGTGACGATTAACGAGTTCGCCGTTCTGGAAGAAGAGCATCGTCGGGATATTCATGATACCGTACTCTTCGCAGGTGTCGGGATTCTCATCCACATTCAGTTTGCCGACTACGATCTTGCCGTCGTACTCGTTACTCAGTTCTTCGAGGATAGGCAGCATCATCTTGCACGGACCGCACCATGCAGCCCAGAAGTCTACCACAAGGGGTTTGCCTGACGCAATGACATCCTTGATGTTAGCGTCTGTAATTTCTTTTGTCATACTTGTTGTATCTGTTTGATTGTTATTTTTTTCTGATTGGGTTTGCGCAGCAAGATCTCCGTCAGCGGATCCTCCAGATAGGTTTGTACGGCACGTTTGACGGGTCGGGCACCGTTCTTGGTGTCAAAACTCTTCTCCACCAGTTGTCCGATCACTTCGGGTGTCACACTCAGGTGGTGTCCCTGGTTCTTGAGCCGCTGCTGCAGCATGCTGATCTCAATCCGCACGATCTGACCGATGGTGTCTCTGCTCAGCGGTTCGAATGTCACGACATTGTCGATACGGTTCACGAACTCAGGCGGGAACTGTTTCTGCAGCGCTTTGAGCAGCATCTTATTCGTCTCTTTCTGACTCATCTCCGTGGCACTGAAGCCGACACCGCTGCCGAACTCCTGCAGTTGCCGTGTTCCCACATTACTGGTCAGCACGATGATCGTGTTGCGGAAGTCGATGTTATGTCCCTGCCGGTCGGTCAGACGTCCTTCATCCAGTACCTGCAGCAGGATATTGAAGATATCCGGATGGGCTTTCTCTATCTCATCGAAGAGCACGATGGAGTAGGGTTTTCTCCGAACCGCTTCAGTCAGTTTACCGCCGTCTTCATGTCCCACGTATCCCGGAGGGGCACCGACGAGCAGACTCACCGCATGTTTCTCCATATACTCCGACATGTCGAAGCGTATCATCGCATCTTTCGAGCCGAACAGTTCTTCCGCCAAGCACTGCGCCAGATAGGTCTTACCGACACCGGTCTGACCCAAGAAGAAGAACGTACCGATGGGGCGTTTGGGGTCCCGTAGACCCAAGCGACTGCGTTGGATCGCTTTGACGACGGTGTCCACCGCTTTGTCCTGACCGATGATCCGTCGGCGTAAGGTATCTCCCATGGTGCGGAGCCGCTCGTTCTCGGCCGTGGCAACGCGTTGCACGGGTACACCGGACATCATACTGACCACACCTGCCACATCTTCGGTGGTGATGGTGTACGCCGGTAGCGCTTTCTCGCCCTGCGCCTGCTGTTTGGCATGACTGCGGGCGCCTACCTCGTCCATCACGTCGATGGCTTTGTCCGGGAACGCACGGTCCGTCAGGTACCGCTCACTCAGTCCCACGCAGGCTTTGAGCACCTCGCGGGTGTAGATGACGTTATGGTAATGGGCGTACTGCTCACTGAGGTGTGTCAGGATATTAAAGGTCTCATCCCCTGTTGTCGGCCGCACCGGCACTTTCTGGAAACGACGCTCGAGCGCACCGTCTTTCTCGATGGACTTGGCGTACTCAGCCGTTGTCGTTGCACCGATACATTGTACCTCTCCGCGTGCCAAGGCCGGCTTGAGGATATTCGCCGCATCAAGTGAACCGGATGCGTTACCGGCTCCGATGATCGTGTGTATCTCATCGATGAAGAGGATGATCTCGGGGTGGGTCAGCAGTTCGTTCAGCACGTTCTTCATCCGCTCTTCGAACTGACCGCGGTAGGTCGTACCGGCTACCATCGAAGCGATATCCAGGGTTACGATCCGTTTGCCTTTCAGCGCACCGGTCTCATCTCGGTTGATACGCAGCGCCAGGCCTTCAACGATGGCGGACTTACCGACACCGGGTTCGCCGATTAGGATCGGGTTGTTCTTCTTGCGTCGACTGAGTATCTGCAGCACGCGCTCGATCTCCGTCTCCCGTCCTACAACAGGATCCAGTTTGCCTTCCTGCGCCAGTTTGGTCAAGTCCCGACCGTATTTGTCTAAGGCATTGGTAGCCTTGTTCTTCTTCTCTTTGGTCGGTTGTTGATTCGCGCTCCACGGCTCTTTATTGATATCCTCGTTATTGCCGTTCGAAGGCACCTCAGCCGTGTAATGCGGTTGACCGTACAGTTCTACCAGACGGTCATAGTCAATGCCCCAAGCGTTATCCAGATAAGAGGCCACGGGGTTGAGTTGCTCGCGGGTGATAGCCAGCAGCAGGTGAGTCGTGTTCACTACATCCACCTGGTACTCCCTACTGATGCCCTCTGCGATTCGTAAGATACGATCCGCAGCAGGTGTGCGGTCACCGTACGCATGAGTGCCGGCCGTTAACTGCCGCAACTGTTGCTCGAAATAGGCTTTCCCTTCTTCCGGACGGAAGTTAGCGCGTAGAAGCAGGTCATACGCCGAGCACTCCACCAGCCTTAAGATGGCCAGCATGAAATGTGCCGTATCTACCTTACTGCTCTGCATCCGCTCCGCCTCTTCTTCGGCATACACGATGAGTCTATTCAAATTCAGTGTTACTATCATTCTTTAAACCTTATACTTTCAACTTTCAACGTTAATTATAGAAATGCCAAGCCAATCCTGCGCGGAAGACATCCCGGTTGGTGGGGTAGTCAGGCATGGCGAGGTATCCGATGTTCTTTTTCATAAAAAGGTGGTTAAAATGCTGGTAATGCGCAAAGAAGCGCAGGCGGATGGAGCGCACATAGAAATTGGCATAGACGCTCATCCACGGGTAATTACCGATCTTGGTCTCTTGCTGGGTAGCGAACATACCTGTCGCCGGACACAGCACGGGTGAGTGGTACGAAGTGAAGTACCTCAGGTCCACGCCCATCTGTGCGTCCATGGCGTGGTGGAACCAACTGCCGTGGTAATAGAGTCGGTGTTGTAAGATGACCAGGGGGACAGGTAAGACGCTGTCATTGGTCGTATGTTGGATGACTACTTTATTTTCCAAGTTAATCCACGGAGTGGTGATGTCCGCTCCGACGGTTCCGGTGAGGATCTGCACACTGCCGTTGTACTGTCTGGGTTTCCAGTCGGAGGCAGAGACATAGATGGGGTGAGTGCGGTTCTCAAAACTGAAATCCACCGATGGTTTGACCCATTTGGTGGGATAGGCTACCGTCGCACCGCCTAAGAACCGGTAGGTGAAACCGAAGTCATTATCCCAGATGACGTGATTGGAGCGGAAGCGTTGTAAGTAAGGACTTGGCGTGATACTCTTCGCTTGCGCACGCGCGCCTATATATAAGGTGTTTCCGCCTACGTTGAACTTCGTGTCCAGCTTTCCGTACACGTCAAACTCACCGATCTTATATCCCAGCACACATACCTGTCCTTCGACGTGATACAACACGTGCGAACCGCTATGCTTATGGATCGCTCCGCCCACAAACGTGCTGTTCATCCATTTATAGTCGTATATATTGGCGGTGTCGTACGGCACGGAGTCATACAGGATCCGCTGACACTCGTTCATGGCGAAGACCGTGGCACCGAATTTCAGCTTGGTGTTATACGCCTCGCAGAACGTGACGGCTACGGTGTTGCGGATGGAGAGCACATCGGTGGTGTCGGCTGTTTGGATGGTGTCGTAATAGTTATGGGCATAGAAAGCGGTGTCTACCTCTTTCTCCACGTACCGCCGGTTCGAGTTATTGGTCTCGAAGATATGCGAGAAGGTGATAAGCGGTATATGTTCGGTCTTCAGCGTGTCCCGTTTGACGCGCTTGCCGTCTTCAATCACCTCGATGGAATCGACATAATCGCGCTCTTGGGTGATGGCATACTGGTTATGCAGATAACCGCTCAAGTACCGATAACCGGTCATGCCGCTGAACTTGACGGGGATGTCTTCGGGACTGAGTTTACCGCCTAACTCGTTCACGTCTGCCAGTCCGCCGTTGTCGAACGACCGTAGTCGACTCCAACTGAAGGCGGCATGCATGCTGTAATGATTACCGGTGTAACTGCCCCAGACCGAACCCCGGAATAACTTTCCGGCGGTGTTGGTATAGTGTCCGGCGGAGTGCAGATACTCCATCTCGATGCCTAAGTTCGTTTGGCGGTTGATGTTACCGGTGAACAGGAAATTGACATCGTTCTCTTCATGGGCATTGACGAAGCCTTTCTTATAGGCGATGGACGAGTAGGGAGTGGTGGTGTTGAAGAACCGTTGCTGTTGCGGTGTCACCACATAGGGCTGCCAACACCAGGCCAAGGGATCATCGATCGTGCTCTCGCGGTCTTGTATGATACGCGACTCTATCGGAGACACTAACACGTTACCGTTGGTAGCGCTGCTCATCGAGTAACGCGTCTGGATGTCGATGTCATAGTAGTTGAGCATCGCCGTGTCCTTGAACGCGACGGTGTCCGCGACGGCACTCAGACCCGGCATACGCCAGGTCTTCACCACCGTCTTGGTACGGGGCTGTTTGGCAGCGGCCACAAGGGTCGCTACCAACAGCACTAATACTATCAAACTACGTTTGAATTGCAATTTTTAATTTTTAAATTTTAAATTCTTAATTCTTCTTCTTAAGCTTTGCTTGAAGAAGTTGAATCTCCTCTTCCTGGTTGCGGATGGTCTTGAGCAACTCATTCAACTCCTCGTTCTCGATGGTCGTCGGATACTGCTCTTCCACGGTCTGCAGGAAGTCGGACAGCACGTTCATATAATTGATGAACGCGTCGTACGCGGACTCATACTGCGTCTCGCCCTGGTCGATATGATTCATATAATGCAGATAGTTCACATCCTGCAGACGGAGCCAGTTGGTCTTCAGTTCCTTCGCCTGACACAGGTGTACGCGCTCTGCAACAGCAAACAGTTTATGGATCGCTTCTTGCTGCAGGTCGTTACCGGCGTAAACACTCAGGTCTTTCGCCTCACCGCTCCAGGTCAAGGGATACGGGCTGGACAGCACGTCGTTAGCCGCCAGTTTCTTGGCAGCCTCCGCCGGTGTCATGAAGCCCATCTCACGCTCGATCACGTAGTACGGCAGGGCTTTGAGGAAGTCGAAGATACCGGTTCCGGCATTCTGACGAATACCGAAAGTCTCGGCACCCACCCACAGGTTGATCAACTCATCTTCTGCCGGCAGTGCCTGTAACATATTCGCATATTTCTCCGCATCCATCGGGAAATTCGCCCATCCGGGATCCGAGAAATGGAAACTCAGTTCGTCGCTCAGATTGGTGTTACGCAGCAGCACTTTCATCTTCGGTGCACCGGCAGATTGGAATGCGCGGTTCGGGCTCTTCCAACTCAGGATATGCTTAGCACCTTCGGAGAGGATGGTCTTGTAACCCATCTTATTGAGTTGGTAAGCGGCCTCGTCGGTGTAGAGTAACTCGGTGTTCCAAACGGTCTGTGCTTTGACGCCGAAGATGGACTCGAGTAACGCACCTTGTTTCTTGAACTGCTCTTTCATCTCACTCTCGTTGTACTCCGAAGCCAAGGAATAGCTGTACGGAGTAGCGAGGAACTCCACGCACTTGGTGGCAGCCAACTCCTTGAGGATATCGATCATCTCCGGATTGAACTGCTCGAACATCTCGATCATCGTACCGCTGACGCTGATGGCACAGTGGAACTTACCCTTCGAGAGGTTGATCATGTCGCGGATAGTCTGGCAGAGCGGCAGATAGGAGGTCTGCACGAGCCAGTTAACGTGCTCTTCGGTAGCCATGTCATCGTAGTAATAATGATCATGACCGATTTCAAAGAAACGATAGCGCTTCAGACGATACGGTGCGTGCATCTGGAAGCAGAAACATATATTTTTCATAATGCTATTAAATTTTTACAATGTATGATTAATTACTCCGTCATAGATGCGTCTTACTTTAAGACCGGCATCTGCCCACTTGATATTATTCACTTCGGCTATACCCAGTTCATGCAGACTCTTGTACATCGCCGGGTACTTGACGATGGCGTATATCGCATCGGCCATGGCGTCGATATCCCAGTAGTCGGTCTTGATGGCGTGCTGCAGGATCTCTGCGCAACCCGACTGATGAGAGATGATCGACGGACAGCCTACCTGCATGGCTTCCAACGGAGAGATACCGAAGGGCTCACTGACGGAAGGCATGATATAGACGTCACTCATCGCCAGCATCTCCTGTACCTGCTTACCGCGCATGAAGCCCGGGAAGTGGAACTTATCTGCGATACCGCGTTTGGCCACGAGATCGATCATCTCCGCCATCTTATCACCGCTACCGGCCATGACGAAACGTACACCGTCGGTCTTGGAGAGCACGCGAGCTGCGGCTTCCACGAAGTACTCCGGTCCTTTCTGCATCGTGATACGACCCAAGAAGGTAACGAGTTTGTCTTTGCGCTCGGGCTTGGTGAACTCTTCCGGATGAGCCAGCGGTTCAACGGCGTTGTGGACCGTAGATACCTTGCGTGGGTCTTGACCGTATTTCTCGATGACGGTATTGCGCGTCAGGTTACTTACGCACATGATATGGTCTGCTTCGTCCATACCACGTTTCTCGATGGCATAGACGGTAGGGTTGACGTTACCGCGACTGCGGTCAAAGTCCGTAGCGTGTACGTGAATCACCAGCGGTTTACCGCTGATATGTTTCGCGAATACACCTGCCGGATAAGTCAACCAGTCATGACTATGGATGATGTCGAAGTCCAGACTGTGCGCCAGCACCGATGCCACCGCTTCGTAGTTACCGATCTCCTCGATCAGGTTATCCGGATAACGACCCGAGAAACCGATGCAACCGAGGTCATCCGTACCGATACGACGGTAGTCATAATGGATACCGTTGCGGAAATGGAAATACTCCTCGGGACTCATCTTGCCCTCCATACGTTGCTTGACGTAGTCGTAACTGTTCTCTTTCCATACCACGGGCACACTGTTGGCACCGATGATACGTAAGAACGACTGATCCTCATCGCCCCAGGGTTTGGGGATGACGAAGGTGATATGCATATCGGGTTGCTCCGCCATACCGCGGGTCAGACCGTAACTGGCTGTTCCTAAACCACCTAAGATATGGGGAGGAAACTCCCAACCGAACATTAACGCTTTCATGATTGTGCCTCCTTTTCTTGAGCCTCTTGTTGCTCTTTTTCGTATTTCTTTAAGGTATCCAGCAGGCTGATCACGGCTGCCACACTCGGTGCGCTACTCATACCACCACGACCTTTGTACGGCGGGTTGGCATCGTAAAACTCACTGAGCGTACCGATACAGAGCTCGTCCATCTCGGCTTCGAAGCCCACCAACGTGCGCTCCATGAAGCTCGCACCGCTGTATTTGTACACGTTCATGTACGCACGCGAATAAGCGGTGATGGTGGACGGCCAAACGATACCGTTGAACAGTGCGCGTTCACGCTCGGCGGCATCACTACCGTAGTACAGGTGGTACAGACCGCTCTTCGGACTGAGCGAACGAAGACCCTTCGGCGTTAACAGTTCCTTGGTGCATATATCGACTACCGCTTTCTGCTGCTTGCGATCCAGCGGGCTGTAGGGCAGACCGACTGCCCAGATCATATTCGGTCTTACCTCGCGGTCAGCGTAGTTATCAATCACGTAGTCATTGAGATAGAGTCCGTTCCAGAAGGTCTTAACGAACGCATCTTTGCTGATCTCAGCCTGGTATTCCATCAGGTCGGCACTGGTCTCTTTACCCATCTCACGCAGCATCTCTGCCGTGAAACGCATCGCGTTGTACCACAGGGCATTGATCTCTACCACATATCCCGTACGCGGTACAACAGGCCAACCGTTGAGGGTGGCGTTCATCCAGGTAGCCGGACGTTGGGTGCCATCGACCCACAGCAGACCGTTCTGGTGCAACGTACACCGCGGGTGGTTCTGCTTGCGGTACCAGGCGATGATGTCCAGACAGAGTTGTCCGTACAGGTCAGCCGCTTCCCGCACCGTATATTTATGCGCATATTTCTGACAAGCGCGAATAAACCACAGCAGCACGTCGGGTTCGTCCATTCCTGTCATCTTGTTCTCATTCCCGCGACCGTTCATGAAATTGAGGATCTCCTGAATAGCCGTCTTGTTGATGATCGCATCCCAGTATTCGGGGCGGTCGATATCCAGCGTACAGCTGGCAACGGAGAAGAAGGTGGAACGCGCGTCAGCTTTGAACCACGGGAAACCGGCGAGTAAGTAGCACTTGTCTCCTTCGCGTTTGTAGAACTGGCTGGCGCTGTTCTTGAGTGTTGTGAACATGTCGAGACGTTTGTTACGACGCTCCAGTTCTTTCTTCCAGGTGGCCTTCAGACTACCCGTCTTCACTTCCGTCACACCGGCAGCAAAGATCACACTCTCGCCTTTCTTCATCGGCAGTTCGAAATAACCCGGTACGAGCAGGTCCTCTTTGTACGCATATCCGCGTTCGCGTTCCTTACGGTACACGATGTCCTTGTACCACTGCGGGTCATGATGATACTCGCAGGCCTTACTGAACTGCATGTAGAGGTTCGGGAAGCCCGGATACATCCGATTAAACCGGCCGTTTTCGCAATCGTTCATGTCCGGATTGGCCAACGGGTTCTCGTGCGTCAGTTCGTTTACCGAACGGAAGGCCAAGAACGGACGGAAACGGAGCGTGGTCGGACTACCGCTCTCCAGTAATGTGTAACGAATCAACACACGCGGTTCGAAACTGACGAGCATACGCTCTTTCTCCAATACCATCGCACCGACGCGATAGACGGTCTTCGAGATCAACTCACAGTCAAACTCGCGGATGTACTTGTGTCCGTTGGGACTGAAGTGATTCTCGCTGTACTCGTGCAGACCTAAGTTGAACTCTGCCCCGTGTTGGATCACCGTCTCGTCCAGTGAACTGAGCAGTACGAAGTTGTCGTCGCCCAATTCCGGAATAGGCATCACCAACTGGCCGTGGTACTTACGGGTGTTACAATCGACCAGTGTCGTCGAGTTGTACACTCCTGCACGGTTCGTCCGAATCATCTCTTTCTGAAGCGAGCGCTCTAGATTAACAAGCACTGTCTTGTCAAAATTCAGATAACTCATGATGTTTGATTTAATAGTAAGTAATTATATGGTTAATTGTATTTGCCTTCAAATCGACCTTGTACGTCCGCCACGAACTGCTTGATACGCTGTTCTTCGGCTTTCTTGCAGATCAGCAGCACGCCCTGCTGTTCGGCTACTATCATGTCGTCTACGCCTTGCACTACGGCCAGTTTGCCATGCTCCAAGGTCACGATATTGCCGGTTGCCTCATAGAACAGCGCCGAACTATGCAGACTGACGTTCTTGTCTGCGTCTTTCTCACTCAACTCATACAAACTGCCCCATGTACCGAGGTCGCTCCATCCGAAACTGGACGGCAGCACATATACATTGTCCGCCTTCTCCATGATGCCGTAGTCAATGGAGATATTCGGGCATTTCGGGAAGATCTCCTCAATAAACGCCTCCTCTTTCTCCGTTCCCATCAATAACTCTCCTTCGCGGAAACGATCCGCTACTTCCGGCAATAGATACCGGAAAGCTTCGCTTATGGTTTGTAGATTCCATATGAAAATACCGGAATTCCAAAGAAAATCACCGCTCTCAAGGAATACCTTCGCCATCTCCAGATTCGGTTTCTCTGTGAAGGTCTTGACGGGATAAATGTCGTCCTGTCCATTGTCCTTCAGATACTGAATGTATCCATAACCTGTCTCCGGACGGGTGGGATGCATACCTAAGGTAGCGATCGCCTTATTCTTGCTGACGAAGTCGAAGGCCTTGAGAATCGTCTGACGGAATTTCTCTTCCTCCAGGATCAGGTGGTCACTCGCGGCTACGACTATATTCGCCTGCATCTCCGGTTTGGACCAATCAATATCCTGGAATTTCGGCAGACTCTTGTTACCCTTCATGCTGCCTTCCTTTGTGTAGCCCTCCAACTGCGTGCACTCGTCCTTCGTCCACCCGTACGCGCGCTGCAGGCATAATGCACGAATGTGCGCGGTCGCGTACGCGATGCAGGGGGCTGTATTACGACGCGCCGGCTCGCAGAGTATCTGACTCTCATGCATATCCGGTATCTGCTCCAGAATCATCTGCTTATACGAGATATTCGTTACGATAAACATGTTCTCTATCGGCACGATAGGACGGAAACGATCCACCGTCATCTGCAGCAAGCTGCGTCCGGTACCGAAGAAATCCAGAAACTGCTTCGGTTTGTTCTCTCTACTGAACGGCCAGAAACGGCTTCCTACGCCGCCTGCCATAATCACACAATAATTGTTTTTGCTCTCTGCCATAGATTTAAAATCTCTAAAAAGTGCGCAAAGATACAACATTTTTTTCATATATGCAAGCGCGCGCGCATTTTATTTTGAAAAAAGTGCATTTTGGGGCACAAAATGGGGATTTTTTAATTTTTAATTTTTAATTTTTAATTAAATGTAGTAATTTTGTACCCAAATTGGAGTAAAATGCGCAAATTGGTATATCTGTTGGGACTGATGCTGGTGTTGGGTAGTTGCGGGAAAGTGGCGACCCCCAAACCCTATGCGTATTATCGGATCGCGACACCCGATACGGCATACGTGCCGTTCGAGTCATTGTATCCGGGTTATCCGTATACCTTTGCGCTGTCCTGTAATGCGGTGGTGAAGACCCGACAGGAAGAACCGTACTGGATCAATATATGGTACCCGTGCGTAGATGCTACGGTGCATTGTTCGTACAAACCCGTGCAGCGTAACCTGCGGGAGTTAACCAATGATGCGCTGGAGTTCGTCTATCGCAATGCGTCATTCGCCACCTCTATTCCCGAACGCGAATACATGCATCCGGAGGCGAAGGTGTACGGCGTGCTCTTTGATCTGGAAGGCAACACCGCTTCGTCCTGCCAGTTCTTTATCACCGATTCCACCCGTCATTTCTTTCGGGCGTCGGTCTATTGCAACTGTCCTCCGAATGCAGACTCGCTGGCTCCGGTCTATGAGTACCTGCGTACCGATATCATCAAAATGGTGGAGACTTTTGAATGGAAAAGAAACTAGCGATATTATTGGATCCTGAGAAGGCGAATCCGGAGGCGCTGCATTTTACGGCTGAGGCGCACCCGGACTATCTCTTCGTGGGCGGTTCCACCGGTGGGGATACGACGGAGTTTGTGAGAAATCTCAAATTACAAATTACAAATCACAAATTACAAATCCCCATTATTCTTTTTCCGGGCAACGCCGACCAGTTTACGACTGAGGCTGACGGGATACTGTATCTCTCGCTACTTTCCGGCACCAATCCGGAGTACCTGGTCGGGCAGCAGATCAAGTCCGCACGGCGCATACATGCGGCGTCAATAAATACGATTCCAACGGCCTATATTCTCATTGACGGAGGGGTAGAGACCTCCACGATGAAGGTGACGGGCACCAAACCGCTTGACCCTTCTGACCTTCCAACGATCATAGACACCTGTATCGCAGCGGAACTGATGGGTAAGACGGCGATCTATCTGGAAGCCGGAAGTGGGGCAAAAACGCCGGTTTCAACGGATATAATCGCGGCGGTACGGGCGAACACAACGGTGACGCTGATCGTAGGCGGAGGAATCCGTACACCGGAAGCGATGAATGCAGCTTATAAAGCCGGAGCGGACATCGTCGTGATCGGTAATCACTTCGAACAAAATCCCGATGAAATCGAGCGATTTTGTCAGAAAACTCAGAATATTCCGAGTACTCCGAATACTCAGAATGATGAGAAATATATGCGCCTCGCGCTGGCGGAAGCAGAGAAAGCGCTCGCCGCAAATGAGATCCCTATCGGGTGCGTCATCGTGTCGGAGAATCAGATCATCGGTCGCGGGCATAACTTAACGGAGACGCTGGCGGACGTCACGGCACACGCGGAGATGCAAGCCATCACGGCTGCTACGCAGACGGTAGGCGGTAAGTATATCCCTGATGCGACGCTCTATGTGACGGTTGAACCCTGTCCAATGTGTGCGGGTGCCATCGGATGGGCGCAGATCAAACGGATCGTGTACGGTGCTCCGGATCCCAAACGCGGTTATAGCACCTATGCTCCGCGGGTGTTCCATCCCAAGGCAACGGTGACAGCAGGCGTGCTGGAAGACGAGTGCCGAACCATCATGCAAGAATTTTTTAAAGCGAAACGATCATGCAAATTTCCAATCTCAAATCTAAAATCTTAAATGGCAAATATGCCCCAACGGCTTTTCGTCTGGGTGTTTTTGTGCTGTTGGCAGTAGTCATCGTCTTGCTGTTTCCCCAGTATAATAATGCTTTCCGGTATCATTTTGAGGTAGGCAAACCTTGGGGGCATGCAACCTTGACGGCGGATTTTGATTTTCCGATCTACAAGACGGAGGAGCAACTGATCAAAGAGCAGCAGCAATTGCTCTCCACCTTCACGCCCTGCTATAAGTACATCCGTGGGGTGCAGCGGCAGGTGCTGGTGATCTCGTTGCAAGAGAAGGATTGGCTCGATGAAAACGGCTTTTCCCGCATCGCGGTGATGCAGAACCGGGTGTCTAAGACTTACCCTTTGTCGGAAGTCTATACGCCTAAGACCGCCTACGAACATTTCGGATATGACTGCGCTATGAATCTGGTGCGGGATACGGTATGGACGGAGCAGGCCCGGGAACGGTTGTTAGCGTCCCTCTCGCCGACACAAGGACTGGTACAGCAAGGGGAGAAGATCATCGACCGCGGAGATATCGTCTCTGAGAAAGACTACCAGATCCTGCAGTCCCTGCGTCGGGCGTATGACGATGAGTCGATCGGTACCACCCAGCGCACGCTGTCCGTCTTGGGTGAGTCGATACTGGTGGTGTTGTTCTTGACACTCCTGGTGATCTATATGTATGTCTTCCGTCCGCATTATCTGCGCAGCACCTCTACGGTATTGTTCTTCTGCCTGCAGATGTTTATCGTCATTGCCTTGGCTTGCCTGGCACTGCGATTCGGCTTGTCGATATACCTTATACCTTTCGCGTGGATACCGATTATCACGCGTGTGTTCTTTGATTCGCGCACCGCGTTGTTCCTGCATTTCACCACGATCCTGATCGTTTCCATCGTGGTGCCGGCACCGGTGGAGTTCTTCTTCATCCAGATCGTAGTAGGTATGGTAGCTGTCTCGTCCTTGAGTGACATGACCCGCCGTGCACAACTGGCGCAGACGGCAGCATGGATACTGCTGGCGCAGAGTATCGCGTACACGGCGATCACCTTTGCCCAGACCGGAACCTGGTCGTCCATCGACGGATGGATGTACCTCTATTTCGCTATCTGTGCGTTACTGACTATCGGTAGTTACGGTCTGATCTTCGTCTATGAGAAACTGTTCCGTTTCATCTCGTCGATCACGCTCATCGAACTGACCGATATCAATTCCGAACTGCTGCATACGCTCGCCGAACGGGCACCGGGTACGTTCCAGCACTCGATGCAGGTATCGAACCTCGCGGCAGAAGCGGCTAAGACGATCGGTGCCAACGCCCTTCTGGTGCGCACGGGCGCGCTCTATCATGATATAGGTAAGATGGCTAATCCGCTCTATTTTGTGGAGAACCAGACAGGTGTAGAGAATCCCTTATTGTCGATGGATCCGAGGGAAGCGGCTAAGGTGGTGATCGCGCATGTGACCGACGGAGAGAAGATCGCACGACGTCACCGTCTGCCGGAAGTGGTGATCAATTTTATCACCACTCACCACGGTACTTCCCTGGTTCGGTATTTCTATAACACCTGGTGCAATAACCACCCGAAAGAGCCGGTGGAATCGGCACTTTTCCAATATCCGGGACCCAAACCGACGACCAAAGAAGGAGCGATCCTGATGATGGCGGATGCTGTAGAAGCCCGGTCACGCAGTCTGAGTACGTTCACCGAAGAGGCGATCGCCGATGCGGTGAATAAGATGATCGATGCGCAGATCGCAGACGGTCAGTTCGCCCAGACCCCGTTGAGCTTCAAGGATGTCGAAGATATCCGCCGTGTGTTCACCGCCCGTCTCGTAGTTATGAACCATCATCGTATCACCTATCCGACCCTCAATAAATGAAGCCGCTTTATTTAGCACCGATGGAAGATGTCACGGATCCGGCGTTCCGAATGCTGTGTAAACGTTTCGGGGCGGATCGGGTCTATACGGAATTCGTGAATGCGGACGCCTTGGTGCGCGATATCGCATCTACGACGCGTAAACTGACGATTCACGATGAGGAGCGACCGGTAGCGATACAGATATACGGTCGGGACCCGGAGTCGATGGCGGATGCTGCAAGGATCGTAGAGGCAGCAAAGCCCAATTTCATCGACATAAATTTCGGGTGTCCGGTGAAGAAAGTAGCCGGTAAAGGTGCCGGTGCCGGACTGCTGCGGGACGTACCGAAGATGCTGGATATCACCAGGGCGGTGGTGAACGCAGTGCATACGCCGGTGACGGCTAAGACACGTCTGGGATGGGACGAGAACAGTCTGTATCTGGAGAACGGTACGCCGTTTATCGTGGACCTGGCGGAACGACTGCAGGACTGCGGGATACAGGAACTGGCGATTCACGGACGTACGCGCTCTCAGATGTATAGAGGGGATGCGGACTGGACGCTGATCGGAGAAGTGAAGAATAACCCGCGTATGCGTATACCTATTATCGGTAACGGGGACGTGCGTACACCCGAGCGGGCACGCGAGTGCTTTGAGCACTACGGCGTCGATGCGATCATGGTCGGCAGAGCTACCTTCGGTGCTCCATGGATCTTTTCTGAGATAAAAGCCGGTCTTGGGATACCGGGATACCGGAATACCGGGATACCGCAAACGATGGCCGACAAAGTAGCCATCCTCAAAGAGCATGTATTGGCTTCGATCCAATGGTGCGGTAATGACGAGCGGAAAGGTATCGTGCATTCGAGACGTCATTTTGCGGCATCACCGGTGTTTAAGGGCCTGTTTGACTTCAAGCAGACGCGTATCGCTTTGCTGCGTGCCGAGACGGTTGAAGAAGTGTTCAAAATCATGGATGAAATCGTGGCAAAATGGGGAAATTGAAGCAATATTTCGACAGCAATGCATTATGGCTCTCGATGTTGATCGGGGCATTCGGGTATCGATGGTTATTGCCGCTTAGTCCGATCCTGCCGTGGTTGATCTTCTTCATGCTCTTTTTCACGTTCTGCAAGGTCAATCCGCTGGACCTACGGCTGCATAAATGGCATTGGGTGGTGCTGGCGGCGCAGATCATCTTGAGTGTGGGTTCGTATGTTGGCGTATATATGCTGACCGGCAACCGCGTCTTGGCGCAGGGTCTGATGCTGTGTTTCATCATGCCTACGGCTACGGCTGCACCGATCATCGCCGGTAAGATGGGCGGGTCGATACAGAATCTGACAACCTTCACCTTACTCAGTAATTTTGCCATCTCGATCATCGTGCCTGCTTTCTTTCCTCTGGTCAATCCCTTGGCAGAGAAAGCTTTCTGGCCTGCGTTTCTGCTGATACTCAGACATATCGCGCCTCTTCTGTTGGGCCCCTTCTTTGCCGCATGGCTCTTGCGGGTGGGGTACAAACGGCGCATGAAGAAGGAGTTTGTACTTTCGACCACGATGGCGCAGATTCCTTTCTATCTCTGGGTAGGGTCGATCATCGTGCTTACGGCCGTAGTGACGGAGACAACAATTTCAAATTTCAAATTTCAAATATAATCATTTTATTGGTTTGCTCTTTCTTCGCGTGTCTGATTCAGTTCGGTCTGGGCAAACTGATCGGGTATTACTTGCCGGCTCCGTCCAAAGGACGGGACTACCAGGACGTGCTCATCAATCCCGCGGCAGCGCCTAAGACGATGGCGGGAGTCAGTTCTATCACCGCCGGTCAGGCGTTCGGGCAGAAGAACACGTCGTTGGGTGTCTGGATGGCGCAAACCTACCTTCATCCGATGGCACCTCTCGGAGCGGCAGCCTATATCATTTGGCAAAATCTCTTTAATTCTGTTCAATTATTCGTGGTGGCACATAAGAAGTAAATTTTTTTTCAAAAAAACTTGCACATGTCAAAAAATAGTTGTAACTTTGCAGTCGATTTTAAATTAGTTTGTTCATGAAGAAAATTTTCTCTTTTTTAACTGCAATCTTGTTTACAACAGCGGTGCTGGCGGATACCTATGGGGTGTCGGCGGTGACATCGTTTGTGAGTGGTGACAAGTACGTGTTCTTTCAGTCCGATCATGTCATCGACGGTAAGATCGACAATAGTAAGTTGCTGCCGCTGACTACTTTTGCACAAACGAATCTGGCGGGTACGGAGTCGTATGTATGGACGGTGGAGAAGTCCGGTGACGGATGGTTACTCAAGAGTGCTGCCGGTACCTATCTGGCGAACGAGAGCAAAGGTAATCTGTCTTTAAAGGCGACCGGAACTGTATGGGATGCTGATTTCTCGGAGGGTACCTTGCTGTTGTCCAATCCGAGTAATGCGGACCGTTTCTTGGGTCTCAATGCGGAAGGTACGGGATATAAGACCTATGCGCAGCAGAATCTCAGTACGTATGATCATGAGATTGTGGTGTATCACTTGGCGGTAGGAGCTACGGGTAAGATCGGAGAAGATGTTCCGGATCCGTATGCGGGCGATACGATTAACATCGCCGGTCTGGTATATGCGGATGCGTACTACTATGAGGAGGAAGGTGACGGATACTGGGATATTGACCTGTATAAGAACTATAACGAGTCTTCCAAGACCCTCGTTTATCCGGAGGTGTATTTCTCCATTCCGGCGGAGAGCAAGACGACTCTTGCCGGTGAGTATGAGTTGTACTATGCCGGCTATTGGAAATCCGCAAAGGACTCGGTGGAGATGGATGAAGAGGATATGACCGCATGGGTGAACATCACTTTCGACGGTTTGGCTTATACCTTCTCCGGTCAGTTCAAGGGTGAGAATGGCAAAACCTATATGTTCACTTGCACTTCCGAGGTATATGCATACGACTACGATAATGACTATGCAGATATCATCCTGGATGATGAGATAACGGAAGGTGTAGAGAAGACGGAAGCTCCGGCGAAGGCTACGAAAGTGATGAAGAACGGTCAACTGACCATCATCAAGGGCGACAAGATTTATCATGTCAATGGCGCACAAGTGCGTTAACCAATAAAACTCAACAATTTTTAACTTAAAATCATTCATTTTATGAAAAAAATCTTTTCTCTTTTCGCTGCTGTGCTCTTCGCAGGTAGCATGATGGCTGCTGATGCAATTATGGCAGCTGGTACCAACGGCTATGACGATTTTACAGTCAATGGTAAACCGGCTGTGAAAATCGGCACAAGCTCCAAAGGTGGTGACATGTCCGTTACTGTTGGGGCAGGCGCTACCTCTCTTACAGTTTACGCTGCTGCATGGAAAGGTGTATCAAGTCTGTCCCTGAACATTACTGCTCCTGAAGGCGTGACCATTACTCCTGCTTCTATCAGTCTTGCGGCTGAAGAGAATTTTACAGGTTCCGAAAAAGCATTTACGGTTGCTGACGAGAGTGCTTACAAGTTTGCCTTTGTCATTACCGGTGCTGATGCAGGTGCAACCTTTACCTTTACAACCTCTATTGCTAAGCGTTTCTTGATGTGGAGCGCTACTTATGAGACCGCTGGCGAAACCCCTGTTGAGCCGACTCCGACGGAGCTTCAGGCTGTAAGTGATTCCACCACTTGGGATTTCTCCAAGATCACTGCCAATACCGCAAATGCACTCTATGGCAACGATGGTATCAAACTGACTGACGAATCAACGCCGAGCAAGAATGACGAAGTGATCTATGCTGACTATTCAGAGGACTTCATGACTATTGGCGAAGAATTCAATAAAGCTGCTATCGCTTTCAAAGGTGAGTATCCTATCCGCAAAAACCAATACTGCCAGGCTGGTACGCTTCATTTCAAGGCGGATGTTGCCGGAACAATCGTAGTTAAGTTCTCCGATACCGGTTCGTCCGCAAGCGCAACGGCTGTAAAACGTTACCTCGTTGTCAACGGTGAGCAGACCGAGTACTGGACCTCTCGCGAGAATAATGGTGAGGCTCCTTACGACGCTCAACTCAATGTGGTTTCGGGTAAAATCGAAGTTCCTGCAGGCGACGTTACCATTACCGGTTCTTCCGCTATCGTTATGTATTATGTTACCTTCGTTCCTGAGGAGCATGTCTATACTTGCGCACAAGTACAAGCCAATGAGGCTACTGCAGAGGGCGTGCTTAACGAGGTGACTGTAATGTTCGTTAACGGCAGCAACGTATTCGTTAAAGACGAAACAGGCATGACGCAGGTTTATCTGAAATCGAATGGTTTGGCTATTGGCGATAAGGTTTCCGGTATCAAAGGTGCTTCTACTTTGTACAAGAGCACTCCTGAGTTCGTGCCTACCAATGCGCCTGCTGACTGGACCGTTGTTGCTGGAGAGACTCCTGTATATGACGAGAAAGAGACGATTGCTACGACGGCTGATGTAAATGGCGTTTATGTATTCAAGAATGTGACTTTTGCTGAGGCTACAGAGTTTACTACGGCAGAGCAGGTGAATGCCACTGTAACGATTGGCGAAGAATCTATCGTCCTCCGCAATAACTACAAGTTCGCCTATAGTTTTACTGCAAACAAAGCTTACGATGTAAAGGCTGTTGTTGTGATTTACAATAACGCAGCTCAGCTCTACTTCATCTCCGCTGAGAAGCATATTTCAACCGCTATCTCCAATACCGCTGTTGAGGGTAAGGCTGTGAAGACGATCACCAACGGTATGTTGATCATCGAGAAGAACGGTGTTAAGTACAACGTAATGGGTCAGGCTATTCGTTAATCCGAACGGACAAATGTTTCTAAACAGCTCGCAGCAATGCGGGCTGTTTTTTTGTGCTGTCCGGTGGGACAAATGGAGTAATGTCCGGAGGGTCGATACGGGACGGGGACAGATATAATGACGGAATGATGTAATGATGCAAATGATGCAATGAAGGACGGCGTATCGTATGCGCCGGTAAGGAACAAACGTCTATGGGTTCGAAGGTGACGTCATCCGGGGTGATTTCTGCGTTGTCACTCTGCGCAGCAGACAAAGCCGGTTTAGAACCGGAGCAAGATAACCATGCGGATTGCAGGCGGGCGGCTCGCAGTTCGCTACGCAGGCTTCGGACCAATGCGTAGGAAAATGGTAGGTATAGAGTTGGAGGAGGCGGTTGCCCAGATGGGGATAACGGCGGACGATGATATGTTTGCGGCGTTTGCGACCGAGTTTGAGTTTGTCCATAGCGCCCCATAAGAACTCAACGGAAGTAATGGGTTGGAAATAGTGCACACCTCGGGCGGGAGGAGTGGAAACAGCGGGCGAAGGAACGTAGGAAGAGATGATATTCTTCAAACCGCTCATAACGATATTTTTCAGATGCCGAGACATGTGCTATAATGTATTATGTATCAATGTATTATGTGTCA
>JAFSMP010000027.1 GCA_017447875.1 Paludibacteraceae bacterium | reverse complement strand
GGATTACAGACATTCCTGTAGTTTCTAATTCGTGGACAATAGCCATTCGCTGTTCTGGTGTAAACCAATAACCTTTTCTCTGATACATAATGTAGACATTTTAGTGTTTTTAAATGTGTCTACTTTTTTCAGGATAAGACAGTCCTTTAGATGTGCTAATTTTGCACCCGATTTCGCAAAAATTGCTCTTTCAACACCCCTCAATGCGGGTTTTGGACGATAAACTGCATTTTTTCTTGCATATATCAAAAAAAAGTAGTACCTTTGCGGTCGATAACACTTTTTTAACACCTGCACACCATGAAACAGACTGAAGAAAATACCATTCTGCAAGAGATAACGCCGCTTGGTGAACATGATTTTATGTATGTGGCAGACCGTCACAAGACTTGCTTTGATTTTCCGATGCACAAGCATGATTTGTTCGAACTGAATTTTATAGAAAACGCGCGCGGGTGCAGGCGTATAGTGGGTGATAGTGACGAGTTGACGGACGATATCGATCTGGTGTTGATTACTTCTCCGCAGTTGGAGCACCAGTGGGCGCAAGGCGATTGCACCAGTACGGATATTCATGAGATAACGGTTCAGTTTCAGTTGGACTACACCCATGGTATTTTCTTAACCAACGCCTTCAAGAGTATCGCGGAGATGTTGATTCGTGCGCAGTCGGGGTTGGCTTTTCCGAAGAGCGCCATCATGCAGGTCTATCCGCGTTTGCAGCGTATAAGTAGTATCAGGCGCGGTTTTTATGCTGTGGATGAATTGTTTAACTTGTTATATGAGTTGTCTCAATGCACGGAGTCGCGTACGTTGGCTTCGTCCTCGTTTGCCAAGGCAGACACGGCGCATGAGAGCAGACGGGTGAACAAGGTGAAGAAATACATTGACGAACACTATATGGACGACTTGCGACTGGAGCAGTTGAGTGAGATGGTGGCGATGACACCGGCCGCTTTCTCGCGGTTTTTCCATCAGCGCACCGGCAAGTCGCTGGCGGAATACATCATTGACATCCGTCTGGGGCATGCAGCGCGGATGCTGATTGATTCCATCAAACCGGTAAGCGAAATATGCTATACCTGCGGATTCAATACACTAAGCAATTTTAATCGCTTATTTCGAAAACGCAAAGGATGTTCGCCGTCCGAATTTCGTGAAAAATACGTCAAAACGAAGGTGATTGTTTAGAAAGTGTCGGTGCGTGCAAAAAAAGTGTCAGTCTGTTTGCAAAAAAAGCAGTAATTTTGCATCGTGATTTAAAACAGACGCACCATGAGGCACCGATTTTTACCCCTATTACTTCTTTTTTTGAGTCCCAGTTGTACGCAAGCGGAAGCTCCTACACCGGAGCCCGAAGTGTCGTATACGTTATGTAACAAGAACGCGACCGCAGAGGTTCAGTCTCTATGGTCGCTGCTGACTACGCAGTACGGCAAGAACGCTCTCTCGGGCGTGGTAGCGAATATAGATTGGAACACGCGCGAGGCGGAGAACGTGTACCGGTGGACGGGACATTACCCTGCGCTGAACGTGTTCGATTTCATGAATATCCATGCATCGAAGGACGTGAACCCGTCGGGCTGGCTCGATTATAGCGATATGACCCCTGTGACGGAGTGGTACAACGCCGGTGGCATCGTAGGCGCTATGTGGCACTGGCAGATGTTGGCGAACGACGGTGTGAACCGCACCTGCAGTCCGGGAATCAAGCCGGGTGAGACGAGTTTTGATGCGTCGAAGATCAATGACCCGAGTTCGGCGGAGTACAAGCAGATGGTGAAGGATATTGACCAAGTGGCGGGGTACTTAAAGAAAATGCAGAAACTCGGTATTCCGGTTATCTGGCGTCCGTTGCACGAAGCGGCAGGTAACACGTACGAGTTTGCGGGCGGCAAGCCCTGGTTCTGGTGGGGCGCACAAGGTACGGAGACATACAAGAAACTTTGGCGGTTTATGTACGATCGTCTCGTCAATTATCATAAACTGAACAACCTTATCTGGGTGTGGACCTCGCAAGTGGGTGACACGGACTGGTATCCGGGTGCGGACGTGGTGGACATCATCGGACGCGATAACTACTACGCGTTGCAGTACCCGTTGAAGAAGGAGTTTGAGTCGCTGACGAGGTTGTACCCCGATAAGATGATCACGCTGGCGGAGTGCGGTAACGGCGACGATGTGGATATGTCGCTGTGGAGTGACATCTGGGCGGAAGGCAGCCGTTGGAGCTGGTTTATGACATGGTATGACGCGGCGTATAACAGAGGTCAGAGCGATGAGCATCAGTTTGCCGGAGAGACATGGTGGAAAAATGCATTCAACAGCGGCGTGGTGCTTGACCGCGAGGAAGTGAAAGGGCTGATGAGATGAAGTCTTTTCGAACCATATTAATCTGTACTCTGTATTCTGTACTCTGTACTCTATCAGCGCACGCTATCGAGCGGACGATATTGGTAGGACCGAAGACGATAGGCAAGGCGTGGAAAGATAACATCGTGCTGGAAGCGCGGCATTTTACGGATGCGAAAGCCGGAGACATCATCACGGTGTATCATGACCGTGCCAAAGGTACGGCGCAGGGAGCATTTCAGAACCCGCAGAACTGGCAGGGCGTCGCACCCGAGTATGCTTATTTTGGCATCAAGGGTCCGTTCCGAATGACCTTGACGGACGATATATTAGCGATCGCTCGTACACACGGTATAGCCATCGGCGGACATGACTATAGAATCTTGTATGTGACGATAGCAGATGCGGCGGATTACCAAGAGACGATCGTTTGGCGAGGTACGCCGGTGCAGATGAAAGCCGACTGGAGCGTGAGTGCGGAGATACCGGCGCAGAGTTTGATGAACCTGCACGAAGGCGACGCCTTACGTTTTCATATCAGCAAAGTGCAAGCAGGTGCTTCGCTCAAACTGATGGACTTCACATGGAATGCGATTGACCAGACGGTGGACGGCGCTCCGGTTGGAGGCGAAGCGTTCACATGGTATATCCTTGATAATGCACCGCTGCTGAAGATCCAGTTAGCCGGTGGTGGAATGAACACCGCCTTGCGTGTCGGAGGTACGGGTTATCGGCTCGATAAGATTGGCATCGTGCAGTTCGTGGGGGAAGCGAGTGAAGACCTCAGTCAGGCACAACGGGCACCGAAGGAATATGTGTTGCAACCGGGTGAGATCTTCCACGGCGAGAAAGCCTTTCCGAACGACTGGAGTGGCAACCTGCGTATCTCGGCAGCGCCTTTCCAAAAGAGCACCGAGAACGATGTGCTCCTTATCTCCTATAAGATAGACCCCGCGGCGAAAGCAGCGGGCGTGACCCCTCAGTTGTCGCTGCGTAACGGTTATACATGGAATGAGATAACCGGTTCAGCCGAGCCTGTTTGGTATCCGTTGGATGGCAATGACGTAGTGTACCTGTTTGACCCCGTAGCACTCGATGCCGTCAAGACACGAGGATTTGTCCTCACCGGTGTCGGCTTTACATTAACCAAAATAGAACTAATATCTGCTCAATAATATGCGCAAATTATTCCTTATTATTACATGTGCGCTTACGTGTGCGCTAAGTGCCCAGACCACTGTTTCCGGTCGCGTACTGGACGGGGCGGCAAACAACGAACCGGCTATCGGTGCCAGTGTGTTGGTGGCGGGCACGCAAGTGGGAACGATCACCGACATGGACGGTAACTTCACCCTCGATGTTCCGGAGGGTAAGTTCATCCTGCAAATCTCCATGGTGGGTTACAAGACCCAAGTAGTCAATATCCGCGGCAAAGAGCGCGTGGATGTGACGCTGCAGGAAGACACCCAACTGATGGAAGAAGTGGTGGTAGTTGGTTACGGCACGATGAAGAAACGGGACCTATCCGGTTCGGTCAGTCAGATCAAATCCGAAGACATCATGTCCGGCGGACAGATGAATGTGGCTCAGAGTCTCGAAGGAAAGATCGCCGGTGTGGACGTCAAAGCTTCGGACGGAGCTCCGGGTAGCGGCGTGAGTATCACGGTGCGTGGTGCTAACTCCTTCACCACCTCTTCGCAACCTCTTTATATAGTCGATGGTATCCCGTTCGGTACCGACCCCAACGGCGTACCGTCGTCGGGCGCCAATGAGGGTCAGAACCAGAGTCAGAACCCGCTGTCGATGATCAACCCGAACGATATTGAGAAGATTGAGGTGCTGAAAGATGCATCCGCTACTGCTATCTACGGTAGCCGCGGTGCAAACGGTGTAGTCATCATCACTACCCGCAAAGGACAAGAAGGTCGACCACGTGTAGAACTGAATATCAAAGGCGGTATTCAGCAGATAGGTCGCAAAGTGCAGATGCTTGATGCCTACCACTATGCCTTGTACCGCAATGAACAAGCGGCTAATAGCCGTCTATACGAAGGATATACCGGGCAGACTCCTTATCGCGGAGAATGGGAGTACCCGTATATCGGCAGTGGATATGTGTATTCGCAAGGAACCTATAATCCTGCACCGGAGGACTTCCTGAACCCGGGACTGCGAACGGATAAGTACGGCAATGTAGATGAAGTGGCCGGTACGAACTGGCAAGATCAGATCTACCAACTCGGTTATACGCAGGAGTACAACGCTTCGGTGAGCGGCGGTACAGACAAAGGTTATTACGCTTTCTCGGGTTCGTATGCGGATCAACGTGGTATCATCAAGAACACCGGATACAAGCGTTACGGACTGAGTATCAACACCGCCTGGCATATCACCAAGTGGTTGGAGATAGGTACAAGCCAGCATTTCACGAACGCCACCACCGATTTCCAGCGTACGAACTCGGAGAACACAGGTATCATCCGTTCGGCGTTGATTTTCCCGCCTACCTACGGCCCGCATACGCAGACAGAGCAGTTGGACGAACTGAACTGGCTGGCTGCTAATCCGCTCAATTATGTGAACGGTGCGAAAGATGAACTACGTCAAATCTCTTGGTTCTCGTCTTCGTTCGTGGAGTTTACTATCCAACCTTGGCTTAAGTTGCGTCAGAACCTTGGTCTCGGTTATAATGACGGACATCGTTCTACCTATTACGACCGCCACACACAGGAAGGCAAATCGCCGTACAACGGCAAGGCGGGCAAGGCATCGAGTATATGGAAGAGCGTCACGAGTGAGACCCTATTGACCTTCGATCATAAGTTCAACGAGAACCACAGCATCAATGCCGTGCTCGGTGTGACGTTTGAGAAAGGTTGGGGATCGAACGAAAGTACTACCGTCACTAATTTCCCGAACGACATGACCAAAGATGCGAACATAGCCTTGGCGCTGGATAAAGCGGTAGTGAATAGCAGTTCGACCGTGCAGTCCCTGGAGTCGTTTCTTGCACGTGTCAACTACACACTCATGGGACGGTATCTATTCACGGCGAGTGCGCGTGTGGATGGTTCATCTTCGTTCGCTGCCAACCATAAATGGGCACCTTTCTTCTCAGGTGCGTTCGCTTGGCGTATGATAGATGAACCGTGGATGCAAGATCAGCAAGTGCTCAGTAACTGGAAATGGCGTGTGTCGTTCGGCGAGACAGGTAACCAAGCTATCGGAGCGTATCGCACACTGACGGTCTATGATGCAGCCAAGTACCCGTATGACGGTTCGCTGGAAGGAGGTTTGGCAATGATCGACTGGCGCGGACCGGCTAATCCCGACCTCAAATGGGAGACGACCGACCAAGCGGATGCCGGTATCGATGTCGGTTTCCTCAATAACCGCATCAACCTCACCGTTGATTATTACTGGAAGAAGACGCGTGATCTATTGCAGAACGTCACCATCCCCTCCTCGTCCGGTTTCAGTCAGATGATGGTGAACAGCGGGTGGGTGATTAACCAAGGTGTCGAAGTGTCTATCGGTGCAATGGCAATCGATCTGAAAGACTGGAAATGGCAACTCGATGCCAACTTCTCACTCAACCGCAACCGTATTGGCGGACTGGATGGTGACCAATATGCAACCGCCTTATGGTCCAAAGCCGACCAGGTGTTCCTGCAACGCAACGGTTGTCCCATCGGAACATTATATGGCTACAAAGAAGACGGTATTGACCCTGCTACGGGTGAAATCATCTATGCCGACCTTACCGGAGACGGACAGATCACCGCAGACGACCGTACCATTATCGGTAACACCAACCCCGATTTTACATATAGTTTGACGAGCCGATTGAGTTGGAAAGGACTGAGTCTCAATTTTATGTTGCAAGGCTCGCACGGTAATGACATCTTCAACTACAACTTGACGGACATCACCATGTCGAGCCACGGAAACATCACCCAAGAGGCGTACGACCACCGCTGGACGGCAGAGAACCCGAACGGAGCGTTGTGGCCGAAAGCGACAGCCGGCTATACCCGTACGTGGCTTATCTCTGACCGATATGTAGAAGACGGTTCGTTCCTCAAGATCAAGTATATCACGCTAAGTTACGACTGGAACAATCCGGCCAAGTGGCTACAGAAGATCAACTTCAACTTCACGGTCAATAACGTCTATACGTTCACCAAATACTCGTGGTTTGACCCCGATGTCAATGCCGGTGGTTCCAACCCTGCCTGCCCCGGAGTGGACAGTTACTCATATCCCTCCGCGCGTTCGTATAGTTTAGGTATTAACTTCGTATTCTAAATGCTATGAAAAAAGTAATCTATATCTTAATAGCGGTTTTCGCAATGAGCAGTTGCTCCTGGATTGAAGAGAACCCCGATACGCTCGTTACTGACGCCAATATAGGTGACAGCAAAGAAGCATGCGACCAACTCGTGACGGGTGTCTATTCCAAGTGGATCTACGATATGTTCTGCTGGGGCTATTTTCCCCGTATGCTGGAGTTCGATGCCGATTATATCTCCGGTCCGGACTGGTTGTTCGGTACGTTCGGAGCCGGTAATTTCCAAGGTGAGACAGACCTTGTAGATGCACTCTGGAAAGGCTGCTACGGTCTTATTGGTCGTGCCAACAATGCCGAGCGGCATATCGCTGCGATGAAGAACATCACCGATAAAGAAAAGAACAATGCCATCGGTGAACTGCGATTCCAGAAAGCCTTCGCCTATTTCCTGCTCGTACGTGCCTACGGTGCGGTTCCTATCCAACCCGAGACGGAGAACTTCGACCGTAACCAACCGCGCAAACCGGTGACCGAAGTGTATGATTATATCATTGCGCAATTGGAGTCCGCCACCCGGCTGCTCTACAAGAATACCGACGATGCTTACCAAACAGGTCACGTGAATGCCGGTTCAGCAGCTGGTCTGCTCGCTAAAGTGTATGCCACCGAAGCAGCCTGTGCAATGCCCGCAGGAACGGAAGTGACTATCCGCACCGGTGCTCCCTATACCTCCGACATCAGCGGTAACAAGCAGTATGCACCCTTGCAAACGCAGACGCTGTATAAACAGACGGTTGCAGGTTACGAATCCCTCGACCCCATGCAACTCTACCAACAAGCAGCTGACTGGGCGGAAGCGGTAGTGAACGGTACGTTCGGCAGTTACACCCTGTCGGATTATAACCTGCTTTGGACTAAAGCCAATGCAAATGCATCGGAGTTCTTGTTCTCCATTGGTTCCGTCAGTGGAGACGCGACTTATAAGAATTCGGTGCATACCCAATACGAGGGCTACAAGACCGCACCGGGTTCGGATTATATCCAGTCAGGCGGTTGGACCGGTTGCACACGCCATTGGTATGATCTGTTCGACCACGATGACTATCGTATCACGCAGGGCGTAAAACACCGCTGGCGTGTCTATACGCAGGAAGCATCCAATAGTGGTTTTTACTATCCCTATGATGAGGAATACACCATTATGGCTACCGGTAAAGACATGGATGGCAATTGGGTCAAAGACCCGACCGGTATCTTTGCGGACGGGGTCAATTATTACTATTCTGCGGATGCGCAATGTCTCGCTTTCACTACCAAGTATGAGGATGTCACCAATGATGCCATCGATAATGCGGATGCCAACTGGCCATTCCTACGCCTCGCTGATGTGATACTCATCTATGCCGAGGCTCTGAACGAACTGGATAAACCATCCGATGCGCTCGCTCAACTCAACAAAGTACGGACTCGTGCCAATGCCGATCGCGCCTCGATGGGAGGCAAACGAGCATTGACAACCAAAGAAGCACGCCGCTCTGCCATCATCGAAGAACGTGCCAAAGAACTGGCTTGCGAAGCAGACCGCCGTTGGGACCTTATCCGCTGGGGTATCTACCTCGATGCGATGAATGCCATAGGAGGTAATGATGACGGAGGAGTCAACAAGAACCGCACCGAGCGTAACCTCCTTTTCCCTATTCCGCAACAGGAAATAAACACAAACTCAAATATTAACACGAATAACCCAGGTTGGAATTAATTATGCGAAAATTTATCTTTTGTCTTTTGTCTTTTAGCGTAGCGGTCTTTGCTCCGGCAAAAGCCTCCGAAACAGTTGTTTGGCAAGGTGACACCGCCATCTCATGGAACCAAGACGTGTATGTCGGCGTTCAGTTTGAAACAGCGCTTGACCTCTTTGCCGGTCTTGTTAAGGACGACACCATCAAAGTGACTGTTGTGGCTCACATTGATGAACCCCAGTATGTCATCACCTACAAAGCCGGAGACCAATGGGCATGGACCGATATAGATGGTCTCGCGCCGATAGATGGTATTATCTCGTATATCGTGCCTAATGAGACGATGGCGAATGAGATAGCTACCCGTGGTCTCGTCTTCCGCGGACAAGGTTATAACATCACGCAAATCGCTATTGCGTCCGAAGATCAGGAACCCGAACAACCCATCGTGCTGGTCGAAGGAGACACTACTACCTTGTGGGAGAACGCAGAAGGTGTGGTGCTGTCATGGACTGAGATCTGCGAGCAGGATGCGGCACTCGGTGCACAACTCGCAGCTAAAGATCAGATAATCGTTTCGGTATTAGCCAAGAACCCCGCAACCGAGTGGCCGAAAGTAATCCTCCGCGATGCTGCTGCCGCAGAAGTAACCAACGAACTTCTCAATGATGTCAGTTCATTCCCGTACGAGGTAGTCTTCACCCTTACAGCTGCACAAGCCGCAGCGGTACAGAACGGTTTCCGTATCTCCGGTGACGGTGTGAACGTAACCAAAGTGGCAGTCTATAAATACAAAGCCGGTGACGAACCCCAACCCGAAGAGAAAGAGTATGAGTATCGCACCGTCTGGACGGGTGACGTGGCTATCTCTTGGAATCAGGAAGTGTATGTGGGTACAGAGTTTGACACCTATACCGTACAGGTAGATATGCTGGCAGGTATTCAGGAAGGTGACAGCATCAAGATCTACTATGCCCAGGCTATTGACGGCGCACAGTTCGCTCTGACCTACAAAGCCGGTGATGATTGGGCTTGGACCGACCTCACCGTAACCGAGGCAGACGGATTCTTTGCATACAAAGTGGCTTCCGATGAACTGGCAATGGACATTGCCGATCACGGTCTGGTCGTTCGAGGACAAGGTTACCACCTCACCGGTATCGTTATCGGCACTCCGAAGAATACTACCGGCATAGAGAGCATTCAGATGTCAGAAGTCAGTGTTCAGAAGGTGCTCCGTAACGGTCAGCTGTTCCTCATCCGCAACGGTGTCGAATATACCGTCAATGGTCAGAGGATTAAATAAATAGTACATGGTAAATGACTAAATGGTACATAAAAACGTCCTTCGGGGCGTTTTTTTGTGTAGAATACTTGCGTATATCAAAAAAAAGCACTACCTTTGCAGCGAAAATTTGAAAAGTGTAGTTTTTGGTGGTTGAAAATCATTGAAAAGTGTAATTTTGACCGACAAAAACATATTGAAAAGTGTAATCGCTTATGTTGTACCGTAAAATTTCAGCGTATTTGGAGGATTATTTGCGCTCTGAGAATGACAAGATTTTAATCTTGGAAGGTGCGCGACAAATCGGAAAATCGTTTATCATACGAGAAATAGGCAAAAAGATCTATCCAAACTTCATCGAAGTGAACTTCGTGGAAGATGACGAAGGTCCGCAGCTGTTTAAAAACATTCACAATGTGAGTGATTTTTACTTTGCGCTCAGTTCGGTTGCCGGTTCGCAATTGCAGGACTACAGCAACACCCTGATCTTCCTGGATGAGATTCAACATTACCCGCAATACTTCACGCTGTTGAAGTTCTTTCGACAAGATCACAAGTATCGGTTCATCACAAGCGGTAGTTTATTAGGTATTACCCTACGCAAGACCACTTCTATTCCGGTGGGTAGTGTCATCCGCAAACGGATGTTCCAGTTGGATTTTGAGGAATGGCTGATAGCTAACGGATATGGAGAAGCGGCTTTGAAGCAATTAAAGGAGTGCTATGAAAAGCGTCAGAGTTTGTCGGTGGAGATGCATGAATATGTGTTATCATTATTTAAGCGCTATTTGTTGGTAGGCGGACTGCCGGACGTAGTGAATGCCTATTTGGATTCGCATAATATTGCCAAAGTGCGTGAGGTTCAGAATGCGATCATAGACCTATACAAAGATGATGCGGCCAAGTACGAAGAGGAGGCGGAAAAGAAACTCTTTATCCGGCGCATCTACGACATGATTCCGTCTCAGATGGAGAATAAGAAAAAGCGCGTCGTAGTGAAAGACATCCAAGACAAGAAAGGGGATCGCTATGATAATTATACCGAAGAATTCGAGTATCTTGTTTCCGCAGGAATTGCATTGGATGTGCATGCCATTTCGAACCCGCGTTATCCGCTTTCGGAATCGTTGCAGAAGAACCTGCTCAAACTCTATCTGAATGACGTAGGACTACTAACCAGCCGTTTGTACGGTTTGTCCATCAAGGCAGTCATGGAGACGGAGGAAAGTGTCAACTTAGGAGCGGTGTACGAGAGTGTCGTGGCGCAGGAGTTAGCAGCGCACGGACATAACTTGTTCTATTACGACAACCGTTCCAAGGGGGAAGTGGATTATATCGTTGATGACACGGATGAATGTCGGGTAGTGCCTGTCGAAGTCAAATCCGGAAAGGATTATACGGTGCATAGTGCACTCAATAATTTCGTCACCAAGCCGGAATACCGCATTGAGAAAGCCGTTGTCATATCCAATGAACGCGATGTAACGCAGAATGGTAAAGTACTCTATCTACCTGTTTACTTTGTCATGTTCATGCAGGCCAAACAGGCCGCAGAGATGGACGAGAGCGAATTGATCTTTTAATAGTTTTTCACCCTTATTCTTCTAAGCGTCACTTCGGTGGCGTTTTTTTGTACCTTTTTGCGAAAAGTGTCAGTCCGTGCAAAAATTGTGTCAGTCTATATGCAAAAAAAGCAGTAATTTTGCAGCGTATTTTGAATACGTGTATACTTAACCGTGTACTTAACCCGAATAATAATTTTAAAAATCTATACATTTATGAGAAAAATTTTCCTTTTATTGAGCACTGTGATGATGAGTGTACTGTCATTGCAGGCTACGTTACTGAAAGACGCACTGGATTTAACTGTTTTTACAGCTACGGATGATGCTACATGGACAGTAGCTACCAAAGAGGTATCAACCTCAGTGAATACCAGAAAGGGTATTACTCATTGGTATGGAACACTTGATGCTACTGATCAACAGTACGCAGTATTGGAATTAAAAGCTGCGTCTGCTGTTTCGATAGATTTCAATATTCGATATTCTGACAACACGAATACCCTTATTACTATACCAGCAGGAAACTTAGAAGGCTACGCTCCTGTAACCAATAGTACGATAAGCGCTATTGATATTTATCTCAATGCCGCCGGTTCTGCCACGTTAAAGAGTTTGTATTTATGCAAAGTGGTAGGAAAAATAAATCCGGATGTGGTATGGGAAGGTACTCATGAGTTTGGGGACTGGCAATATCTTGGGTTAAGTGCTCAAGAATATAAAGATAAATACGCTCAGTTGCATGAGGGAGATATAATAGAGTTAACTTATTCCGATAAGGGAGAGACTCCAGCATGCCAATTCAGAATTTCAAGTACGAATGCAAAATTAAGTAATGCAGGCGAGTATTCCGACGTATCGGGTGATACCCAACTGAGTTTTGCTGTAAGTGCTACGGATGTAGCCGCGCTGAGTGCCAGTGGTATGTATCTTAACGGTCACAATATGACCATAAAGAAAGTGCGTTTACTCAAATACGAGCAGCAGATGTATGTGGAAAATGTGCTGAATTCCGGAGATACAACGCAATTGGAGTGGGGAGAACGATTAACGCGGAGAGAAGATAAACCCACTTTTGAGGAAGGAGACCAACTCCGTGTAACTGTAATGGAAATTCGCAACGAGAGCAATAAACAGATTTATTTCGGTTATGATGGAACATTTGGAAATTATTACTCCATTACCGGCATTGACAATACTGTTCCCAAAGTATATACACTTACTTTAACTGCGGAACAAGCAGCAACTATCAATGCGGCAGATCGGCTTTTCGTTACAGGAACAGGCGTTACTATCAATCGTTTCTCTTATGCAAAGCAACGGAGTATATATAATACCTTGTATCATGGAGATAAAACGATTACTTGGACTCCAGATCACATAGAAGCGTCTAATTTTTCCAGTTTAAGCGTAGGTGATGTTTTGTGTGCGAATGTGACAGATATTTCTCTTGGAACATACCCCCAATTATGGATGGTTGCTGGCAACTATACAGAGTTTGAACCTAAAGCACATTACACTTTCAATACAGAGCGACATGCTATGCCAATGACAGTAAGTTATGTTGTGGATGCAGAAATGCTCGCAATGATTCAGGAAAATGGTATGAGCCTTAGAGGTAGTAATTGTAAGGTATCTGATGTCTATGTGCAATCAGCAAGTGCAACTTCGCCTCAGTATACGTTGAATGTTACGTCTGCCGGTATGGCCACTTTGGTTCTTCCATTTAATGTACTCAGTTTGCCGGATGGTGTGGAAGCTTATACACTGACTAATAACGGGGATGAGACCATTTGGGCTACTCCCATCAGTTCAATATCAGCGGACAAACCAGTGCTTATAGTGGCTGCAGCTGGTCCTTATACTTTCATTGGCCAAGAGGGCGGAAACTGGGATATTAGTGGAAAATCCTCTTCCACTACTGACTATGCAGATGGTCAATTAATAGGTAATTACCTACCGTCTCGTACGGTTTGGGGAACTACGGATGGCAACTACAACTACGTGCTCCAGAAACATGGTGAGGAAGCACCTGCGTTCTATCAGGTAAGAAGCAACAATATATCTTTGTCTCCTTATCGTGCTTATCTTAGTTGTGGTTTCAATGCTAATCAAGGAGGGGCTAACCCGGCGCCTAAAATGCGTATTGCATTCCATAATAATACGACTACCGGAATGGACAACACCAATGTCAACATCAATGCCGTAAAGGTGCTCCGCAACGGTCAATTGTTCATTCTCCGCAACGGTGTGGAGTATAACGTAAATGGTCAAATTGTTAAATAAGTAAATTATGAGAAAGATGTATAAGAAACCAGAAACGGAAGCCATCGCAGTAGAGATGATGACAACCTTGTGCAATTCACAGACAGTAACGATAAGTACTGAAGCAGCAAACCCGAGTAATCCAAGTCTTGCACCGAAACGTCCGTTCTAATAATTGTGTAAAGAGTTAATACAATGAAACGTATACAATCGTTCTTGTGCTTATTGTGCGCCTGCCTCTTTGTGGGCGCACATTTGTATGCCTCGGAAACGACGCTTTATTCCGAGTCTTTCACCTGTGCCGATGATTGGTCTGCCGGCTATGCGCAGGTCGATAAAGCACTATTGGCAGATGCTGTAGCCGGTGATGAGATTAACGTCTATGTGACGGCTATAAGCTCCGGCACTCAGTGGCCGCAAGTTTTTCTGCAGTTTGTGAATGCATCCTGGGGCTGGGTGACGTTTGAAGACCCGCATACCTATGGATTATCCGGTCAGGAGGCTCCGCATGTAGCGACCTTGCCGCTAACGCAAACGATGCTGGATAGTATAGCAGTGAGTCACTATCTCGTCGTCAAGGGAGCCGGTTATACGGCGAATAAGATCACGCTTACCCACTATGAGACTACGCCTGAACCCGAGCAACAGTATATCACTGTCCGCACCACCATGTGGGAAGGCGAACAAGTGATGGGTTGGAGTCAGTTATGTTCGATGGCTTCGTTCATCGGACAGATCGTGGAAGGGGATAGTATCTATGTCTCTGTCAGCGAGAAAGATCCGTCTGCTTCTTGGCCGCAGGTACGTGTGGCATGGAGCAAAGGATATGTTGGATATCAATGTAAAAACGATGAGATGCCGCACGTCTATGGCCTGTTGGTGGCGGATACGATGGTTACCCAAATGGCTTCCAGCAAGAAACTCTATCTCTCCGGAACCGGTGTTACCGTCACCAAAGTAGAGTTAGCGCACAAACAAGCTGTAAGTCCCGAACGCGGCAATGCTATCACAACCGTTTGGTCCGGTTCGCAGTCCATCAACTGGAGCGGTACGAACGAGTGGCTCAAGGTGGAAGCCGCTTCTTTGGCTCAAGTGCAAGCCGGTATGCGGCTGCGTATATGCTTTGCGAACATGAAGAACGGTGCGCAGGGACATATCGTGGATGGCACATGGCAGACTATAGCGGATGCCAATACCTTCGAGAAACTGCCGACTAATTGGGGCGATTACTATGAATATACGCTTACCGAAACAGCGGCTAATACTCTCAAAGCGAATGGACTCGTGGTATCCGGTATCGGCTACACCGTCACGGCTGTGCAACTCATTGACCCGTTGCGCGAGTACTTATTGACCGCTACATTTGATAAAGAAGATATTCGTGCCTGGGAATTGACAGATGGAACTCCCAATCTTTCTGTTACCTTCACCAATTACGAAGCAAACAGTGTCAAGACATCCATCGATGTAACGCTCATGACCGATATGTTCACGGATTATAACACCTATTCGCAACCCGTTGAACTGGCGGCCGGTGAGACAAAAACGGTATCGATTGAGTTCCCCGATCTTGTCCCGGGTTTCTACCGCATGTCCGCCAAGGCAAACAATAACGCGATCTGCACCTACATCATCGGTTATAACCCGACAGCCATCATTAGTCCCGATGACTCACAAGAAGATTTCGGAACGTTCTGGAACGGCTGGTTGGAGCAACTGGCTGCAATTCCTATTGATGCGGAGTTGACGCTGCTGCCCGGTAAAGAGTCTGACGCGCGTAATATCTATGAGGTGAAGTACAAATCGGTACCTGAGACAGTTGGCAGCGAACCTGTGTATATTTACGGCTACTACGCCGAACCGAAAGCGGACGGATCCTATCCATGCATCATCCATTTCCACGGAACTGATAAGAGTGGTAAGTTGACGATGCCTTCTGCAACCGAAACCGGTTGGTGTGAGTTCCGCTTCTCGGCGCGTGGTCAGACGCTCGATAAAGCCAAGAACGGTAGTGAGAAATACCGCACTGACCCGGAAGATGAGAGTTCTGTCGATTTCTATGCGTACCGCTTAGGAGACAACAACGAACACTATTATCGCTACGTCTATCTCGACACCCGTCGTGCAGTGGATTTCGTTCGCTCGAAGGCGAAGGTGAATAAGGAGAATATCTTCGCAGCCGGTGGTAGCCAAGGCGGATGTCTGACATACGTGTGTGCGGCGTTGAGCAACGGATATATTCGTGCCATCGCACCCTCTATCACCGGTCACGCAGACTTCATCCACACCATGGAGATTGTAGGTTGGCCGACGAATGTGTTTAATAACTGGATCAATACCAATTATCCTTCCGACTACGAGACAGGCAAGGCGGTACTGCTGGCGCACCAGAGTTATTTTGACACCAAGAACTTCGCCAAGTGGATCACGTGTCCGGTGATTACCAACTTCTCCTTGCAAGATAACACCGATGGTCCGCATCTCAACATTGCTCCCTACAACCTGTTGACACAAGTGACCGACAAAGCGTATTCCATCAATCCCTTCAACGGACACGCTGCCGCTTCGGACTGGACGACCACCTATATGGCGTTCTTCAATGCCCGCATAGACAATACACCGGACACGCCGACAGAGATAGAAACCGTAACCGGTAACCTATCACCCGTCACCGTTACCAAGATCTTTCGCGACGGGCAACTGGTGATTGTACGGGATGGTAGAGAATATAGTGTACTGGGGCAGATAATGCAATAATTACTGAATATGAAACGCTCGTTAATATATCTATCTATTATGTGCGCCTGCCTCAGTGTGGGCGCACGTTTGCATGCAATAGAGATGTTACCCACCTTCGGAGACATCGACCATATCCATCTTCCTGCGCTGCTGGTGCAGCACGCCGACGGAGATCAGAGTCTGCAACTACGGGCGCAGGACACAACTTATCTCGACCATGCGCAATACAAAGAAACGGTAATACGCACCCAAGATATAGTGCAGCCGTTCTATGTGACCCTTCATGTGCGTCAATACAAGGAGGTGGATATAACCGAGACATGGTACGAGATCCGTCACACGGAGAAGAAACCGGTTCGGTTGCAGCGCTTCGATAGCGGCTATCTGCCTATCGAGGGAGATGATCCCCACCTGTTGCATCTGCATGGAAACTGGGCTGCGGAAGGTGTGCCGACAGTTGAGCGTCTGACGCGCGGCGTCAAATCCATCCGAAACACCGATGGCGCACGCAATGCGCATCTGGATGCACCCGAAGTGATGATTTCGCTGGATGGCGTACCCCAAGAGAACTACGGTCGCGTACTCGGTGCGGCGCTTTGCTGGAGCGGGAACTTCGAGATACGTGTGGCGGCTACCGATGAGAAAGGTTTTCATTTCTATGCCGGTATAGACCCCATGGCATCGGAGTATATCTTAGAGCCCAAGCAGACCTTCACCACACCGCATCTGGCTTATACCTATTCGACGGAAGGAATGGGCGGCGTATCGCGCGCGTTCCACCGCTGGGCACGTAACTGCGGCATGATGCACAACGGCAATGCGACACGTAACATCCTCCTCAACTCGTGGGAAGGAATCTATTTCGATATCACCGAAGAACGTATCATCGCCATGATGAACGACATCGCGTCCTTCGGCGGCGAACTATTCGTGATGGACGACGGTTGGTTTGGTTCCAAGTATCCGCGTAACAACGACTCCTCTTCATTGGGCGACTGGGTAGTGGATACACGCAAACTGCCGAACGGGCTCAAAGCCCTCACCGATGCAGCTCGTGAACGGCATATCCAATTCGGTATCTGGATCGAACCCGAGGCGGTTAATACCACTTCCGAACTATTTGAGAAACATCCCGAATGGGTACTCCAAGAACGAGGACGCGAACTCAAACTGGGTCGTGGCGGTACGCAGTTAGTACTCGACATGACTAATCCCAAGGTGCAGGACTTTGTCTTCAACCTCGTCGATACGTTGCTGACCAATAACCCCGAGATAGTTTACATCAAGTGGGATGCCAATGCGTCCATACAGAACTGCGGTTCTACTTACTTACCCCGCGACAAACAGTCGAATCTGTATGTGGACTATCATCTTGGACTCATCAAGACCCTTGAACGTATCCGCGCCAAATACCCGAACGTAACCATCCAGAACTGCGCATCGGGAGGGGGACGGGCGAACTACGGACTGATGCCGTATTTCGATGAGTTCTGGGTATCCGACAACAACGACGCCCTGCAACGCGTTTATATCCAATGGGGAACCTCCTATTTCTTCCCATCCAACGCCATGGCGCAACATATCGGGGGCAGTCCGTATCTCATGACCGGGCGCACGACACCTATCAAGTTCCGCTGCGATGTGGCGATGTCCGGACGGCTCGGTATGGAACTGCAACCTGCCCACATGACCGAGACCGAACGGGCACAATGTACAACCGCCATCCATGACTACAAAGCCCTGCGTGAACTGATTCAGTTGGGTAATTTATACCGCCTTGTTTCACCGTACGAACCCGTGCCGGTTGTAGAGAAACAGCAGGTGGCTTCGCTTATGTACATAAACGATAATAAAGACCACGCAGTTCTCTTTGCCTACGGACTCAGTTCGTTCATGAAACAAGCATCCCGTCGCATCCGTTTGGCAGGATTAGACCCCACACGCACGTACACACTCACCGAACGCAATATCCGTCACGGCGAACAACCATGTGCGCTGCACGGTCAGTCCTTCACCGGCGCATACCTCATGTCCGTCGGATTGGACATTCCGCTGTCCACAGAATATGCTATCGACTATCCATCCCGTATATTTGAGTTGAAATGAGAAAAATAGTTTTTGTACTTGCTATGGTATGTTGCTTGGCAGCATGCCATAAACCGCAAAACGGTAGAGAACAGTTATTGAACCGTCTGGACTCTTTGCAGCAGCGCGGTACTATGTTCGGACATCAGGATGACCCGTTCTACGGCATCGGTTGGGCGTATGAAGACGGTCGCAGTGACGTGCTGGAGACCTGCGGTGACTGGCCTGCCGTCATGGGCTTTGACCTGGGCGGTATCGAAGTAGGCGACACCAAGAACCTTGACAGCGTGCCCTTTGATCGTATCCGCACCGAGATCATCCGTCATCATCAACGAGGTGGTATCGTCACCATCTCCTGGCATCCGCGCAACCCCGTTACAGGCGGTACGGCTTGGGATGTCACCGATGGTGTGGTGAAGGCTATCCTATCCGAAGGCGAGACACATGACCTGTTCATGACATGGCTCGCACGCGTACGCACGTTCCTTACTTCATTGCAGACTGAGAAAGGCGAACCCATCCCCTTCATCTTCCGTCCGTGGCATGAGAACAACGGCTTCTGGTTCTGGTGGGGAAACACCCATTGTACGCCCGAAGAATACCTCGCCCTCTGGAACTTGACCCAAGACTATCTGACTGCACCGAACATCGTTTGGAGTTATTCTCCCAATCTGCAAGGCGGTTTTACGGATGAGACTTTTGTTCCTCGCTACCCGGGTGATGACCGCGTGGATATGATCGGTCTCGATGCCTATCAATGGGGAACGGAAGAAGATTACCTCTCACAAGCGGGCACAGACCTCGACTATCTCTGTGCATATGGTGCGCAACATGGCAAACTGGTAGCCCTTACGGAATGCGGTATTCAGTCGGTATCCAAGCATCCCGAGTGGTGGCATCGCGTACTGATGCCGCTCATCAAAGATCGTGGTTTGAGCTATATCCTTGCATGGCGCAATGCCGATGCCAAAGAGCATTTCGGACCTGTGCCCGACACCGACAACGGACGCGAGTTCATGCACCTCTACAGCGACCCGCATATCCTCTTCCTCAACGACATCGCTCCTTCGCCTTTTGTCAAACAGCAGAGCGGAAGATTTATGCTCAACGGCAAACCCTATTCCTATATTGGCACCAACCTCTGGTACGGTGCCATTTTAGGTTCTGAAGGACAAGGAGGCAACCGCGAACGACTCATTGCCGAACTCGACACCCTTGCCGCTTTGGGAGTCACCAATCTCCGTATCTTAGTTGGCTCTGATGGCGAAAGAGGGGTACTGACCAAAGTGGAACCAACACTCCAGCTATCCCCTGGAGTCTATAATGACACTATCCTCGACGGACTCGACTTCCTGCTGGCTGAGATGGGTAAACGCGACATGAAAGCGGTACTCTATCTCAATAACTCCTGGGAGTGGTCCGGAGGCTATGGTTTCTACCTCGAGCAAGCCGGTTACGGCAAAGCACCTCGACCCGAAGAGGCCGGTTACGGAGCATTCATGAACCATGTGGCGCAGTTTGCGGATAGCCCTGAGGCACAAGCGCTGTTCTTCGACTACGTGCAGTTTATCATCTCCCGCACCAACCGCTACACGCATACCGCCTATACGGATGACCCGGCTATCATGGCGTGGCAGATAGGTAACGAACCCCGTGCATTCGGCGACGCGCAGAAAGAGGGTTTTGCCCATTGGCTTGCTGAGGCTTCGGCACTCATTCGTTCCATCGACCCAAACCACCTCATCTCCATTGGTTCGGAAGGAATATGGGGTTGCGAGATGGACTCCGCCCTTTACCATCGCATCTCCGCCGATCCGAATATCGACTACCTCACCGTCCATATCTGGCCCTACAACTGGGGATGGACAAAAGAACCATTAAACATTCAACCTTCAACATTCAACTATTTGCAGCCGCACCTATCTATATCGCGCGCGCTCCGCAAACCCATCGTCATCGAAGAGTTTGGTTTTCCGCGGGACAGCATGTCCACTATCCCCGGTTCTCCTACTTCTGCACGCGAAAACTATTATCAATATATCTTCTCGCTTGTGCGCACCGAACCGACTATCTGCGGTTGTAACTTTTGGGCATGGGGCGGATTTGCCCAACCCACCCATAATCAATGGCTAGTAGGAGATGACTACACCGGCGACCCGGCACAAGAACCCCAAGGCCTCAACTCGGTCTTCCTCTCTGATTCATCCACGATAACACTTATACAACAATGCGCAAAACAATTATCATCATCTCATGCCTATTGATTACCACTATGCAAGCACAAATGACAAATCACCAATTACCAATGACCAATCAGTCTATAGACTCCCTCCTTGCCTCTCTGTCCCTTGAGCAAAAAGCACAACTGCTCGTGGGTGGCGGCAATGACGGCTTTGCCGGAAGCGGTGCCATGCTCGGTCATCAGAAACGACTCGTAGCCGGTGCGGCCGGTATAACTGTGGAGATACACGAACAGGCCATCCCATCTATCGTCATGGCAGATGGACCGGCAGGGGTACACATAGACCCCGTGCGCGAGAACGTGGCAGATACCTTCTATGCCACCGGTTTTCCTATCGGCACAGCCCTTGCTTCGACTTGGAACACCGCCCTCGTTGAACAAGTAGGACAAGCTATCGGCAACGAGACGCGCGAGTACGGATGTGACATCATTCTCGGTCCGGGAATGAATATCCATCGCAATCCCCTCTGCGGACGGAATTTCGAATACTACTCCGAAGATCCTATCCTCACCGGTAAGATCGGTGCCGCTATGGTGCGCGGAATCCAATCCCAAGGTGTAGGCGCGTGTCCCAAACACTATGCCGTCAATTCCCAAGAGTCTGACCGAACCAAAGTAGATGAACGACTCTCCGCCAAAGCACTCCGCGAGATCTATCTCCGTGGATTCGAGATCATGGTGCGCGAAGCACAACCCTGGACCATCATGTCGTCGTACAATCAGATCAACGGACAGTTCGTGCAGCAGAGTTACGATGCCCTCACCACCATCCTCCGTCGTGAATGGGGATTCAATGGAGTGGTGGTGACCGACTGGATCGGTGTACGCGATACCAAAGCACAAGTGCATGCAGGCAATGACCTGATGATGCCCGGATACCCGCAGCAAGTACAAGACATCATCACTGCCGTCAACAACGGCACCCTTTCCATCGCCGATGTGGACACCTGTGTGCGCCGTGTGCTCCAACTCATCATCCGCACACCGCGTTACAACCACTATACCTATTCCGACCAACCTGACCTTGCTGCTCATGCAGTTATCACCCGCCAGTCTGCTACTGAAGGCATGGTGCTCCTCAAAAACCTCGGCGACACCCTACCTCTCCGATCTCAGATACGCACGATTGCACTCTTCGGTGTTAATAGTTACGACTTCGCTTCCGGTGGACTCGGCTCCGGTTGCGTCAACACCCCTTACGTTGTCGATATGGTGGCCGGACTGCGCAATGCCGGCATCGCCACGACACCACGTATCACCGATATATATCAGTCCTACATCCCCTTTGCCACCAAGAAACTGCGGGCGGACAAAGATCCGCTCATGTGGTTCCTCGATCAAGGACAACCCAAACTGCCGGAACTGGAGATCTCGGATCGACTCATCGAAACCGAAGTGACGCAAGCCGATGCGGCAATCATCACCCTCGGACGACAAGCAGGGGAAGGCATGGATCGTACTATCGAGGATGACTTCAACCTTACCGCTGATGAACACCAACTCATCCGACGCGTCAGTGAGATCTTCCGACGTGAACGTAAACCCGTCATCGTCATCATCAACTCCGGTTCGGTCATCGAGACCGCGTCCTGGCAAGCCTACGCCGACGCTATATTGGTAGCATGGCAACCCGGCGAGGAAGGAGGAAACAGTGTGGCGGATATACTTACCGGCAAGGTGAACCCTTCCGGCAAACTGACCATGACATGGCCTATCGCTTGCTCCGACCATCCCTCTACCCGCAACTTCCCGCAACCTATGTCGCTCTATGACTATAAGGAACGACAGAACTGGGGAACGCCTATCCAATTCGTTCACTATACCGACCATGCGGAAGGTACCCAAGTCGGCTACCGCTATTTTAATCCCAATGAGCGTCCTGTTGCGTATCCCTTCGGTTTCGGACTGAGTTATACTACGTTCGAATATAGCCGTCCTTCCGCCAAACTCCAAGGCGATGAAGTCATCCTGTCCGTCACGGTGCGGAACACTGGTTCGCGCAGCGGAAAAGAAGTGGTGCAAGTATATATGGGTCACGAACTCAAAGCTTTTGCCAAGACCCACGAATTGCAACCCGGTGAAAGCGAGACGCTCACGATGCGTGTACCGATACGCCTGTTAGCATCCTTCGACGAACCCAACAGCCAATGGCTCCTGCCTGCCGATGAATATACTTTCGCTTTTGCTGCTTCATCCCGAGACATCCGTCTAACGAAAAAAATACGCCTGAAACAATATACCGAACCCGTAAATCCGGTGTTATTGCCCAAATAATGACCCTTGTGTCAGTGCGTGCAAAAAAAGTGTCAGTCCCTCTCGCAAAAAAGCAGTAATTTTGCAGCAGATTTGAAATACAAATTCGTTTAATTTGGTTAATTAGTGAACAAAAAAAATAAAATTACCCATGAGAAAACTATTTTCCTTCTTCGCTGCCCTCATTGCAGCGACTACGCTCTCAGCAGCGGAAATCATCCTTTCTACTGAAGAGTTCACCTGTGCCGATGATTGGTCATCGGGCTTTGTGCAAATTGCCAAATCATCTTTGTCAGAAGCTGTAGCGGGTGACGAGATTAATGTCTATGTAACAGCTATCAGTACCGGCACCGAGTGGCCACAGGTGTATTTGCAATATGTAACTGCCGGCTGGAGCAGTTGGGAGGATTTTACAGACACTCATAACTATGGTTTGTCAGGTCAGACTGCACCGCATAAAGCGGTTATTACGTTGACGCAGGCTATGCTGGATGCGATAAATGGAGGTGAAGCGCTCATCGTCAAAGGTGCCGGTTATACGGCGAACAAGATCTCCCTTTCCCATACCGCTGTGCCTGCCGGTACTACCCAGTCGATCTGGAGTGGCTCCGTCGAGATGCCTTCCAACTGGGGTGCATGGCAGACTATTGAAGCTTCCAAGTTCGCAAGCGCAGTAGAAGGACAATTGCTTCGCGTGAAGTTCGCGGCTGTAGGTTCCAATGCGCAACTGCAACTCAAAGAGACTGTCGGTTGGACGGAACTGGTGGATGCTCCTTTGGCACTCATCAGCGGTCGCTATTATGACTATACCATCACCACCTCCATGCTTGCTGAATTGCAGGCACGCGGTGTCATCGTCAGCGGTTGCAACTATACCCTGACCGAGGTGCTTCTTATCAACCCTGCCGACCTCAAACCGCTCACCCTCTCCGTGCCCGTCACGAACAACTGGGTGTTCGCATCCCGTCCGTCTATTACCGTCAGCGTAACCAATCCCTACGAGACTGCCGTTACCGCCAATGTAGAAGTGGAACTCGCAACCGACAAAGGAATTGCACTCGATACCATTATTACCTCGCGCGAAGTGGCAGCCGGCGCAACGGATAACATCGTCCTCACACCTGACGCTGAACTTCCTGCCGGTTTCTACAAGGCTACCTGTATCGTCAATGATGACCTCGCACGTGCCTTCGGTTTCGCCATCAACCCCACGGCTATCGTTTCGGTTCCGGACAAACAATCCGACTATGACGACTATTGGGCAGCTGCCAAAGCACAACTCGATGCCATCGCTATCAATGCCACTCTCACTGAGATTCCCGCCAAGAGCACCGCTAACCGTAAGGTCTATCTCGTCGAGATGCAGTCCGTGCCTGATGGTCTTACCGGTGATCCTGTCATCATCCGTGGCTACTATGCGGAACCCCAAGACGGTCAACCCCACCCCGTTATCATGCACTACCAAGGCTATGACTCCGGCTATCGTCCCGGTGGTGAAGGAAACACCCCATGGTGCTTCGATGGCGATGCTGAGCCTACCTATGCTGAGTTCATCCTCTCTACCCGTGGTCAGTCTGTCAATAACCGCCCTGCAGCCGATCGTGCCGATGGTATAGACCGTGACTTCACCAACACCTACGGCGACTGGTTTGCATACCAGTTCGGCAATAAAGATGCGTATTACTACCGTGGTGCATACATGGACTGCGTGCGGGCTATCCAGTTCATGGCTTCGCGTCCTACATCGGATATGAATAACCTCTATGCTGAAGGACAGAGCCAAGGCGGTGCGTTCACTTATGCTGCGGCATCCCTCTCCGGTTATACCTTCCGTGCTATCGCACCGGCTATCGCTTTCATGGGTGACTTCCCCGATTATTTTGAGATAACCAACTGGCCGGCTTATGTGGCACGTGAGAACCAAGGCACCATGACCGATGCTGAGATGTTCGCTTTCCTGTCGTACTACGACACCAAGAACCTTGCTGCATCCATCTCTTGCCCCGTCATCGCTTGCATCGGATTGCAAGATAACGTCTGCCCGCCGCATACGAACATAGCGCCGTATAACAACCTGCTCTCGACGGACAAAGAACTCATCTTCAACCCCGAGAACGCACACCAAGCAGGTACCACCTGGTACAATGATTATATGGCGTTCTTTGCTGCACGCAAACAGCAAGGCGGTACAACGGATTTCGAAACCGTCAGTAATAGCTCGGTAGAAATAAGCAAAAGAATCGAAAACGGACAATTAGTCATCATTCGCAATAACGTAAAATACAACGCAAATGGAAACGTGGTCAAATAAAGTAACTGCCCTGCGCGCAGCGCACGAAGCACTCCTCAATCGCAAAAACGAAGCCCTCGAAGGCGGAAACGGTATCTACACCAAGTATCGCTATCCGATCCTGACGGCAGAACATACGCCCTTAGAGTGGCGCTATGACTTCAACGAGACCGACAACCCATACCTCATGCAACGCATCATGATGAATGCGGTGCTCAATGCGGGTGCCATTAAGTTCAACGGTAAATATACTGTCGTGGCACGTGTGGAAGGTGCGGATCGTAAGTCCTTCTTCGCGGTCGCGCAGTCGGAGAACGGAATTGACGGGTGGCGGTTCTGGGACGAACCCATCACCATGCCGGACGGCGAGAATGCACCGGCAACCAACGTCTATGACATGCGTCTGACCCAACACGAGGACGGTTATATCTACGGTGTGTTCTGCGTGGAGCGTCACGACGAGACCAAACCCTTTGACACCTCAGCAGCCACCGCTGCAGCGGGTATAGCACGCACCAAAGACCTGGTGCACTGGGAGCGTCTCAAAGACCTTTCCTCTCTCTGTCAACAACGTAATGTGGTGCTCCATCCGGAGTTTGTGGAAGGCAAATATGCGTTGCTCACCCGTCCGCAGGACGGCTTCATAGACACCGGCAAAGGTGGCGGCATCGGTTGGACGCTCGTAGAAGACATCACCCATGCCGAGGTACGCAACGAGCGAATCATCTTCTCTCGTAACTACCATACCGTCTATGAGGTCAAGAACGGCGAAGGACCGGCACCTATCAAGACCGATAAGGGTTGGCTGCATCTGGCGCATGGCGTGCGCAACACCGCTGACGGCTTGCGTTACGTGCTCTATATGTACATGACCGCACTCGATGACCCGACGCGCATCATTGCCAAACCCGGCGGATGGTTCCTTGTGCCCGAAGGATGGGAGTATATAGGTGACGTGATGAACGTAGCCTTTGCTAATGGCTGGATAGCTGACGAAGACGGACGTGTGTTCATCTACTACGCTAGCGCTGACACCCGTATGCATGTGGCGACATCAACCATCAACAAACTCGTGGATTACTGCCTCCATACGCCTGAAGACGGCCTGACCACCGGTGCTTCTGTAGAGACTATCAAAGCTCTCGTGGCAAAAAACAAAAATCATAAATCATAAATTTGAAATTTTAAATCATAAATGAGCAAGCTCCTCCGCCATATCGGCTACGGCTTCGGCGACATGTCCTCGTCCATGTTCTGGAAAGTATTTTCCTACTATCTGCCGTTCTTCTATAGCAATATCTTCGGGCTTAGCCTAAAAGATGCGGGCATCATTCTGCTTGTGACGCGTATATGGGATGCAATATCCGACCCGATGATGGGAATTATTGCCGACCGAACGCAGACACGCTGGGGTAAGTACCGTCCCTACCTGCTCTTTGTGGCACCGCTGTTCAGCATCGCCGGCATCTTGCTCTTTACCACACCTGATTGGGGGTACACGGCTAAGTTGGTGTGGGCGTACGTGACGTATATCCTGATGATGACTGTCTATACAGGAATCAACGTGCCGTACGGCGCGATGTTGGGTGTGATGACTGATGACTCGAACGAGAAAACGGTCTATTCGTCCTTCCGTATGTTCTTTGCGTACGGCGGTTCGTTCCTCGCCTTGTTCCTATGGGAACCCTTGTGCAACGCACTCGGCGGTTACGACAGTCCCCAAGGCTGGTTCTGGGCAATGGTCATCATCGCAGCGGCATGCTTCGTGCTATTCATCTGCTGCTTCCTGCTAACCAAAGAGGAACTGAAAACCGTCTCTACCGTCTCCATCGGTTCGGATTTCAAGGCACTGCTTTCCAACAAACCCTGGTGGCTACTCATTGGGGCTGCGCTCTGCTTCAACCTCTTCTGCACCGTCCGTGGCGCTACCGTAGCCTATTATTTCGCAGACATCATCCCTGCAGAGACACGTCTCAATATCGGCGGTTGGTCGTTCCTGTTCTATGCGGGTCTGTTCCTCGCTGTGGGTGAAGTAGGCAATATGATAGGTGTTGCCACATGTGTGCCGTTAGCCGGACGCTTCGGCAAGAAGACAACCTTCATCGCGGTCAATATCGGACTGTGCGTCCTCTCCGTGCTATTCTTCTTCATTCCTGTTTCGCAACCCGGTTTCTGGCTGATGCTCGTAGCACAAGTGCTCATTTCGCTGCTCACCGGTATCATGTCACCGCTCGTGTGGTCGATGTACGCAGACGTCAGCGACTATGCGGAACAGCGATACAAGACCGCCTCCACCGGACTCATCTTCTCGTCCTCATCCATGGCACAGAAATTCGGTGGCGCAATCGGTGGTTCGGCAGCCCTATGGCTCCTCGCCGCTTGCGGGTATATCACCCAATCACCAATCACCAATGACCAATTACCAATCGTGCAGCCGGAGTCTGCACTCCTCTGCCTCCGATACCTGATGTCGTTCATTCCGGCAGCAGTCAGTCTCATTGCCGTGCTCGTCGTTTCTTTCTATCCGCTCACCACAGCACGCATGAAAGAGATTGACGCCGAACTCAAAATACAACGTGCCCAATGACTTCTATCGAATTGAAAAATAATGCGCAGCATCTGCTGGAAGATGTCATCTTGAAGTTTTGGCAGACCCGTATGGTGGACACCAAACGGGGTGGGTTCTACGGTCGTATAGACGGACACAACACCCTCCATCCTGATGCGCCCAAGGGAGCAGTACTCAACGCACGCATCCTATGGTCATTCGCTGCGGCTGCACGTGTACTCCATCATACGTCCTACCGCATCCTGGCCGCACGTGCCTATGACTACCTCATGCAGCGTTTCATCGACCGCGAGCAGGGTGGGGTCTATTGGTCACTCAATGCCGACGGTACACCCCTCGACACCCATAAGCAGATTTACGCCCAGGCATTCGCTCTCTACGGTTTGGCGGAATATAACCGACTAACTGGCAATCAAGAGGCACTGCAAGCAGCGATCGATCTGTTCTATCTGATAGAGAAACACGGACGCGATCGGGTGTTCGGAGGATATACCGAAGCCACAACACGGGACTGGCAACCCTTGGACGATATGCGACTCAGCGAGAAAGATGAGAACACCGTCAAGTCGCAGAACACAAACCTTCACGTACTCGAAGCATACACCAACCTATACCGCGTATGGCCGACCGAGAAACTGCACGAAGCGCTCCATGCACTCATCGACACCTTCGAACAGCGTATCATCCTGCCTTCCGGTCATCTTGGACTCTTCTTCGACATGGAGTGGAATCCTACCAACAATCATTTCAGTGCCGGACATGACATCGAATGCTCGTGGTTGCTCAAAGAAGCAGCAGACGTGCTCTCACGCAACTGCGACCCTACCGTCTATCGTCTTGCCAAAGCAGCATGCGAACAACTGCATTCGGACGGCTCCTTAGGCGAACTCGACTGGTGGACACAAGCAGAGACCGTCGTCGGCTTCGTCAACCAATGGCAAATGACCAATGACCAATTACAAATGACCCATGCTTTGCGTGCTTTCGACTATATCCAAACTCGCTTAGTGGACCGCGAACATGGTGAGTGGTACTGGGGCATCCTACCCGATGGCACACCCAACACCTCCAACGACAAAGCCGGCTTCTGGAAATGCCCATACCATAACTCCCGCATGTGTTTAGAGCTTATCGAGAGATTATAAATCATAAATCATAAATTTGAAATAATCGTTTTAATTTTCTTAAATAAGAAATCATAAATGAAACCCTATAAGTTTCAACCGTATTTACGTACCACCATCTGGGGTGGATACCAAATAGCCCCGTTCAAGGGCATCTTTACCGCACAACCCAATATCGGCGAATCGTGGGAGATAAGTGCCGTGCCCGGTCACGAATCCGTAGCCGTCGAACGCGGCATCATTGGGGACGTGGATCTCGGTCTCAACCTTGCCCAACTCATTGACAAATACAAAGGTCTGCTCGTCGGCGAACGTGTCTATAAGAAGTTCGGCAACACCTTCCCGCTGCTCGTCAAATTCATTGACTCGCGCCAAGACCTCAGCGTCCAAGTGCATCCCGATGACAAACTCGCGCAGAAGCGCCATAAATGTCCCGGAAAAACCGAGATGTGGTATGTTGTCAAAGCCGATGTAGGTGCCAAGATCTACTCCGGTCTAAAGACCTCCATCACGCCCGAAGACTACGAGCGGCTTGCAACAGCTGATCCTGTCAACGGTCATTCGCCCATGCAGGATGTCATCGCTACCCACGAAGCACACCAAGGAGACCTCTTCTTCCTGCCTGCCGGACGGTTGCATGCCATCGGAGCTGGAAACTTCCTCGTCGAGATCCAACAGACCTCCGACATCACCTACCGCGTCTATGACTTCGGACGAAAGGATGCACACGGCAACCCGCGCGAACTGCATATCGAGCAGGCCAAGGAAGCCATTGACTATCAGGTGTGGCCTGAATACAGAACCTCCTACGACTCCACCAAACCCAACTCCGAACTCATCCACTGCCCGTACTTCACCGTCAACCGCGTCGTAGTACAGGTGGCAGCAGAAGTGGATCTGCATACTGACTCGTTCGTGGTCGTGGTCTGCCTCTGGGGCGAAGCGAACATCAACGGCATCCGCGTTAAGCAAGGCGAGACCCTCCTCGTTCCCGCTTCCGAGAATGTCCTCTACATATTCGGCAACGCCACCTTCCTCACGGCTACTATGTAAATCTTCATACATCATAATACCTTAATGCCTGCGCATCGTTGAGAAACGGTGCGCTTTTCGTGTCTAAAGGACTGTCAAATCAGCCCATTTAGACACAAATGTATACAGAATTAGAACAGTTTCTGCTTGAGCAAGCCAAAGGCTATCTCAAGTCCCTCAGCGATGCTGAGTTCCTCGCACTCACGTGCAATCTGACCACCCTCCACGACGGACTTATTCGTCTTGTACACAACCAGTCTCTCAGTCGGCAATTCAGGGCGCCTAATCGCGTCACGGCGGCTGTCTTTGACCGACGAACGGACACGGCTCTAAAGAATGTCCTGTAACCCATAACCCGTAACCCATAACCCTTACAGTAATGGCAAAAGCAACCTATGCCCCGATGTTCGAGACGGTCTCTGGCGCTCTCAACAAGATCGACAAGAAATCTCCACACGCGGCAGACCAAAAGATGATGTTAACTACCCACCGTGTAGCAGCAACTGAGAACCCGAACTGCAACCGCGTGTACATCCGCAAGAAAGTAGAGCGCAGCACCGCATCGAGTACTCGCGAACTCTACGCTCGCGTACGCTTCGCGACGGTGGCCGAGGCAGTCAGCGACCGCTCGAAGGACCTCTCCAAGATCACCCAAGACCAACAGGCCTTCATCGCCTAGAAAGATCTGGCCGGTGGCAAGAAGACCCTCAAGGCTTGGTACTGGATGGTCGAAGGACAAGCCTACGACGCAGAGCACCCGCGCAGCTAAGCCCCACAAGGCAACCCAAGGAAAGGATCAAGCACAGGCTTGGTCCTTTTTTCTTTCATTCTTTATGACATTCTATAAGGTGTTCGTTTCACTCACGGCTGTGTTTCAAGAAGACCCCAAAAGAAATAATCGTTCGCAAGATAAGAAGACCCCCTTTTATTTTTTGCATTTTTTTTCAAAATGTAAAGTTAAAGTGACATTTCCATAAGAATATGCGGGATATTTGCCTCTTCGAAAATGTCTCCGACTGGATGGAAGCCGAAACGCTCGTAGAAGGGGATGGCGTGGGTCTGGGCATGGAGGCGTAAGAGAGGGGGATTGGTCATTGGTGATTTGTCATTGGTTATTTGTGATTGACGGCGAGCTTCGGCGAGGACAGAGTGCATAAGACGGGTGCCGAAGCCTTGATGGCGGATCGTAGTGAGCATGCGGCCGAGATGGAAGATATTGTCGTTGGAAACGAGTTCGTATTTGTCGGGGTCTAAGGTCGTCTCAATTTTTTCGCGGAAGAGACGGGCATAAGCAATGACTTGAGGTCCGCGTGTGAGGAAGATATGCGTAGATATATAATCGATGTCATCTTCATCGAGATAAATGATACCTTGTTCTTGGGTGAAGACGGCATAGCGGGCTTTGAGGATCTCGTATAGTTCGGAAGTAGAGAGATCGGCAAATGTACGGATATGCAAATTGACGCCTTTGGGTAGTTGGGTTGGAGGCGGAGTGGTCAGTTCTATCTGATCGCGTATGACCGCATAGACATACTGGCGGACTGTTTCGTAGGGTTTTTTCTTAAGATTAACGACAGCAGCTGTATTGGCGGCATGCATTCGTTGTTCGAAGTCGGCTACTTGCGCAGGGTCTGCCATGATTCGATTGACGATAGAGCTGATTTTGCCGAAGTTTGAGCGTTGGGCGGTTTGGGCTTCGGAAGCGGGTCCATCGTACTCGTTGCGCACAGAATAAACATGTTCCTTGCCGTTCCGGACGCGATGAATCTCGTTGTCTTTTTTGTTCATTTTTCCGCGTCTGAGCGAATGGTCTTTGTTGTCAATTTTTGCCATATGCGTTAATGATTATATATATACTATGTATATATAGTGTGTTTATACTAAAAAAGTGTTATCCTATGGTTATCCTATGGTTATGCTATGGTTATCCTATGGTGCGGGGTGCATCATGACAGCACGATGCCCCTGTTTTGGGCGCAAAGGTACTGCTTTTTGCGCAATTTTGCAAATTTTTAGACAAAAAAATGCATTTTTCTTGAATATATCAGATTTTTTGTGTACCTTTGCAGCCTCAAAGACACGGTATGTATCGAACGCTTATTATCTTGGAGACTTGTCTGCTGTTAGCCGCATCTATGCTGGCTGACGATAGTCTGCCTACCGTTGAGATGAAGGCAGACAGGACGATGGTTTATCCCCAGCGCATGGATTTGACGGGAGAAGAGTCGCTGATGGATGTGCTGCAGATGACGCCGGAGCTGATGATAGCCGGTTATGAAGATCTGATCTCTGATTACAACCTCCGCATCGACAACGTGCCGGTTAACGGTGACGTACGGTTGGTGTTGAGTCAGATGAAAGCGAAGGACATCGCGAAGATTCAGGTATGCACAAATACGGGTGTAGCGAAAGGGACGATCGGTATGGGACATGTGCTGGATATCAACATGGCGATGCCGGATACGGTGAAAGGATTCGTGGAAGGACAAGGCGGTTTTGGTAAAAAACAAGAGGGTAACGGAACGGTGAATGTGCTATACGGCAGTCAACGTACCGACCTCTATGCCAATGCGTCGTATCGCTATCAGAACGGACATAAGGAGTATGTGACGCTGCATATGACGAACCGTTTTGATGCCCGGAACAGGTTGTTGACTTATCTGACACAGCAATATCTCGCCATGCCGGACGGACACTCGCAGAAGATCATGGGTCGCGCACGCTATTTCCATACTTTCAATGAGGCGGGCACGGAGTTGCTGGTCTTGGGCGGGTATCAGTATGCGAGTGATCCGGTGTATACGAACCAACTGCCGATGGTGGTACTGGAACTGAACACGCCGATTGTGAAGGGGCTGGATCTGCTGGCGGGTGTGGAAGGTGATTACTCGATGACGAAGGAGAAGGGTACGGACAATAGTTGGTATGTCTTCAACCACGATATCTATCTGCAGATGACGTACGCTTTGCCGCAATGGCGGTTTACGGCGGGACATCGCGTGATGCTGTATAACTACCGGTTGGCGGACGCGGCAGGCGTGCAGAAGCGGTTCGATGTGCGTAATAACACGGATGTATGTGTTATCTATGTGCCCAATAACCGGCATCAGATTCAGGTGGGTTATTACCGCAAATACTACAACCCTGCTTACCCGGTGGAATTAGCACTGGCCGACACCCTGCTTTGGGAACGGGATATCAACCAGTTTAAGGTAGCTTATGCCTATAGTACGCAGCAACTGACGATACAGCCGGAGGGCAGTTTTTATATCGTGGAAGGTGCAGAGAACTTCGGAGAGATAGGAGCATCGGCGTATTGGAAAACGAAATGGGTGACACTGAGCGGCGGAGCGAATGTGCATATGGCGAAAAGTACCGTTTTTGCCTCGGTACGCTGTGCTCCGACTGCGTATCTACCGCGCCAATGGCAGATCGGGTTACAGGTCATCTATTTCAGCTCGAAATCACCGCTACGCGAGTTGTACGGCACACCGGTGTACGGTTGTCTGAGTGTGAACAAACAGATCGGTTCGTTCCTGAATATCGGTGCAGAATGGCACGATATGTTTGACAGTTTCTGCAAGGAGGCGAAGGTGAACCGACATGCCGCTACTATTAAAGTGCAATATAGATTTTAAAGGATATGATAAATGTTGAGTTGAACATGATTCAGACGGCCGGCATCGGTGCTTTGGCACTGATGGTCGGCATGATATTGACGCGTAAGGTGGCGTTCCTGCAGAAGTTGTGTATCCCTTCGCCGGTGAGCGGCGGTATCCTCTTCTCGTTACTCGGATTAGCGCTTTATGGTTGGTTTCATATAGAGTTGTCGTTTGACCATACGCTGCAGGATACTTTTATGCTGGCATTCTTCACGAGTGTAGGTTACCAGACCGACTTCAAAGTACTCAAACAAGGCGGTAAAGCTTTGGGTATCATGTTGGTGCTGCTGGTACTGATCATCACGCTGCAGAACCTGATGCCGTGGGGAATCACGAAACTCATGGGCGTCAATTCGCTGCTGGGCATAGCAGCCGGCAGTGTCTCCATGACCGGCGGTCACGGTACGGCAGGCGGTTTCGCTCAAGTGCTGGAGAACCTGGGACTGCAAGGCGCCGGCACCATCGGTATGGCAGCGGCTACGTTCGGACTCATTGCCGGTTCGATGATCGGCGGTCCGATGGCGGAGTTTATGATCCGCAAGAAACTGACTCATGAACAGAAGCAGCCGAAAGATGATGAGATCGACCCGGCGATGGCGGGTATCGAGAGTGACGAGGCATCTCCCGAAGGACGCGCCAAGCGTATCAGTTCCAACGAACAGGAGTTCCAGCAGTATGCGAAGGCGAGTTATTGGATCCTGTTGGCTATGGCAGGCGGTACGTTGCTCAGTTGGGCACTTGCCAAGACAGGCGTTACGTTCCCGTCCTATTTCGGTGCTTTGATATTAGCCG